>NZ_CP022381.1:1650000-2632967 GCF_002302535.1 Capnocytophaga sp. H2931 | reverse complement strand
TATTAAATAAAAAAGGTTATATTTGGAACTTCAAAAACAGATGTAGTAGTATCTCTGTGAATTGAGACAGCAAAGTTGTGAATAAAAAATGAATAAAAAAAATCATTTTACTATTGTTTTTCTCATTTTTTTTTCGCAAGAGTTAAATGTTAATACTTGTTAATTATATACTTTTCAATTCTATGGAAAATTTGTACTTCGATTATGTACTGAGAACCCGCTATGGTGAAACTGACCAAATGGGAGTTATTTACTATGGTAATTATCCTCAATACTTAGAACTTGGGCGGGTGGAATGGTTGCGCTCACTGGGAATTTCGTACAAAGAAATGGAAAAAGAGGGCGTGATGTTACCTGTGGTTTCTTTGCATATAGACTACAAAAAACCAGCATTTTACGACGAACTCATTACCATCAGAACTCAACTAAAAGAACTTCCAAGTTCAAAAATAACATTTGATTATCAGATAATTAACGAAAAAGGCGAGGTAATATCTACAGCAAATACTACTTTAGTTTTCGTAGATGTAAACACGTGGCGACCAGTACGCTGTCCTCAAAGGATTTTAGATGCAATACAGCAGAAAATGAAATCTTAAAGATTCATTTCCTTACTGGCTTCAAATAGAAATTTTTTCTCTTCCTCAGTTAAACTTGTATAGCCACTGGAGCTAATTTTCTCTAAGATAACATTAACCTTATGTTGTTTTATCTTTTGAGATTCACTCAATTTCGATCGTGATTCTGAGGGCTTTATAGCTTTTGAGGAAATTTGTTTTTTTGTTAATTTTTTATAATTGTTTCGTTTCAGTTGCAATGGATATTTACCTAATAAAGCTAAAAAACATCCTATAAAAGCTCCACCTATGTGAACAATTTTTCCGCCAGGATCGGAAGCAAATTGAATTATGTCAAAAGCTAATAAAAGCAACGCGACATACCACAAACGCATACGAATGGAGAAAAAAACATTGACCACATAGGTAGGAGCCATAACACAAACAAAAAAGAGCATTGCTATAATAGCTCCCGACGCACCTAACAGGATGGTATTTTCAAAAAAAACAGAAGGCAAAAAATATACTGATAAAAAACAGATTCCTCCGAAAAATATTCCCGAAAGATAAACCTTTAGAAATTGCTTATTATTGAATAAATTAAAAAATATTTGCCCTACCAAATACAAAAAAAGCATATTCCAAAACAGATGTTGCCAACGTGCATGGAAGAAGGCATACGTAAAAATAGTCCAAGGTTTTGTTAGAAAAACATCCCACTTTTGAGGCATACCTACCCATTGATTGAGTTGTTCTTGCGAAATTAAACCTAAAGAAACTACCGAATATCCAACAATGAATAACAAAATGTTGACAATAGCTATCTGCTCTGCCGTATTTAAGCTTTTTATTTTACGATTGATATTCAATTTATGATGATTTTGAAAGGTTTTATCCGTTAATGGCTATCACTCGAATTTCAGAGTTTTGCAATTGATCTTGCAACAAATTCTCAATACCATTTTTTAAAGTCATTGTTGAAGATGGACAACCGCTACAGGCTCCTTGTAAAATCACCTCGACCTGATGAGTTTCTTTATTGTACGACACAAATTGAATGTTTCCCCCATCGGATGCTACGGCAGGTTTTACATATTCATCCAATAAGGCTACGATTTTTTGCGAAGTAATGTCTGTTACTAATGGTGATTTTTCTATTTGTTTTTCATTCGTAACTTGTTCTTTTTTAGTCTCTTTATCTAAAACAACTTTATTTCCATCTGCCAAGTAGGTACGAATAAACTCGCGTAATTCCATAGTGATTTCAAACCATTTTACCGATTCATCCTTGGTTATTGAAATGTAATTTTCATCAAAAAAAACTTCTTTAACAAAAGGAAAATCAAACAATGCCTTTGCTAATGGCGCATTTTGTGTTTGCGTTACATTCTTGTATTCCAAAACCACAGGTACAATTTGTTTATTAACCACAAACTTCATTACCGTGGGGTTGGGTGTACTCTCTGCATAAACCGTTATAGGTAATTTTTTTAGTGGCTGTTCTGTGGTAATCAACTCATTACCGGAATTTATATATACCGAAATCTGTTCAGCCAACTCTTCTTGAACATCCGCCCATTCTACAATCGGATAGCGTTTCAAAGCAATAAAATTACTGGAAATATATACTGTTTTGATAAAAGGCAGATAGAAAAGCTGTTGTGCTAAAGGTGAATTTTTAGCCTCATCAATGTTATTAAATTCGTAGCTACCTTTGACCAAAATTTTTGATGCTTCCAGTTTAATAATTTCCGGATTACTGGTTGGTTGTATGGATATTGTCACTTCACTCATTGTTCTATTTTTTTTGGCAAAGCTATCCAATTTTGTGATGTTTTAAAAATTTACGAATACAATTTATTCATTCATTAAAACACTCTTTACTAAAAACACTGATTTTCAACACTATAAAACATGCAGACAAAATTAATTTGAAAAATAAAAGACTAAAAATTCTTTTATTAATTTATTTTGACTACATTTGCAGTGTTAAACTATTAAGACTAAATAAAATATATTATGCGAAAATATCCATTATTGCTCGTTTTATTACCGCTTGGTTTACAAGCTCAGATGAAACAAATTATTGAAAAAGAAGAAAATGTTATTACTGATGTGATGACAGCTTCAATGTTGAAAGACGTCACCTACAAGGACGACAAACCTAATGTGGAGGTTATTTTAGAAACTGAGTTCACTAAAGAAGTTCGGATAACCTTCAAAGAGGGGCAAATAATGAAACGCCACAAAGCTCCTCGTGCCATCGTAGTACAGGTTCTTGAAGGAAAAATTAATTTCGAAGTAGGAGAAACTATTTACCAACTAAACAAAGGTGATTTCATTACACTCAAAGCCACTATCGTACATGAGCTAAAAGCTCTTGAAAACAGTGTTGTTCGTCTGTCTCTTTCTAAATATGAAACTCAAGAGATTGAAAAGTCTAAGAAATAATTATAACCGATTATTAATAAGTAATGAACAAACAACAAGGACACTGGCTTTTAGCCAAAATGGGGAAAAAAGTATTACGACCAGGAGGAAAAGAACTTACCCTTAAAATGATTGATAACTTGGTTGTTAACAATGATGATGTGGTAGTGGAATTTGCTCCAGGATTGGGATTAACTGCGGAAATAACATTAGCAAAAAATCCGGAAAATTACATAGGTATAGAACTTGATGAAGAAGCCGCTGAAAAGTTACGGAAAAAATTTGCGAAAAAAAATGTGCAAATCATCAACAAAAATGCTGCCGAAACCGAATTACCTGAGCAAGTAGCCAATAAGGTGTATGGTGAAGCTATGCTAACGATGCAAGCCGATCACCGCAAAAGGGAAATCATCCGTGAGGCACATCGCATTTTAAAACCAAGAGGGCTATATGCCGTTCATGAGCTTGGATTGACACCCAATGATATTGACCCAGAGGCTAAAGCTACCATTCAACGGGAACTCGCTCAAGTTATAAGGGTTAATGCACGACCTTTGACAGTGAGTGAATGGAGTGACATAATTGAAAGCGAAGGTTTTAAAATAATAAAAGTGGAAACAAATCCAATGCATCTACTTGAAAAAAAACGTATGATCCAAGATGAAGGTTTTTTCAGAACTCTAAAAATAGGATTTAATATTCTTACCAATCCCGATGCACGGAAACGCATTCGAGCGATGCGAAAAGTATTCCGCACGTATGAAAATAATCTAAACGCAGTAGCGATTGTAGCTGAAAAAAAATAATTTTTTAGTTTTCTAAAAAAATGTACTTTTGCTGAGGATAAAGATGAACATAACTCATTTTTATCCTCTTTTTCTTCAAAAATGATTTTTTTATATATGAACGTACAATTGATTCTATTTGTAATTCTACTGTATTTCGGTATACTGATCTCTATCTCTTATTTCACATCACGCAAAACAGGTGATGAAACCTTTTTTACGGGTGATCGCAAATCCGCTTGGTTTTTAGTGGCTTTCGGAATGGTAGGTAGTGCTTTATCGGGAGTTACCTTTGTATCATTGCCTGGATCTGTGGCTAATAATCATCTGTATTTTTCTCAATTTGTGATGGGAAACGTAGTAGGATATATGTTCATCGCATTTGTACTAACTCCCTTGTACTACCGCTTGCAATTGGTGTCTATTTACGGTTATTTGAAAGAACGTTTTGGTAAAGTATCTTACAAATCGGGGTCGCTTATTTTCTTGGTTTCACAATCGTTTGGTGCTGCATTACGATTGATGTTGGCTACTAAAATACTCCAATTAGCATTTTTTGACAGAATTGGTATTCCTTTTTACTTAACAGTAATTATCATCATTGTTTTTGTTTGGCTTTATACCTTTAAATCGGGGATAAAAACTATCGTTTGGACAGACACATTACAAACTTTTTTCCTGATTATAAGTATTGTAGCCATTGGAATAGGAATCTCGGATACGCTAGATATGTCTTTTTCTGAAACTGCACAGCAGATTTACAACCATAAATATTTTGACTTTTTCAATTGGGACACTAAATCTGGGAATAATTTTTTCAAACAGTTTATTGCAGGTTTTTTTGTATCGGTGGCTATGATTGGATTAGATCAAAATATGATGCAAAAAACACTAACTTGCAGAAATATTTGGGATGCTCAGAAAAATATGCTCACTTATAGTCTTGTGTTGGCAGGTACACAAATTTTGTTTTTATGCTTAGGAGTTTTATTGTATATCTATGCTGAAAACATGGGAATTATATTGGAAATTGACCCTAAGGGTTTGGTATTAAATACCGATAATTTGTTCCCTAATCTGGCTTTAAATTATTTGGGTATTGTCGCAGGAATGTGTTTTTTATTGGGCATCATTGCAGCATCTTTCTCAAGTATTGATTCAGCATTAACGGCATTGACGACATCCTTTACGTATGATTTTTTGGATATGTCGAAAAAAACATCTCAACAGAAAAAACGTTACAAAAATTTAGCTTTGTTCGGTTTTTCGATTGTTATTTTTTGTATCATAATGATATTTTCTCAAAGTAAGGGAGACGTTATCTCTCTGATTTTCAACATTGCTGGATACACCTATGGACCTTTATTAGGCTTGTTTATCTTCGGAATGTTTACAAAAATGAAAATCCATGACAAATGGGTATGGCTGGTATGTATAGCCTCTCCCCTACTTACTTATGCTTTAAGTATTTACTTAAAAAATCATTTCAAGTTTGATTTCGGTTTTGTAAGCATTGCTGTTAATGGAATTTTAACTTTTTTCGGACTGTTGTTATTACACAAAAGGAATTAATTTAATTGCTAAATAACACAATCAAAGAAGATTATCCGAAACCTTAGTAGATTTGAAATACTTCTTTTAGAAAATTAAAAATATCTTTATTTATTTTAATTCTTAATAAACTTTTATATCTTTGCCGAGAATTAATCTAAACATAAATAAAATGAAAAAAGTAAACATTTTAATTTTAACACTCGGTCTATTTATCAATGGATATGCACAAAACAAAAAAGACATTGCTGCCATAAAAAACATGTGTGGTTGCTATGAGGTAACTTTTCGATATGCTGAAACTTTTCGATATGGAGCTGATTCCACCTATGTTCCATCAAAGCCCAGCCGTTCAAAAGCATTGGAATGGGTAGAAGCTGTTGAAGACAAAAAGGATAAAATTGTATTACAGCATTTATTAATTGTTGGAAAGAAAGGTAACGAACGTATCATCAAACATTGGAGACAAGATTGGGAATATCAAAACAGAAATTTTTACACCTATGAACTTGGGGATCAGTGGCTTTTCTCACAAAAACCGAAAAGTGACGTAAAAGGTCAATGGACACAAAAAGTGTTCCAAGTAGACGATAGTCCTCGTTACGAACAAACAGCTACATGGGTACACGTTGACGGAAAAAGTTTTTGGGAAAGTGAGGTTGTTTCTCCTCTACCTCGTCGCGAAGAAGAAGTGAGAAGCGATTACAATGTGATGTTCAGAAGAAATCGACATGAAATCACCAATTATGGTTGGTTACATGAACAAGACAATGATAAAATTCTCCGACGTGATGGAAAAGATGATTTAGTAATTGCCCAAGAGAAAGGATATAATACCTACAAGAAAGTAGATGATGAAAAATGTAAAGCTGCTAAAGATTTTTGGCAAAAACACCACGAAAAATGGGGATTAGTTCGAGCAAAATGGAATGAAATATATGCTAAAAACGCAACACTACGTTTTGAAACAAAAGTAGACGGAAAAACCCTTTTTGAGTATCTTTTCGACGAAGAAAATTACAAAACCAAAGAAAAAATAGACGAAATCATTCAAAAATTTGTCCTCTAAGAAATAATTTTTAAGAAAAACACACAAAACGAATTCACTCACTTTAAATGCATCTTTATCCGACTTTTTTAACAGAGAGAGACTATGTGAGGAATTCTGTTTTGTGTGTTTAATTTTTGCTTTAAAATCAAACAATTAACCTCTATCCAAGTTATCATTCCAATTTATCGAAAAAGGCGACTATCTATGATGATAAGGTTCATTCTTGAGAATAGTAAATGCTCGATAAACTTGCTCAACAAAAAATAATCGAATCATCTGATGCGAAAACGTCAATTTCGACAAAGAAAGCATTCCATTGGCTCGTGCATACACCTCTTGAGAAAATCCATAAGGTCCTCCAATCACAAACGTAAGCTGTTTGATGCCTGTATTCAATTTTTTTTGAATGTATTCTGAAAAACCAACAGAAGTATATTCTTTTCCTCTTTCATCTAAAAGGATTAGTTCGTGCGAAAGCTCTAATTGCTTCAAAATCAACTCTCCTTCTTTCGTTTTTTGCTGTTCTTCACTCAACGATTTACTATTCTTAAGGTCGGGAATGGTTACCAATTCAAAATTTATGTAGTGCAACAATCGTTTTTCATAATCTGAAATAAGTTGTTGCAAATTTGAATTATCGGTTTTCCCTATTGTAATTAGTTTGATATTCATTTCTTACTTTTTAGAATATATATATTAAAGAAAAGCAACGGTTCCCCTAATTTTTATTTTTCACCGACTACAATAGGCTTCAATAAAAAATTCTGAGTTCCAGGTTGGAGTACAATTTGAAAATAAATGAGACTATCCAAGAAAATTGTTTTATGGGACACCGATAAAAACTTCAATCCCTTTGGATAGTCTCATAAAAAAGATTATTCTTTTTAGAAGAAAAGTCGTTCTCTTTCTCCTTTTTCATTGATTAACTCCAATGAATTTCGGTTTCTTGATGAAAGACTTGCTACGATATTTTTCAATTCATCAATGTCTTTAATAGGTTTTGAATTTACTGCAACTAACACCTTTCCTACCACCGAAACATTGTTGTATTCATAAAATTGGGAAGCTCCCGTAACTTTAACTCCTGTTTTGGTTTTAAATTTCTTTTGGTCAACTTCGGAAAGGTTTTTAACCTCCAAGCCCAAAGTGTTAACCACATAAGTAGTATTTTTCTTTAAGTTAACTGTCGTATTACGTTCTTTTCCTTCTCGGTCGTATATAACTTTAAGCTGATCACCTGGACGCTTAGAAGCAATATAACCACTCAAGTCGGAGTACTTGTGAATACGAACATTATCAATTTGCTTGATTATATCTCCTTTTTTAATACCTGCAGCCCCTGCTCCTGATTCCTCATCTACTGAATCCACATAGAAACCTTCGGTTTGTTTTATGCCTAATCTTTCTGCATTAATAGAGTTTAATTCGGTTCCTCGAACCCCCAATACACCGCGTTGTACGTTGCCGTATTCAATCAAATCTTCAATCACCTTTTTGGCTATATTACTCGGAACAGCAAACGAATATCCCATATAAGTACCTGTTGTTGAAGTAATAGCTGTATTTATACCTATTAAATCACCTTTTAGATTTACCAAAGCACCTCCGCTGTTACCTCGATTCACAACAGCATCAGTTTGAATAAACGATTCTACTTTATCATTACTGCGTTCACTAATATTACGTGCTTTAGCACTGATAATCCCTGCTGTTACGGTTGAGTTCAAATTAAAAGGATTCCCTACAGCTAACACCCACTCCCCTATTTGAGTGTTATCAGAATCAGCAAAGGTTAAAAAAGGCAGTTGTTCTTCGGCTTCAATTTTAAGCAATGCTATATCTGATGAAACATCAGTGCCTATCAACTTAGCCGTGTAAGTTTTGTTGTTGTTGAGGGTAACTTCCAAAGTAGTAGCATCAGCTATGACATGGTTGTTGGTCACGATATACCCATCGGGAGTAATAATTACTCCTGAGCCTGTTCCAACTTGAGTTTGGCTTCCTCCACCATAAAATAAATCAAAAACGGAATTTCCTCCACCTTGTTTAGTAGCTACATTTTTGATGTGTACCACACTATTGACAGTTTTATTTGCTGCCTCAACAAAACTGTTTTCATTCAATTCAAAACGAGTTCCGCCAACATGGTTATTGGTTTGTACAAAATTTGGTTTTTCAGTTATCACGGGTTGTGCAACGGAATCTGTTTTGTCAAGAAACAATTTATACCCCCCTAACGATAGTATACCGCCTAAAAAAGCAGCCGATACAATACTTGCATAATTCTTCATACGGTTTAAATTTTAATCAATTATTTTAATATTATATTTTTAACAAAGTCATTTCGTATTGTGCAATAATTATGCCAAAAAGCACGGATAGACTAAGGTCATTTTAAGAAAATCAATGCGAATTTTCTAATGAATAAATAATTGCTTTTTTCATTTGTGTATGAATATAATCCTTTACTTCAGCGTAGGAAATATCATATTTCCGGTCGATATTTGTAAATTTTTCGGGAAAATCAGCTAAAATTTTATCATAATAGGCATCTAAACGCTCTCTTGACGGCATTTCATAATCTAATTTCAATTGAAAACGCCGTAGAAGAGCAAAATCAATAAAATCAATATGGTTAGTAGCACAAATTAACACACCTTCTTTTGGAAAATAATCAAATAATTGGATAATCGTATTCACTAAACGACGCATTTCACCCACATCTCGTTCGTCGTCAGTACGAGTTTTACCGATTTGGTCAAATTCATCTAAAAATAAAACAGCCTTTTCGCGCTGAGCTTTATCAAAAACTGCTTTTAAATTTTTTGAAGTTTCTCCAATACGAGAATTTACTAAATTACTCAAATTCAATATGAAAATAGATTTTCCCAACCGATTAGCGATTGATTTTGCGGTGGTTGTTTTTCCACAACCAGAAGCTCCATAAAATAAAATTTTGTTATCAGCTTGTAGGCCATATTTCATTAATTCGGCAATATGTTCGTGTTCTTTGATAAGTTGTTGCAATGCCGTTTTATTTTCATCGGACAGAAAAATATCCTCGAAGGGAATTGATTCCCTATCATGGATTATAAAATCGCTTGTTACCATTTCTTTTAAATTACAATCGCTGACAAATTTACATCTATTTTTCTAAAGTTCATAGCAAACAAAAAAATGTCTGTCGTAATTTTGCACATAAAACGACTTCACTCGTTTTTTTTCGTATTTAGATTAAATGTTGCAAAGAAAATTAATATTTAAGAGAAAAAAAACTTGAAGAACATAAAAAAAGTGTAAACCAAGTAGTTACTCGATTTACACTTCTTACTGCGGAGAGAGAGGGATTCGAACCCCCGGAGGTGTTACCCTCAACGGTTTTCAAGACCGCCGCATTCGACCGCTCTGCCATCTCTCCAATTGCACTTGTTATCTCACTTATGCGGTTGCAAAAGTACGACTTTTTTTTATTCCTGCAAATTTTATAGCTTATTTTTTTATTTTTTTTGAAAATATTTTATATCCTATTCATTTTAAGTTACTTATAAACTTTTTTTTTGAAGCAAAACATTTTACTATTTTTGATTTTATAAAACTACAGAAGTAAAAAAAACATTAATATATTTATTTTCAATAAAATAAATCTGAGAACATTTATCTAACTCGCCGATATAAAAATTATTTTATGGTAAAAATTATATTTTTTTGAATATTTTTTTATTTTGTGCAATTATCTATCTATATTTGTTTCCTAAAAAGGAATAGTTACAAAAAATGAAAAAACAATTATTAATTGGAGCATTCACAATACTTTTTACTTGTCCAATTGTTAATGCACAGGAAGGAACGCGTATCCAAAACACAAAAAATCAGAAAAAAGAGAATACGCTTAACAGCCAATTTGAAAATCTAATTTCTCAGTCTAATTCGTGGCAAAATTATAAAGTTATCGACAAAGGTAGCCTAACCGTTTATCAACGCAACGTGATGGATAGTTTGGAAAGCGTAAAATCAAAAATTAAAGCTCAACAGCAGGTTGTCGATGCCCACGAAAATGAAATAAAGAAATTGAATAACAATATTCTTTCATTGGAAAATACACTTGAAGAGACACGTAATGAAAAAGATAGTGTTAGTCTTCTGGGTATTTTACTACCAAAATCTACATATTCACTGATTATGTGGAGCATCGTTTTATTGTTGATAGCTATGCTTGTTTTTTATATCTACCGCTACTCCAATAGCAATGTCATAGCCAAAAAATCAATGCAAGATTTAAACGATTTACAAGAGGAATACGAAAATTACAGAAAATCGGCAATCGAAAGAGAGCAAAAAGTACGTCGTCAGTTACAGGACGAAATTAACAAACACAGATAAAATGCGTATTGATATTATTTCAGTTATTCCTGAATTGATAGAAAGTCCATTTAATGCTTCGATCATGCAACGTGCTGCAAAAAAAGGACTTGTTGAGGTCTATTTCCATAATTTAAGAGATTATAGCACAGGGAGTTATAAACAAGTAGATGACTACCAATTTGGTGGCGGAGCTGGAATGGTACTTATGATTGAGCCTATCGACAAATGCATATCGGCCTTGAAAGCTGAACGTTCGTACGATGAGATCATTTATATGACTCCTGATGGTGAAACACTAAATCAAAAGATAGCAAATCGGTTATCACTTTATGAAAATATCATTATTCTTTGTGGACACTATAAGGGAGTTGATCAACGTGTTAGAGATCAATTTATTACGAAAGAAATTTCTATCGGAGATTATGTACTTTCGGGAGGAGAATTGGGTGCTGCCGTTCTGTGTGACGCTATCATCCGCCTGATTCCGGGTGTTCTGAACGATGAAACTTCTGCTTTAACAGATTCTTTCCAAGATAATTTACTTGCACCACCTGTTTATACGCGTCCCGCTTCTTACAAAGGTTGGGATGTCCCAGAGGTGTTGATGAGTGGAAATTTCCCTGAAATTGAACAGTGGCGGGAAAAAAAAGCCTATGAACACACCAAAAATAGACGTCCTGATTTGTTAAATAAAGAGTATTAAAAAGGAGGACTCTTTTCTAAAAAATATCGAGAATATTAATTTACTTCATAAAGTTAAAAACGCCATTACCGTTTTGGTAATGGCGTTTTTGTGTATTGCTAAAATTGTTTCTTATTTTTCACATCCTGATTGGTAATTGCTATTTTAATAACTTCTTCCATTTCAGTTACATAATGAAAAGTGAGTCCTTTCAGATAATCCTCACGAATTTCCAATACATCTTTTTCATTTTCTTTGCAGAGTATGATTTCTTTGATACCTGCTCTCTTTCCTGCCAAAATCTTTTCTTTGATTCCTCCTACTGGAAGCACCTTACCTCGTAGGGTAATTTCTCCCGTCATCGCCAGATGTTTTTTTACTCGTTTCTGAGTGAAAAGCGACATCAACGAGGTCAGCATGGTGATTCCTGCACTGGGACCATCTTTCGGAGTTGCTCCTTCAGGAACGTGAATATGGATATTGTTCTCAGAAAATAATGTAGGTTCAATACCAAATCGTTCAGCATTAGCTTTGATATATTCCAATGCAATGGTTGCCGATTCCTTCATGACTGTACCTAAGTTCCCCGTGATATTGAGTGTTCCTTTCCCTTTGGACAATGCCGATTCAATGAACAAAATGTCACCTCCAACGCTTGTCCATGCTAACCCCGTAACAACCCCTGCTATATCATTATCCTCATAACGGTCACGTTCCATTCTAGCAGGACCTAAGATTTTGGTTATTTCCTCCAATGATAATTTTGACTCATATGGCTCTTCCATGGCAACCGACTTGGCACAAAAACGCACCAACTTAGCTATTTGTTTTTCCAAACCACGTACTCCGGATTCGCGTGTATATCCTTCAACAACACGTTCAATTTCCTTTTTACCCAAAGAAAGGTCACGACTTTTAAGTCCATGTTCTTCCAGTTGCTTGGGTAATAAATATTTCTTAGCAATTTCAACCTTTTCTTCAATGGTATATCCCGTTACATTAATGATTTCCATACGGTCACGAAGTGCTGGTTGGATGGTTGAAAGTTCATTAGCTGTAGCTATGAACATGACCTTGGACAGATCATATCCTACTTCTAAAAAATTGTCATAAAATTCACTATTTTGCTCAGGATCAAGAACTTCCAACATAGCAGAAGAAGGATCTCCATTGTGGGAATGACTCAACTTGTCGATTTCGTCCAATACAAATACAGGGTTAGAGGTTTTAGCTTTTTTCAATAACTGGAGAATTCTCCCAGGCATTGCACCAATGTACGTTTTGCGATGTCCACGAATTTCAGCTTCGTCACGTAACCCTCCTAACGACATACGGACATATTCACGATTCAACGCTTTAGCTATTGATTTCCCTAAAGAGGTTTTCCCTACGCCAGGAGGCCCATAAAAACACAAAATAGGTGATTTCATATCGTTACGAAGTTTCAATACTGCTAAATGCTCAATAATGCGTCGCTTAACTTCTTCTAAACCGTAATGGTCTTGGTCAAGTACTTTTTGAGCCCGTTTCAAATCAAAATTATCCTTTGAGAACTCATTCCAAGGCAGTTCCAATAACGTATCCAAATAGTTTCGTTGTACTGAATACTCGGCTACTTGAGGGTTCATCCGTTGTAGTTTTCCCAATTCTTTCTCAAAATGTTCCTTGATTTTATCATCCCATTTTTTAGTTTTGGCTACTTTTTTCATCTCCTCAATTTCCTCCTCATAGGAAACGCCTCCCAACTCCTCTTGGATAGTTTTTATTTGCTGATGTAGGAAATATTCACGTTGTTGCTTGTCAATATCAAAACGTACTCTGGACTGAATATCATTACGAAGTGTAAGTTTTTGCAGTTCCAAATCTAAGTATTTTAACGCACACAACGCACGATCTTTCAAATCGTTTGTCTCTAATATTTCTTGTTTCTCTTTTACGAGAGCGTTCATGTTAGATGACACGAAATTCACTAAAAATGCCCCACTCTCTATGTTTTTTATGGCAAACGTAGCTTCGGAAGGTAAATTTGGATTTTCACGTATGATTCGCGTAGCCAAATCCTTAATAGACTCGATAACTACGCCAAATTCCTTATCATTTTTTGGAGGACGTGTTTCCTCTACCTCTTTGATAGTGGCTGTGATATATGGTTTTTCCTCCAAAATAGTATCAATTTCAAAGCGTTTCTTTCCTTGGATGATAATGGTAATATTCCCATCGGGCATTTTGAGTACTTTCAGAATACGTGCTACAGTTCCCAAATGATAAATATCTTTTCCCGTAGGTATTTCGACATTTTCATCAATTTGAGCCACAACTCCAATAGTTTTTGACCCTTCGTTAGCATCGTTTATCAATCGCACCGAAGCATCACGCCCTGCTGTGATGGGAATCACTACCCCGGGAAACAGCACCATATTTCGCAACGGAAGAATCGGTAAAACGGTAGGTAAGGATTCCTTTTGTATTTCTTCTTCATCTTCAGCTGTTAATAGAGGAATAAACTCTGCATCTGTATCGATGGTTTCAGATGAAAAACTGTCAAAATTGCTTAATTTCATTTTCATAAATGGTATATAATATGTCATTTTGTCGTGAATTTATATTCTTCCGACAAAAAAATATGATTCAAAAATAATATATAATACTATAAATAAAATAGTTACACCTTAGTCAAAGGAACAACTGATGGTAGTACAACAATTGTTGTGCCACAAAATGTAGCAAAGACATGTAAACACATTAAAGACTCCCTAAAAAATTGAATCATACTACAAAGAGGAAGTAGACAATGGTAGGTAAAACTATGTTTTGTATTTTGGTGCGAAATAGAAACAAAAAACACCGATAAACCATTCTGATTCATACGGTGTTTCTTTTTTTCTGCAAAAATGCTCGGTGACCTCGTCAGGATTCAAACCTGAAACCTCTTGAGCCGTAATCAAGTGCTCTATTCAGTTGAGCTACGAGGCCGCAGTTGTTATTAATTCGGGTGCAAAATTACGTGTTTTTTTTAAACTTCCAAATTTTTTATCTTTTTTTTTTCAAAATATTTTTAGTAGATAACTCAAACAACTGTTTATGAGAACTTTATTAAAAAAGTTTTAAGCTCAGTACTTAATTGCGTATATTTTCAATGATTCAACACTGATTTTTCAGCATTTTGACCGCTTTTTATTGACATTGGAGATTTGGCATTAAGAAAATCAGTGAATAAAGCGTGAAAATTTTCCACTGTTCGAATCGACCGCGGGAAGCAAGTTTGGAAAATTTGTCGGAAGCCGATTGATTATTTTTTAATGCCCGTGTGGCTCGCACTTTTGGTTATTTTTCATTTAAGGAAAAGAACAATGAATGAAATAATGAACTCAAAAAATGAATTATCTTCTATTTATAAACAATCTCATTGAGTGAACAAGTGAATTATAGAGATTATAGGGGCTTTCCTGAATACAAGTTGTGTTGTTGTTTATAAAAATTCTCTAAAGTAAATGCAAAAAATATTTTGATTTTTAAGGAATATACTAAATAATTTATTACCTTTGCTTGACTTAAATATCTAAAAAAAAATCACATTTTAAAAAATATTTACATTTTATGTTAGAAAAAAGTATTGAAACAGCAAAAACTTGGCTTTCAGATGCTTTCGATGCAGAAACGCGTAAAAAAGTACAAGAACTCTTAGACGGAAATTTAGATGAATTGAAGGAATCGTTCTATAAAAATTTAGAATTTGGAACGGGAGGAATGCGTGGTATTATGGGTATCGGAACGAACCGAATTAATAAATATACCCTTGGGAAAAACACACAAGGACTTAGTAACTACCTTAAAAAATCATTCCCTAACGGTGAAATCAAAGTGGCCATAGCTCATGATTGTCGTAATAATTCAAAAAACTTAGCGAAGGTGGTAGCTGACGTGTTTACGGCTAATGGAATTAAAGTGTTTTTATTTTCGGACTTACGCCCAACTCCTGAACTTTCATTTGCCGTACGTCATCTGGGGTGTCAATGCGGTATCGTTTTGACGGCTTCGCACAACCCTCCTGAATACAACGGTTACAAGGTTTATTGGCAAGATGGTGGGCAGTTGGTTCCTCCGCAAGATGGTGAAATTATGAAATCTATCGATACCATTGATTTTAAAGATATTAATTTCAATGCTAATGAAAATTTATTACAATGGATTGATTCTGAATTAGATAACGCTTTTGCCGAAGCTTCTATCAAAAATGGAAGTTTTAATGCTCCGCAGAAAGAAAATCTTAAAGTGGTGTTCACTTCCTTGCATGGAACTTCGATTACTATGGTTCCTGAAGTATTGAAAAGAGCCGGATACACCAATGTGCATATTGTTGAGGAACAAGCTACTCCTGACGGGAATTTCCCTACCGTAAAATCACCCAATCCTGAAGAGCCAGAAGCTTTGACAATGGCTTTGAAAAAGGCTGAAGAATTAGGTGCCGATATCGTTATAGGAACTGATCCTGACTGTGACCGTGTAGGAGTTGCCGTACGTGATTTGGACGGAAAAATGACTCTACTCAACGGAAATCAAACAATGGTTATGATGACTTTGTTCCTACTTCAAAAACATAAAGAAAAAGGATTTAAAGGTAATGAGTTTATAGGCTCAACTATTGTTTCTACACCAATGATGAATGATATTGCTACTGCATTTGGGGTTGAATGCAAAGTTGGTTTGACAGGTTTCAAATGGATTGCTAAGATGATAAAAGACTTTCCAGAACAAACCTTCGTTGGTGGTGGTGAGGAAAGTTTTGGATATATGGTTGGTGATTTTGTACGTGATAAAGATGCAGTAACAGCCACATTATTAGCGTGTGAAATCGCGGCAACAGCCAAAGCCTCAGGAAGTTCATTCTATAAAGAATTGGTACGAGCCTATGTGGATTATGGTTTCTACAAAGAGTATTTAATTTCTTTAGTGAAAAAAGGCATTTCAGGTTCCGAAGAAATTAGCCAGATGATGAAAGATCTGCGTCAAAATCCATTGAAAGAAATTTATAATGAAAAGGTAACAATGGTAGAAGACTATCAGACCTCCAAAGCACATAATCTTTTAACGGGTGAGGTGGAAGATATTGATATTCCAAAATCGAATGTGTTAATATACTACACAGAAAAAGGAACGAAAATAGCTGCACGTCCGAGTGGAACAGAGCCTAAAATTAAGTTCTATTTTAGCGTAAATACACCTTTAGACAGTATTGAAAACTTCAAAAAGGTTGAAAAAACCTTGGATGAGCGAATTAAAAATATCGTAAAAGACATGAAATTAGAAGGATAAACCTTTAATTTTGGTAGAGACGCATCCTATAGCGTCTCTACTTTTTTTAATCATTACTTCTCTCCTTCTCTAATTATTTTTGATGGTAAATTCTAATACTAATAGGATTAATACCTAAAATTTTTTTTCTTTCCATATACTTCTGATAATAGAACTTTTATCGAAAATAGAATTAGCATAAGGCTGTATTCTCAAACATTGTTTAAAGTTAAAATGTTCATTTTAAGATATGTACATTTCTTATAAAGACAAAAAATTCTTTTTAACATAAAATTAGTTTACTAAGGATAATATATTCATTTTTTTATTGTATATTTGCTCTACACTGTCTTTTGTTTTTAACACAAAAGACAATTCAAAAACAATTTCAACGAAATGAAACATATTACGTGTATAATTTGTATTATATTTTATTTTCTATGCTTCTCAATAAAGGCACAAAGTATAAAGACGGAATTTAAAATCCGTTATGAGGCTTTTGTTAAAGGAGATATTAAAATCATAGGGAACAACATCGTCAATCGAGAAGATCGTCGTAACAATTCTAATATTCCTTTTGATGATCGCAGTCGTGGAGCAAAACTCAATGATGAGTTGAATATGCAATACATTGATGTGGATGATGATCCGACAACATTTTCTTCCAGTAGTGCCAGTTTTTCGTTTGAAGGAAAACAAAAAGCCAAAGTGATTTACGCAGGACTTTATTGGACAGCTACCTATCCTTACACATCAGGAACTCTCAAAGGCACCAACTACGGGATTAAGGATGGTACTCGCGAAAATTCTCAAAGTGTGATGATAAAAACGCCTTCTCGCAAAGATTATGTACATTTGCAAGGAGAGTTGATTTACGACGGTTCTAAAGAACACTCTTTAAAAGGAATTTCCCCTTATGTTTATTATGTGAATATCAGTTATTTATTAACAAATACTGCATCTGAAGGAGAATATACGGTTGCTAATATACGTGCAGCAACTGGGCATATTGCAGGAGGCTCTGCTGCAGGTTGGGCATTGGTTTTAGTCTATGAAAATGAGGATAGCAACATAAAAAAAATAATCACTTATGATGGATTTGAAAGTATCAGTAACGAGCCTAAAACATTTTCTTTCAGTGGATTCACTACTCCATCAAAAGATGCATTTCAAACTCGTATCATGGGAATTACCCTCGAAGGTGACTTCAGTATGGGAGGTGATCAGGTGACAATCTCAGTCCCTGCAAGTGGAAAATCATTGACTTTAGAAAGTAAAATTCGCCCACAACGGAATTTCTTCAACAGTGCTATTACATGGAATGACGAGTTTGTAAGGGAAAGAAATCCTGCAAGCCAAAACACCTTAGGTTTTGACATTTTCAAAATGGACATTCCTAATGTGAATCAAGAATTGATTCCAAATGATGCCTCTTCACTGGATTTGACTTATTCCAAAAGTTTGGACAGGTATTATTTGTTCTTTACTGCCTTGGAAATCGAAAATAATCCAGATGCTATAACGCGTTTACATAGTAGCACACGTGTGACCAAAATCAGTGCTGAAGATGTTAATAAAGGATACTATATTGTGGTAGGAGTATTTTTAAATCAAAAGAACGTGAAAAAACGTATTCAAGAAATGCAAAGTCATGGATACAAAGCCGATACGTTCCACTACAAAGAACAAGTTTTGAACTACGTTTATTTAGAAAAATACGATTCCTATGAACAAGCACTCAAGCGAGTAGAAGAAATTAAGAATGAAGGGAAAATCCCCGATCCTTGGATTTTAGACGTAGAAAATTATTTGTAAAATGAACCTAAGATAATTTCTTTTTCAATTATATTCGTATTTTTGCACCCCAATAATCAGAAGAATGTTAGATAAAGAAACGCAAAAAGCGGTTGATAAAGGAGAAATGCTTCCTCTAATGGAAGCATTTTACACAATTCAAGGAGAAGGATTCTACAAAGGAACGGCGGCTTATTTCATTCGCGTGGGAGGCTGTGACGTAGGGTGTCATTGGTGTGATGTAAAAGAAAGTTGGGATGCAGAAAAACATCCACCAACACACATAGAAGATATCGTAAATCAATCACTTAAGTATTCGAAAACTATTGTAGTTACAGGGGGAGAGCCATTGATGTGGAATATGTTTCCTCTGACCCAAAAGTTAAAAGAAAAAGGAATGAAAACCCATATCGAAACTTCTGGTTCCCACTCATTAACAGGTATTTGGGATTGGATATGCTTATCTCCTAAGAAGTTACGTTTGCCAACTTCTGAAATTTATCAGAAAGCAAATGAACTAAAGATTATTATCTACAATAGTCATGATTTTATTTTCGCTGAAGAAATGGCAAGTAAAGTATCGGATGATTGTATTTTATATCTCCAACCCGAATGGAGTCGTCGCGATAAGGTAATTCCTGAGATTGTTGATTTTGTGATGAAAAATCCAAAATGGAAAGTATCTTTACAAACGCATAAATATTTGAATATCCCATAATTATTAAATTATAGAATAAAATGAGAAAATACGTATACTTGTTTGGAATTGTTTCTTCCTTAATTTTTGCTTGTAACGATGGAGATTTGGAAGTAGAAACTATTTCCTTCGAAAACAATGAAGTGCTATCCTGTACTGCTGACACTACGGCTACGTTTTTGTTTAAGTACAACGGCAAACAAGCTATGATTTTAGAATTACCTCAAGGGGTACTAAAAAACAGTGAGAATAACACTAAAGGGAAAGTAGCGAGTAACTATAAGTTATACTATCGAAGTTTTTCTGAAAACGTTTCAACAAATTATTTCTGTGCCAATTATCCTCCCGCAAACCCTTTGGTTCAGTCTCAGTTTGAAGCGACAGGTGGCTCCATTACCATAGATACGAAGCCTATAGTGAATACAATGACAAATCAAGTAGAACGCTATGATCATCAAATCACGATTAGCGATTTGGTAATTCTCAACGCAGAAGGCAACAAAGTAGTAGATTCTGAATTTATTTTTGGTGTATATCAAACACGAAAGTAGCTATTTTTATGAAAAAAAGACAAATAGGCTTGTTTTTTGGTTCATTCAATCCCATACACATTGGTCATATCATTATTGCTAATCATTTAGTTGAGCATAGTGATTTGAGCGAGGTTTGGTTTGTGGTTACACCTCAAAATCCGTTTAAGCAAAAACGGACATTATTGAATAATTATGACCGACTCGAAATGGTACATCGGGCTGTGGAAAGTTACGAAAAGCTACAACCCTCTGACATTGAATTTCATTTGCCTGTACCAAATTATACTACACACACTCTCAGTTACTTAGAAGAAAAATACCCTACCGTAAATTTCGCTTTGATTATGGGAGAAGACAATCTGAAAAGTTTCCATAAATGGAAAAACTATGAACACATTTTAGCGAATTATCCCATATATGTTTATCCACGTATTTCAGAAGGTGAAGTGCCAAAAGAGATTGAAAATCAAGGTAATATTATTCATGTAGATGCACCCATTATAGAACTATCTGCAACTTTCATTCGTGAGGAAATTAAAGCTCAACGCAATGTACGCCCCCTGTTGGATGCTAAAGTATGGAAATATATTGACGAAATGGGATTTTATAGGTAGCATTTGTATGGAACTACGGAGTTATAATTATTGATGTAAAGAGTTATAAATAAATGAAATACACTCGATTAACTAAAGAACAATTAGAAGCGTTGCACCACGATTTCGCTGTGTTTTTGGCTACTCAACAAATTACGGCTGACGAGTGGGAGCAACTTAAAAAAGAGAAAAAACATATTGCTGAAGAAGAAATAGATATTTTTAGTGATTTGGTGTGGGAAAAAAGCTTACAAAAAGTATCTTTTTTAGAACGAATAGATAAAAAATCAATCCATTGTTTTCATTTTCAGGATACTAATGCTAAAATGATTTCAGTTCAAGTGTCGGATGGCAATATTGATTTGACAGAACCTGAAGGTTTCCTATGGTTGAAAAAAAATATGTTATCAGATGATGTTCAACTCTTTACAGGAGAAAAGACATACACCACCGAACGGAACATGGAAATTTTTAACCTTATTCAACAAGGAATGCAAATTTCTGATGGACAGTTATTTATCTCACTTAACGAGATGTTGAATTGAAAAAATATGCTTTTTGAAGTTGATTGTTAACTGATTACTCCTATTCCTGTAAACAATATCATTTGAAAAGTATCGTACTTGGAGCATTATGTCCGAAACTTGGCAGTCTAAAATCATCGTTTCTTGAATTGGTGATTTCGTAGATGTTATTTCCCACTCCGGGTATCTCAGGGAAGTAACAGAAGGAAAATTGGAAGTTATGAAAAAGAAGATAATCATTGGAAATGTAAAAACCTATAGCAAATTTTGGGTACATCCCTACGTTGAAAAAAGACGTATGCTCACGACCGATAATCCCTAATTCTACATTTAAAAAAGGACTAATTCGGAAACCATACCAATGGAAAGGGCTGTACAATTGGGTTTGAGAGACTAACAATAGCTTACGTGTGCCATCATAGATATTACTATCGAAATCCTTCATTCCTTCTTTTTCGTTAATCGTTATCTTATCATTAATATGGGTAGCACGATTGAATCCCATCACAAATTGGGCTTTGGCAAATTCTCGAAAATACCAATTCCCTAAAGTGAACAAATTTGAAAAAAAGCTTAATTCCCCTTTGATTGCCACCCGATGAGCTCTACCATTGGACAGAAATCCACCTGCTTCGGTATCTATAGAGAAATATCCTTTATCCGTATAATTTGCCCACGAAGCTCCTATTCCTAAATACGGATAATAATTGAGATTCTTTTTCGATACCCCCGAAGTACCAAAAAACGAATGACCAATGCTAACATCCTCAATATCACCATGCCTAAAAATGTATCTGTCTTGTACAAAACGGGTGCTATTTAAACTTAACTTACTTAAAAATAACTCTTCGTCAGAATAGAAATTTCCTACATTGAGTGAGTCTACTGGAGTTTCAAGAAATTTAGTTTGCTTGTAACGTGCCGAAATAATAGCTCTATGGATACTTTTATCATCACTGTTTTTCAATGGAATAGCGTAGCCTCCATAAGCATCATATATTCGATACTTTATATAAGGATATAACAAAGAATCATTGACAAACATACGTTCTGCTTGTCGATTTTCGTAAAAAGCTATTCTACCTGTCCACCGAGCGTAAGGCGAAAATAAGGGACGATCTAGTACCAAACGCCCCGAATACTCTTCCAAATCTTGGTAATAGGAAGCGATACCGTCAATGTGTGTGTTTTCGATATTTCGAGCTCGGTAGTAAATACCTTTTCCATTTTCACTAAATTTCTTGAAGTACTGACGATAGGTCAACGATAGTTGGTGTCCTATCCCAAAAAGATTGTATTCACTGACGCGTATCCATCCTCGTTTGTCTGTCCAGTCTGAATCGAAAAACATAGTCCAACTATCTAAAGCAACTACCTGAATATCAATAGAATCTGACACAGGTGTTATTGGTATTGGACGAATCACCACTCTACGAATATAGTTCTGATCTCGTAAAATACGTTCCGACTCCTGTACCAGTAGTGAATCCAATCGATCATTTTTTGAAAACAACAATTGCTTTTTTACTGTTCCTCGCTTAGTTTTATTATGCAAGGAATTACCATAAATTTCTAATTTTTTTCCTGGTTTTTTGGATAAATCTTTTTCGCTATATCCAAAAGGGTCTAAGGTAATGATTTCTATATTTCGAATAATTTTTCCTTGATGCGGTTTGAAATTTATTTCATCAGTTACTTTACCCGTTTGTGGAGTAGTTACCTTGGGCTTTGTGAATAAAAAATCGTAAATTTTCTGTGTAAGTTTTCTTTTTTTGAGATATTCTCCAGCATCTTTGTAGAATTTATCATCTCTTTGTGTTTTTAATGAATCTATTTGTACCATATCCAAAGAGTCAATCACTTGAGAGGTCACATTTTGTAATCCTACAAGCAAAAGAGATAGATATAGACATAATTTTTTCATTTATTATCTTCTTTTTTCAAAAAAATCTACTAATAGTTTTGATGACTCATCGGCTAATACTCCACTAATAATTTGTGTTTTTGGATGTAATTTCACTCCGGTTGTTTGAAAGCCTCGTTTAGGATCGGATGCACCGAAAACAACTTTTGAAATTTGGCTCCAATATAAGGCTCCTGCACACATGGTACATGGTTCTAAGGTCACATAAAGTGTACAATCTTTCAAGTATTTACCTCCTAAGTAATTGGAAGCCATCGTAATAGCTTGCATTTCGGCATGTGCCGTTACGTCTGTGAGTAATTCAGTCAAATTGTGAGCCTGGGCTATAATTTGTCCTTGAATAGTTATGATTGCTCCTACAGGAATTTCATTCTTATCGAAAGCTTTCTCTGCCTGTTCTAAGGCTCTTCGCATAAAATAAAAATCATCCATAATTTAATGTATTGATTCTTAGTAATATTAAATAAATGTATAATTTTTAGGATTGTCCCAAGGACTAAAATAGTTTGATTTTGTTTTCTATTAAGACAAAATCAAACTACTTTTTTATTATTCTAATTTGTTGGATTTTCTTATTTTCCTCCAAAAAATCCACCTAAAACATCGCCTAAGCCTCCGTTTTTTGATGAAGTGCTGGAATTTCCTAACTTTCCTATAACATCATCTAAAATATTTCCATCTCCGTTAGCGTCTAACAATGAGGTTAATAGATTTCCACCACTACTATTTCCTGTTAATGTTGAAAGTAAACCTCCCAATCCACTTGCCGATGAAACGTTGTTTTCTGACATTTTCTTAGCAATAAAACTCATCAGCACAGGAGCTAAAATTTTTAAAATTTGTAATACATTCGATGAGGAAACTCCTGTCTTTGAGCTAATTGCATCGGATAAAGTAGATTCTTTACCACCTAAAAGATGTCCTAAAATACCTGATCCTTCATTGGTTAAGGGACTATCTCCTTTGTTTTCAAACAAACTTCCTAAGTTATTCAATAAATTTCCGTTATGTTTGTCACTGGTTAAAGCACTGAGCAAACCTGTTGCCGCCTGTTCATTATCACTTTTGTTTTGCATTGCTCCCAATAGCAAAGGAGTTGCCATTTCAATCACAGACGAAGCTTTTGAAGGAGAAACACCCGTTTCTTTGCTTACGCCATTTACAATTTGTTGAAAATTATTTTCGCCTAGAAAGTCTAAAATTCCTGCCATATTTAATTTATTTATCATTTATTTTTTTTATCACCACTTTGTCCGAACAATTTTCCAGAGTTACTTCTATTTCCTTCTCAGCAATTACTCCTTCAATTACGTATATCTTACAGGGTGTCGCTTTGGTGTCGCTTTTAGAAAACAGCACATCTCCATGGGTAAATAATTCTATAAAATCATCCTTTGTTAGAGAAGTTTGGATATCTACTTCTATTATTTTTGAACGTATGTCTTTCAATACTCTACAATTGGGAAAATAGCAAAAAGGTTCTGTATCTTTTTTCTTGAAGAAGAAAGCTACGAAAACGATACCAATTCCAAGTCCAATAGAATAATATCCGAAGCGTTTTAAAATTGACATATTTTATATGAATAAAAGATTTATGGGTTTATAAGGGATACCAAACCACTGTGAAATCGTGTTATCTGTTAATACTCCATGGTAGAAATAGAGCCCATTTCTCAATCCCTTATCGATATGTAACACGTTTTCAATGCCTCCCTCCTCACCTATTTTCAACAGATAAGGAGTTAAAATATTACTCAACGAAAAGGATGCTGTTCGAGCATATCGTGAAGCGATATTCGGAACACAATAATGTATCACATTATGTTCCATGAATGTAGGTTCTGCAAATGTCGTAATTCGACTGGTTTCTACACATCCTCCGGTGTCGATACTCACATCTACGATTACCGCCCCTCTTTTCATAGTTTTTACCATATCTTCATTCACTACCACAGGAGAGCGATTCTCCCCACGCATCGCACCGATAACCACGTTACATCTCATCAATGCTTTTTTCAACACCTTAGGCTGCAAGGTTGAGGTAAAAACATTTTCATTCACGGCCTGTTTCAGTTTTCGCAAATTAGCCAAAGAATTATCAAAAACTTTCACTTTGGCTCCTAATCCAATGGCAGACTTCACTGCAGCTTGAGTAACTTCATTAGCTCCAAGGAAAACGACTTCAATGGGGGGAACTCCAGTAATATTTCCAAAAAGAATACCTCCTCCTCCATAAGATGTATTTCCGATAAGTTCAGATGCTACTAATACGGATGCCACTCCTATAATTTCACTAATCGACTGAACTACAGGGTGATTATATTCATCATCTTGAATGTATTCAAATGCCAACGCAGTTATTTGTTTCTTAGCTAAAGATGTGAAATAGTCTTTGTCTTGGGTTTTTATCTGTAAGGCAGAAAGAAGTACAGATTTGGGTTTCAAATGCTCAATTTCAGCTTTTGTAGGAGGTTCAACCTTTAAAACAATCGGACATGACAACACCTGTTCAGAGTCATAAACAATCTGAGCTCCTGCTTCGCTATAATCGCGGTCAGAAAAATTTGCCTCCTCCCCTGCTCCTGTTTCTATTAGGATTTGATGACCATTTGCTACCAAAACGGCAACATCGTCAGGAGCCAAACAAATACGTCGCTCTTGAAAGGTATGCTCCTTAGGTAAACCTATTTTTAGCGACACTTGTTGATTTGACACAGCTAAACACTCCTCTTGAGGTAAAAACTTTGAAAATGTGGATATTGAAGACATAATCTTTACTCTTTCGAGGGTACAAATATAAATAGAAAACCATTAATAACAAAAACTATTTTTTGAATAGATATGAATTTTGATTTTCATATTTTTATGTATATTTGCAAAAGTCGAAAAATTCACGTCTAAATACGTCATTGGGATGCTTCGTAGAGGGTACTAATTCAAAGGATTTTACCGTTAACGAATGGAAAATATGACAAAAAAAGAGATGTAAATTATTTTTAGATTACCAAAAGAATAACTAAAAAATATTATTTATTTAAAAATTAACAATGAATCAGACTATAACAGCTAATTTTGAAAAAGTGAAACCCTATTTCTTAATTTTTCCATTATTAGTGATGGTGAGTGTTTTCTGCTTTTTGTTTGTAAACAACGCTTTAGAACCTGAAAAATACGTTTTTATTCAACAAGAATGTTTTTTTTATTTGAATGAAAAATTATCGCAATTTCCTTATTTACAATATAATTTAACCCAATTTGGAGATGCTTTCATCGTGTTGTGTATGCTTTCGGTTTTCTTTTTTTATACTCCGAAGATATGGGAAAATCTGCTATCTGCTTCGTTGCTATCGCTCTTTTTTTCAAGGGGTTTAAAGGAATTTTTTGATGTTCCTCGTCCTGCTACCATACATCCTATAGATTCCTTTACGATTGTTGGAGAAAAAGCAGTCGGATTTTCAAGTTTTCCGTCAGGTCATTCGATAACCGTTTTTACAACGTTATGTGTACTGTTGATTGCTTTTTTACCTAAATCATTGATTAAAAAGGTTTTATATATTGTTATACTTGTTTTTTTGGGACTCATTTTAGCTTTCACTCGTGTAGGCGTGGGGGCTCATCATCCGCTGGATGTGATTTCAGGATGTGCAATAGGTTCTATATCAGCTTTTTTGGGAATTCTTATTAACCAAAAATATAACGCATGGACATGGATTTCCAATAAAAAATACTTACCTATTTTTATGGTGCTATTCTTAGGTTCCGTTATATTTTTGATTTACAGAATTTTAGAAGAAAATATTTTTGTATATTACCTTTCTTTATCTAGTTTAATTGTTTCACTATACACTATCATAAAAGCATATGTTAAAAAAATTAATAAATAATATTACTTTATATCGTTTTGTGCTAATTATCAGTATTTTAAACTTTATTTTCTTCCATTACGGATTCTTCAGTTTTGTTTTTCAAAATATTGATTACCATAGTTTTAATGGAATTTTACTTGTTATTAGTTTGTTTATACTGATGGTAGTAGCTAATTTCTTTGCTTTTTACCTGATTTTGTTTTTACTTCGAGCTATAGGTAAGTTTTTGTTAGCTATCACCTTCATTCTAAGTGCAATAGCTGTGTATTTTATCAATACATATAGTATTATTGTTGATGAAAGTATGATTGGTAATCTATTAAATACCAATTACGAAGAATCAAGTAGCTTTTTTTCTGTGAAGTTAATTTTGTATCTACTCGTTTTGGGGATTATTCCAAGTATTTATATTTTAAAAGTAAGAGTTACATATCCTTCTGTAAAAAAATTCTTTAAAAATTTAGGAGCTATTTTATTGGTTATTTTAATTTTAGTAGTCATAAATGCAAAAAATATTCTTTGGATTGACAAAAATTCAAAATATTTGGGAGGATTGGCTATGCCATGGTCATATTCAGTGAATACGATTCTTTACTACGTTCACAAAGCACAAGAAAATAGGCAAGAGATTTTGCTACCCGATGCTACGATAAAAAATAAGGAAAAATCGGTGATGGTGTTGGTCATTGGGGAGTCGGCTCGTAGTGAAAATTTTTCGCTTTATGGTTACAAAAAAAACACGAATCCGTTGCTTTCAAAAACAGAAAATGTTTTCCATTTTAGCGCTAATTCGTGTGCAACTTATACCACTGCCGCTGTAAAATGCATTTTAGAGCATCAGGATATAGGAGATTTGTATGAAATTTTGCCAAACTACCTAAATCGTAGTGGTGTTGAGGTGGTTTGGAGAACGACCAATTCTGGTGAGCCTCCTGTTCATATTGATAAGTACTTCACAGGAAGTGCATTACGTCAAAATTGTGAAGAGAAAAATTGTGATTATGACGAGGTGCTTTTATCAGGGTTAAAAGAACAGATTTCGAAAAGTGATAAGGATAAAATATTAATTATTTTACATACTTCTACCAGTCATGGACCTACATATAATAAAAAATATCCTACTGAATTTGAGGTATTTAAACCCGTATGTAATAGCGTGGAGTTAGGGAATTGCTCTCATGAGGAACTCATAAACGCTTATGACAATACGATTGTTTACACGGATTACATGTTGCACAAAATAATCGGAGATTTGAAAGAATTGGAGGATTACAAAACTGCCTTGCTCTACGTTTCAGATCATGGCGAATCCTTAGGAGAAAAAAATCTGTATATGCATGGGTTACCGATGAGTATTGCTCCAAAAGAACAATATGAAATCCCTTTTATTGTCTGGAAATCAGCAGATTCTAAGTCTATAAAATCCCTTAAAGACGTTACACAACACCATGTGTTCCACAGCGTTTTGAAATTTTTGGACGTAGAGAGTCCTATCTATAACGAAGAATTGAGCATTTTTGGCGATTAGCAATAAACTAAAAGATAAAAAAGTTGTATATTTGCTCTAAATAATTACAAATAAATTTAAAACACAGAAAAATGAGTAACTTTCCCAAATTTTTATTAGGTGACAATAGTGATTTTCCAGATGCTATTTTCGTCATCCATACCGAATACCCTCGCTTTGTACTTAATTTAGAAACCGATGAGGTTGAGTGGTTGGAAGATTTCGATGAAGAAGACACTAAGGAACTTGAAATAGAGGCTGAAAACCTTATTCAGCAGTCATATGAATTTTACGAGCGTGAAATTGACCGATACGAGGGGTAATTCTGCTTTAAATTTTATTAACTAGAAATCCTTAATTATGAAAAATGTACTAAATATCAATCAATTAGATGTAGAAAATGGTGTTTACACTTATGCTGACTACCTTCTTTGGAAATTTGAAGAGCGTGTGGAGCTTCTCAAAGGAAAGATTTTCAAGATGTCACCTGCACCAAGTTTGAAACATCAGAAAATTTCTATGAATTTGAGTGGATTACTATGGCAATTTCTCAGAGGAAAGAAATGTCAATTGTTTTCAGCTCCGTTTGATGTACGTTTGCCTAAAAAGGAAGAAAAAGGTGATAATATTCACACGGTAGTTCAACCTGATTTATGTATAATTTGTGATGAAAGCAAATTTGATGAGCGTGGCTGTATTGGAGCTCCTGACCTTATTATCGAAATTCTTTCGCCGGGAAATTCGAAAAAAGAAATGAAAAACAAATTTGAACTTTACCAAGAATCGGGTGTGGAAGAATATTGGATTGTAAACCCAACGGACGAAAATATTTTAGTGAATGTTTTGGAAGATGGAAAGTACAGAATTTTGAAACCCGTTGTAGATGAATATATTACATCGGTTAAATTTCCTGAGTTGAAAATCCACACCTCGGATATTTTTTAACATAAAGAATAATCCTTATGGCTACTATTAATAATATCAATCAGTTAGATTTAGTAAACGGTGTGTATACATACGCAGACTATCTTCTTTGGAGGTTTGAAGAGCGTGTGGAGCTTCTCAAAGGAAAGATTTTCAAGATGTCACCTGCACCCAGTTTGAAACATCAGAAAGTTTCTTCAGCATTACATGGAGAATTTCATATCTATTTTAAAAATAAAAAATGTCAATTGTTTTCAGCTCCGTTTGATGTACGTTTGCCTAAAAAGGACGAAAAAGGTGATAATATTCACACGGTAGTTCAACCTGATTTATGTGTAATTTGTGATGAAAGCAAATTGGATGAACGTGGCTGTATTGGAGCTCCTGACCTTATTATCGAAATTCTTTCGCCCGGAAATTCGAAAAAAGAAATGAAAAACAAGTTTGAGCTTTACCAAGAATCGGGTGTGGAAGAATATTGGATTGTAAACCCAACGGACGAAAATATTTTAGTGAATGTTTTGGAAGATGGAAAGTACAGAATTTTGAAACCCGTTGTAGATGAATATATTACATCGGTTAAATTTCCTGAGTTGAAAATCCACACCTCGGATATTTTTTAATATTTTTTATAGGGAATATATACTAACAGATAAGATCAATATTGAAGCCTAAGATAACAATCCATTATGTTTGAATATATTATAGAAAAAGATAAAGAGTTATTCCTTTACCTTAATGGCTTAGGTTCAGAGCATTGGGATATTTTTTGGCTCTTTATAAGTCATAAATTTTCTGCTTTACCTTTGTATGTTTTGTTGCTTTTTTTCTGTTTCAAGTACTTTAAGTGGAAGAAAACTATCGTAATATTAGTTTGTGTTGCCCTGATGATTGTTGCTACCGACCAATTGGCGAATGTTTTTAAATACGGTTTTGAGCGATTGCGTCCGTGTCATGACCAAAGTCTAATTTCCCAAATGCGTTTGATTATTTGTGGTGGTAAATACGGCTATTTTTCGGCTCATGCAGCTAGTTCAATGGCAGTAGCTGTCTTTTTTAGTAAATTATTCCATAAGAAAATAAAATGGCTATTTCTTGTGTTGCTTTTGTGGTCATTTTTAGTGGGTTACAGCCGAATTTATTTAGGAGTTCACTTTCCTGGTGATGTGCTTACGGGCTTTATCATAGGCGGATTGTTAGGGTTTGTGTTTTATCTAATTATGGCTGATAGGTATAAACATAAAACAATGTAATATCAAGCTTCTAAAAAGGTTATGTACGAAAGGTTTAAAGAAATAATTATGTGATTTTAACTATTTTTTTGATATTTTTTTATAACTTGCATTCGTTATTAACATATAAATATTCATAATATGAAAAATCTAAACAAAAGCCTATTAGTTGTGGGAATTGTAGCTTTGGCAGGCTACGGAGTTAGCAAAAATGTTATTAAGGAAACTACGGAATTGGACCGCTCTAACATTGGCAAACGTGGAAGCATTAGAACAAAATGAATCCGATGGAGTTCAAGCTGTGTGGAATCGAAACACCTTTACTTGTACTATTTATGGTAATGGAAAAATTAAGATTGCAGGAGGTAGTATTGTAGAAGTTAAAGGTTCTCTGACTTTTGATGGTGGACTTTATTGTACAACAGATGGCAATGCTACTTGTTCTCCCGTAGAATGTAATGATTTGTGGCAACAAATTTTCTAAAGTACTAAAAGTGAACTCATTTTGACTTGTATTAAAAAAAAATATATTTTTGTAGATGGTAGCAAAGAAGAATCTAATTAAATAAAGGTCAAAATGAGGTTCATCGTGTTATAAAACAACCTTCTAAATGTAGTTATACTATGAAAATTCATAATTTCAGATTAAATGTATATTATGTTCTTTTTTTATGTTCTATTTTTTGTTACCTATTGAACAGTTGTAAACAAACAAAGACTTTTGAAGGAGAACAGTACGTAATACACTTACTTAGCGACAATGACTTTGTTCAAGTAACAGAATTAATAAATCAAGCAAAAGCAATTCCTTTAGAAACTCCTGATGGTGTATCATTATCAACCATTGTTGAAATACGAGCAAAAGAAAGTTTATTCTACATAAAAGATGATAGAAAAGATAAAGTGTTTGTTTTTGACAAAAATGGAAAATATATCTCAGTACTTTCTAAAAGAGGTCAAGGAGGTGATGAATACTTACAAATTTCTGATTTTGATATTTTTAACAATCATATTTATGTTTTATCACGTCCAAATAAAAAAATATTTGTGTATGATGCTTCGAACAGACTTTCCTCCATAATTCCTTTAACAGATTATTTTGATTTCTTTAGAGTGATTGATGAAAGACATATTTGTCTATATTCTAATTTTTCGAATGAAACGCTTCATAATTTTTTAATTTATGACACTGTAGAAGGAAAGTTTATTAAAAAATTTCTCCCTTTTGAAGTTAATCAAAGTTTTTCAATTCAAAATACACCTTTTAGTCAAAATGCATCCGATGAATTTATATTAACTCTGCCTTATGACTACAATTTGTATCATTTCAAAGATAATGATATTCAAAATTGGAAAAAAATATTTTTTGAGACACCCGATAAGTTACCTATTGACGATTTTAGGAATAATTTTTTTACGCTTCATCGTGAATTTAGCAATAAAAGAGTAGTTAAACAAATTCAAAATGTTGGAATAATGAAAGATATGTTATTTCTAACTTTTTTGTTTAATAATCAGTATCACCTAACACGTATCAATCTTTCTAACCAAGAAATCAAAACAGCAACACTTAAATATAATGATAAATATCCTTTTATCATATCTCCTCCTTTGGGATTTGAAAATCAAAGTCTAATATTTGCGATGAATGCTTCTGATATTGCTATTTTTAAGCAAGATTTTCCTTCCGACAAAAAGAAAGAGGGTAAATTGGACATCTCAGACAATCCTGTGCTTTTTATCTATTCTCTCAGTCTATAAAAAATCATACCGTGTTGTAAATAACATTATGGATTAAATTAATAGTATTCAGTGATTTATAATTAAACACAATAATAGATTTAACCATGAGAAAAATTATATATTTATACTTATGTTTCTTCTCCTTAATTTCTTGTAAAGAGGAAACGCTATCTAATGAATATATGTCATTTGATGAAGTTCAATATGTTGAAAACTTTCCCAAATCACGGTCTCTTATCAAAGAAAAAATGGTTGATTTTGGAGTTTTGGGAGTCAATAGATTTCGTATTGTAGATAGCTTATTGTTTTTATCAACCAATGACAGTGATGCCTTATGGAAATTGGTTTCATTGCCTAAACAAAAAGTTTTGGGAGCATTTTTGAAAAAAGGACAAGGACCTAATGATTTTCCTATGGCTCCTAACCTTTGTACGCAGACTTGGATATCAAATCAAAATAATGAATGGATAGCTCACATTTATGATTTTAATAGAGGAAAGCTCTGTAAGTTAAATATTTCTCAGGTATTGGCAAATAAAACGGAAGAATTGATTATTTCCGAATTGGATTTACCTCAATCGCTGTTCAATGTTCAAATGCTTGATGAAACTCATTTCTTTTGTAAAACACTGAATAACGAAGCTACTTCACAAGAGCGATTTATGTTCCGCCAAAACAACAAAAGAATACCTCCTCCGTTGGCAAAACTCAATGAAGCTCACGTAAGAAGAGGCGAGGATACGAACATATTATCAACGCTTGTTAAATACGATCATGAAAAAGATATTTTAGTAGAAATGCCCTTAGGACTTAACTACATAAATATGTACTCGCTACAAAATGATACTATAGCAAAAACAATATGTTTGGGTAAAGAGATGAATAGCATTACAAGTATTCAAAATACATTCAGATGGAATCGGATGTATACATTTTGTGATGTTCGCTCATTTAAAAATTTTTTTGGAGTTATGTTCATAAACGAAAAGGAGAAAAACTATCAAACGAATCGTGAAAATTTACCAACCATCTTCTTGTTCGATTGGGAAGGAAATCCTTTGATTGAACTGAAATTAGATCATTTAGCTACTTCTTTTGATATTGATTTCACAAACAACAAATTGTACACGCTTGATTCACTTTCCGATGAAATGTTTGTTTATGACATAACTCATATACTATCTGAAATGAAATAAACAAATTATTTTTTCGTAACTTCGCCCTCTAAAAGAACATGTTCACAGGCATAGTGTTATTTCTTTTGGAGGGCAAATTTATTTTATATATAACACAGAAAATTCAAAAAAATGAAGTTTCTTTAATCCATAAAATGCAATGAATCAGAATACACTTTTGACATATTTAGAAAATTTCATTACGGACTCACGCAAAGAACGCTTTACCGAAATTCTATCGCTAAGGACTAATCATTTTACGGTTGCCGTTGAGGATGTTTTTCAAATGCACAATACCAGTGCCGTGATTCGCAGTTGTGAAGTGTTTGGTGTGCAACAAGCTCATTTGATTGAACAGCGTTTTGGGAAGCGATTGGATGCTAAAATTGCTATGGGAGCTCAAAAATGGGTGGACACATTTCGGTATGAATCTACCCAAGAGTGTATGGATACCCTTCGTGCAAAAGGCTACCAAATTGTGGCTACAACTCCCCATCAAGATGCTTATTTGCTAAACGATTTTGACATCACCCGAAAGAGTGCTTTCTTTTTCGGAACGGAGAAAAGTGGTCTTTCAAAAGAAGTTTTGAATCAAGCGGATACTTACCTAAAAATTCCAATGGTAGGTTTTACTGAAAGTTTAAACATTTCGGTTTGTGTAGCCATTATTTTGCAGCAACTGACTGAAAAACTCAGAAAATCAGATGTTTCATGGCAACTTACAGAAGAAGAAAAAACATGCATTCGCATTGATTGGACAAAAAAATCAATTCGCAGTGTAGAAGCTGTACTACAGCGGTTTAATGAAAAATATGCCGAGTAGTTTTTATAATTCAAACGTACGACGAGGATGAAACTTTACCAACATTTCCCTCAGGTGTGAATTCTCAACATGGACGTAAATCTGTGTAGTTGTGATGCTTTCATGTCCCAACATTGTTTGAATAGCACGTAGATTTGCACCATTTTCGAGTAGATGCGTAGCAAAAGAATGTCGAAAAGTATGTGGACTTATCTTTTTTTGTAATCCAATATTTTCCGCTGTTTGCCGAACAATGGTAAAGATCATTGCTCGAGTGAGTTGTTTTCCTCTTCGGTTTAGAAAAACGTAATCTTCATGCCCTTTGGCAATTTTGATTTTTTTTCGCTGATTATGAATATAATTTGATATTTGTTTTTTTGTAAATTCTCCAATGGGAACAAGTCTTTGTTTGCTTCCTTTGCCCATCACTCGAATAAAATCTTCTTCAAAAAATAAATCAGATAATCGTAGAGAAATTAGCTCTGAAACTCGTAATCCACAACCATAAAGTGTTTCGATAATAGCCTTATTTCGATGTCCTTCGTCTATGCGTAAATCGATGGATTCTAATAATTTATCAATTTCTTCCAGAGTAAGGGTATCGGGTAGTTTCAATCCTATTTTAGGGCTTTCAATCAAATCCATAGGATAATCTTCCCGATTTTTTTCAGACATCATAAACTTAAAAAAACTCTTCAAAGCTGAGATGAGCCGAGCTTGTGAGCGTGAATTCAACTCTTTAGAAGTTTCATATACAAATTGTCGTAAGGTATCCACCGAAATGGTGTTGGGAGTTTCTGCAATATGATAGGTTTCGAGATAGGAAATGAGTTTTTCGATATCCAATCCGTAGGAAGTTATTGAATTCTTAGACATTCCCCGTTGCAGTTGTAAATAAAATTGGTATTCTTCCTTAGTTTTGTGCCACATTTCTATCTTACCTTAATACTTTCTTTCATTTTTTCAACCACTTTGAAAGCTATTGGACAAATTTCCGTATTTTTTACTGTCAAATTACCTATTTGATATATTTTCTTCCTATCAGTATGTGGATATTCACGACAAGCCTTGGGTCGAACCTCATAGATTAAGCAATAATTATCGGATGCTAAAAAAGGACAAGGCATTGACTGAAATACATAATCTTTATCTTCATCCACACGTAAATATTTGGTGATAAAATCCGATGGTTTTACGCGTAAATGCTTGGAAATTCGATCAATATCTATGTTTGTTAGCAGTGGTCCTGTTGTTTTACAACAATTAGCACATTGTAGACAGTCAACTTCAGCAGAAACCTCATCATGAATTTCCTGCATCATATAATCTAATTTTTTAGGAGGTTTTTTCTTCAATTGTGCAAAAAACTGTAAACTTTCATCCCGTTTTTGCTTGGCAAGTTTGGGTAGTTCTGACAAATTAATTTCCATTTTCTTCCATTTTCATTGAAAGTTCAAACCAACGTTCTGTTTTTTCTTCTAATTCAGTAATAATTTGCTGTAATTCCATTGATTTTTGTTGAATTTCATCTGAATTGAGTTCTCCTTTAGAAAATAAATCTTCAATGCTTGTTTTTTTATCTTCCAGAATAGAAATTTCTTTTTCTAATCGATTAAATTCTTTTTGTTCGTTAAAAGACAATCCTTTTAAACCATCTTTTCGCCATACATTTTTAGTAGTTTCTTTTTTCTCAGAACTTACCTCAACAGGAGGTGTGCTTTCTTCATATACCCTAAAATCCGTATAGTTACCGGGAAAATCCTCCACTACTCCATCACCTCGGAAAACAAATAAATGGTCTACTATTTTGTCCATAAAATATCGGTCGTGCGATACAACAAGTAAACAACCGGGGTAATCCAACAAAAATTCTTCCAAAACGTTTAAAGTTACGATATCCAAATCATTGGTAGGTTCGTCTAAAATCAAAAAATTTGGATTTTGAATCAAAACCGTACACAAATAGAGCCTTTTTAATTCACCACCACTCAATTTTTCAACAAAATCATATTGTTTTTTACGATCAAATAGAAATCTTTCTAATAATTGAGCTGCGGAAAGCGTTTTTCCTTTGAGTAAAGGGATATATTCACCATATTTCTGAATTACTTCGATAACTTTTTGTCCTTCTTTTACTTCAATTCCTTCTTGAGTGTAATATCCAAATTTAATTGTATCACCAATAACAATTTTTCCGTTGTCAGGTTCTATTTTTTGTGTTAGGAGATTCAAAAAAGTTGATTTTCCTGTGCCGTTTTTCCCGATAATTCCAACCCGTTCGCCACGTAAGAAGTTGTAGTTGAATTTATTGAGAATAATTCTTTCGCCAAATTGTTTGCCAACATTGTGAAATTCAACAATTTTGCTTCCCAAACGTTCCATATTGATTTCAAGTTGCACTACATGATCTTTACGGCGTTTGTGTGCTTGTTCTTTGATGATATAAAAATCATCAATACGTGATTTTGATTTGGTTGTACGAGCTTTTGGTTGACGACGCATCCAGTCTAATTCCTTGACATATAAATTTTTAGCTTTATCGATACTAGCTTGTTCCTGAGCCAGACGTTGCTCTTTTTTTTCAAGAAAATAAGAGTAATTCCCTTTGTAAGTATATAATTCTCCATTATCAAGTTCCACTATTTCATTACAGACACGTTCCAAAAAATAACGGTCGTGTGTAACCAAAAATAGGGTAATATTCTCCTTAGCAAAAAATTGCTCCAACCACTCAATCATCTCTAAATCAAGATGATTAGTAGGTTCGTCAAGTATGAGTAAGTCAGGTTTAGTAATCAGGACGTTTGCTAACGCTAATCGTTTTTTTTGTCCGCCTGAAAGATTTTTAACTTTTAGTTGTAGGTTATCCAATTTAAGCCGTGATAGGATTTGCTTGTACTGAGTTTCAAAGTCCCACGCATTGTGCAGTTCCATCTTTTCAAAGGCTTTTTGGTAATTTTTTTCATCACTTGGATTTTCCAAAGCCTTTTCATAGTCCTGAATGATTCTCAAAATGGGGTTATCCACAGAAAAGATGGTTTCTTCAATAGTAAAATCTTCATTAAATTCTGGATTTTGCGATAAAAAAGCGATGTGAATTCCATTTCTGGACACTACCTGACCACTATCAGGTTGATCTTTTCCTGATAATATGTTTAAAAGTGTCGTTTTTCCAGTTCCATTTTTAGCAACAAAAGCTATTTTTTGGTCTTTATTGATGCCAAAGGAAATGTTTTGAAATAAAACACGTTCACCGAACGATTTGGATATGTTTTCTACGGATAATAAATTCATTTTGCTCAAAAATATATGAGTTAATAGGTTCAAAAACCGCTTCTAAAGTTTAAATCCTAAAAATCTCTATTTCTCAGCAAAGATATATAAAATGCTCCATACCACAAATTATAGTGTTAAAATCGTAGGCTAATAGCGCATTATTTCGTAATTTCGGGGCAAATTTTGAAATACTATGGATTGGCTGATTTTCACGGAATTATTTGTTGTTTTAGTAGCTATTTTTGTAGGAGCTCGTGTGGGAGGGATTGGATTAGGAGTTTTTGGGATGCTCGGACTTGCTGTTCTGGTATTTGGTTTTGGTTTGAAACCAGGAAATGCTCCCATTGATGTGATGCTTATTATCCTTTCGGTTATCACAGCAGCAGCAGCTTTACAAGCAGCTGGAGGATTGGATTACTTGGTAAGGGTAGCTGAACGAATTCTTCGCAAGAATCCTTCAATGATTACGTTTTTAGCTCCAGTGGTATGCTATATTTTTACGTTTCTTTCCGGCACGGGACATATAGCTTATTCGCTTTTGCCTATCATCTCGGAAATTGCTACGGAAAGTAAAGTTCGTCCTGAACGTCCGTTAAGTATTTCAGTAATTGCTTCGCAACAAGCCATTACAGCAAGTCCCATTTCTGCAGCTACGGCAGCTCTTTTAGGAACAACGCTTCTGGGAGGACAAGGCATTGAACTCAGTGATATATTAATGATATGTATCCCTTCTACGCTCATAGGGGTGATTGTTGGTGCTTTTGCCGTACGATTTATCGGGGTAGATTTGGAAAAAGATTCCGAGTATCAACGAAGAGTACGTGACGGAATTTTAAAAAATGAGAAACAAACAACTTATGAAATTTCTGCTGAGGAAAACCAAAAAGCACTTATTTCGGTAATTATTTTTCTAATAGGTGTACTTTTAATTGTTATTTTCGGGTCTATTCCTTCTTTACGACCTTCGTTTGTATTGACCGATGGCACTTCCTACCGACTCGGAATGACTGAAATTATCGAAATTGTGATGATGTCCATTGCAGGATTGATGCTTATTTTCACTAAAACGAATGTAGATAAAGCAGTTAAAGGGAGCGTCTTTATAGCAGGAATGCAGGCCGTAATTGCTATCTTTGGTATCGCATGGATGGGAGATACGTTTTTTAATGGAAATATTGAATTTTTTAAAACACATATTGAACATATAGTCACTGATTATCCATTTTTGTTTGCTATAGCTCTTTTTGTAATGTCCATTTTGCTGTTTAGCCAAGCCGCTACAGTGCGTACACTTTACCCGTTGGGAATTGCTTTGGGCATTCCTCCATTGGCTCTGGTTGCCATGTTTCCTGCCGTAAATGGGTATTTTTTCATTCCAAACTACCCCACTGTAGTAGCAGCTATTAGTTTTGACCGTACAGGAACTACTCGAATTGGAAAATATGTACTTAATCATTCGTTTCAACTGCCTGGCTTTGTTGCTACCATTGTTTCTATCGCTGTTGGATATTTCCTGATTTTGTTTTTATGATTATATAATAAATTGATTTACAATACAATATATTTTATGAACATTCCAAAAAAAATTATCCTTTTATTAGTTATTTTCATACCTATGGCAGTCTTCGGACAAAAGCCTATGATACGCATTATTGCCACTGGTGGAACTATCGCTGGAGTTAGTAAATCAACCACCGACAGTAATTATAAGGCTGGTGAATTAGGAATTTATGAATTACTACAAGCCGTTCCAGAGGTAAAAAATATAGCAGAAGTTAGTGGAGAGCAACTTGTGAAAATAGGTTCACAAGATATGAACGATCAAGTATGGCTGAAACTTTCCAAACGAGTCAATGAACTTCTTACAAAGGAAAATTACGATGGTGTTGTCATCACCCATGGAACGGATACTATGGAAGAAACAGCCTATTTTCTTAATCTTACAGTTCATAGCAATAAACCTGTGGTGATGGTTGGAGCCATGCGTCCAGCTACAGGAATGAGTGCCGATGGGCCTTTGAACTTGTACAATGCGATAGTAGTTGCAGCTTCATCAAAGGCTACTAACAAAGGGGTAATGGTAGTGATGAATGATGTTATACACGATGCTAAAGATGTAATCAAAAGCAATACATTGGCTGTGGAAACATTCCAAAGTGCGAATTTTGGCAAATTAGGATATATCCATAATGGAAAAACTTTTTTCAGTAGAATGCCTCAAAATAAACATACCACACAATCTATTTTTGATGTAGATAATCTAAAATTTTTACCAAAAGTAGGTATCGTTTATGGGTATTCTAATATGTCGGAACTTCCAATGAAAGCTTTTATAGATGCTCAATTCGATGGAATTGTCTATGCAGGTGTAGGAAACGGAAATTTTTATCACACACTATTTGATTTGGCTGTACAAGCTCAGAAAAAAGGTATTCAAATCGTACGTTCATCGCGTGTACCCATGGGTGCGACAACTCTTGATGCCGAAGTAGATGATACTAAATACAATTTCGTAGCCGCTCAAACTCTAAATCCGCAAAAAGCACGTATACTACTGATGCTTGCACTTACAAAAACCAAAGACTGGAAACTAATTCAGCAATATTTTAACGAATATTGAACTTTTACTTGTGATATATTAATTTTTATGGATATAACCCAAGTAAGTTATTAGAACAAACGAAATGAAAGCTGTCCGAAGGTGGACAACTTTCATTTTCTAATGTTATGTTCTTTTAATAATTACATCAATTCATGCATTGTACGGCTCAATACGTCACGCTGTTGTTCAGGTGTCAGACTGATAAGTCTTACTGCATATCCCGATACACGAATTGTAAAATTAGGATACTCCTCAGGAGCTGCGATTACTTTTTCTAACATTTCTTTATTAAACACATTTGTATTCAAGTGGAAACCTCCCTGTAAGAAGTAACCATCCATCATCGAAGTTAGATTTTTTATTTGGTCACCTTTAGTTTTTCCTAATGACGAAGGTGTGAAAGCCGCCGTAAGACTTATTCCATCTCGACTGTATTCATATGGAATTTTAGCTACCGAACTCAAACAAGCCAACGCACCACTTCTGTCTCTTCCATTCATTGGATTTGCTCCTGGTGAGAAAGGTTCTCCTTCACGTCTTCCATCAGGAGTATTTCCTGTTTTTTTACCGTAAACGACATTCGAAGTAATTGTTAGAATGGATGTTGTAGTTTCATCAGCTCTGTACACTTTATGTTTGCGAAGCATTGTCATGAATTTTTTCAATAATTCAACAGCAATAGCATCCGCACGGTCATCATTATTTCCGAATGTAGGGAATTCCCCTTCGATTTTATAGTCTATTGCAAGTCCCGTTTCATCAACAATTGGAGTTACTTTGGCATATTTTATTGCAGACAAACTATCCACGGCAACTGAGAAACCTGCGATACCTGTAGCCATAAACCTACGAACATTAGTATCGTGTAGTGCCATTTCCAAACTTTCATAAGAATATTTATCATGCATATAGTGGATTACGTTCAATGTATTGATATACAATTTGCACAACCATTCCATAAATTGATCGTAACTTTCGATTACCTTATCATAGTTTAATACGCCACGTAAAGGTTCTGTTTTAGGTCCAATTTGTTCGCCTGTCATTTCATCTCGTCCTCCGTTAATAGCGTAAAGTAATGCTTTAGCTAAATTGGCTCTCGCTCCAAAAAATTGCATGTCTTTTCCGGTGGTCATTCCCGATACACAACAAGCTATTGATTTATCACAGGTTTTCAAGAAGTCAGAAAGAAGCTCATCACTCTCATACTGGATTGCTGAATGGTTAATTGAAGATTCAGCACAGAAATCTTTAAATCCTTTTGGAAGTCTTGAAGACCAAAGAACTGTCAAATTAGGTTCAGGAGAGTTCCCCATATTGTCGAGAGTATGAATGAAGCGGAAATCGGTTTTCGTTACCAAAGATCTTTCATTATCAAGCATTTCCCCAACGATAAGTGTTGCCCAAATCGGATCTCCTGAGAACAATTGGTTGTAATCGGGCGTACGAGCAAATTTCACCATTCGAAGTTTCAACACTAAGTTGTCAATGAGTTCTTGAGCTTCCACTTCAGTAAGTGTTCCGTCTTGTAGGTCACGTTCAATGTAAATATCAAGGAAAGTAGCAATATTTCCGATACTCATCGCAGCACCGTTTTGTTGTTTGATAGCTGCCAAATATCCAAAATAAAGCCATTGAACTGCTTCACGAGCATTCGTAGCAGGTTTTGAGATATCGAAACCATACATTTTTCCAAGTTCTTTTAACTCTTTCAAAGCTCGAATTTGTTCAGCTACTTCCTCTCTGTCACGAATAATATGTTCGGTCATCACACCATCGGATCCAATCTCATTGAAATCCTTTACTTTCAATTGGATAAGCTGATCTACTCCGTACAAAGCTACACGACGATAGTCTCCAATAATGCGACCTCTTCCATAAGCATCAGGAAGTCCAGTAATTACCCCCGATTTACGCACAGCACGCATCTCAGGAGTATACACATCAAAAACCCCTTGATTGTGTGTTTTACGGTAGTCTGTAAAAATTTTAACTACTTCATCTTCAACTTTATATCCATAAGCTTCGCAACTATGTATCGCCATATTAATACCTCCAAAAGGCATTAAAGCTCGTTTTAGAGGCTTATCTGTTTGTAATCCAACTACTTTCTCACGTTCTTTGTCTAGATATCCTACAGAGTGAGAAAGTATGGTTGAAGGAATTTTTGTGTCCATGTCAACAACCCCGCCGTTAAGACGCTCTTGCTTCATCAGTTCATCAAATTTCCTTACAAGCTCAGTCGTATCAGCGGTAGGACCTTCTAAAAAAGAGGCATCTCCACGATACTCAGTGTAATTTTTGGTAATAAAATCGACTAAATCAACTTGATTTTCCCATTTTCCTCCAACGAAAGGTTTTTTAAGTTCTGTTGCTACCATGTTGTCTATTTTTTTGTTATCTCACGTTCATTAAAACCGTAACAAAGATATAAAAAAAGCGTTTAAATACCAAAAGATTTTTTAATCTTTTTGTCACAACTATCCGAAACTTTTAAAATAAAAGTTGCCTGAGAATGTTGTATATTTGAAAAATTCCCATTTTTTTTCAATTATGACACTCTTCAGGCGAAGCAAAAATACAAATAAACCCGTAATCAGACAAATTTTAGATCTCATTCCTGCGCATATTTTAAGAGCGGAAATCGCTAAACATCAGTCCGATAAGGGAAAGTCTACCTATAAAACTCGCGACCAATTGGTGGCACTAACTTTCGGACAGCTGAATAAATGCTATACGCTATCCGACATAAGTTGCGGATTATCAGTTAGTAGCACTTTCCTAAGCGATCTCCAACTCAAACAAAGTCCCGCAAAATCAACAATGAGTGATGGAAACAAAGTAAGACATTATGGAGTATTTAAAGATTTGTATTCTAGTCTTTTAAAGTATTACAAACACTCTTTAAAAGCCAAACATCAAAGTCATATCATCGATGAAATCCAAAACCACAAAATAAAAATCATTGACAGTACTACCATTAGCCTGTGTTTAAGCCTTTTCAACTGGGCAAAATATCGGACAGCTAAAGGCGGACTCAAAATTCACACCGTTTGGGACGATCAACTTGGATTGCCTGAAATGGTCAATATCACCGAAGCTAAAACACACGATAGCAAAGGATTACAACAAAATATCTATCCGAAAAACACCATCATTGTTGAGGATAGAGGCTATTTTGATTTTAGTTTGATGCTCGGCAGAATCCATTGCCAAAATACTTTTGTTACGCGAATTAAGTCCAACACGCTCTACCAAAGTCTCGAAGAACGAGACCTGCCTGATGAAAAAGACCACGACATCCTCAAAGATGAAATCATCGTTTTGACCTCAAAAAAGGCGGTAGAAAGTGGTATTGATCAAGAGAAATTACGTTTGGTAACGGTTTATAAGCAAGACGGCAACAAAACCATAGAAATCATCACCAATAATATGGATTGGACGGCGAGAACCATTGCGGATTTGTACAAAAAACGCTGGGATATTGAGTTGTTTTTCAAGGCGATGAAGCAAAATTTACAGATAAAAACTTTTCTTGGAACGAGTGAAAATGCGGTGAAATCACAGATTTATGTATCTTTGATTTGCTATCTTCTGTTGGAGTTGATAAAGCGATTTTATAGCGATAAAAAGACGGCATTTAGTAATTTTTGCGAGAAAATAAGGGTGTGTCTTATGCACTATCTGACGCTGAATTATGTTTGCAACGAACTGAAACCTATCGTAAAAAAAGTGAAAAAACCACCTGAAAACACACTCTTTGACAGAGATAATTCCGCACAACAAACAAGTCTGCCCTTATAAATAAAGGGTTGACAAGGAATTTTATGAGTTTTCAAAAAACTTTCGGACGGCTGTGTCTTTTTGTAGCAAAAACTTATTTTTCTATTCCTGCCAAAAGTTTTTAATTTTATGACATTTTTGTTTTTAACTATTTGATTTAAAATAAACTTAGTTGTAAACCTACTGATTATCTCTATTGAAAAGTATTTACGTAGTTTTTTTATTCTTTCACTTTGATTTTCTTTTCATTGTACACATAATTAAGTTTCAAATGTCGTATCATGGTATTATTTACTCTTAAAATTACTAAATATTGCCTTTATCATAATAAAACCATTTCATCTATTCCGAAAGAAGATAATAATATGGCTGCATAAATCTGAAATTTTACCATTTTTTTCGCTCATAAAAAGAAAGTATTTATTTTACTTCATATCACTGAAAAGCAACACTAGATTCATGTTTTTGCATGAATATAAGCACTGCTTAGTGGAATATTCCAAAACCTAATATAGAGTAGCGTTTAACATTCATTCAATTGTCCGAATAACACTTCCAATTAGTGATATACCTGATAGGATAATTCAACCTATACCGTTCATAATTAAATATTTATATATTTAAAATCTGTAATGAGACGAAAGCTAAAATTTGTCCGATTACTGGTTTATTTTGTATTTAGTTTCGCTTGAAGTGTCTATATTTTGAAAAAATAGAGCTTGATAAACGTACGAAATTCTCAGGTTCTTCTTTTATTCAAAATTTCGGATAGTTTATGCAGATGTTAAAAAAATATTTTTATGTGACAAAATATTATTCTATATTTGCGAGTAGAACTTGGATATTTTAGTGGTTAAAATTTCAAGTGGAATGGTATTAACTAAATGGAATAGAAAATATTACGAAATCAAAGAAACGTTTATGAAAAATATAATCACTGTAATCTGTTGCGTTGCTTTCTTTACTTCAAACGCACAAACTTTTGAGAAGGATTCAATTATGTTGCGTTCAATCCACACCGAAACTTTAACAAAGGGCAAGGCATACGATTGGTTGCACCATATATGCTATCAGATAGGACATCGTCTGTCGGGGTCACATGGTGAGAAAAAAATGATTGAATTTTTGAAAACCGAACTTGAGGAATTGAACACTGATGTTAAGCTACAACCCGTGATGGTTCCTCATTGGGTACGTGGTTTGCCTGAATATGCCTATATCCAAACTGCTAAAAATAAAATTACTCCGGTTCCCATTTTAGCACTGGGAGGCTCGGTTGCAACACCTGCTTCGGGAATCAAGGGACAAGTCGTTGAATTTAAAAGTTTGGAAGACTTAGAAAAAGCAGATATTAACAGTGTTATAGGAAAAATTGTATTCCTAAATGGAGCTTTACCTAATGAATATATTGACGCATTTGATTCGTACAGTGCCTGTGGATCACAGCGTTACTCAGGAGCAAGAATTGCAGTAAACAAAGGAGCCATCGCTGTGATTGTAAGATCATTATCTCATAAAATTGACGACCATCCTCACACAGGAGTAATGTCATATGAAGACTTGCCAAAAAGCAGACACATTCCTGCCGCAGCAATCAGCACCAAAGGAGCCGATTTATTAAGTACACTGCTTATCTTAAATCCAAAATTGGAATTTTATTTCAAACAGAATTGTAAAACATTCGACGATGTACAATCTTACAACGTAATTGGGGAAATCAAAGGAAGCCTCTATCCCGATGAAATTATTACCTTTGGAGCTCACCTTGATTCATGGGATGTTGGACATGGAGCCCATGATGATGGAGCTGGTGTTGCTCAAAGTTTAGAAGTAATTCGTATCTTTAAATCATTGAATTACAAACCAAAACGCACTATTCGCATTGTTCTTTTCGCTAATGAAGAAAATGGTGCGAGAGGTGGTCAAAAATATGCTGAAGAAAGCAAAAAAAATAGAGAAAATCAAATCTTTGCTTTAGAGACAGATGCGGGTGGATTTTCTCCTCGTGGATTTAATTTGCGTGGTGAAGCCCAAAAAATAGAGAAGATAAAGATGTGGGAAAAATTATTTACTCCATATTATATACACTTATTTAGAAAAGGATATCCGGGATTAGACATCAGCCCTTTACAGACTGAAAATAATGTATTAGCGGGATTAGTCCCTGATTCTCAGCGTTATTTTGACCACCATCACTCCGAAACCGACGTTTTTGATGCCGTTAACAAACGAGAATTGTCATTAGGAGCTGCTGCTATTACCAGTTTGATTTATTTGGTAGACATGTACGGACTTTGATATACTTGGAAAAAGAATAAGCATATACTGAAAATGAAAATATATTGTTAAAAATGGGGACATCAGTAAAAAAATAATAATTCTAAATTGTCAATTCTCAATTAATTACTACCTTTGCCCCGTAGAATAAAACATATGAATTCATTTAAACAGTTAGGACTGAACGAGTCCATCCTCAAAGCCATTACTGATATGGGCTTTGAAAAACCTTCCGAAATTCAAGAAAAAGCCATCCCCACCCTGTTGTCCGAAGATGTTGATATGGTTGCGTTGGCTCAAACCGGAACAGGGAAAACAGCGGCTTTTGGTTTTCCTCTTTTACAAAAAATTGACGCTGAAACTAAAGAAACACAAGCTCTTATCCTTTCTCCTACCAGAGAATTGTGTTTACAAATTACTTCTGAATTGAAATTGTATTCCAAGTACATGCCTAATATTCATGTAGTTGCCATTTATGGAGGAGCAAGTATCGAAGAACAAACGAAAAGCATTAGAAAAGGGGCTCAAATTATTGTAGCTACGCCTGGTCGTATGCAGGATATGATTCGAAGAGGTTTTGTAAATATTTCAAATATAGATATTTGCGTTTTAGACGAAGCTGATGAAATGCTTAACATGGGCTTCTATGAGGACATCACCAGTATCCTATCACATACGCCTGACACAAAAAATACGTGGCTTTTTTCAGCAACTATGCCGAACGAAGTAGCTAAAATTGCACGTCAGTTTATGTATAAACCTTTTGAGGTTACCGTAGGTTCTCGGAATCAGGCGTCGAATAATATCCGTCACGAATACTATATGGTCAATGGACGCCATCGCTACCAAGCTTTGAAACGTTTGGCAGATGCAAATCCGGACATATTTTCAGTGGTTTTCTGTCGTACAAAAAAAGATACTCAAGCAGTTGCTGAAAAATTAATCGAAGATGGGTATAATGCAGCTGCATTGCATGGCGATTTAAGTCAAAATCAACGCGATTTGGTTATGAAATCATTCAGAGCCAGACAAATACAAATGTTAGTAGCAACTGACGTTGCTGCTCGAGGGATTGATGTTGATGATATCACACATGTGATTCACTACCAACTTCCTGATGAAACTGAAACCTATACCCACCGAAGTGGACGTACAGGTCGTGCAGGAAAATCGGGAGTTTCTATGGTTATCATCCCTAAAAGTGAGGTGAAAAAGATAAAATCCATAGAGAAAATTATTCAACAACCCTTTGAACAAAAACCACTCCCCAGTGGCATTGAAATTTGTGAAATTCAGCTCTATCATCTGGCAAACAACATCAAAAATAGTACAGTAGAAACTGCCATAGAGGACTACTTACCAGCTATTTACGATGTTTTACAAGGTTTAGATAGAGAAGAAATTATTAAACGAATGGTGGCGGTAGAGTTTAGCCGTTTCTTCAATTACTACAAAAACGCTGAAGATTTGAATGCGTCTAACGGAAAAGAAAAAGGAAATTCCGATAATGGCGAGGTACGTTATTTCATAAACATTGGTGAAAGAGATGGTTACGATTGGAAAACTTTAAAGGACTTCTTAAAAGCAACCTTAAATTTAGACCGTGACGATGTTTTTAAAGTAGACGTAAAGAACAGCTTCTCTTTCTTTAATACGGATGCTGAATTGGTTGATTTAGTGACCAGTACATTTAATGATTTTCAATTAGATGGACGTTTCGTAAACGTTGAAATTTCTAAAAAAGAAGAGCGAGGTAGCGGTAGAAATGGGCGCGATTCAAGAGGTAAAGGAGAATTTAAAGGCAGAAACCGAGGGGACTCAAAACGAAGAGATCGAGATTCTAAATCCGAAGGTCGTTCTTCATCTCGAAGAAAAGACAGAGGCAGAGGACAAAAAGCAGCACAAGCCTTTGATAATGCCTTTAAAAGAAAAAAAAGAAAATAATCGTTTGGTATCATTGAACATACACTGATTGTAACATACTTATTAATAAAAAGTTACAAAAATCTCTGTCAAGTAATTTTGATAGGGATTTTTTGTTTACTACAAATATCTTGTTGCGAATTACAGATATTTCAATTTGATGTAAATAATATTTACAATTAGATTTACTGTTTAAATCTCCTTTAAAAACAACACTTCGAAAGTAAAAAACAATAAAATATTTCGATTTTATTTGTTTAATTACCTTTTTATTTTATAGATTTGCGACAATAAATTCTAAAAAATCAAAATCATGAGAAGAAAAATTTTAATTAGTAGTAGCCTAATTTATGGTGCTTTTTTAATGAGGTTGTCAGCGAGAGGAAATGGAACAAGAACCTTTACAAGAGATTCACAAAAATGAAGTACACTTTCATAGTGAAGACAAGCACGTACACACCTATGACTTGAACAAATTAGCAAAACACAATGGTAGTGTGTTCGAATTTATTAGCAAAAAAGGAAGTAAATCGATATTTTCTAAAGGAAACAACAGCGGTGTTTATTTAGATGAAGAACAGATTATGAAAATCAAAAACGGAAAATACACCAGTTATTCGTTTTTAACACACCGTGAGAATTTACCCAAAAATGTGGTTGAAAATTTGGTTGTAGAGCAAGTAAATGACACGCTTCGAGCCTATTTGATACGCTATCAGTATTCGGATCGGTATATGGACAACCTTACTAAAGGAGTGAAAAACCAACGTTTTGACGGGACTATTATCCGTACAGGTTATCACACTGATTTAGATGCTCTACTAAAAATGGAAGAACCATCTTCCGTACATGAAAATTTAACGCGTATGACATTTAACAGAGTCTGTTATGACATCAATTTGATTATTTCATATTCTTGTAACTCGGGGAAACACTTTGTTGGAGATGACCGATGTGCCTTATCAGGAAGTGCAAGAGCCCATAATGAATATAGAACCGTTACGAAGTGTTATAATGAAATTGATTACGGTTGGACACCTCCAATGGAACAAATAGACCATATTGCTGATGACTATTTGGGAGGAGGTGGCGGAACACCTTCTGCTCCTGCCGTTGTGGTTAACATCAAGCGAGAGAGAGCAGATGGCGGAGCCACTGAGATTGAAGATGATGGTTATATCATTGACGAAATCATAGACCAAATAACCAACGAAAAAATTAAATGCCTACACGACAAACTACGCAATGGCAACAACGACTATGTAAAAGAAATTTTTAGTAAATTTGAAGGAAATGGTACTGAATTTGATATTGTGATTAAATCTGAACCCCGTGTTAGAGACTCAAAAGGTATTGAACGTAGTTCAAAAGGAATAACTTGGCGTGATGGTAAAACAATTAATATTCGTATAAGTGAAACATTCGCAACAGGTGCTCCTGCTTTAGAATTAGCAAAAACAATTTTTCACGAATATATTCACGCAGACATTTTTAGAAAATTAAAAACTAAAGATGATGAAAATTTACCTGAAATAAAAAGCTTTAGAGAAACTTATGATGAATACACCAAGAAATTTTCAAAAGAAAAACAACACGAATATATGGCAAAACACTACGTTAAGGTAATGAGTGATGCTCTTAAGAAATTTCATCAAGATTTTTTTCCTGATGACATTACAAATTACGAAAAACATATGGGTGAAAAAGTATCAGACAAACTCTATGAAGCGTTAGCTTGGATAGGTTTAAAAGAGCACGGAGTAAAAGCCTATGAAGAGTTAAGCGATGACGAAAAAGAGAAAATAAAATTCTACGAGGCTCGTGCAAGTATGCTATCAAAGAATTGTAACTAAAACTACAAAATAATTATGATATGAAAAAGATCTTTTTTTTATTCTTTTGTATGAGTACAATTATGTATTCTCAACAAGAACGGGATACACTTTTCATAGCTTACAACTCAAAATTTATGCAAAAAATAGAATATGAATCTGAAAAAATTTGGTTTACTTTAAAAGATAATAATCAAGGTTCAGAGTGGGTTGCCTTTGAAGAAAAAAGACACATAAAAGGATTAAAACCCAAAAAAATTAAATGTTTTGAAGCTTTATTGAAAGATGCTGAAGCTTTAACATATACAAATGAACAAAAGAGCGAATTCAAAATAGACCATTGGAAATTAGATTTATATCTTGAAAATTATGCTTCTATCTTTTTGATAAAGGAAAATATATTTATACAAGTATCCCCCATTTACGCAATAATAGATTAAAATTCTATCATTCATTTTCTGTGCTTGTGCAAGTTTTGCACAAGCACAGAAAAACTAAAACTACAAATAATGAGAAACAAGTTAATTATAGCACTATTTTTGTTCGCTTTCAAGTCATTTGCCCAAATAGCTACAAACCATCTTTTTATCATCATTGACAATAAAGACGGTGCGCAAAAAACAGAAAGTAGAAAAATCAGATCAAATGATGAAGGCACCAAGTTTCATATTAAGAAAATAACTCATTACAAAGAGCATCAAGAAATAGATTTAATTTATGAGAATGGCGAAGTTAGTAAGATTTACGAATATTTTTACGTAAACGAACCTAAAAATTGGCAAATTTCATTTAGTTTTAATCATTATGCAAACGGAGGCACAATCAATAATTTTATTTTAATGCTTCCAAAGGAACGGTTTGAAGAAATCGCAAGAGAGAGATATTATGCAAACTATTTGGAAACATTATGGTCAAAAATAGACCTTAATACCATCGGACCATTTTACAGAAAATATGAGTATTATGACAAGAGAACTTCGTATGCGAAAGGAGTATATCGAAGCAATGTGTTTATAGTGTTTACCTCCGATTTAGAAAAAGATTACATTCCTTGCTACGAAGTGGATGTTTTAATAAGTACAATTGTAGAATATTGTGATTAAAATGAAACTAATTCTAACACTAATTTTCTGTGCTTGTGTAAGTTTTACACAAGCACAGATTAACTCAAATAGTCTGTTTTTTGTAACTAATTATGAAAACGCAAATTCTTATTTTTTTTAGTCTTATATCTAGCCATATAGTTGTTGCCCAAAAATATATTTCGTTGGAAGAGCTAAACTCAAAATACGATGTTAAAGAGTACAATTTTAGTTTATCTTCTTTTGGAATAGAGAGAACTTTTGAAGTTTACAACATAGAAAGAGGCGAAGATTTATTACTTATTACAATTTTACCCGATTTAAAAGATGGCTATGATTGGATAGAAGTTCAAAAAAGTGAATTGCAGGAAGAAAATTTTGTTTCCTATCGATATTTGATTGATAAATTGGAAGTTAACAATAATTTATCTAATAAATACTTTTTAGTTAAAAAAATTGGCGATCAAATTTTTAGGGCAAGACTCACAAATTTGCAATTGTTTAAAATTGTTAATTTTTCGGACGAAGATATTCACATATCCGGAAAAAATGTTCTTAATTTGGGAGCAAAACCTATTATAAAAGAGCAGCTATATGCTAAATATAAACAGCAATTTCCTGATAAAGTATTTTTATTTGAAAATGGTTTTGGAATTCCGAGTTATTTAGAAAGTGTATATCTATATGATGTTCAACTGATAAATAACGAACAAGTATATTTCTTTTGGATTTTTAATACGTATGGAGGAATTGGCAACTTAGCATATATTAAAGGAAAAGGAATTGTTGCAGGGCGTTATCCCTATTATTTTTCATTAAAAACAGGAGGTAAAATAGCTGTAAGTAACGACCCCTCTTATTTGCTTCGTAAAGTGTGGGACAAAAATGATACAGAAAACAAAATGATGTGGGCAAAAGAACTTTTTCCTGAAAGTCAATAACTTTTAGATTTGTAACAATGAAAACAAAACTTTTAATCACACTATTTTTATGTTCTTTTCTCGGGTTTTCACAATCCGAGAAAAGATTTATACTCTTAAACGATATAATACCCAACAGTGTAAGAAAATATACTCTTGATACTGAAAAAATGTATGGAATTAAAGCTCAAATTGAGCTATATAATCTTGACCATTATCAAGGTCTTTTCCTTTTTAGTGTACTTCCTGATTTAGAAACGGGCGAAAATTGGGAAGAAATTTCATACTTGCTTATAGAAAATGAAATATTACCTGCAAAAAAAATACAAGAAGCTATATTAAACAACAATGAACTTAAAATGTTCAATAAATATAGGTTAGTAAAAAAAATTGGAAATAAATTTTTTGTAGCAAAAAACGTTCTTATAGAAAAATTCAAAGTAATTGACACTGAAACTTCTCTGAAAATTTCTGGAAGTAATATTCTTAACCTTAAAGACAAAATAATGACTTACAGCGATGTTAAGAAAACATATCTTAGCCAAGTAAGTAATAAATTTCCTATGGAAAGTGATACTTACGGGTATTCGTGGATAAAAGAAGAGTTTCGAGCAATATATCTTTCAGAAGTAAAACAAAAAAATAACGAAAAAGTTTATCTCTTTTGGACACTCGACGACTGGAATAAAGATTTTGAAAAACAAAATAAACATCGCAATAATGGAATTACTGATAAGAAAACTATAATTACCATCGAGGTATTGACCGATTTGCATATATTGAAGGCAAAGGAATTGTAGGAGGTTCGTATGATTTTTATTTCGACCGAACAGAAGATGGTTTCAAGCGAGTTGTCAGATACGATATAATGTGGGCAAAAGAACTTTTTCCTGAAAGGCAATAACTCTTAGACATTTCTAACAATGAAAACAAAACTTTTAATCATACTATTTTTATGTTCTTTTCTCGGGTTTTCACAATCCGAGAAAAATTATGTTTTGTTAGATAGCCTTGCTTCAAAATATCAAGTAAATAAATATACACTTAACACAAATAAACTCTACGGAGTCCATACAGAAGTGGAAATGTATAATATTTTACGAGGAGAAATCATTTTATTAATTTCTGTTTTGCCAAATTTATATAATAATCAACCCAAATGGAAAGAAATACAATGGCAAGAAATCAAAAATAATGTTATTTCTCCTGAAAAAATAACCCGAAGAATCATAAACATAATTAGTCCTTATGAGGCGAGTGATTATATGTTAGAATCCAAAGAGTTCAATAAATTTTCATTGGTAAAAAAGGAAAATGAGAAATATTATGTAGCAAAATTTTCATTATTTGAATGGTTTTATGTTGTTGAATTTAAGAGTTATATAAATGTTTCACAAATTAAGAATTACATTCTTAATTTGGGGCAAAACCCTATCAAACGTATTGATTTTATGGAGGGAAAGGACAAAGAAAGTTTTTTTATCCCTCATCATTTGCGAAATATTTATCTTTCTCAAATTGAAAATCACGGAAATGAAAAAATATATCGTTTTTGGACTTTTGATAGGTGGCAAGTCAGTGATTATTACAACGAACATCGTGGTATTGACCGCTTTGCGTATATTGAAGGAAAAGGCATCGTGGGAGGTTCGTATGATTTTTACTTTAAGTTTGTTCCTAAATATACAAGTAAAAATCATATTTATATAAAACTCACTCCTGAACAATGGGAAGAAAATGGCCTACAAGAAAAAATTATGTGGGCAAAAGAACTTTTTCCTGAAAGGCAATAACTCTTAGACATTTCTAACAATGAAAACTTTAATAACTTTAATTTTCTGTGCTTGTGTAAATTTTGCACAAGCACAGATTAACTCAAATAGTCTGTTTTTTGTAATAAATAATGATAATCCAAACTTCTATGAAAAGGTTATTGGGAAAAATATCACACAAAAAACATATGGGATAAACTGTCCCAACTCACCTTTTTGGAGTGTTTCGTTTATGTACTTTTCAAAAGATTTCTTTGACTATCCCGCAAGATTTGTTTTACTTATGCCACAAACTATGTTTAAAGAATTCGAAAAGAAAAATAGCGTAATCTATGTAAAACAAGAGGAAGAAAAATGGATCAAAATGCAATTTGATGAATTTTCAAGTCAAGTGTTAGAACGCTCACCTCATTATGAAGATAGGTTTTACAATTACTATGACAAAGAATATCAAACCGAAAAACGATATAATATTTTTATCATTAAAGAAGAAGATTTAGAGAAGGATTATATTCCTTGTTATGAAGTACAGCTATTTATTAGACCGACAGCTTTGGAATGAAAACAATAATAATATTAATTTTCTGTGCTTATGTAAATTTTATGCAGGCACAAATTAACCCAAGCTCCTTATTTTTGGTAATTGACGATAAAGATGGTATCCAAAAAACAGAAACTCGCAATATCAAGGGAGAAGAAAATTACACATTAAAAACCAGTTATTATAAAGAACATCAGAATGTAGAGCTTCTTTTTGATAACGGGAAAAATGCTAATTATTACATCGCTTATTATATAAACCAAAGTGAAAATTGGCAAGTATCTTTTCGTTTTGATTACTATAAAGGGGAAGAAAATGAAACTTATGGAGGTTACATTTTGCTTCTTTCCAATCCGATGTTTGAAAGTTTTAAAAGAAAGGGAAATGTAGCAATTTTTCAAGATGCGACACTATCCCTCTAAGTGTGTAAGTTAAAAAGTTGGGGTTAAGTTTTTATAGTTTGAGTCTTTGTGCAAATATAAGCATAAATTGGTTTAAGACAATCCCCCAATTTTGGATAGGCATACTCCACTTTTTGGTAGCTTCTCTCAAAGCCAAGAAAACGGACTTTTGCACAGCTTCGTCTGTTGGGAAAGACAGCTTGTTTTTGGTGTATTTCCGAATCTTACCATTCAGATTCTCAATAAGATTGGTTGTGTAAATAATTTTTCTTATCTCTAACGACACTATCCCTCTAAGTGTGTAAGTTAAAAAGTTGGGGTTAAGTTTTTATAGTTTGAGTCTTTGTGCAAATATAAGCATAAATTGGTTTAAGACAATCCCCCAATTTTGGATAGGCATACTCCACTTTTTGGTAGCTTCTCTCAAAGCCAAGAAAACGGACTTTTGCACAGCTTCGTCTGTTGGGAAAGACAGCTTGTTTTTGGTGTATTTCCGAATCTTACCATTCAGATTCTCAATAAGATTGGTTGTGTAAATAATTTTTCTTATCTCTAACGGAAAATCGAAAAATACGGTCAATTCGTCCCAATTGTCATACCAAGATTTGATAGCATAGCCGTATTTTGACTCCCATTTTTGGGCAAAATCTTCCAAAGCAACCTTGGCAGCTTCCTTGTTAGGGGCAGTATAGATGTGTTTCATATCGGCTGTAAATTCTTTTCTATCTTTGTAAACCACATACTTACAAGCATTCCTAATCTGATGAACCACACATATTTGCGTTTGTGATTGGGGAAAAACCGTGCGAATGGTTTGCGTAAATCCGTTTAAATTATCGGTGGCAGTAATGAGAATATCTTCCACTCCACGAGCCTTTAAATCAGTGAGAACGCTCATCCAAAAGGCGGAACTTTCATTCTTTCCGAGCCACATTCCTAAAACTTCCTTTTTTCCCTCTCGATTCAAGCCCACAGCAAGGTAAATGGTTTTGTTGACAACTTTTGAGTTCTCACGAACTTTAAAAACGATGCCGTCCATCCAAACAATCAGATACAGCTCGTCCAACGGGCGGTTCTGCCAAGCGACCATTTCATTGGTAACCGCATTGGTAATCCTTGATATTGTGGAAGTTGATACTTCAAAGCCGTACATTTCTTGGATTTGTTCTTCGATGTCGCTCACGCTCATTCCTTTGGCATAGAACGATACGATGATGTTTTCCAAACCATCGATAACGTTCTTGCGTTTAGGGACTAACATTGGGTTAAAACTACCGTCTCTATCCCTAGGAACTTGGATTTGTTCTTCGCCAAAGGAAGTTTTTATCTTCTTGGAAGTGTGTCCGTTACGATAATTTCCATCTTTAGTTTTGTCGTGTTTTTCGTTGTCCAAGTGAACGTCGAGTTCGGCATTGAGCATATGTTCCACCGCTTTTTTGTGGAGTTCTTTAAAGAAACCTGTCAAGTCCTCAGCAGTCTTAAATGACTTGTAAAATTCTTTGCTGTTGAGCAATTCTTCCTTGTTAATCATATCTGTTTAAATTATGGGTCAAAAATAGTTAAAAAGTTATTTCCGAAATTTTTTTTGAGCTTTTAAGGGCTCAAAAAATTTCAGAATAACTTTTTAACTTACACAGATTATGGGATACTCCCTCTCTAACGGAAAATCGAAAAATACGGTCAATTCGTCCCAATTGTCATACCAAGATTTGATAGCATAGCCGTATTTTGACTCCCATTTTTGGGCAAAATCCTCCAAAGCAACCTTGGCAGCTTCCTTGTTAGGGGCAGTATAAATGTGTTTCATATCGGCTGTAAATTCTTTTCTGTCTTTGTAAACCACATACTTACAAGCATTCCTAATCTGATGTACCACACATATTTGCGTTTGTGATTGGGGAAAAACCGTGCGAATGGTTTGCGTAAATCCGTTTAAATTATCGGTGGCAGTAATGAGAATATCTTCCACTCCACGAGCCTTTAAATCAGTGAGAACGCTCATCCAAAAGGCGGAACTTTCATTCTTTCCGAGCCACATTCCTAAAACTTCCTTTTTTCCCTCTCGATTCAAGCCCACAGCAAGGTAAATGGTTTTGTTGACAACTTTTGAGTTCTCACGAACTTTAAAAACGATGCCGTCCATCCAAACAATCAGATACAGCTCGTCCAACGGGCGGTTCTGCCAAGCGACCATTTCATTGGTAACCGCATTGGTAATCCTTGATATTGTGGAAGTTGATACTTCAAAGCCGTACATTTCTTGGATTTGTTCTTCGATGTCGCTCACGCTCATTCCTTTGGCATAGAACGATACGATGATGTTTTCCAAACCATCGATAACGTTCTTGCGTTTAGGGACTAACATTGGGTTAAAACTACCGTCTCTATCCCTAGGAACTTGGATTTGTTCTTCGCCAAAGGAAGTTTTTATCTTCTTGGAAGTGTGTCCGTTACGATAATTTCCATCTTTAGTTTTGTCGTGTTTTTCGTTGTCCAAGTGAACGTCGAGTTCGGCATTGAGCATATGTTCCACCGCTTTTTTGTGGAGCTCTTTAAAGAAACCTGTCAAGTCCTCAGCAGTCTTAAATGACTTGTAAAATTCTTTGCTGTTGAGCAATTCTTCCTTGTTAATCATATCTGTTTAAATTATGGGTCAAAAATAGTTAAAAAGTTATTTCCGAAATTTTTTTTGAGCTTTTAAGGGCTCAAAAAATTTCAGAATAACTTTTCAACTTACACAGATTATGGGATACTCCTATATTTTTACTGTCTTCTTTTGCATAAAAATATAAAGGAAAAACAAACAAAGGCTGTCTGAAACTTATCGGACAGCCTTTATTTTATATGAATAAAATATTATTTATACATAGCTTCAATCTCACGTTGGTAATTCACATAAATTACTTTGCGTTTGAGTTTCAACGTAGGTGTAATTTCATTTTTTTCAATCGAAAAAGAGTTTGGAAGCAATGTAAACTTCTTTATTTGTTCATAATCAGGTAAATCTTTTTGAAAACGCTGGATTTGTCTATTTATAAAATCAAGTACTTGTACATTTTTAATTAATTCAGAAGTATTTTTATACTTAACATTCAGATCTTCAATCATCTGCGTAAGTATCTCAAAATTAGGTACAATCAATGCAGAAACGAATTTTTTACCGTCTGCAATGATAGCAATTTGGTCAATAAGATTGTACTTACCGATTTTTCCTTCAATATGTTGGGGAGCAATATATTTCCCATTAGAAGTTTTCATCAATTCCTTGATGCGATCAGTGATGAAAACATTATTTTCAGCATCCAAATTTCCTGCATCGCCCGTTTTTAAAAATCCATCTGAGGTAAAGGCTTTTTCAGTTTCTTCTGGATTTTTATAGTAACCACGCATCACCATGCCTCCTTTAACCAAAATTTCGTTGTTTTCTCCGATTTTCACCTCAGTATTTGGCATTAAACTTCCTACCGATTTGAAATTGAAACTGGAGTCATCCCAACACGAAACCGTAGCTAAGGTTTCCGTCATTCCGTAACCCAACTTGACATTAATGCCGATAGAATGGAAAAACCGACCGATGCTAGGTTCTAAGTTTGCTCCACCGCAAGGCATGAAACGGATACGTCCTCCTAAGGATTTTTTAAATTTAGCAAAAACTAACTTTTCTGATAGTTGCACCGATTTTTGTAGAATCCACGAAGGTTTTTGATTGCGTTGTTTGGTTTCGAACATTTTCCGACCACTTTTCACTGCAAAGGCGAAAATTCCACGTTTGATGAACGATGATTTTGCTACCATATCGTGAACTGTGGCAAATATTTTTTCATAAAACCTTGGAACAGCACACATTACAGTAGGTTTAACCTCTATGAGGGCAGTTTTAATGTTATTGGTATTTTCTAAATAATAAACTGTCGCACCTTTATACAAACAATAGTATGTCCACGCTCTTTCAAACACATGAGACAGAGGCAAAAAAGCCAACGATTCATCGTTGTTGGAGAGTTTTAATTTGTTATCATGTCCAATTAATTGATAAGCCAAATTTTCGTAGTCAAGCATTACTCCTTTGGGTTCTCCAGTTGTTCCAGAAGTGTATATAATTGTAAATAAATCACTTAATTTTTTATCATCAATACGTTTTTGAAGCTCTTCCTGATATTTTTTCTCTGCTCCTAAAGCTAAAAAATCTTGCCATGACATTGAAAATTTAGATTCTTTCAACGCAACATTTTCTTTGAAAACTACAATTTTTTGCAATGAAGGACACTTATCGGCAACCTGTAGGACTTTGTCGTATTGTTCCTGATCTCCTACGAAGAGTATCTTTATTTCAGCGTGATTTATAACATAAAGAGCTTGTTCTGAAGTATTTGTAGCATAAATAGGAACGGGGACAGCTCTGATAAACAAAGCTCCAATATCTGTAATTGTCCATTGAGGCATATTTTGTGCAAAAATCCCAATGGTTTCTTGTGGTTTTATTTGGAAAGAAAGCAAAGCATTTGCCACTTTTTCGGTTAATTCTCCAAAATTTTGCCATGAAATGGTTGTCCAATTTTGATCAGGCTTGCTTCCTAAAGCTTTTTTTGAACCGTATTTTTTAACATTCTCTTGAAATACGGAAACATAGTGATACGGTAATAAATTCATTTCCATTTTTGATCTGTGAAAAGCAAATATATGTATTTCATAGCAAATACACAACGGTGAAACACTATGAAAAGTTATTTTTTAATAATTCTGCAAGTATCTTTTTAGCTCTCAGCAAAGTAACTTTTACATTGCTCAATGAAATATTCATTATTTTAGCTATTTCTTTATAAGATTTTTCATTCAAATATCGCAGTTGAATCACTGTTCTATAAGGTTCTTTTAATTGCTTTATGGTTGTTAGTAAATGATTGAGACTTTGTTCTGTGATTAGTTGGTCTTCAATGGTTGGTGATTCGTCTGCGATAGTTTTGGCCTCATTATCCTCCGAGGAAGTCGTATTTCGAGTACTATTTTGGCGACTACGAATCATATCCACATGTATGTTCTTTGAAATAGCAATCAACCAGGTTTTGAATGAAAGGTTTTCATCATAAGTTTCAATGCGATCGAATGCCTTTGAAAATGCTTGTATGGTAATGTCTTCGGCATCGTTTTCATTATCGGTTCGTTTCAACTGAAATGCATAGACCTCAGACCAGAAAACATCCAGTAAGTAACTGAACGCCTTTTGATTACCAGTTTTGGCTTCTTTTATTTTTTGTTCCAATAATGCCATTTCAATTTTTATTTATGATTTTAAAAACATTCAACAGTTATTTGCTTCTTAATAAATCTGTCAATTTGGATTTGCATTCCCCTACCCTAACTGCTCCTGTAAAACCTCCCAATCAAACATCAATTGATCCAAATCGGCTTTTTTTGATTCGTAAAGAGCATAAAATTCTTGACTCTGCAAGGATTCTCCCATTTGATTTGTCATTGCTTTTAGCTCATTTTCAAGTTCAGTAATTGCATTTTCGATTTTGTTGAGTTTATTTTGTAGTGTTTTCTGCTGTTTTTGTTGCTCGAATGATATTTTGACTTGAGCATTCGGTTTTTCAATTGGTGTATTCTCCTTACTTTGTTCAATCTCTCGAAAATTACTAACAGCCCGTTGTTCTAAGTAAAAATCAATATCTCCTAAATATTCTTTTATTTTTTTATTCTTAAATTCATACACTTTGTCGGTCAATCCTTGCAAAAAGTCACGGTCGTGTGAAACTATGATGAGCGTCCCTTCAAAGTTTTGCAGGGCTTGTTTTAGTACATTTTTTGATTTGATATCCAAATGGTTAGTTGGTTCATCCATTACCAGTACATTAAAATCTGAAAGTAACATTTTCGCCAATGCCAATCGGTTGCGTTCACCTCCTGAAAGTACTTTTACTTTTTTTTCTACATCATCACCGCGAAATAAAAATGACCCTAATATATCTCTGATTTTCATCCTATTAGAATCATTAGCTGCATGAAACATTGTATCGAGAATGGTCATCTCACCATCTAAATAAGAAGACTGATTCTGAGCAAAATACCCTAACTGTACATTATGTCCCAATTTGATATTTCCTTCAAAAGGTATTTCGCTGACAATCATCTTTGCTAAGGTTGTTTTTCCTTGCCCATTTTGCCCTACAAATGCAATTTTACTTCCTCTTTCTATCAGTAAATCAATATGTTGTAACACTTGTTTGTCACCATAGCTTTTGGATACATCCTGAACTTCCAGAACTACTTTACCTGGGGTTACGGACATTGGAAACCGAATGTTCATCACGGAATTATCTTCCTGATCAACTTCGATGCGTTCAATTTTGTCTAATTTTTTTATAAGTGACTGAGCCATAGAGGCCTTAGTAGCTTTTGCTCGAAATTTTTCAATCAGTTTTTCAGTCTGTTGTATTTTCTTTTCTTGATTTTTTTGTGATGCAAGTTGCTGTTCTCTGATTTCTTGGCGAAGTTCTAAAAATTGAGAATAAGGCTTCGGATAATCGTAAATCTTTCCAACAGAAATCTCTATGGTTCTGTTCGTTACGTTATCAAGAAACATTTTATCGTGCGAGACAATGACTACTGCTCCTGTGTATGAGGTCAGGAATTGCTCCAACCAAATAATCGATTCTATGTCCAAGTGGTTGGTAGGCTCATCAAGTAGTAAAATATCATTATTTTGAAGTAATAGCTTTGCGAGTTCGATACGCATACGCCATCCTCCTGAAAAAGTGTCTGTTTTCTTCTGAAAATCAGCTCGTTGAAATCCTAATCCAATGAGTACTTTTTCCGTTTCTCCTTGGTAATTATATCCTCCAATGATGTCATAGCGGTGCGTTATTTCGCTGAGCGTATCCACCAAATCGTGGTAACTTTGGCTTTCATAATCTGTCCTGCTTCCCATTTCGCGATGAATTTCATCCATTCGCAGTTCAAGTTCCTTGATTTCATCAAAGGCTTGGTAGGCTTCTTCTAAAATCGTCCTACCTTCTTCAAAATCAATATCTTGTTTTAGAAAACCAATATTAACATCTCTGTCTGTTGCAATAATCCCCGAATCAGGCTTCATCTCTTTGGCTAATAATTTCAATAGAGTAGATTTTCCTGCACCGTTCTTGCCTATAAGCCCTACGCGGTCACCTGCATTGAGCATAAAAGCTACCTCTTCAAATAAATATTCTCCTTGAAATGAGACAGATAAATCATGGACATTCAACATAGTAGTTTTTGTTAAATAGTTATCTTTCAGTGAATGCAAAGATAAAAAAAATTGACGAACCTATCTTGACTTTTTGAAAACAAACAAGGAATTATGATTTTTGTGGTGTGAAACATAAAAACCTAAGACCTTGTTTGTAGTACTGGACAAAGATACGATAGTAGAAGAAATTATCCCACATTTACCTAAAAGAAAAAGAGGGTTTAAACCAAAATCACCTATTAGTGAGATAATTAACTGTATTTTATACAAATTGAAAACAGGTATTCAATGGGCACTTTTACCAATGGAACAATTGTTTTCAGAGGTAGTTCCGAGCTATAAAACCGTGTTTGGGCATTACCGAAAATGGTGTGAAGAAGGTGCTTGGCAGACTTGTTGGGTAGAAATTTTGAAGAAAAACAAATCGAAAATAGATTGTTCAAGTTGCGATTTTGACGGTAGCCAAACACCCGCAAAAAAAGGCGGCGAAGAAGTCGGTTATCAAGCTCGTAAAAAAGCAAAAACAACGAATAGTTTGTTCTTGTCCGACAGGCAAGGTTTGATGTTAGCAATGTCTCAGCCTATATCCGGAGAACATCACGACTTGTATAATATAGAGACTCATTTTCAAGAAATTACATCCGTTTTGAAAAAAGCTGAAATCTCCACAGAGGGTTTATTTGTGAATTTTGATGCAGGTTTTGACAGTGAAAATCTTCGGAAAATAACCGCCTCAGAAGGTATCATAGCCAATATTTGTGAAAACAAAAGAAACCAAAAATCACCCTCTGAAACGGAACATTATTTCGATAAAAAACTCTATAAAGAGCGTTACGCCATTGAAAGAAGCAACGCTTGGATGGATAGTTTTCGTTCGGTTTTAAATCGTTTTGATACTACCGTAAGTAGTTGGATAGGTTTCAATTACCTTGCATTTATCGTCTTAGGACTCAGAAAATTTAAACAAAAGAGAAAGTCGAGATGAGTTCGACGTATAAAAAAGCTCTTAAAAATTAATTAGAAAGAATCGTCTCAGGTTTTTAAATAATAAAAAAAACGATACGTTATGAAACATTTTTGTACCTAAAAATCCCTAAATGTCATTTAGTTACAAAATAAGTTTGGATTTTACCCGTGTAACAAAAGTATTTTGAGAACAAATTTACTGATCATTAATCAAACTCAAAATAAGCTCTACCTGGACAATGACAGTATTTTTCGGATAGACATCCTGTTATAGTCCTTTCTGTATCTTGCACTTTAACTTTATTGTGATTGACTATTTCTGGTAGTATGGATTACTTTCTCAAACGGGGTGAATTTTGAGTTTTATATTAATTATCAATAATTTAAATGGAGTAAATTGAAAATCTAAAAAATTAAACTCAATCCTATGCGTTTACGCTGTTCATCTACTTCAACTACTTTTACCGAAAGATGCTGATGCATTTTAACCACCTCGTTTACATCTGAAACGTACCCATCCTTAAGTTGGGAAATATGAATCAATCCACTTTCTTTAATACCTATATCTACAAAGCAACCGAATGCAGTAATATTGTTGACTATCCCAGGGAGAATCATTCCTACCTTAACATCATTAAAAGACTTTACATTCGGGTCGAATTCAAATATTTTTGCTGATTTTCGAGGATCTATACCAGGTTTTTCCAGTTCTTTGAGTATATCTTTCAAATAAATAACTCCAATTTCTTCGGTAATGTATTTTTGTATATCAATCTTGGCAATAGCCTCCTTATTTCCGATTAATTTTTCGGAAGAAAGTCCCAAGTCTGTCGCCATTTTTTCTACTATGGGATAGGCTTCAGGATGAACGGCAGAATTATCCAACGGATTTTTACCTTCATGGATTCGTAAAAAAGCTACTGCTTGTTGATAAACCTTTTCCCCTAATCGAGGGACTTTCAATAAATCTTTACGCTGAGTAAAGGTTCCATTTTCAGAACGATAGGTAACTATGTTTTCTGCCATCTTCTCTCCTACTCCAGAAATATAAGACAACAACGCCTTTCCTGCTGTATTGAGGTTTACACCTACAGAGTTCACACAACGAACAACCACATTGTCCAATTCTTCTTTAAGCTTACTTTGGTTAACATCGTGTTGATACTGCCCTACTCCGATTGCCTTGGGTTCAATTTTCACTAATTCCGCCAAAGGGTCGGCTAAACGTCTTCCGATAGAAACCGCTCCTCGTACTGTAACATCATAATTCGGGAATTCTTCTCGTGCAATTTTAGATGCGGAATATACCGATGCTCCTGCTTCATTCACAACAAACACTTGTACAGGTCGGTCGAACCCTATTTGTTTGATGAACAATTCTGTTTCGCGAGAAGCCGTTCCGTTACCGATGGCAATAGCTTCTATTTTATAAGAATTAACTAATGACTTAATTTTCTTACTTGCAATGTGTAACTCCTTTTGAGGCGGATGCGGGAAAATAGTTTCGTTATAAAGCAAATCACCTTTCTCGTCTAAACAAACAACTTTACATCCGGTTCTAAATCCTGGATCTATGGCTAAAATACGTTTTTCACCCAAAGGAGAAGCTAATAACAATTGCTTTAAATTTTCAGCAAAAATACTGATTGCTTTTGCATCCGCCTGTTCTTTAGCCTCTTGTAATGTTTCATTGGCAATGGAAGGAGCTAATAATCTTTTGTAACTGTCAGTGATAGTATCTTTGAGAAAATCAGCCACTTCTCCCTTGGAATTAATAATTGTTTTTTCTATAAATTCGAGAGCTTCTTCAGTATCTATTTCTACTTTCAATCGTATGATTCCCTCGTTTTCAGCCCGAAGTATTGCCAACAATCGGTGCGAAGGTGCTTTCATCAAATTCTCTTGCCAGTCGAAATACATATTGAACTTTTGAGCCTCTTGCTCGTCTTCCTTAGTTTTAATGACTTGTGAAACGATGGTAGATTTACGTTGGAACATACGCCGTAAAGTCTTTCGAATAAAAATATGTTCGCTAATCCACTCGGCTATAATATCAGATGCTCCTTGTAAAGCCTCTTTTTCATCGGAAACATCTTTAGTAATATATTTTGAAGCCGCATGTTGTAAATCACTCACCCGTTGAGACATAATAATTTTAGCCAAGGGTTCTAATCCTTTCTCTTTTGCTAAATCAGCTCGTGTTTTCTTCCGTTTCTTATAAGGTAAGTACAAATCTTCTAATTCGGTGATAACAAAACAACTAGCTATTTTATTTTTGAGTTCATCCGTAAGTCTGCCTTGTTGCTCAATGGCACTAAGGATAGTTTCCTTTCGTTTGATAATATTCTCATAATCAGTTTGTGATTTAGCAATTTGCTCAATACTCAGTTCATCCAAATTCTGAGTTTTATCCTTTCGATAACGAGCAATAAAAGGAATGGTACACCCTTCCGCAAGTAGTTGCAAAGTATTTTGAATTTGGTTAGCTTGTAAAGTTGCATTTTGATTTTGAATGTACTGAATGTTTGTCATCGTGATAAAATATGTTTAATGAACTGAAGTATATCATAAAAACGAAAAAGGCTACCCTTTTATGGATAGCCTCGTTCTGAGCCGATAGAGGGATTCGAACCCACGACCCCGAGATTACAAATCACGTGCTCTGGCCAACTGAGCTATATCGGCGATTTTGCGGTTGCAAAGGTAAAACTTTTTTTTAAATCTGCAAATCTTTTCGAAAAAAAATTACAATTGATTTAACTTTACAATAAACTCACCCGCTTTTTGTTCAAACTCTTTTCTAACTTGCTTTAAGTGAACTGCTCTATTCTCCACTTTCTTATCAGAAATTTTATCCATTACTCCGTCATAAGTACTTATAATTTCTTTGATGAGCTCTGAACCTTTTTGTGATTCGGTATTGTCTGTTGCATATTCCCAATGCAAAACTGCATCTATGATATCACCAAAAACATAGTTGACATCCTTCTTTAAATTTCTAATACTTGCCATATCTAATTATATTTGGGGCAAAGATACGATAATATGCCGTAATTACAAAATTCTTTTTCCGTTTATCAAAAGATGGCTAAAACTGCCCATTACATAACTAATTATTTCAAATAATTTTTTAAAATATCTGTCCACAACCAATAACCTCGGGTATTGATATGTAAGTTATCACTTTCAAAACAATCATCCTTAATATTCCCGTTTTCGTCAAAAAGAATCTGAGCAACATCCACAAACTGTACGATACGTTTAGTTTGTGCAAATTGATAAAGAAGTGCATTAGCTTTATCAAACTCTATGGAAAAATGACTACGTGCTTTAGATTTTTTAATTGATAAAATTATGATAGGAGTACCGGGTAAATGTATTTCCACCAAACGGACAAAGGTTTTGATATCATCCAAAAATTGCTCTGCCGTTTGTCCAAAAGTAATGTCGTTATCTCCTTCATAAAGAACAATTTGTGATGGACGATAAGGAGTTACTATCCGATTGAAATAGAAAATTACATCTCGCAATTCAGAGCCTCCAAAACCACGATTCAGTACATTTTTATCGGGAAAATAAATGTGTAAGTTCTTCCAATTAGTAATAGATGAGCTACCAATAAATAAGATGGGATTGGAACGAGGAGGTTTTCGTTGGTCTTCTTTTTCAAAACTGCGAATAGTTTCTCGCCATATCGCGTCACGATGATAGATACTATCTTTGTACTGTGCATAAAATTGGAAGACAACAAAAAATAAAATAAAGGTAATAATACTTTCTTTCATACAACTAATAACATTCTAAAGATTAGTCCGCAAAGCTACAAAATAAAAAACATACCGAATAACTTTATTAAAATATTTTGTAGTTCAGAAAAAAGGTGTACCTTTGCGACTCTAAAAAACGGTCTTTATGAGTTTACAAACAAAAGTAATGGAGGCGTTGAAAGACGCTATGAAATCTAAGGACAGCGTAGCTTTGGAATCGTTACGAGCAATCAAGTCTGCTATTTTATTAGCTAAGACGGAATCGGGAGCTTCTGAGGAGCTATCTGAAAGTCAGGAGCTTGTTTTGCTTCAGAAATTGATAAAACAGCGTAGAGACAGTGCTACCCTGTACGCTTCTCAAGGGCGTAACGATTTAGCCGAACCTGAATTAGCTCAAATTAAGGTAATTGAACGTTTTTTACCAGAACTTCCTTCTGAAGAAGAGATTGAGGCTATCATTAAAAAAATCATCTCAGAAACAGGAGCTTCGGGCATGAAAGATATGGGCAAAGTGATGGGAGTTGCCTCGACAGAGTTGACAGGAAAAGCTGATAACAGAGTCGTATCAACAATTGTGAAGAAATTATTATCATAAAAAATAAAAAGGCTGCGTAGTTCAACTGGATAGAATATCAGATTTCGGCTCTGAGGGTTGGGGGTTCGAATCCCTCCGCGGTCACAAGAAACATATTTTTAACTCAATAAATTGGTAATTACTAGTTTATTGAGTTTTTTTGTAAGGAATATGTAGGATTTTTAATAGTAAAACATACAAAATTAATTTTTTATCATTGATATCATATTTATTACTGACGCAATGCATACTGATTATAATCATTAAACCTTATTTTATTCATATCAAGCATTGAAAAAAGCACCTTTTGGATTTCTTTTTCTTCAAATGGAAGAAGTAAAAGTAAGTCATTAAGATTTCGGCTCCCTTGGTGGAGTACTTTTATTATTTGCTCCTCAACTTGCTTATAATCAATTGATTTTTGATTATTCTGTGTTTTGCAAACTGAACAAATCCCACAAGTGGCAGTATCTTTTTCTCCAAAATAACGCAACAACTGTACGCTTTTACATTCACCGTTATTTATAATATACTCAAAAACAGACTTTTGTAAATTTATTTTTGTTTGGTTGTATTCCTTTATATTTTTTGCAACGAAAGCAATGGTTCGATTATCTTCACGAGGCATATTGAAAGTGATTTCTATATCACTTGTATCATCTTGGTAAGTAATGATACCATCTTCTTGTAGGACAGATAATTGCTGTCTAATATCCTCTGTATCCTTATGAATTTTGTTTGCAATTTTTTCTATTCTGACGGAAATTGCCTGTGTGTGAATCCCTGGATAATTACGCAATAGATAAAACACTATATCCTTAAACATCTGTTTATGTTGTAAATATTGAATAATCTCATAATTCGATGCGACAAAAAATATACTTGCTTTTTTTTGAAAATTTTGACTAAGAGAAATGACAGAAAGTCGGTCTAAAAGTTGCAGACCATTGTAAGTTTTTTGTATTTGTAAATTGTATTTTTTACAAAAATCAGCCAGCTGAAAACTCCGAGTAATCCCTACTCCTTCTCCATAAGCTATTAAGAAATAAGAATTTAGCTTCGCATATAGCAACTTAAGATCTTCGGAGGTTACTAAATTAGAAATAAATTGTTTTTTGGTAGTTTCTATATCCAAATCATTAAACAATAAAAGAGCAAGTGATTTTTGACCATCTCGACCCGCTCTCCCTGCTTCTTGAAAGTAGTCTTCCAGCGTAGGGGGAATTTCCCAGTGTATAACAGTCCGCACGTCAGGTTTATCAATCCCCATACCGAAAGCATTGGTAGCTACCATCACCTGAACATCATCCATTAACCACATACTCAGTTTTTTATTTTTCTCTTCGGAAGATAATCCTCCATGAAAGAAAGTAGCTGAAATACCAATATCTTGCAAATATTCAGCCATTCGGACAGTTCCATTACGACTGCGAATATAAACAATTGAAGTACCCGTATTTTTTTTCAAAACACGTTCCAATTGTAACCATTTATTGTCTGTTTTATGGGTAATATAGGCAATATTCGGACGTTTCAATGAAGTAGCTATAATTTCTGCCTTTGGGATACCTAATTGCTGTAAAATATCCTGTTGTACATTTGGAGTCGCCGATGCGGTCAAAGCTAAAATTGGCACTTGGGAAAAATTCTCTTTCAGCCATTTACACTCCAAGTAGGCAGGACGAAAATCTTTCCCCCAATGCGATACACAATGAGCTTCATCAATAGCTATTAAATTAATTTTCATTAACTTAATAAAATAACGAACCGTTTCTTGCTGCAATCGTTCGGGAGACAAATACAGAAATTTATAATCTCCCAAAACAGCATTGTTCAGTAATCGTTCTAAATCATCCTGAACCATACTTCCCGCTAAGGAAATTGCTCTAATACCTCGATTTTTAAGGTTCTCAACTTGGTCTGAAATTAACGCAATAAGGGGAGACACTACCAGACAAATACCCTCATTAACCAATGCGGGTACTTGAAAAGTGATTGATTTTCCACCTCCTGTAGGCATCAGCGCCAACACATCATTCCCTTGCAGAACGGACTCAATAATAGCATCTTGCGGATGACGAAATGAATCATATCCCCAATGTTTTTTTAGTATGTGAAAAACCGATGCATCCATTAGTTGTAGGAACTAAAAAGGAAGTATATTATCTTATTTCATTTTTTCAATAATCAGCGAAGCTAACTCCAAACTGATTCTATCTTGTGCCTCTTGGGTTGCAGCTCCAATATGGGGAGTTAAAGAAATATCAGGATGCATCAAAATTTGGATAGATGGAGTTGGTTCATTCTCAAATACATCCAAACCTGCAAAACTCACTTTTCCTGATTCCAATGCGTTAAACAAAGCAACTTCACTGATAACACCTCCTCGTGCTAAATTTAAAATAGCAACACCTTCTTTCATCATCTCAATTTCCTTTTCATCGATGATATATTCCTTCTGAGCTGGTGTATGTACCGTAATAAAGTCCGAGTTTTTCAATACTTCTTCTTTGCTTACCATATCAATTTGGAAAGAAACCGACGTACCGTCGAAGAAGGAAAGTTCAATATTAGTATTCTTAACAAATAAATCACAAGCTAAAACTCGCATTCCCAAAGCAATCCCCATTTTTGCCACTGCTTTACCGATGCGACCAAAACCTATAATTCCTAAGGTTTTACCTCTCAATTCAGAGCCTTTCGCATAGTTCTTTTTCAGTTGATTGAACTGAGTATCACCATCTAAAGGCATGTTTCTGTTGGCATCATGTAAAAACCGTATTCCTGAAAGTAGGTGAGCAAATACCAACTCCGCCACCGCATTTGAAGAGGCTTCAGGAGTGTTTATGACGTGAATATTACGTTTTTCTGCTTCTTCTACATCAATGTTGTCCATCCCTACACCACCTCGCCCAATGAGTTTCAATGACGGACACGCTTCAATTAATTCTTTACGTACCTCAGTGGATGAACGCACCAAAAGTATCGGAATCTGATGCTCATTAATATAGTTGACAAGCTGATTCTGAGCTACTTTTATTGTAAGTACCTCAAAACCATGAGCCTCTAATTGACGTTTTCCTAACTCGGAAATACCATCATTTGCAAGTATTTTCATTCGTTTTAAGTATATCTTAATTTCCCGACAAAGATACAAAAAACCTTGATTTTATACTCCTATCTCAACATTTTATAACAAAAAAAACTTTGATAAAGCACTTTACACCTTATCAAAGTTTTTATATCAGAAGTTGAAAATCCTACCAGAACACTACGTACAAAGTAGCCGTAATCAATAAAATAGCATATGCTGCTGTATTAAACGTTGCATTAGTTGCAAAGGTTTCCTGCGTAAGAGGAATACCTTTCTCGTCATCGTCACCTTTTCCTGTTACTAATGACACTCCCATAATCACTACAATAGTGACTAATAAGGTGTAAAGCATTTGATCCATAAAAGGTAATTCCACACCAGGCAAAAACTTAAGCCCCAAAGCTACTGGAATTGAAAGCAAAACACCAACTACAGCTCCTGTCGGATTGGTTTTTTTCCAAAATAATCCCATTAAAAATACTGCCAAAATTCCTGGGCTTACCAAGCCTGTCCACTCTTGAATGTATTGGAACATCTGTGGCAAAGCTCCCAAAAATTGAGCAAAATAAGTCGCTACAGCTAAAGCCACTAATACAGTAATACGCCCCACTGTAACTAATTTAGAATCTGACGCTTTTGGATTAATAAACGGTTTATAAATATCCATCGTAAAGATTGTTGAAGTAGAGTTCAGCATGGAAGCTAATGAAGAAACAATCGCAGCAGATAGGGCGGCAATCACCAATCCTTTCAATCCTGCTGGGACAAACTGGTTAATCAGCCAAGGGTAAGAACGATCAAAATCGATACTACCATCTGCTTTAGTAAATGCCTCTTTTACTCCTTCAATAGCTACCGTTCCTGCAGGTTCGTAGTACATCACGTAAGCTATAATTCCAGGTATTACAACAATCAAAGGCACTATCAATTTCAAAAATCCTGCAAAAGCAATCCCTTTTTGAGCTTCAGCTAATGATTTTGCAGCCAAAGCACGTTGAATAATATACTGATTGAATCCCCAATAGTACAAGTTTGCTACCCAAAGTCCACCAATAAGTACAGCAATGCCCGGTAAATTATTAAATTGAGGATTATCCTTATCAAGAATCATCTTAAACTTATCTCCTGCTACGTCATAGATATGCTGTAATCCATGGAGAGCTCCTCCTTGTGGAGTTACATTGTCCAACGCTATATAGGTTGTAATTAACCCTCCAACAACAAGCAATACCACCTGAATCACATCCGTCCAAGCAACCGCTGAAAGTCCTCCCCAAACAGAATAAGCCGCTGAAAACAAAGCTAATCCAATCATAAACAACATCAGATTTTCACCCGTAGCACCACCCAAAACAGTGTCTAATGCTTTAGCTCCTAAAAACAAAACTGATGTTAGGTTTACGAAAACAAACAAAGCTATCCAGAAAACAGCTAAAATGGTCTTCAAAGAAGTATTGAACCGTTTTTCAATGAATTGAGGAATGGTATAAAGACCTTGTTTAATGAAAACAGGCAAGAAAAATTTACCAACGATTATAAGAGTAATAGCGGCCATCCATTCGTAGGAAGCTATGGCAAGTCCAATAGCAAAGCCGGAACCTGACATCCCGATAAATTGTTCCGCAGAAATGTTTGCTGCAATTAGCGATGAACCTATTGCCCACCACGGTAAAGTTTTTCCAGCCAAAAAATAATCTTCGGCAGTTTTTTGAGTGTCTTTCTTGCCTCTGGAAACAAAAAGACCTACCGACAAAATGACAACCGCGTATATCACAAATACGACGATGTCCAGCGTTGTAAATGAATTCATATTGTTTTATTTTTTATAAAATCGGTTAGTTTATTTTTGAATAAATTAAGATTTTTGAGGTGCTAAGATACGAAATAAAACATTACGAATACGTTTTTTTAAGATATTTTTTTGATTACAAAAAGCGATTATGCCAACTTTCTTCCATAGGAATTTCCCAATCGGTTTCATATTCAGATTTTGTATTTACTAAATTATTGAAAACGATTGTTTTAGCAGATACAGCCTTTTCTTTTACCATTTTTTTGAAATCGGCTAATTTTTTATAAGCTATATGTTCTCCTTGACGATAACTTACGTTCATCCGATCGAATAAATCTACTTGATAATTCCTTTCCAATTCTTGAATAAAACGTGCTAAATCATCCAACGAACAGCCTGAAACAGGGTGAATTTCTTGATTTACACCTATAACAATGAAACGGTTGTAACGAATTTCAAACGAGGTAGTTAGTCCAATTCCGTGAGCTGACCACTGATCTAAATAGACTTTAATTTTTTGTTCTAAATCTACTAATTCCTCTGGAGTGAAACTACGGTTACTTTGGTATATCCAAATCCGAGAGGTTTCTGGCAATTCGTTAAAAGGTATGTACATTATTGTTTATTATTTTGTAATTATTTTTAAAAATCAAATTTTGTGAGACTACCTCACTTTGTAAATCTATTGTAAATACATAGATCTGCAAACTGAGGTAGGCTAATGAAACGAATTTTATGAATTCATTCCTAAAAATATAACAACGAAATTGAACTACAACAACGATTTAATTTCGTTTACGATTTGTAGCTCTTCATTGGTTGGAATGACCAATATTTTTACTTTACTACTATCTTTCTGTATTTCAACAGTTTGTTTGGGTCTATTTCGAGTTTTGTTTTTCTCTTCGTCTATTTCAATACCCAAAAACTCTAAATTTTGACATACTAACAAACGAATTAAATCGTCATTTTCGCCCAAACCTGCTGTGAAAGTAATACTGTCAAGTCCATTGAGAACTGCGGCATAAGCACCTATAAATTTCTTGATACGATAGGCGTATAATTCGTAGCACAAAACGGCATTAGGGTCGTTTGCGAAATATTTATCGGATACGTCACGAGCGTCTGAACTTCCCGTAAGTCCCAACATCCCGCTTTTTTTATTCAAGACGGTATTGATTTCATCAGTAGTCATTTGCAGTTGATTCGCTAAATAAAAAATGACTCCTGCATCAATCGTTCCACAACGGGTCCCCATCACTAATCCATCAAGTGGCGTAAGTCCCATCGTAGTATCCATACATCGACCTTCCTCATTTACTGCTGCCATACTGGAACCATTACCCAAGTGAATCGTTATATTCTTTATATTGTTATTTTTCAAATAATTACGAGCTTGAGAGTCTACATATTTATGACTTGTCCCATGGAAGCCATACACACGAACTCCATGTTTCTCATAGTACTCATTTGGAATGGCATAACGAAACGCCTTAGCAGGTAGTGTTTGATGAAAAGCAGTATCGAAAATAGCAACATGTTTTGCTTTTTTAAACATTTTCTCAGCACTGCGAATACCTTCCAAACATGCTGGGTTATGAAGAGGTGAAAGGGGAATTAATTTCTCTATTTGCTGCTTCACTTCTTCGGTTACAATGGTTGGCTGTACAAATTTTTCACCTCCATGTACCACACGATGCCCAATCACTTGAATAGCATCCGCATCAGAAATAACACCAATTTCGGCATCTGAAAGCACATCTGTTACCTGTTTCATTGCCTCCTCATGGTTGCGAATTGGCACTTGTTTCTTAGTTTCGTATTCTTTCCCGTCTTTAAATGCTACATATTTTATTAAACTGCCTTCGATCCCAATACGGTCAACAAGTCCTTTGGCAATTGAATCACCTGTTTCTGAATTTATCAGTTGATATTTTAACGATGAACTTCCTGAGTTAATTATTAATATTTCCATTTTTGTATATTGATAAAATTATTCTTCCATAACGGATTGAATAGCTGTAATTAGCACTGTGTTGTAAATATCTGGAATCGTAGCTCCACGACTTAAATCATTTACGGGCTTTTTCAATCCTTGCAACATCGGGCCAATAGCTAAAGCTCCTGTTTCGCGTTGCACCGCTTTGTAAGTATTGTTTCCTGTATTCAAATCTGGAAAAATCAATACATTTGCCTGACCTGCTACCTTTGAATTTGGCATTTTACTTTTTCCAACCTTTGGATCAACAGCTGCATCGTACTGAATAGGGCCTTCGACCAAAAGGTCTGGACATTGGGATTTGACGATTTCTGTAGCAGTACGAACCTTATCCACATCGGCACCTGTACCTGAACTTCCTGAAGAATAGGACAACAACGCTACTCTCGGTTCAATACCAAAGGCCTTAGCCGATTCTGCTGAGGAAATTGCTATCTCTGCCAATTGCTCTGCGGTTGGATTAGGAACAATTGCACAATCTCCATAAACTAAAACTCTGTCATTCAACAACATAAAAAACACAGATGAAACTGTATTGACATTAGGTTTGGTTTTCACGAACTGCAATGACGGACGAATAGTGTGTGCCGTAGTGTTCACCGCTCCTGAAACCATTCCGTCAGCATCTCCCACAAAAACCATCATCGTTCCGAAGTAGGATACGTCCAGCATCAAATCTCTGGCCTGTGAAAGCTCCAACCCTTTTGACTTTCGAATGTCGTAAAGTTTCTGCACATATTCCTCGTACTTAGGGCTTTCAACGGGGTTTACGATAAAAATACGCCGTTCATCCCATTTTAAACCTAATTCATTAACACGTGACATGATTTTTTCAGCATCACCCAAAACAGTCAGATACACCAATTCATCAACTGCTAATTGAGAAGCTGCTGTTAGAATTCTATCGTCTGTTCCTTCAGGTAAAACAATATGTCTCTGTGCTTTACGTGCTTTCTGAACCATATTGTATTGGAACATACGTGGTGTAATAGCATCCGATTTGAATGATGAAATACGAGCATTCAAACTACTCACATCAGCATATTTTTCAAATAATTGAATTGATAATTTTATTTTCTCTGCACTTTCAGGATATATCTTAGATTTGATATTTCCAATACGAGTAGCCGTTTCAAAAGTACCTGATTTTGAAAGCATTATTGGAATAATCTTTTGTGTTCCATCCAAAATTTTGATTATTGAACGCTCAGGAACAATGCCTCCAGAAAGTACCAAACCAGCAATGCGAGGGTAGTTGGACGATATGTGAGCTGTTAAACTACCAACAATCAAATCCGATCTATCGGCTGGGATTACCGCCAAACAACTTTCTGAAACGTGATTCAAGAAATTATGCAATTGCATTGCTCCGATGATTGTTTTTTTAGTAATCATGTTGACATCGTCCCCTTTGTAAAGGAATTTAGCTCCCAACTCATCAGCAATTTCTTTCAACGTAGGACGACTCAAATCTTCCTCTCGTGGAATAAACGTAAAATGAATGTCTTTAAATTCCTTTTCGAGTCTTTGTTTCACGCTGTCATTATAATTCTTAACTTTGTTAACAAACACTCCCAAAATTTGTACCTCTTGTTCCAAAAGGGTGTTTACCTCAATTTGAATTTGATTTACAAGTTCATCCTCTGACAAAAAGCTGTCTTTTAAAACTACCAATGCAGGAATATTTAAGTTTTGAGCCAACGAAGCATTAAACTTAATATCGAAAACATTACTGTCTTCTAATAAATCTGTCCCCTCAACTAACACAAAATCAAACTTATTTTCCAATGCTTTGTAACGCTTGATGATCGTATCGTACACCTCTCCGATTTTTCCTTTATTTTGGAGATTTGTCACCTCGCTACGTGTATAGACATAAGCATCTTCATAGTCCATATCTAACTGAAAATGAGAAAGTACAGTTGTAATATGATTATCTTTTTGAGTTTTGCTCTCCAAAATAGGTTTAAAGTATCCCACTTTGGCCGTATTTCGCATAATCATCTGCATCACTCCTAAGGTTACCAACGATTTACCACTGTAGGCATCAGAAGTGATGATATAAACCGATTTGTTCATAAATTGTTATTTTGTTGTTTGGAATTATTTTTTGTCTTTTGGGTATAAATCTAACCATTCATCATGAATATGTCCCAATCCTTGAAGGTGATGAACATACTGCTGAAAAAGTTATGCAAAGGTACGGATTTTCATGGAAAGAACAATACTTAAATTTTCGATATTTTTTCCGTTCTCTTTTCATTTTAAGCTTCGGTACGATTTCTTGAACGCTCTGCCCTCTTATTTTTGTTTTGAAAATAAAACTAAACGGCAAAATTAAGCAAAAAGCTGTAATATACACATTATAAGGGGCTTTATTTTTTATCAGAGAAATGTTGGAAAGTAAGGCATAGGGTAATTTGACGGGTAAAAACAAAGATAGATTTCTAATCGTTACCTAATGGTAGCTTCAAATATTTTAAATAAAAGACTATATTTCAGTATTTTGCACTTGTTTTCATAGCGTGTGGTAACTCAATAGAAATTAATTTTGGGTCATGTTTTCCAAAAATGATGATTAAATATGTCCGAAATTGATGTAAAAAAGGCAATTTCAAAGGCTTTAAAATGATTTTCAAGTTTCTTTGAAATCAAAACATTTTGGTAAATCATTGATAAACAAGCTTTACAGGTCAAATTATGGTCGCCGATGAATTGGTGATGACAATCTTTGCAAAATATTTTTGCTTTCCATAAGATTTTTCCCGTTTTTCACTATCTTCGTGCTTTGACAATCAGGGCGATACAGTATAATTCTTATTTGCATTCAACAAAATAACTACATTTCCCTGATTATCATTTTTTATATCATCATACTTTTTACAATACGACCAAAAGGAAATGTGTCTTACCGTATTTTTTTGATTCTATCCAGATTACGCTTATTGTCACGCTCTTTAATTGTTTCGCGTTTATCATATAGCTTTTTACCGCGAACCAAAGCAATCTCCACCTTTGCTAATCCTTTGTCATTGATAAACATACGCAAAGGAACAATGGTAAGACCTGTATTTCGAACTTCTTTGTTTAGTTTTTTTAATTCACGTTTTTGAAGAAGTAATTTGCGTTCACTCTTTGGTTTGTGGTTGTAATGTGTTCCGTAGGCATATTCTTCAATATTCATGTTGATGACAAAAAGTTCATTTTTGTCGTTAAATTCACAAAAACTTTCAGCAATGGACGCCTTGCCCAAACGAATAGATTTAATTTCGGTACCTACAAGCACTATTCCTGCTAGATATTTATCCAATATCTCGTATTCAAATTTGGCTCTTTTGTTAAGTATGTTGATGACTTTCTGCACAATTTCTATTTCTTTTGTTTTTTTCTTCGGTCGTATTCACGCTTAAGGAGCGTCAATTCGCGTCCTGTTTGTCCTGCGACTGAAGTATTTTCTTGAGCACGACGAATCAGATAAGGCATTACCTCACGTACAGGGCCAAATGGTAGGTATTTTGCTACGTTATATCCCATTTTAGCTGCATTGAAACTGATATGGTCGCTCATTCCGTAAAGTTGAGCCAACCAAATGCGTTTGTCATTATGTTTTAAGCCTTTTTCCTCTACCAAATCCATTACTAATCCCGTACTTTTCTCATTATGAGTTCCTGCAAACAGAGAAATTCGGTCAATATGCTCTAAAATGTAGACAATTGCAGAGTTGTAATTGTCGTCTGTTGCTTGTTTTGAAATACAGATGGGTGAAATATATCCTTTTTCTTGAGCTCTTGCATTTTCCTTTTCCATATAAGCACCACGAACCACTTTCACTCCGATGTAAAAACCGTTTTCAATTGCACGTTGGTGTAGCCCTTTCAGGTAATCCAATCGGTCATGTCTGTACATTTGCAGAGTGTTGTAAACGACAGCCTCCTCCTTATTGTATTTTTGCATCATTTGTTCAATGAGCTGATCGGCAGCATCTTGCATCCAACTTTCTTCAGCATCAATCATTATTGGTAGTTTGTAGCTGGCTGCTTTTCCACAGGCTTGGTCAAAACGCTCTACGATACGCTCCCATGCTTGTTGCTCTTCATCTGTAAGTTGTTGTTTTTCGGATATTTTTTGATATATATCAATTTTTCCAAATCCTGTTGGTTTGAATACAGCGAATGGAGTTCCTTGTTTTCTGTTTTCGTGTACAAAATCAATGATTTCCATTGTTTTCTTAAATGTAGCTTCGAACGAAGCCTCGTCTTCTTTACCTTCAACAGAATAGTCTAAGATGGAACTAACTCCCTTTTCATACATTTTTTGAATAACTGGTTTGCAATTTTCTTCAGAAACACCTCCACAGAATTGGTTAAAGACTGTTTTTCGGATGAGCCACTCCACTGGAAGACGTAATTTTAAAGACAAATTAGTCATAGTTGTACCGATACCAATAAGGCTATTATTCCCAATAAAACGAAAAAGCCAATAAGCTCTTCCTAATTCAAAATTATCTTTCAGTGCGAATGCAGTTTGAGTGTCGCTAAAACGTGTAGCCATTTTTTCTTTAAAGTATTTTAAATAGTTGATTTTTAATAAATAGATGAAAGGTTTAATGATTTTAGATCATTTTTTCCACCGAGGGCAAAGGTATGATTTTTTTTTTGTCTTTTACTCATTTTTAGTCGTGTTTTTTTTATTTATAGTAAAGTTTGTTTTACTTAAATTTTAAGAGTATATTTGTCCTCTTCATACAAAGTTAATGTATCAAAAACGAGAAATGAATATACAATCACAAGGTTATTCTGTTTATTTTAGCGAAAGTAGTTTTTATTTTCTGAATAAACTTTTGCAAGAGAAAAAATATTCTAAAATTTTTATTTTAGTAGATAGTAATACCAACACTTATTGTTTGCCGTTGTTTTTAGCGGATATGGCAACAGAAACACCGATTGAAATCATTGAGATTGAGGCGGGTGAGGAGTTTAAAAATATAGATACTTGTTCTCAAGTGTGGTTTGCACTGTCGGAATTGGAAGCTGATCGCAAAAGTTTACTCATCAATTTAGGCGGAGGTGTTGTTACGGATTTAGGCGGTTTTGTAGCATCGACCTATATGAGGGGAATTGATTTTGTGAATGTTCCAACGAGTTTATTAGCGATGGTAGATGCTTCCGTAGGCGGAAAAACAGGAGTGGATTTAGGAGCTTTAAAAAATCAAATAGGAGTGATTAACAATCCGAAGGGAGTGATGATTGATACCCGATTTTTGGCAACGCTTCCCGCTGATCAGTTGCGTAGTGGCATGGCTGAAATGTTTAAACATGGCCTTATTCAGTCCGAAACGTATTGGAAAAAAATGCTTAAACTGGATGAATTAACGATAGAGGATTTGGAGCAACTCATCTACGAATCAGTCGAAATTAAAAATAATATTGTCAAGCAAGATCCAACTGAAAAAGGTTTGCGAAAAACTCTCAATTTTGGACATACATTAGGACATGCTATCGAATCGTATTGTTTGCAAAATTCGTCTCGACAAGCACTTTTGCATGGAGAAGCAATTGCTATTGGTATGATTTTAGCCACATATCTATCCTCCGAGTTGTTGTATTTTCCAAAGGAAAAGGCTCTAGAAATCAAAAATGTATTCAATCAATATTTTGAAAAACATACGTTTAAAAAAGAAGAAATAGATCAAATAATAGATTTGTTAAAATTTGACAAAAAGAATTCATATGGCAATATTAATTTCGTGCTGTTAGAACAAATTTCACAACCAAAATTGGATTGTAAGGTAAGTAATGAATTGATTTACAAAGCATTTGAATACTATCGTTCATGAAAATTGTGGTGAGAAATATAATCTATATGTTCTTTATTTTGTTCTTTGGTAGTCTTAATGCACAAAGCTATTGGCAACCCAATAATACCACAGGAAAACAGGAACAAAAAGAAGGGAAATTTTATTATAGGCTTGATAAAGAGGCTTTTGCAAAAGCTATTTTAAAAAATGTAAGACAAACCAGTAAATCAATAGCGGAGGTTTATATACCCAATGGAGAGGGAGATATTGAATCTTTTCGTTTGCAGGAAACACAGGTACTTTCGTCCGTTTTACAGGAAAAATATCCTCATATAAAAACTTTTGCGGGGGTTTCAGTAACTAATCCTTTGAGGAGCATCCGAATTACTTGGTCGCCTCGTGGGTTAAATGCAATCATGGAAGAAAATTTTCACTACTCTTTCATCGAATCTACTGACGATGAAGGTTTTCTTTATGAAGTATATCACCGTGACATGACCGAGAAAAATCCCATAAAATGTACTACTCAAGCATTTGCCTCAGAAAAAAAACTTACAAAAAGAGCTACGTATAGCACTGAAAATAAGGTACGTACCTTTCGGATTGCCATAGCAGCGACACATGAGTACACACAATATTTTGGAGGAAAATCCAATGCTTTGATTCAGGTTGTAAACACCATCAATCGGGTTAATCAAGTTTATGGTTCGCAAATGTCAATTCAGTTTCAATTGGTTTCCGACCAAAATATTCTGTTTGATACAGAAGCTGCGGATCCTTTAAAAAATATCAATTATGACCAATGGTTGAATGAACAGGGCAATCTAAAAGAAGCTAAGATTCTACAAGAATTATTTGATAATCAGGTGGGTTCTGTGAATTATGACGTAGGACATCTGTTTCATCATGAGAATGTAGGTGGAAATGCAGGTTGTATAGGTTGTGTGTGTGAAAGTGGTAAAAAAGGAGCAGGCTTTTCGGCGATTAATTTTTCTAAAGTTTCTCCAGATTATTTCGAAATAGATCTTTTTTGTCATGAATTGGGACATCAAATGGGAGCATACCATACCTTTTCGTATGATAATGAAGGTACAGATTCACAAGTTGAGCCAGGGAGTGGTTCAACAATTATGGGATATGCAGGGGTGTTGATGAGCCAAAATTTACAACAACGGTCAGATGCCTATTTTCATCATCGGAGTATTTATGACATCATGCAAAACGTCAAAGAAAAACGATGTGCTATTATTACAGATTCTGGAAATACTGTTCCTGAAATTCACGATATTTTGAGTTATACAATCCCCAAAGGAACAGCTTATTTGTTAGAAGGAACAGCTTCTGATGCCGATGAAGATACTTTGCTTTACAGATGGGAACAAGCCGATAGTCGAACAAATTCGTATAGTTTTTCGCCTAATGCAAAGACCGGTGCAATAGCACGTTCGCTACCTCCTTCAATAAATTCAAAACGCTATATTCCGCGATTGAGTCGCATCGTTTCGGGAGAGCTAACTCAAACGCACCCTGCCCAAAATAGTGCTTGGGAAACTGTTACTAATGTGGGACGTACCTTGAACTGGTCATTTGTGGTTTCCGATAGGAATACTTCGGCAACCACTGTTGGGAATACAACTTACAAAACGATACAAGTAGTGGTGAATGACAAAGCTGGGCCTTTTTCGGTACTTTCTCATACTACTCCATCAAATTGGTACGTAGGGCAAACCGAAACTATCCGTTGGGACGTGGCCAATACTGATAGTGATAACATCAACGTAAAAACAATATCAGTTCTGTTTTCCGAAGATGGAGGAGCTACTTTTTCTCATACTTTAGCTACAGGTATTCCTAATAATGGAACTGCAAAAATTACAATTCCGAATATTCCGATAACAAATCAAGGGAAATTTATGATTAAAGCCGAAGGGAATATATTTTTGGCTGTTAATAAAAGTACGATTACCATCAAGGAAAACGATGATGTTGATGGAGATGGCATTATGTCAAATGCAGATAATTGCCCTGAATTGGCAAATCCGAATCAAGAAGACTTGGACAGAGATGGAATAGGAGATGCTTGTGATGATGATTGGGATGGAGATGGGGTTCATAACGATAATGATAACTGTCCACGACAATCCAACTCCAATCAATTGGATTTGGATAGAGACGGTATTGGTGATGTTTGTGATGATGATTTGGATGGAGATGGTGTGCCGAACGACAGTGATAATTGTCCAGAAATCTACAATCCGAATCAAGCAGATCTGGATAACGATGGCATAGGGGATCTGTGCGACAATGACATAGATGGTGATGGCATAGCTAATGATATTGACACGTTTTTGGATTATGTTTTGATTTCCAATGCTTTTTCGCCTAATAATGATGGTATACACGACTATTTTTCGATTCTCAGGGCAGAGGAATATCCGAATAGTACCCTACGCATCTACAATCAATTAGGACAATTGGTTTATGAAACTAAAGGTTATAAAAATCAATGGAGTGGCATGGGAAGCAATGGAAAGAAAGTACCTCAGGGGTCTTATTTTTACATTTTTACATTAGATAATACAGAAATGTATACCCGCAAAGGTTGGATATTTATAAATTACTAAATACGATGAAAAAACAAATATATTACATAATACTAATTGGATTTATATCGGTGATAAACATATATGCACAAAATCCTACACACATATTTTATAATCAACATAAAAACTTGGTAAATCCTGCGGCTACAGGCCAAGAGAAAGGACATACCATTTCAGTGGACATACGCAATCAGTGGCAAGGAGATACTGAAGCGCCTCAAAGTCAGACTCTTTTGACTACACACCGAATCAATGAGCGTGTAAGTGTCGGTTTTTCAATTCAAAATAATAAAGTTTTTATCCAAAAACAAGCAGGATTATATGCCGATTTTGCATATGCCATACCCATAAGTGAATACAGCAAATTGTACGGAGGATTAAAATTTGGAGGTGATTTTTTTAATATAGACGGAAGTCGGATCAGAACTTATACCTCTCCTCATAACACCTACTACGATCCTTATTTACAGACTATATCAGGGAAATTCCAAATAAATATAGGGACAGGAGTTTACTATGAGCATCGTGATTTTTATGTTGGATTATCTGTTCCCAATCTATTGGCATCGGAAGAAGTTAAAGTAAAAGAAGACGTAATGACTTCAGTAGCCCAACGTTTTCATATCTATGGTTTGGCAGGATATTTTTGGAAACTCTCTCCAGAATTTACTCTAAAGCCAATGTTGCAGACTCGTTTTGTGAAAGATGTCAGTCCGTCATTTGATCTGACTTTAGCAGGAGTTTACCTGAAAAACAGTGAATTAGGATTGACCTACAGAACGGATAAAGCGTTTAATGCCTATATTATGTTCCACATACCAAAGTATTATGTAGTTGTGGGATATGGCTACGAAAACAATTCACAGCCACAGCTGAACATCTATGCACGAAGCTCTCATGAATTTTTGGTACAATTCAAATGGTAAATCAATAAAATTAGAAAAGTAGTCTGACTATCAGCATATAGCCTTGAAAAGCTATCTTCGATATGTCACACAAAAAAAGAGTTATGTTCGAAAAAGGGTCTCTAGACAGGAGCAAATAATGAAAAAACACACTAAAAACCTTTGTAAAACGAATAAAAAGATTTACATTTGCACGTTCAAATTTTTGAGATGATTCAAAGAGTACAAACAATTTATATGCTATTTGTCTTCATAATTGGAGGCATTCTGCCGTTTATATTTTCGTTATATGTGCAAAATCAGCAGTCTGTTTATGCATACTTAGACGATGTTTTGAGTGGTATCTTTTTTGGAATATCAGCTGTTTTAGCTGTATATGCCATATTTAAATATAAAACAAGGCAACTTCAGTTTGTTTTGAATAGACTGAATATCCTTATAAATCTTACTTTACTAGGAATATTTGTATATCGAGTGCTAAGTTCATCCGGAGAAAGTGGAATTTCTGAGAAGGGTGTTGGGATTTTCTTACCCGTCCTTTCTATCGTTTTTTTGTTTTTAGCTAATAAAGCTATCCGACGGGACGAAGATCTGGTAAAATCAGCAGATCGATTGCGATAAAGCCTATAATCTTAGTAGTGTTAGTGCGTTAAGAGAACCTAAGTTTTTACTTAGGTTTTTTTATTGATAAAGTTTTTTTAGAGGCAATTTCTAATTTTTCGCCTTTTTCTGAACAGAAAAAAGATAGAACATGTTCCATAATAAAAAAATTAGCCCCAATTAAGGGTGTTTGAAATTATGACTGAACAGGCAATGTCATTTTTTCAATTTCTTTAATTTCAATCATAAACTCATCTCCTAATTGTAAGTTTTTTTTACACCAATATTTTGTTATATCTCCATTATTGGAGTGATTAGTTGCTAAAAAATCTAAATCAATTTCTGTTTTTTCTTCTTTATTCAACACAGTTACAATTAAATGAATACTTCCTTTTTCAACTACTGCCGATAGTTTCTCTTCTTTTAAAGTTAGTTCAACACCAATGTTCTTAGGATGCTCAAAAAAATGACTTTCAATTTCTGGAGCTCGTTGTATTATTGGAGAATTTACAGTGATTTCTTCTACCTTTACAGTAAATTTAGCCCCTAAAAATAATTTTTGAAGAAGCCAAAGTGGATAAGTTTCCGTTTGCATATCATATCCACCAAAATTTACGCTGACACAATTTCGTGTATCTCGTATCATTCTACTGATAATTAATCCAATAGAACCTTCTTTGAGAGAGGCAAAGAAAGTTTTATTATCTGTTGTTAATTTTAATCCTATCATATTTTTGCATTATTAGTAATCCAAACATCTTTGGGCTCTACAAAAATGTAGGCAGTCATCGTATTTTTTATATTTCAAAGTTATTTTTTCTTGAGGAATCTATACGTTCTTCGCATCTTCGTATGATTTTAAAAGAGTCATAATATCCAACAACAACAACAATTCTTCTATAATGTCCGAGACAGATTTTTCTGAGTGGGTTAGCTCTGCAATAGCTATTGCCTAAATTGTTCCTAATAAAGTCTGGTTATTACATCAACTTCATCAGTTACTACATTTTCCGAATTCTCATCTTTATCAATTTACCATAATAAATCTTTTTCTAAACGAGCAAGTGTAAGTCTATTTCCAACTCCTTTTGGTCTTCATATAATTAGCTCTTCTTTTACCTTCTCATTTATTTCTCTTAATGCCATTAGTATAAAACAGAAGTAATATACAATAAATCGTTTTGTTCGGACTTAATAAGGGTTAAAATTTCTTTATTGATTTCGGTTGTTTTACAACAAAAAATCAACACGCCTTTTTGGCTTTTAATTTTTCCTTTTTGAGTCCTCTTTTGAAGTAGTTTTTTTAACAACTTTCTTTTTTGTTATTTTTTTTCGTTTGGCAGGTTCACCCTTGTAATAATACATGCTCTTTTCAATATACAAATCACCTTGATTACGGAGCATTCCCGCTGTATTATCATCATACCAAATTTCAGCTAAACTTGCTTTCAGATATTTGGATATATCATCTCTATTTTTTTTGAAGTCAATAAATATTTTTCGTTTAGACAGAAATTTAGAGAATGCATTCAGCATTTCTTTGGAGATTTTGTAATCCTTAATAAAGCTGCTCTTCTCGGGTTTTACGTTAACTTTCGGATAAGTATCCAAATACTCAAATAAAAAGAAATTTGTCAATCCTGAATTAAGTAATTCATTGACCAAATAGGTTTCAGGCTTGATGTCAGAATGCAGATACACATCTGGATATATCCCTCCTCCTCCGTAAACTACCTTACCTTTAGGCGTAGTAAACTTCAGTGAATCAGGCATTTTAGAGCTATTTAGTTGGAAATTACGAATTTGTTTTCTGCTGTAAGGCTTTTGAATAGACCTTCCTGTTGGAGTGTAGTAACGAGCTGTGGTCAATCGTATGGCAGACCCGTCAGGTAGAGGCATTTCACTCTGTACTAACCCTTTACCAAAAGTGCGTCGTCCGATAATTACACCGCGATCGTTATCCTGCAAAGCTCCTGAAACAATCTCACTTGCCGAGGCTGTTTGCTCATTTACCAATACAAAAACAGGCTGTTCTTCAAACATACCTCCATCAGTTGCATAGGTTTCATCAATTTCCTGACGATTGTTTTTAGTGAAAACAATCATCTTATCTTCTTTTAAAAATTCATCACTAATATCGATTCCTACATTCAGTAGTCCTCCGGTATTATTTCTTAAATCTAAAATTAAGCTGTTAATTCCTTTATCTATAAGTGTTTGTAAAGCAGACCTAAACTCTTGATGAGTAGTTTCAGCAAAGCGATTCATACGAATATACCCCAAGGTATCGTTCACTTTATAAAAGCAATCTACACTTTTAATAGGAATATGTTTTCGAACTATTGGGAGCGTAAAAATACTATCATTGGATTTACGATAGATGGTTAAAAGTACTTCTGAATCCTTTTCTCCCTTGAACGTATTGCGAACCATCTCTGAAGTTAATTTTTTACCAAAAAGAGTGTCATTGTCAGCTTTTAAGATACGATCGCCTAATTGAATGTTTTTACTGAAAGCGTCACTCTCCTCGATAGGTTTCATTACCGCAATAGTGTCTTTATACATATAAAAACTAATGCCTACACCTACAAATTTACCACTGATGTTTTCTGAAATTTCTTGAATATTTCTCTTTGAGATATAACTTGAATGTGGATCCAATTTTGATAAAATCCCATTAACAGTCAACTCAACAATACTGTCAGGATTTATTTTATCTACATAATCATTTTCTATGTAATCAATCAGTGTCCCAAGTTTTTTTTTACTTGGACTTTCAACAATAGAGTCAATATCTACCACAGGAGTTGGTGTGGGAAGAGGTTCTTGGATATAAAAATCGGACAGAACGCGCCCAAGAAAAATGCCTATTCCCAAAATGACACTTATGATAATGGGCAATATGTATGTTTTTATTCTCATATACTAAAAGAGGTTGTCTGAAAAGTGGTTCTTACATGATTTTGGGATTCCATCGCACGAAAAAGGAACTCCTACACACGATTTCTCAGAATTTTAAATACGAAGGAAAACTAACAGGCAAAGTCATGATGCCAAACTCAACTTCTCGGACAACCCTTTATCTATATACAAATTTCATTGTTCCGAGTGGCTATTTGAAAGCCCCCACTCCTTTCGTTAACCATTGATGAAACTCATCAACATCAGGCGTGTAGCCAATCGGATCAATAAGGTTACTTTCATCGTGGTTCATCAGCACGTAAAAAGGTTGTGAATTAGCTTTATAACGAACTGTTTGAAACTCACTCCATTTTTGACCTATGTATTTAATTTGCTTACCTGGTTTTAACTTTGATTCAACTATTTGATTTTCAGGAAGTGGTCGTTTATCATCCACGTAAAGGGAGATTAACACCACATCGTTTTTCAATATGTCAAGTATATGCGGTTTAGCCCATACGTTTTGTTCCATTTTACGACAATTTACGCATGTCCAACCTGTGAAGTCTAACAAAATAGGTTTATTCACTTTTTTTGCATATGCTATTCCTGTTTCATAATCGTCAAAAGCTAAAATATTGTGAGGTTCCAACAGATGAGCTCCTTCGGGTAGCCTGTCCTCTTGACTTGATACGATGCCTCCTGTTTTAGTATATCCTACTCCATAGGGCGACTCACTATAGTGTTGTGGTGGAGGAAATGCACTAATTAAGTTCAGTGGAGCTCCCCAAAGTCCAGGTATCATATAAATCGTGAAAGTTAAGGATAATAGACCCAAACTCAAACGTCCTACCGAAATTTTGTCTACGGGAGAATCGTGAGGTAATCTGATTTTTCCGAATAAATACAAGGCTAATGTTCCAAAAACAGCTATCCAAATCGCTATAAACACCTCTCTCTCAAGCCAATGATATTGATAAGCTAAATCTGCGTTCGACAAAAATTTGAAAGCTAAAGCCAATTCTAAAAATCCTAAAACGACTTTTACAGTATTCAACCATCCGCCTGATTTTGGCAATGAATTCAACCATCCTGGGAAAGCTGCGAAAATAGCAAATGGCAATGCAATGGCTAATGAGAAACCAAGCATACCAATAATAGGAGCTATACCACCCTTGGAAGCTGCTTCTACCAATAATGTACCTACGATAGGCCCTGTACAAGAGAATGAAACAATAGCCAATGCCAAAGCCATAAAGAAGATACCCACCAAACCACTACGGTCGGCTTGCGCATCCACTTTTGTACTCCACGAACTGGGTAAGGTTAATTCAAACGCTCCTAAAAAAGAAGCTGCAAAGAAGATCAATATCAAGAAAAATATAATATTAAACCAGAAATTACTCGCCAAAGCGTTCAAAGCATCTGCACCGAAAATTGCAGTTACTACTGACCCCAACACAACGTAAATTACGATAATTGATAGTCCGTAGAAAATAGCATTTCTGATACCTTTGATTTTCGATTTACTTTGCTTTGTAAAATAACTTACAGTCATTGGAATCATCGGAAATACACACGGAGTGAGCAAAGCAGCGAACCCAGAAAGGAACGAAATAAAGAAAATACTCCAAAGTCCCTTGTTTGCAACATTTTTATTGTCATTTTCTTCCACTTTTTGTGTTTCCTCCTTAACTGTTTTGTCGTTTGGAGTTTTATCATCTCCTTCTAAAGAAAAAATGCCTGCGTTGGAATTGTCCACAGATTGCGTTTGGTTAGCCTCGGTTGAACCTGTGTTTTCACTAAAGATAAACATCAAATCAACCGTATCAGGAGGCAAACAGTTAGCATCATCACATACCATAAACTCCACACCAGCTTTAATGGAAGATAAAGGTTTTAAGATTTTTATACGCTGTTTGAAAGTTGCATTTTTATAGAAAAAGCCGATTTCCATATCAAAAACAGCATCGTGCTTCACTACCGAACCCGTTTCAACTGTTTTACCAACCAATTCAAAAGTACCATCGTTGATGTATTCAAAAGTTGTAGGAACAGGACCATTTGGTGGAATTGTTTGTGAATAAAGTTTCCATCCTTGGTCGATTGTAGCAGTAGTTACCAAGTCATATTCTTGGTCATTAATTTTTTCTACTTTGGTATCCCATTTGACAGGATCAAAAATTTGAGCATTTACCAAAATAAAACTAACTGATAATAAGAAAGTTAATATTTTTTTCATCGTATCACAAAAGTTTTTTTAATAACAAACGACAAAATTAGTTTTTTTGTGGAAAAAAACAAAAATATTCTTTATTTTATTGAAGTGGCTACCACTTAACAAAATAAAGTTTTGATTTGTTTCGAAAAATTTTTACATTTGCTCCAATGAATAGTTTCTTTTTGAAAGAAATTAATTAGATTCTATGGATAATCAAACTCACAAAAATTGCGTATTTAACGAATAGTCATATAATTACTGTCGTAAAACTTTTTTTACGGCAGTTTTGATTTTATATTATGAAAAAGAATATTTTTATACTTTTTTGTTTAGTTTTTTTCTCTTGCCAACAGAGTAAAAAAGGAACAGTTGTAGTCTGGAATAACGAAGGGGCAGAAACGTTTGTAATAGATGCTGTGAATAAAAAAAGTAATCAAACGACTGATTTGAATGATTACATTGAAAGTTGTAGAGTTGTTCCCTTAGAAACAAGGAGAGATGCTTTGGTAAATAAAATTGAGAAAGTAATTGTAGCCAACAATAAGGTTTATCTACATTGTGATAGAGATAAGATATTAATATTTGAAGCAGATACAGGGAAGTTTATAAACAAGATTCATGCCGTTGGTCAAGGTCCAGAAGAATATACAGAGATTACTGATTTTGCAATAGAAAAAAGAACAAACAACATTTGTACATACGATGAACGCAAGCACAAAGTGATTAAATATACAGCAGATGGACGGTTTATCAATGCAGTTAGGACAAAATTTCATGGGTTGAACATTTATAGCGTTAATGATTCCATCTATGCGGTATATGATGATATTAATATTTTGACATCTGAGAAGAGTGACTTGCTGTTGGTAAATAATGATTTTTCAAAACTTGAAGAACTATATTTTCCACACCAAGAAAAATTTTACAACAGAGCTCCTGAAAAATCTAATTATTCAAAACATCACTACTTTAACACGTATGATGATAGAACTTACATAACCCCTTCAATTTATCATTATACGTACGAAATCATTGGAACAAAATTGAAACCTAAATATAATTTTGATTTTGGAGATAAAAATATAGAGCCTACTGACGATATATTTTTCACAGAGGATTTGGTTGACTCAGGAAAGGTTTTTGGTGTTAACTATTACGAAAATAGTCGTACTCTTTTTGTTGAATATGGTCTAAATATGACCAGGCATTTTCTATATATTGATAAAGAAACAAAAAATCAAGTCTTTATGTTGGGTAAAGATTGGAAAAATATGCCTTTGCTGTACTACATTTTTACAGGCAAAATAGTAAGAGCTGTAAATGAAGATGAGGATACATTTATGACTTTAACTTGGTTTGGGGAAGATGATTTTATAAAAAATAACGAACATTTTCTAAATGCAACAGACAGTCTGTACCTACCCGAAATTGATAAATTGAGAAAAGTTAAAAGTGACGATAATCCTGTATTGATTTTTTTTAGAATGAAAAAGTTTTAACATTATGAAAAGTCACGAACACATGTTTTTATCGTTATATCAATCTATTTTCAGAAATCCAAAAAAAATGAAGAAAATAATACTATCTACCATCGGTTTAATTTTTTTATTATCTTGTAAAACAGATACTACGAACGCAAAAGAAGAAAACGTACAGCAGTTGCTTCCCGAATCGCCTACAGAAGTAACCGTTATGCCATTACAATCTAAGCCATTTACGCACGAACTTGTTAGCAACGGTAAAATACACGCCTCGCAAATGGTAGGTCTCAAATTCAAAGCTAACGAAAAGATTGCTCGTATTTTGGTTAAGAATGGTGATAACGTAACCCAAGGTCAGATAATCGCTGCTTTGGATGGATTTTCTTTTGAAAACAAATTACAACAAGCCCAAGACGATGTGAGTCGTGCCCGTTTGGAGTTACAAGATATGCTTATCGGTCAAGGGTTTAAGCTGAAAGATTCCGCAAATGTCCCTCTGCAAACAATGGAACTTCTCAAAGTAAAAAGCGGTTACAACAAAGCATTAAGCCACTACAAAATGGCTAAAAACGAACTTCAAGGTGTTACTTTGTACGCACCCATCAGCGGAACAATCGCCAACCTGAATAGTAAGCCCAACACATATCCTGATATGTCAAAAGACTTCTGTAATATCGTGAATCTACACAGTATGGAAGTCAGCTTTCCTATTATGGAAAGTGAATTAGGGTTTGTACAAAAAGGCGGCGAGGTGGAAGTGATACCTTTTTCAATCCCTGATGTAAAAATCAAAGGAAAAATCACCGAAATCAATCCGTGGATTGACCAAAACGGAATGGTACAACTGAAAGCCTCTGTGGCATATCATCCGAAAATGGTGGAAGGAATGAGCGTTCGTGTAAGTATTTTCCGAGCATTGGAAAAACAGTGGGTAGTTCCCAAATCGGCAGTCGTTCTGCGTACCAATCGAAAAGTTCTTTTCACATTGAAAGACGGAAAAGCCTTTTGGAACTACGTTCAAACAGGTTTGGAGAATGCCACCGAGTACACCATAACAGGCGAAACCCTCAAAGAAGGCGACCCGATTATCGTTTCAGGAAATATTAATTTGGCTCACGAATCGCCTGTGGTGGTGAAAAAATAAGTTAAGATATTGGCATTTTTAAAGTTACGCTTTAAAAATGCCTGAAAATTAAATACGAGAATCTTGTATATATTTGTGGAATATATTATTTTTGGACAAAATTAAAGTTGTGCTTTAAAAATGTCGAATATTAATATACATATTAGAAGAGAATTATCCAGTGAGCTCATAAGATTGAGTGATTTTTACTCAGTTTTGGTAGTTACAGGGCCGAGGCAGTCGGGAAAAACAACCCTTTGTAAGGTGAATTTTCCTTCCTATCACTATGTGAATATGGAAGATATTGCTTTACGAGAACAAATTATGCTCAATCCGAAAGCATTTTTGAAACAATTTCCAAAAGGGTTAATCATTGATGAGGTTCAAAATGTTCCTGAATTGCTTTCGTATATTCAAGTAGTTGTAGATGAGGATAATTCACGAAAATTTGTTCTCACGGGGAGCAACAATTTTTCATTGATGCAAGGTATCACACAATCTTTGGCAGGTAGAGTTTCCGTTTTTACGCTGTTGCCTCTTTCGCTACAAGAATTAGGAGATATTCCATATAGAACAGACACTAACACATTGATTATCAATGGTGGGTATCCAGCTGTTTGGGCGAAGAAAATCCCTGTCCAAGACGTTAGCCGAAATTATTACAACACTTACATAGAGCGAGATGTGAGGCAATTGATGAAAGTCAAAAACTTGTCTAACTTTCAAACTTTTATGAAGTTATGTGCTGGACGCATAGGCACAGAATTGAACATAAATGCTTTATCGAACGAAATAGGGATTTCATCGCCTACACTTAAAGAATGGTTTAGCATTTTGGAAGCATCGTACATTGTTTTCCGTTTGCCTCCATTCTTCAAAAATATAGGTAAAAGATTGGTGAAATCACCTAAAATATATTTTTACGATACAGGGTTGGCGTGTTTTCTTTTGGGAATAGAAACACCACAACAATTGGCGGTGCATCCGTTACGGGGAGTATTGTTTGAAAATATGGTAGTTTTAGAGTTTTTTAAAAATAAGTTTAATAAAGGGGTTTTACCAAACTATTATTTCTATCGGGATAAAAACCAAAAAGAAGTGGATTTGATAGAAGAAAAAGCCAATGAAATCAAGGCTTATGAAATAAAATCAGCACAGCTTTTCAATAAGAATTTTATAAAGAATTTAGACTATATCAAGAATCTATTAGGAGAAGAAGTGATTTCTACCCAAGTGATTTACGATGGAGAATTAACAGTCCATTCATCTGAAAACGGAATGGTTAATTTTAGAAATATTCATTTTTGAAAATAGGATAAAAACCAATAAATTACAGAAACATGACAAAAAGAATTTTACCAATGTTGTTGTTTGCAATCGGATTGTTTTCTTGTAAAGACAAAGAGCAAGATCAAACAAATGGAATACGTATTTTAAAAATTCAAGATTCTGAAAAACAAGAAGTTATTGATAAAATAACGTATCTTCCTATTCAAGAAGATGAACAATTTTTGTTTTCTGAATTATCGAAGGTAATCATTAAAAACGATTGTATTTATATCTTGGATTTACATCAATCCAACTCGCTTCTATGTTTCTCAAAATCAGGGAATTTTATAAGAAAAATAGGCAATCAAGGACAAGCATCGGATGAGTATATTCGTTTACAAGATTTTGATGTAGATGATTCGCATGTATATTTATACGATAGAAGACAAAAGAAAATGTTGACTTATGATTTGGAGGGAAATTTTATCGAAAGTAAAAAAACTCCTTTTGTAGGTAAAAATTTTAAGGTATTGCCAAATCAACAATTTCTTTTTGCTTTGGCGAAAGGGGATGGAAAAGAGCCTTTACTTGTGCAGACATCCGCTGATTTTGCAGATCAGAAAAATATACTAAATTTCCAAAAAGAATACGTTGACGACAACGGAACGCCTACCGTTTTTCAGCCTTCACAAGAGCATATTTTATTTAACAGAGCGGTCAATGACTCTGTATTTGTGTTGAATAAAACTGGTGCGATAGCTTCTACTTATGTCTTTGATTTTGGAACTAAAAAAGTACCTAATGACTTAAAAAACAGCTATGAGACCTTGGTGGAAGTTAGAAAAGAAAATGATTTTGCTTATCTGATAGGTGCACCATTGCTGATTCATAATAGATATTTGGTAAGTGAAATTTTTTATGAGGGTAGTAAAGCTACTTTACTATATGATTTGAACGAAGATAAATGTGAAATAACTCAATGGTTGCCTGAAAAAATGTATTCAACAGACATCATTCTACCAACAGTTGCTTTTGATAATGGGGTTGTTGGCTGGATGGATATCGATGTTTACGATGTTTTGAAAGAAAAACCAACACTTTCTGGTGATTTGATGAAGCATTTAGAAGAAGGGGGTAAAATACTTACGTTTTACCATTTTAAAAAATAAATAGGAATAATCTGTCAGAAAAAGTAACATGATAAAATTCTTACTTACGCGTCCGATAGCAGTACTGATGAGCTTTTTAGGGCTTATCATCGTAGGAGCCATTACTTTTGGTTCGTTGCCTGTTTCTTTGTTGCCTGATATTCCCATTCCCGAAATTACGGTACAGGTTACGGGCGAAAATGTATCGGCACGTGAGTTAGAAAACACAGTCGTTACTCCCATTCGTCAGCAACTGCTACAAGTGGGAAAGTTGCGTGATATTACAAGCGAAACCCGTGACGGAAACGCCATTATTCGTCTGAAATTTGATTATGGCACGAATACCGATTTGGCATTTATTGAAGTGAATGAAAAAATCGACGGTTCTATGAGTCGTTTGCCACGCAATACCAAGCGTCCGCAAGTGGTGAAAGCGAGTGCTACCGATATTCCTGTCTTTTACCTAAACCTTTCTCTTAAAGACGAAAAAAGTTATTCCGAACCCGATGAACAGCGTTTTTTGGAACTGTCGGAATTTTCTCAAAACATAGTAAAACGCCGTGTTGAGCAACTTCCTGAGGTGGCAATGGCGGACATCACGGGATATATGCAACAACATATCCGTATCACCCCCAATATGGATTTTTTGGAAACCATTGGATTGCAACTTTCGGATATTGAAAATACACTACAAGCCAACAACGTAGAGCCTGGTAGTATGGTGGTTCGTGATGGCTATTACGAATATAATATCAAATTTTCATCGGTGCTTCGCACCATAGAAGATGTTAAAAACATTTATTTCAGAAAGGGTGACCGACTTTTGCAACTCAAAGATTTTGCCCAAGTAGAATTATCCAAAAAAGGGGAAACGGGTCTTTCAGTTACAGATGGCAAACGCAGTGTAACATTGGCAATCATCAAACAGTCCGATGAGACAATGCAAAATCTCAAAGAAAGCCTGTACCAAACTCTTGACAATCTTGAAAAATCATATCCCGATGTTCAGTTTTCAATTAATCGAAATCAAACAGAATTACTTGACTACACTATCAGTAATCTGAATCAAAACCTGTTTTTAGGCTTTGTTTTGGTGTTTTTGGTGGCTATCTTCTTTTTGGGAGATGCCAAATCGCCTATGATCATCGGGCTGAGTATGTTTTCGGCTTTGATTATTTCCTTTGTCTTTTTCTATTTGTTTGACAAATCGCTCAATATCATATCTTTATCAGGAATGATATTAGCTTTGGGAATGATGATTGACAGTGCCATTATCGTTACGGATATCATCACCCAACATCGAGAAAAAGGCGAAACTTTGTTTGATGCTTGCGTAAAAGGGACTAATGAGGTAATTACGCCCATTTTGAGTTCTACTTTTACCACCATTGCCGTTTTTTTACCTCTGATTTTTTTAAGCGGAATTTCGGGAGCCATCTTTTTAGACCAAGCCTTTGCCGTAAGTGTGGGGCTGTTAGTTTCGTATTTCACGGGAATTATTCTGCTTCCGATTTTGTATCATACTTTTTATCACAAAAAATGGCTTTCCAAAATTACTATTTTCCAAAAAACTCAACAAAAAATCGATAAAATATTGTTTTCGTGCTATGATAAAGGCTTCAAATTTATATTTTCATACAAAAAACCATTGTTTTTGACAATTATTTTGATGATTCCGTTATGCGTTTTGTTGTTTAGGATAGTTCCGAAGACCAATATGCCTCATTTAGACCACATCGAACTCATCGCTAAGGTAGAATGGAATGAAAATATCCATATTGACGAAAATAAAAAACGAACTGACAAACTATTTCAGTCTGTGGATGAGTGGACAGTAGAAAGTGCTGGATATATAGGTAATAAACAGTATTTGTTAGAGAAAGAAAACAACCTATCCATCACGGAATCAGAGGTATATTTCAAAGCAAATTCTCCAAAAGAAATAGAAAAAATCAAAGAAAATCTAAGCCAATGGATGCACGAAAACTATCCGCAGGCAGTGTTGACTTTTGCTCCTCCAAAAAATATTTTTGAAAAGATTTTCGATACCAATGAAGCAGACATAATAGCTCAGTTGTATTCAAAAAATCGACAAAAAACTCCTTCCATTGCCGATATTAAGCAAGTACAGACACGCATCAAACAGAGTTCGGGTGTCTCTTCAGTAGATATTGCCTTTGAAGAGCAGTTTGTCATCACGGTAGATAAAGAAAAACTGTTACGTTACAAAGTAGATTACAGCGAGGTACATCGTGAGCTTAAAACAGCCTTTAAGAACAACGAAATAGCTACCCTGCGTTCATACCAACAATATTTACCCATAACCCTTTCAGGAAACTTACAAACCATCAATCAGGTACTTCAAAACACAATGGTTCGCACCAACTTACGAGACGAAAACGAACAATTTATAAAAATCCCGTTACAATCTTTGCTCAGTATTTCGAAAGGACAAGATTTAAAAACAATCGTTTCGGGTAAAAACGGGGAGTATATTCCGCTTGTATATCCAAGTTTGGAAAATGCAGAAAACTTTATACAAGCCACTGAAAACGAACTTAAAAACGATTCACAGTGGGAAGTACAATTTGCAGGTGGGTTCTTTTCGAGCCAAAAAATGCTCGGTGAATTAGTCGTTGTGCTTATTATTTCCGTACTGCTGATGTATTTTATATTAGCTGCTCAATTTGAGAGTTTTACCCAACCCCTTATTGTCCTTGCCGAATTGCCTGTTGATATTGCTTTTGCACTGTTGCTTCTGTGGGGTACAGGGCATACACTTAACTTGATGAGTGCCATCGGGATTGTAGTTTCGTGCGGAATTATTATCAACGACAGTATTTTAAAAATCGATATGATTAACGAACTTCGCAAAGCCAATGTACCTTTGATGGAAGCCATACACACCGCCGGACAAAGGCGTTTGCGTTCCATTATGATGACTTCTTTAACCACAATTTTGGCAATGACACCGCTTTTATTTTCGTTTGATATGGGTTCAGAATTGCAAAAACCTCTTGCCGTGGCAATGATAGGTACAATGATGATGGGAACATTGGTAAGTTTGTTTATTATTCCGCTGATTTATTGGTTGATTTATAGAGATAAAAACAAATAGTTCACTCAGTCGAAAATTAAAGACAATGTGGTAAAAAATGGTGCTTAAAAACCTTGTAAAGTATTGTTTTTTTTAAGACTTATAAGGGTTATAATGAAATCACTTCGATTATAACTCCTGCAAATATATAAAAATAAGCAACTATGATTTTTAAAAGACTTTTTTACCACATTGCCAAAAATAAAAGAAGCTGTCTAAAAAACATAGAACAGCTTCTTTATTATAAATTATTTCCCTATAAATTACAAACTAACGCGTTTGAATGTAGTGATTTCAACTCCTTTTGAAGCCACATACTGAGACACTTTCTTAGTTTCATCAGAGATATATACTTGATCTAATAAAGCCTTCTCTTGGTCTAATGAAGTGTTATCACTAATGAAGCGTTGCAATTTTCCAGGAAGGATTTTGTCCCAAATTTGCTCTGGTTTTCCTTCTGCTTTCAATTCAGCTTTCGCATCTTCTTCCGCTTGTTTCAACACTTCGTCCGTAAGTTGAGCATACGATACATATTTAGGAACATTTTTCAAAGGTTTCCCTAAACGCACTAATTCCTCATTCTCTTTTTCAATAACAGCGATACGAGCCTCTGTTTCTTTCGCAATATAGTCAGCAGAAAAATCTTTGTAAGACAATGTTTCGGCACCCATAGCAGCGATTTGCATAGCCAAGTTTTTAGAAACATCATTAGCGTCAGCGACATTAGCTGACAAACCTACCAAAGCAGCAATCTTATTACCGTGGTGTATATACGCACCTACAAAAGGAGCCTCTATTTTTTCGAAAGCCCCTACTTCGATTTTCTCACCAATAACTCCTGTTTGTTCAGTCAATTTTTCAGCAACTGTTATTCCCTTATAGTCAGCTGCCAACAATTCCTCTTTTGAATTCACAGAAAGAGCCATCTCAGCCAAATCTTTTGCCAAAGCAACAAAGGATTCATTTTTAGCTACGAAATCCGTCTCACAATTCAATGAAACGATAGCTCCTTTAGTGTTATCTCCGTTTACTTTTGCAATAACAGCTCCCTCGCTTGAATCACGGTCAGCTCTTTTTGCAGCAACTTTTTGTCCCTTTTTACGTAGGATTTCAATAGCTTTGTCGAAATCTCCTTCTGCTTCAATCAAAGCACCTTTACAATCCATCATACCAGCTCCTGTGGCTTGTCTCAATTTGTTTACATCTGCGGCTGTAATATTTGCCATAATTTTGTGTTGTATTTTATATTAATGAATTCGTTAAAAAAGAAGAAGTAATTACGTTTTGAAAGGCATATTTCGCAAACATAATTACTTCGTTATCTGATTTTAGAGAGTATCTGAAATATTAAAACTTGAAAAACTCTGTCATTGTTTCCCTATTTGGTCAGAATGGCGTTGAACGAGAGAAAAGAATCTTTGACAAATAAAAAAATCAAATTCTCAATGACTCCGTTACACTACACTCTGAATGACATTCAAACAATCTCTCAAATAGTGTAATAATTATTCAGCAGTTTCTGCCTCTTTATTGTCTGACGTTTTTCCTGCAAGACCTTCGTTAATAGCCTCTGTCACGTACGAGAGAATTTTTTCGATAGATTTTGAAGCATCGTCATTTGCTGGGATAACATAGTCCACCTCACGAGGGTCTGAATTGGTATCCACCATAGCAAAAATAGGAATGTTTAATTTTTGAGCTTCTTTAACTGCAATATGCTCACGCATTGTGTCCACAACAAACAACGCTCCTGGAAGGCGAGACATGTCAGCGATAGAACCTAAGTTCTTCTCTAATTTTTCTCTTAAACGTTCGATTTGTAGTTTTTCTCTCTTTGAAAGGGTTTCAAAAGTGCCATCTTTTTTCATTTTATCAATTGAAGACATCTTTTTAACCGCTTTGCGAATAGTAACAAAGTTAGTTAACATACCTCCTGGCCATCTTTCAGTGATGTAAGGCATCTTAACTGATGCTGCTTTTTCTGCAACAACATCTTTTGCTTGCTTTTTAGTTGCAACAAAAAGAATTTTTTTACCTGATGCTGCAATTTTCTTCAAAGCCTCATTAGCTTCTTCAATTTTAGCTGCAGTTTTGTATAAATTAATTACGTGGATTCCGTTACGCTCCATATAGATATATGGTGCCATATTAGGGTTCCATTTTCTAGTCAAATGCCCAAAGTGAACACCTGCATCTAGTAAATCTTTAATTTCTATGTTATTTGCCATTTTTTTAATAGTTTACGTTCCGTTGAAATTTAGCAATACTGAAGTGGAAACCATAACGTTTGCCAACAATATTTGGATGCTAAACTAAATTCCTTCTGAAAAGGAACAACGACAACAATGTTTTTAAATTCTTTAATAAGTCTAACGTATTAACGTTTAGAGAATTGGAATCTCTTACGAGCTTTTTTCTGACCGAACTTCTTACGTTCCACCATACGAGGATCTCTCGTTAATAGCCCTTCCGGTTTCAATGTAGCTCTATTTTCAACATCAACTTCGCATAAAGCTCTTGATATTGCCAAACGAATAGCCTCAGCTTGTCCTGTTACTCCACCTCCGTAAACATTCACTTTCACATCATAAGTATCCTCTGTTCCTGTTAAAGCGAAAGGTTGTCTTACTTTGTACTGAAGTGTTGAGGTTGTAAAGTAATCATTTAATTCTCTTTTATTTACACTAATTGCACCATTACCTGGTTTCAAATAAACACGTGCAACCGCTGTTTTTCTTCTTCCAATTTTGTGAATTACTTCCATTATTTCAAATCGTTTAAGTTAACGGCTGTAGGTTGTTGTGCTTCGTGTTTGTGCTCTGTACCTACATACACTTTTAAATTACGTAAAATCGCCACACCCAATTTATTTTTTGGCAACATACCTTTAACTGCTTTTTCAATTAAACGTTCAGGGTGTTTCGCTAAGACGTCCTTAGCTGTTTGCACTCTCTGCCCTCCTGGATAACCTGTGTAACGAAGATATTCTTTATCGTTCCATTTGTTACCAGTTAAGTTGATTTTTTCAGCATTGATAACAATCACGTTATCTCCGCAATCAACGTGTGGTGTAAACTCGGGCTTGTACTTACCTCGTAGCAATTTTGCCACTTTTGAAGCAAGACGACCCAATGTCTGTCCTTCAGCATCTACCAAAACCCACTTTTTGTTAGCAGTGTTTTTATTTACTGAAATTGTTTTGTAGCTTAATGTGTCCACATTTCTAATTTTAAATTAAACATTCCTTTTCCTTATCAAAATACATACGTATCTGAAATTGGGGTGCAAAGTTACAATTATTTACGTAATATGCAAATTTATTGATGCTTTTTTATTTCAGGAAATCATTTCTACTAACACTTTGTAATAGCAAAACTAAATTTAAGGAAGAAAGACTTTCTAACGTAACACACTAAACACTTCCTTAACAAAGAAAGTTATCTATGTTTATTCTAATTTTATCTATTTTGCTAAAAATCAACTCTCATAGGCAAACATTTTTTTTCGGTATTCACTCCTAAAAACTTGGGGAATAAGCAACGTCTTTGTGCAGTAGTAAGAAAAACTCAAGAGTAATTCAAAATACTATCGCTATGATGGGATATCATACTTTGATTAACATAGATTTTAGAATGTTTCTAAAAACAGAAAAAAAACTCTTCGAAAAAACTATATATTTTTGAGAGTAATTATGGTTGTCATATTCAAATTGACTCAGGATTTGTTTGCCACTAAACCTGATACATTTGAGTAATATTTTTGAGTACTAAAGTCTAGCTTTAATTGTTTTTTTTCCTGAAAAATTAACTATATACTACCAATTACCACGCAGCATTTGATCTGTTTTGGTTACTTACCCATTCTTTTTATTTGGTGTGGATTTTCACGACCTTTAAATTATTCAATGGTACCGCTTAAAAGAAAAATCTTTTGGAATGCAATTTGTGTTTTATCTCCTCTAATATTGAAAAAAAATAGAAGGTTGTTTAAAAAGCGTTTTTCTATATATTACTCTGAGTGTAGAAATGTTTTTTAATAACTCATTGTTAGATTTTGCTTCTTATCTACAAAAGATAAGGATTATAGATTAAATCTTTTTAAACAACCTTATTGTATTCTGCTTAAGAGTTATGACTCTTTTTCTTATCCGTTCCTGATTTTCCGTTGTTATCTCTTGGTGGACGAGGTAATAAAGCCTTACGAGACACACGTGTCTTTTTTGTTTTAGTATCAACGCCTAAGTATTTCACTTCGATGATATCACCCTCTTTCAATGCATCAGAAACTTTTTCAATGCGTTCCCAAGCGATTTCAGAAATGTGGATAAAAGAATCCTTACCTGGCATAAATTCAACAATCGCACCAATTTCCAACAATCGGATTACTTTCACTTTGTAAGTTTCTCCTTCTACGGGTTCGAACGAAACAGCATGAACAGCATTAATTACTTCTTCAATACCTTCAGAATCAGTCCCTAATATTTCAACTATGCCCAATTCCCCCACTTCCTCAATAACGATGGTGGTGTTAGTACGAGATTGTAGGTCTTGGATATTTTTTCCTCCCGAACCGATGAACGCACCGATATATTCTTTCGGCATTTCCATTTTAACAATTTTCGGAGCATGAGCTTTAACTTCCGACTTAGGTTCGGCAATCGTATCAGTAATTTTGTTTAAAATATGCATACGTCCCTCACGAGCTTGTTCCAAGGCTTTCTCTAAAATTTCATAGGTCAAACCTTTTATTTTGATATCCATTTGACAAGCAGTAATTCCATCTTTGGTTCCTGTAACTTTAAAGTCCATGTCTCCCAAGTGGTCTTCATCACCTAAAATATCCGAAAGTACAGCATATTTATCCCCTTCGGTAATCAATCCCATTGCAATACCCGAAACAGGTTTAATCATCTGAACTCCTGCGTCCATTAACGCCAAAGTACCAGCACAAACAGTCGCCATTGACGATGAACCATTCGATTCTAAAATTTCGGAAACTACCCGAACAGTGTAAGGACAATCAGCTGGAATCATACGCTTCAAAGCACGTTGAGCTAAGTTTCCATGTCCAATTTCTCTTCGTGAAGTCCCTCTAAGTGGACGAGCCTCACCAGTAGAGAACGGTGGGAAGTTATAATGCAGGTAAAAACGTTCTTCACCTTGTTCTGTTGGAAGGTCAATAACGTTTGCTTCACGTGATGTTCCCAAAGTAACCGTTGTCAATGACTGAGTTTCACCACGAGTAAAAATAGATGATCCGTGAGCAGATGGTAGATAATCAATTTCGCACCAGATTGGACGAATTTGAGTTGTATTTCTTCCATCCAAACGGATATTTTCATTTAAAATAAGGTTTCTAACAGCTTCTTTATGAGCCTTTCCAAAATATTTGCTGATTAAAACAGCATATTCTTCCTGCTCTTCTTCCGTAAACAGAGCCATACATTCCTCTTTTACAGCAGCAAATTTGTCGCTACGCTCATGCTTTCCTGTATCTTCTTTAGCAATGGCGTAGCATTTTGGGTAAGCATAGTTATATACTTTATCCTTAATTTCCTCATTTTCAGATTCAGGTTCGTAACTACGTTTTTCAGTTTTTCCAACTTTTTCTGCCAAACGAATTTGAGCATCAATTTGTACTTTGATAGCTTCGTGAGCAAATTTGATGGCTTCGGTCATTTCTTTTTCAGAAACTTCGTCCATCTCTCCTTCCACCATAGCAACGAAATCTTTGGAAGCTCCTACCATAATGTCTATATCCGACTGAGCCAATTGCTCTTTGTTCGGATTTATGATGAATTTTCCATCAACACGACCTACCCGCACTTCGGAAATTGGCCCATCGAACGGAATGTCGGATACAGCAATACAAGCAGATGCTGCTAAACCCGCTAAAGCGTCAGGCATTACACTTTCATCGTGTGACATTAATTGAATCATTACCTGAGTTTCAGCATGATAGTCTTTTGGGAATAAAGGACGTAACACACGGTCAACCAATCGCATGGTTAATACCTCTTGGTCGCTTGGACGTGCCTCACGTTTGAAAAAACCACCGGGGAAACGTCCTGCAGCGGCAAATTTTTCACGATAATCCACCGTTAAAGGTAAAAAATCCGTATCTGGGTTAATTTCTTTGGCAGAAACTACTGTTGCAAGCAACATCGCATTGCCCATCCTAACAACAACAGAACCATCTGCTTGTTTAGCTAATTTTCCCGTTTCGATGGATATTTCTCTACCATCTTCAAGGGTAATAATTTCCTTTTTTACTTCTGGAATCATAAATTCTTTTTTTAATTAAACAATGGGTTGTGTTGTTGTTTATGTTATAATCCCAATGGCCAGTTATGCACCGACAGGCTTAAAAAGATTAATAGAATCTATAGTTGTATGTGTATTTTTCTGTTTTTCTTAGTTTTAAAAAATCTGTCCATGGAAAGACAAAAACACAAAAAGTAAAACACAAAAATATTTTGTCATTTTAAAGGAGAATATAAAAAACGTTTAAAAAAAAAGAGGCAAAAAGCCCCTTTTTGATTATTTTCTAATACCAAGTTCTTTGATTATATTACGATATCTTTCGATGTCGTTGTTTTTCAAGTAGTCAAGCAAACTTCTTCTTTTACCTACCAATTTAACCAACGCACGCTCTGTGTTATAATCTTTACGATTTGCTTTTAAGTGTTGCGTTAAGTGGTTGATTCTGTGTGTAAAAAGAGCTATTTGCCCTTCTGATGAACCTGTGTTCGTTTCTGAACCTGCGTACTTTTTGAAAATTTCCGCTTTAATTTCCTTTGTTAAATACATTCCAATATTGTTTTAAATGATTATTATGTACTGATTTTTAGGTGGCAAAGATACATAAAAATATGTAACCTCCAAATTTTTTATAATTTATTTTTCATCGTTCTGAATTGTAGGAGAAGCCATGCATAACAGTTCCACTACGTCTAAAATTTCGATAACATCCTCTTTTTTCTTACTTTTTATACCGTCTGTGAGCATTGTGTTACAAAAGGGACAAGCTGTAGCAATTACCTCTGGTTGTACTTCCAGAGCTTGTTCTGTGCGTAAAGCGTAGATCTCTTTATCGCCTCTTTCGGATTCTTTGAACATTTGGGCTCCACCCGCACCACAGCACATTGAGCGACTTTTACTTTTTTTCATTTCAACTAATTCGACACCCAATTTTTTTAACAAGTTGCGTGGAGCATCATAAACATTATTGCCTCTCCCTAAATAACAAGGATCGTGAAATGTCACACGTTTACCTTTAAAAAAATCTTTGTCAATATGTAGTTGATTCGATTTGATGAGCTTCTCAATATATTCTGTATGATGCCAAACCTCATAAACACCCCCCAATGCAGGATATTCATTTTTGAGAGTATTAAACACATGTGGACATGTAGTTACGATTTTTTTGACGTTATAAGCTTCCAAAAGCTGAATATTACTCATAGCTTGGATTTGGAAAAGAAACTCATTTCCAGCTCGTTTAGCAGGGTCTCCAGTATCACTTTCTTCAGCTCCGAGTACTGCAAAATCTACGTTAGCTTGATTTAGTAGCTGAACAAACGCCCGAACGATTCGTTTAGCTCGGTCATCGTAACTGCCTGCACTTCCTACCCAAAATAAAATTTCAGGAGATTTACCTTGTGCCATAAGTTCGGCCATCGTAGGTACGTAAAGCGTATTTCTGGTCATAGTCATATGCCGTTAGTAATCTTCAAAGACTTCAATAGAACGTTGTTTCGTCTAATCAGAAAAATATGTTGTACTTTTATTTTTAATCGTTTTATTATTAGGTTTTTAACTGTTTTGTAAAAATGTTTTTTTGAGACTTGAAATTGTAATTTTTCTACCTTTATCTAGCTCACCCTCTTTAGCTTACGCAACTTAAAAATGATTCTTTTTCCTACAGCTTTTAAACCCAAGATGTTTTTATACCTTCTAGAATTAAGATTCATTCACCCAATTCAGGCGGTCAGCTTGGCTATATGCCCATGGAGCTCCGTTATTTTCGATGTTGGTCATCATTGTATTTAACTCGGCAGGAGCTGCCGATTCTTCCATTACTAGGTATTGACGCATATCCATAATTATTGACAAAGGGTTGATACTAACCGGACACGCTTCCACACATGCATTACAGGATGTACACGCCCAAAGTTCTTCGGGAGTGATGTAATCATTCAACAGTTGTTTGTTATCATTCTGAAATTTACCTTTATTGGTATCAATATTTTTACTAACCTCCTCCAGTCGATCGCGTGTTTTCATCATTATGTTTCGTGGCGATAGTTTTTTCCCCGTTAAATTTGCAGGACATTCATCGGTGCATCGTCCACATTCGGTACAGGTGTATGCATTCATGAGTTGTACCCATGTTAGGTCAAAAATGTCCGAAGCACCAAATTTTTCAGGAGGTGTAGCGCTTTCAACAGGTACAGCAAAAGGATCAGCCGTAGGGTCGAGCATTAGTTTTACTTCCTCCAAAACCCGTTGGTTAACTTTTAATGCTCCTTGCGGACGCGTTGAAGCAAAATACGTATTGGGGAATGCTAAAACTATATGTAAATGTTTCGAATAGTACAGATAATTCAAAAAGAATAGTACTCCAATAATGTGTAACCACCAGCAACAACGCTCAATGGCTATTAGTGTTACAGCTGAAAAATTGGTAAAAAGTTTTGATATCCAACTGCTTATAGGGAAACTCCCTGCCTGGATATAGCCTTCAACTCCTAAATCCTGTAGTCGTAGATCCGCAGCATTCATTGTTAGGAAAAGAAGCATTAAAATGGTTTCGATGTAAAGAATATTATTACCGTCTTTTTTAGCCCAATTTTGAAGCTCTTCTTTTTTGAATCGACTTATATTCAACAGATTACGACGAATCCAAAAAACACCTACCGAAATGAGAACTAACAACGCTAACACTTCAAATGAAGCAATTAAAACATCATAAAAACTGCCTAAAAAAGCAAACACACGGTGCGTACCAAAGATGCCATCTATCACAATTTCAAGCATTTCGATATTTATGATAATAAATCCAAGGTATACCAGAATATGCAGAATTCCCGATATGGGACGAACGGTCATTTTTTGCTGTCCAAGTGCAATCCAAAGCATGTTTTTCCACCGCTGTGCTTTGTTGTCAGTCGTATTTTCGTCCTTTCCTAAACGGATATTCCGAACGAGTTTACGAACATTTTTTACAAAAAAAACGATAGCAATCGCAAATAGTAAACAGAATAGTATGTTAGGTAATATACTCATAATCATTTCTTTACTCTATAATAGAGTTCTATTCATTCGTGTAGGACTGGAAAACGCTAATAGAACTCTATCAAAACCAATCTTATATGTAACTTAGTAGAGATACCAATTTCATTTCTGAAAATTAGTAAAATCTGCGAAGAGTAGATTGATAGAAGCTAATTTTTAGGATTAGCTTATTCTTTTTCAGAAGATTTATTTTCTTGGTAAGGTTGCTGTTTTTTCCCAAAAACTGAAAAATGCATGTAGCGTTTTGGATTTAGCCGTAAATCTTCTAATAATAATTCCAATTGCTTACTGCTGTTGCTCAAATTGTTATACAAAATTTCGTCTTTCATCAGTTTCCCTAAACTACCATTACCTTTTTCCATATTAGCAAGTACCGCATTGAGATTTGCTATAGCTGATTGTGTTTCTTTAATAGTTTTATCTATGTCAGCGTTTGCTAAATTATTTGAGACTTTAGCTAAATCAGCGGTAATTTTATTAGTATTTTGTAGACTTGCGTTCAAATGCTCTTGATTGGTTGCTAACATTTTATTCAACATTATGGTTGATTTGTTCAAATGTTGCATTGTACTACTTAAATCCGAAATAGCTTTTTTTAAATCAGCTACTGTTTTTTCGTCTAATAGCGTATTTATGGAATTGATTGTTGCGTTAGAATCCGTGAGTAAACGGTTGATTTTCTCTTGTGTAGGGTCAATTTTTGAAGATAAGGATGTCATCATGTCTTCTTTAATTGAGCTTGTAAGTACTTCGCCCGATTCGGCAAGTGGAGCATCGTCAAATACAGGTACAATCTGCATTGAAGTTCCCCCTAAAAGACTGCTATAAATTTCAGCTTTACTATTTTTTGAGAAAAGAAAATCCTTTGAACAAGATAGAGTTACTTTAATTTTGGCCGTTTTTTCTTCCAAAGTTACAGCATCAACATTACCGATTTTAACCCCATTGACTGTTACAGGTGTTCCTGATTTTAATCCATTGGAATGATCAAAATAAGCATAGTAAGTATTAGTTCTGCTGAACATTGTTTTGGATTTCAAAAAGTTAAATCCAATGAAAAAACAAGCAATACCTGCAATGACGATGACAGCAGCTTTAAATTCTTTTGATAATTTCATTATGTACTTTTTACGATTTTATGTTTAGTTTCTAAATGTGCAAAGGTACGGATAAAAAAATGAAACTATCTTAAAAAAATATCAAAATCATTCATTTTTTTCAGCTACACTTAATTGTACGGGTTTTCCATCCAAATATGCAATTATGTAAGCATCCTTGTATCCAACTTTTTTTGCATTGGCTAACAGTACGTTAGCCTCTGAGCGTTTGGAGGCTGCTCCATAGAGATAACAGTATAAGTTTCCACATTTTACGGATGAAATTGGAGACAATTTTTTGAAGTTGTAAGGTTTAGCCTCTATTTTTTTGGCACTGGATGACAACTGTATTTTATAGACAACCTTTGATTTTTTGATATTTCCTTTTTTCTGAGTGGTACTATTATTCTTTTTGGTTGTATTACTGCTTTTGGAGGTCGTTTTGGCTGTTTTTTTTATATTATTTGTCTTTTTAGGGCTTGATGCTTTCTTTTCTGATGACTTAGCAGGTGTTTCTTCTATAAAATTTTCTGGAACAATATGCGAACTACGTGATTGTACCCATGTTTTATAAGACAGAATAGCATCGGCGATGTTTTCTGCAAAATCTGTTTGTCCCTTTTTGGAGGCTAAAAATTTCAACTCATCATTATTTGACAAAAAACCAGTTTCAACCAGTATACTAGGCATATAGGTTTGGTGTAACACAATAAACGGTGCTTGTTTTACCCCTCGATTGTTACGTTGCATCACATTTGTGAAATTATCCTGTACATATTTTGCCAACTGAATACTCTGCTCTAAAAACTCCTCCTGCATGATCGATAAACCGATGAACGATTCAGGTGAGTTTATGTTGTAGGCAGCATATTTGGTTTTGTAGTTATCTTCCAAATAGATTACGGCGTTCTCGGTTTTTGCGACTTCCATGTTTCGGTCGTTAGCACTCAAACCTAACACAAAGGTTTCAGAACCAGCGGCTTGTGTGTGATGGGCATTGCAATGTACCGAAACGAACAAATCGGCTTTAGCTCTATTAGCGATGGCTCCACGCTCATACAAATCGACAAAAACGTCTTTTTTTCGTGTGTAAATAACCTGAATATCAGAGTGTTGTTCTAGTATTTTTCCTACTTCTAAAACAATATTTAGTGCCACATCTTTTTCGTATATCTTTCCTTTCCCAATTTTCCCCGGGTCTTTACCACCATGCCCAGCGTCTAAAACAACGTTGAAAGTAGGAGTTTTTTGTGAAAAAATTAAATTCGACACTAAAAGTGCTAAAAATAATAAGATGTTTTTCATTTCTGTTATGATGTTTTTTTAGTAAGAGATTGTGATTGAATTTTTTATTTATGCTGATTAGTGTATTTAGACATTTTCGAAAATCTCGGGTATATTTTTTTGATATGATGAAATTCTAAAGGTAAAGTTTATTACAATTAGAAATCAATGCTTTTGAACGTCATTAGGTTACTCCTCTTTTTCGATTTCTTTCACGACAACAAATTGAGCCTTTGAGCCTGTTGCCAAATTCCACTGATTCTGAGCAATTATCTTTCCTTTGTCGTCTAATACTTTGAAATCGGCTGTATTGGGCCCGGATTCTCCTTGGTTGAGTGCTAAAAATTCGATTTTATTAAATCCTGGTTTAAGTTGAATTTGAAATCCTTTGTAATCTCCTACTAAAAGAATATCGTGAATTTCGACTTTGTCATTGACCAAAATACTTACTCTGTCTCCGTCAATTGCTTGAAAGTCACGGCAGTATACGTTTACATGCCCTCCATTACTCAAAAAATCACCAAAAAATTGATTACCTTTTGGAGCATCATACTCTTCTTTTTGTTGGTAATTATTCAAATAAGAACGATTTTCCGTGAATTTTTTGTGTACTAAGTTACTTTTTCGCGTGAAATCAATCTGTTTTTCAGGCGTTTTCATAAATGGATTTTCTTTTGTTTCCACTCCCATCGGTAGGGTGTAAGTATCACTCGGAAGTTCCAAAGTAGGAGCTTTCTCCAATGGAATCACCACAGGTAATTCCCTCTTTTTGTTTTCAAAAGGCTGTGCATTTGCAAAGAAAACAAATCCGAAAAGAGATATTATTAAATAATGTACTTTCATAGTCGTAAAATTTTAAAGATAAGCCAAGAGCAATAAAAAGGCTATTTTTCGTTACACAAATAGTATGCCTTACATAAAAACTTACTCAAAATTTTTAGAGAATCTACTGAAATATAATTTTTTACAGATAAATTATCATCGTATGAATTCATAAATTTTTTCTTCAGGTCGCCCGATGATGGCTTTATTACCTTGCACTACAATAGGACGCTCAATGAGTTGAGGATGTGTAACTAATAAATCTATTATTTCGTTATCTGTCAATGCTTTATTTTGATAGTTTTCCTTCCATATACCTTCGTTTTTACGAACCAACTCCATGGGAGGAATCCCTAATTTTTCAAGTAGAGTGATAATTTCTTTTTTCGTCAGCGGATTTTTCAAATATTCCACCACCTCAAATTGTTTTTCTGAATTTTTGAGTATGTCCAGACCACATCTTGATTTGGAACATCTTGGATTGTGATAAATCGTAATCATTTAATCATGTTTTTGATTTGTTATAACTATATAATAAGTCCAGAAAGATGCTGTTTTTCCTATAATGGATTCGTAGTCTTGATTTATGTCTATCAACTTATATTATTTGCGAATAACAAATCCATAAAAGAGATGACATCCTTTGTAAATCAATTCATTGTGTTTTTTGAACTATTCGTTTCATAAGTCTGAGTTTGTGGGTATAATTTCGTAGTTCGGAATTGAAAATACCGATATGGTCTAACCTATCAATACGTACTTTGCCGTATGAATGGATGATATGATTATCACCCAACAGAATTCCAACATGAATTATATTTCCCTCTTCATCATCGAAAAAAGCCAAATCGCCTGGTATAGTTTCCTCAATGAAATCGACCAAAATCCCTTGAGAGGCTTGTTTTTCAGGAGTTCGTAAAAGCTTGATTCCATTAAGTTTATAAACAATTTGAGTGAATCCAGCAGCATCAATCCCAAACGGAGTGCGTCCACCAGCCAAAAAGGGAACGTTTAGATAGTCTAACGCAAGAGCAACAATACCTTTTTCAGTAGGTTTTTGTGTTGATTGAGAGGTGTTTATAAGGTGATTGTGTGAAAAAGTAGCTCCACGAGGAATTTGTAAAAACACGTTATTTGCATTTTTTACTCGCAGTTTTGTTATCCAACGATGGGCGTATTTTTCCTTTTTTTTCAAGCATTTACGATATTCTTTGTCGGAAATCAGCTGAATTTGATTTGCTAAAATCCAACCTTCACTGCCGTCATATAGGACAAGTATTTGATACCAATCTTCTTGTTTATCAATTACTTGCAATAATTCACCAAATAGCAACTGTGTTACCATTCCTGCTTCTTCACACGGATGTAGACGAACAGGCACCACACTCAAATGGCATATCCCATAAGGCATATTTATAATTTTCATATATAACTACTTGCAGCGTACGTATTTAAGCTACAAAAATAGCAACTATTTTTTAGTAAATCACAAAAAAAGTTATGTTTATTTTGAAAATAATCGGATTAACAGGATAATTATTTTTTATTTCACTGATTATCAGTAGTTTATTTATTCATGAGTTTTGTTATATAGTTTCACAGAAATCTTTATTATATCAGTCTGTAACATAAAGATTTTACTCATGAATCATTATTTTAAGTCGTATTATTTCCTTTGTAGAGCCATTTTATTAGGTTGGGTGATATGCTTTAAAGCTCTCTAATGCAGTTTTTTAGAATATGGAATACAAACAAAATCCGACTTAATAGAAATCAAGTCGGATTTATTTATGTTTCTAATATACAGTGTATTAAATTAGAATTTTACGTTTAAAACGGCTGAAAATCTGATAATAGGTTCATTAGAACTTATGTTTGAATTCCAAGATGTTGCAATACCTGTTTCAATATTATTGAAGCAGTACAGGAAATCAACTGCGATTTCTGGCTGAACAATACCTAAGAAAATCCCACTCGTTTTTTTGTTATCGATAATATATACTACTTCCTCTCTTTTATTTTCTCTCTCATAGGCAGCTGTAATACTTTGATTTTTAATTTCATACAAAGGAATGTACATACCTACTCTGATTTTAAAATATTCACGATCTAACAGAGAATAAAATATGCTACCTCTAAACAGTTTAACATCCGTGTGCGAAGAAAAATCTTTTCTGACTAATCCGATGCGTTGTAAAGATAAACTGTAAGGATTAATCTTATTAAACGCATTAAATCCATAGAAATCAACTCCTAATAAGAAACGAGAGCTTATTTTTCTTTGATAAGAAATATTATAATCCGAGTATGTTTCGTTAAATAGATGTGATGTTGGTTTTGATTGGTCAAAAATAGAGCTATCACCATCTTCGAGCAACAGGGTATTCAAAACACCTTTTTTAAAACTGATAAAATTTTTACTTTCCGCGTCTTGTGAGTAAAGCTGATGGGTTATTCCTATCACCAAAAGTAGCGATAAAACTTTGATTTTTTTCATGTTATTCTAATAAATTGATTAAACGGCGCTAATGTATTTTTTTTTTTTTGAATATCAAAATAATTTGTTTTTTTATTGAATTCGTTTCTTAATAGTTACATTTTTAAAGGCTCTACTTCGGCATGAGGTTGAAAGACATAAACCTTTTTGGTATTTATTTCAATACATTCAAAACATTTAACACGTTTGCGTCCTTTTTGAAACACACGTCCGTCTGCGATACGAAAAATGCTGCCTAACGGTAGCTCAAAAATAAAACATATATCCTGATTTTCATCATATTTTTTAAGAGTAACCGCTAATAGAGAATCAATATCACTGCTGGATTTTGGGTTTCTGAAATGATTGGCAACCACTTTTAGCAAATCCGTAGGAAAGATAGAGGGAGAAATGAATGGAATCATCAGTTGTTGGAAAGTGTATTTCCATTCGTTCCCGTGAGGTTTTATGTTTCTACCAAATTTTTCAAACGCCACTAAATGAGCAATTTCGTGGATAAGTGTGATTAAAAAGCGGTATTTATTTTCACCAGCATTTACTGTGATAAGATGTTGTCCATCAAGCAGTTGCCTGTAATCCCCATGTCTTGTTTTTCGTTCATTGACAATTTTAAGATGAACATTATTCCGTTTGATAAGTTCAAAACAGGGCATGACAGCATTTTCAGGTATGTATTTTGCGAGTATGCGTTCCATTCGGCAAATATAAGAAATTTATTTTCTCCTAAAATAGTTTAATTGTCCATGTTTATTGTTGTGAATAACTTTAATTTTAATAAAAGTTTAACATTTTTAAAGGGATATTATTCTCTTTATTTTCCGTACTTTTGTCGAGAAATAACCAATACAGATTTTTGCATATGATTAAGGATTATCGAGACATCGAATTGACAGTTGAAAGACCCACTCCTATTGATAAAGAAGTGGTTTGGGATAAATCAAAAGTTATTATAAGTGAGACAGATGTGTACGGTCGTATTACCAACGTGAACGACATTTTCTGTACGGTTGCGGGATATACTCCAGCTGAGATGATTGGTCAGCCACACAGCATCATCCGTCACCCAGATATGCCAAAGGTAACATTCAAAATGCTTTGGGACAACTTGAAAATGGGGAATAATTTTGCAGGTGTCGTTAAAAACTTAGCAAAATCAGGCGAATATTATTGGGTTATTACCGATTTTGAGATGCGTCGTGACGCTTTGGGGAATATCACACACTACATCGCACGTAGAAAATCTGTACCAAAAGGAGTGATTGATAATTACGTAGCCCCCTTGTACGAAACAATGGTGAAACTTGAAAAAATTGGTGGTATGGATTTGAGTGCTCGTTTTTTCAAAAATTATTTGGACAAACAAGGAAAAGACTACATTGATTTTATCATTGATGTAATGGCTGAAAATAGAGAAAATGTAGCGTTCCAAGACATTCCAGTGACATCTATTGATACCAATAAAATGGTTTCCGATGACATCTATACTGTGAGTGATGAGATGAACGAAAAACGTAAAAGTTTCTTTGGTAGATTATTTTCTTAATTAATTTTTACAATATTAATGAAATAATTATTACCTTTGCATTTTAATAACCTAAAATAGAAAGAACTATGTCTGATTTTAAAAGAGTGGAGCCTACAATTCAAAGACCGACTCCGATTGATAGAGAAGTAGTTTGGGACAAATCAAAAGTCCTAATCAGTGAGACAGATAGTTTTGGAACTATCACTAACGTAAATACCGTGTTTTCAGAAGTTTCTGGATACTCGATGGCGGAGCTTATTGGGCAACCTCATAATTTGATTAGACACCCCGATATGCCAAAATTGATTTTCAAAATGCTATGGGAGAATTTGAAAAAAGGAAACAACTTCGTTGGAGTTGTTAAAAACTTAGCAAAATCAGGAGAGTACTATTGGGTGGTTACAGATTTTGAAATGCGTCGTGATGCAATGGGTAATATTACACATTATATCGGTAGAAGAAAGGCTGTACCTCAAAAAGCTATAGATAATTACTTAGCTCCGTTTTACGAAACACTGTTGAAGTTAGAAAAAATTGGAGGAACTGAGTTAAGTAGTCGCTATTTCAAAAACTACTTAGCAATGCAAGGTAAAGATTATATCGACTTTGTTATTAGCGTTATGTCAGAAGGAGAAAACAAAACATTTTCAGGACAGGCTGCAGGTGCTATGGATAACAATACTGTGGTTTCTGATGACATTTATGACGTAAGTAATGCTATGAACGAAAAACGTAGAAACTTCTTCGAGAGATTGTTCTCATAGTACAAAAAAGCAAATACAATAAAAAAGACTATCCAAAAAAAGAGGATTTTGTGTATTTTAGACACCGTTACCATTTATTAATGACGAACCTCTCTATTCGGATAGTCTTTTTATTTTCTCTTTTCAGGACAATGTGGTAAAAAATGGTGCTTAGATGAAAAGAACCAAAAGTGCGAGCCGCACGGGCATTAAAAAATAAAGCAGTCGGCTTCCGACAAATTTTCCAAACTTGCTTCCTGCGGTCACTTCGAACAGTGGAAAAAATTCCACATACTAAGCTCCAAGTTTTCGCTTACTTTGCTTTATTCGTTGATTTTCTTAAAGCCAAACCTCCAATGCCAATGAAAAGCGGTCAAAATACTGAAAAATCTGTGTTGAACCATTAAAAAGTATATTCAATTAAGTACTGAACTCAAAAAAATAAATATGAGACTCAAAAATTAAGGAATACCCTTAATAATTTTCTATGCTAACCAAAAGCCAAAAGTACTACCTGAAATAAAACTGTCTGAAGAGTTTTACTTAATCACTACCCCTTTAATAAAATAAGCACTTATTATCTTGCAGATTTTATTTTACTAACCAAAACAGTGCGATCATGATTTTTATATTTAAACTCTTCAGACATTATTTGAGTTTTTACACTCCGAAAGCCTCTTTAATTTTATCGACAAAATCCAACTTTTCCCAAGTAAACAACTCAACCTCAACGGTTTTAGTAGCATTATAAGGAGAAGAAAACTCTTTTGTAACAATCTGTGGCACTCGTCCCATATGCCCGTAAGCAGCTGTTTCACTATAGATTGGATTTCTCAATTTCAATCGCTGCTCAATATCGTATGGACGAAGGCTAAAAATTTGCTGTATTTTTTTTGCAATCTCTCCATCAGTTAGGTTTACCTTTGACGTACCATAGGTGTTGACATACACCCCAGTTGGTTCTGCCACTCCTATAGCATAACTTACTTGAACCAAAATTTCATCTGCTATACCTGCAGCTACCATGTTTTTTGCAATATGTCGCATAGCATACGCTGCACTTCTGTCCACTTTACTTGGATCTTTACCTGAGAAAGCTCCTCCTCCATGAGCTCCTTTACCTCCATAAGTGTCAACAATGATTTTTCGTCCCGTCAGCCCTGTATCGCCATGAGGCCCTCCAATAACAAAAATTCCTGTTGGATTGATGTGATAAATAATATTATCATCAAAAAATGGGGCGTACTGCGGATATTTTTTTATTACCCTCGGAATTAGAATAGTAATAATATCGTGTTTAATTTTTTGTAGCATTTCAGCCTCTGAAGCAAAATCATCATGTTGAGTCGAAATCACGATAGTATTGATTCGTACAGGCTTGTTATCATCACTATACTCCAATGTAACTTGACTTTTTGCATCAGGTCGTAGATAGGTAATTTCCTTATTTTCACGTCTTAAATCAGCCAATTCTCTCAAAAGGGTATGTGATAAATCCAATGCTAACGGCATGTAATTTTCCGTTTCGTTTACCGCATATCCGAACATCATCCCTTGGTCACCTGCTCCTTGCTCTTCGGGTTTTGCTCGTTCCACACCTTGATTAATATCAGGTGATTGCTCGTGAATTGCTGAAAGAATACCACACGAATTCGCCTCAAACATATATTCACTTTTGGTGTAGCCTATTTTCTTGATAACATTGCGTGTAATTTGTTGAACATCAATATAAATATCCGACTTCACTTCCCCTGCCAATACCACTTGTCCAGTAGTTACTAAGGTTTCACACGCCACTTTTGAACTTGGATCAAAAGCTAAAAAATTGTCAATTAGAGCATCGCTGATTTGATCAGCGACTTTGTCAGGATGTCCTTCTGACACGGACTCCGATGTAAATAAATACCCCATTTCTTAATAGAATTTAGAAAGGATAACTTTGGAAATTGCCTTGTTTTTGGATAGAATATCCTTATGTAAGATAGTATAAGTCACTGTTTTAGCATTTTTTCGGAAGTTCCAAAAAGAGGTTGCAATCAGTCCAAATTTTTCCTCTTGTTAATGATGGTGCAAAGGTAGAATTTATTTATATAATGACAAATTTTTAATGCAAAAAGTTTTTATATCCCGTTTGCTTAAAGTACAATTACCGGTACATGGGTACTTGACAATCAGGATCAGCTTTAATCATCAAGTTCATATTAGATGGAGATAAATAAGGGATCCCCAAGCCCAATCCTCGTAAAATAAACAATGCTCCGATAAGGATAATAAAAAAAGGTATAATCTTTTGGATATAGATTTTCGTTTTTGTTTTTAAAAAATTACCTAAATAAATGGTTGCCGTTAGTAAAGGAACTGTTCCCAATCCAAAAAAAAGCATATACATTGCAGAATTTGTTATGCCGGTTTCAGCTAAAGCACCAAACAACGCCATATACACCAATCCGCATGGAAGAAAACCATTAAAAAAACCAATGAGAAAAACGGAAAAAGCTGTTTTATAACGAAGTTGCTGTCCTAAAGCTCGTTTGACAAATCCTATTAAAAAATAAATAGGCTTCGTAAATACGTTTAAGCGAATTTTTACCAAAGAAAGCACAACCACAACTATCATCAGTACTCCTATAATAATAGATAATTGTTGTTGATACTCTCTAACGAATAAACCTTTACCTAAAACTCCGAAAAGCACTCCCAATAGCACGTAAGTCAACGTTTTACCTATGTGATAGGTAGCCACTTGAATAGCCTTTTTGAAAGGATTATGATGTCTCAAAGGTAGTAGTAAGGTCAAAGGCCCACACATTCCTACACAGTGAAAACTTCCTAAAAGTCCTAAAATAAGTGCTGTATAAAGCATTTCTATTTGATGTCTATTTTTTCTGTAGATATATAATCCTGACTATCAAACTGATAGTTAACTTCTACTACCCAACGCCCCTTTGAAAGCACATTCATAGGTACAAGCATTTGATTATCTTTAATTTGCAATGGTATTCTGAAATCTCTTTTTTGATCCGAAGGTCTGTAAAAATATACAGTTCCAACAATAGCATCAGTAGTTTTTTGTGGAAATGTCAATGTAACACCTGCCTCTGAACTCTGAATACCTACTCCCATTTGCTCTGAAGCAGTTTTTTTTGCTTTTTCCATCATATTCTGGAAAGCTAATTCTTTTTTGTAGTAATCCTCAGTAACAAAATCGTGATCATATTTTTTGTTTATAGACATATTGAGAACAAAGTACATGATAAACGTAATAAAAAATGCAAACGCAATAACAATACCTGTCCCCCACCCTATTTTAAATTTCTTCTTTTCTGTAATCATTTTAGTGATAATTTATATTCTGCAAAGATACGTAAATCGAAGCAAAGCACAAAAAAAGAGTCCGAAAATCGGACTCTTACTTAAATTTCTTTTATTGATTCGCCAATTTGAAGTTGATAGGATATTGGTACACTACCGCTGCTGGTCTTCCACGTTGTTTACCTGGAATTAACTTAGGTAGTTTTTCAATAATTCTACGAGCTTCAGCTTCCAACGATTTATCAGGACCTCGGGTTCCCACAACAGATACAGTACCATCTTTGTTGATACGGAACGTTACCGTTACTTTCCCTTGAATGTTCATCTCCTGTGCTGATTGAGGGTATTGGAAGTTTCGTTTTACGTGTTTATCCAACGATGACTTGAAGCAATCTTCTTGTTCTTTTTTAGTTTTCAACTTCTCACACCCTTCAAACATAGGCTTGTCTTCAATGATGGTAAACGGTACATCTATTTCCTCATCAGGTTCCTCAACTACTTCAATTTCTTCTACTTTCGCAACCACTTCTTCCTTGGTTGTTTCAGTTGAACTAATAATAGTTTCTTCAATCTGTTCTTCATTCTCAACCACTTTTACGTCTTCCACAACTGGTGGTGGCGGTGGTGGTGGTGGCGGAGGCGTAAACTCCTCCATTGCGAATTCTTCCTGATCTTCATCAAGATTTGAATTGTCTAAGTCAGACAAACGACTTTCGTGTTCTTTTCTGTCATACGATTTCATTTCAAATCCTGCATAGGACAACGCAGAAATTAAAGCAAAACCAATAGCAAAAAACAATCCACTACTTTTAGTCAAGTCTGCTTTTGGATTCTTTTTTGGTTGCATAACTTAAATCTTTTTAAAAGGTAATTAAACATTTATTTAACATTAATTAAAAGCTTTTTATTAATGTACTTCATACCGATTAGAGCAACAACTGTGCCAAAAGTATTGAATAAAACATCAAATAAATCTCCACTTCTGTCTTGTGTTATAGTATTTTGCAACCATTCGATACAAATTCCTAACGAAAAAGCAACAACAAATGATAAAATGTAAATATTAGCTACTTTTTTAACATTTTCTTTATTATTTTGAAATGTCAAAAAAAACAGTATTGTAAATATAAAATAAAATACGAAATGAACAACTTTATCCAAATGAGGGATTTTCGGTAATTCATCTACATTCTTTGGAGGCATTAGACTCAAAACCAGAATAACAATCACCCAAATTAGCAACAAAATGCCAAACGTCTTTTTATTAAGCACCTATCAACTCTTTATAATCGTCAGCAGACATAAGTTCATCTAATTCAGAAGCATCGCTGAACTTCACCTTAATCATCCAACCATCTCCGTAAGGGTCTGTGTTTACTTTCTCTGGTGATTGTTCCAAAACTTCGTTAAAAGAAACGATTTCACCACTGACTGGTAAAAACAAATCAGATACTGTTTTTACAGCTTCAACAGTTCCAAAAACTTCCTCTTTATCAAGAGTTTCGCCTTCTGTTTCAACTTCTACGTAAACGATGTCGCCCAACTCTTTTTGAGCAAAATCTGTAATACCTACAACGGCTAAATCACCTTCAACACGAACCCACTCATGGTCTTTAGTGTACTTTAATTCTGATGGAATATTCATAATGTTTTAATATTTTATTAACAGACTTCAAAGGTACTATATTTTTTTTGAAATAACAAACGTTTTTAAAATAGAAATTTTAATATTTCTTTTAGATTTTTATCTACATTCCCTATTTTATTTTGTAAACACCTTTTTTACAAGATATTAACTTCCCAACTTCGCTCTGGATCATACCCTAAAAATCCGCTCGAAACAAAGAGAGGAGATGATATATTATTGGTATATAACGCTCCTGTACCCAACCCCTGTGGCATTTCAGTATTTAAAGTATATGTCCATTGAGCAATAGCATTAAGCCCAATATTACTCTCCAAAGCACTGGTAATCCACCAGCCTACTTTACATTCATTGGAAAGACGAATCCATTCCTCAGATGATTTATAACCTCCAACTAATGAAGGTTTTAAGATAATATATTGTGGATTAATCTGCTCTAAAAGCTGCTTTCTTGATTCATATCCAAAAACTCCGATAAGTTCTTCATCCAAAGCAATCGGCAGAGGAGTTTGTTCACATAATTTCGCCATTATCTCGCTCTGTTTTGCTTTGATAGGCTGTTCAATGGAATGCAATTCTAAATCCGCTAATTGCTTTAATTTTTCAAGAGCATCTTGAGGAGAAAAAGCTCCATTAGCATCAACTCGAATTTCAATATCTTCAACTGGAAATTCAGTACGCAATCTCTTCAATATCTGATATTCTTGCTCAAAATCAATTGCACCAATTTTCATTTTTATACACCTAAACCCTTGTTGAATCTTTTCTCTGATTTGAGATTTCATAAAATCAGCAGTTCCCATCCATATCAAACCATTAATCGGCATAAGATCCTTCCCTATCGTAAACTCAGAGGGATATAGTTGATACCAATTCTTTGATTCTACAGATAGAAACGCCTGTTCCACTCCAAATTGAATAGAGGGGAATTCTATTAATTGCGTGAGTAGTTGCTCCTTTCCTAAATGAATGTTTTCACATACCCACTGTAATTTCTGTTCATAGTCAGGACGATCGTCAACGCTAAGACCTTTGAGTAAGCCACATTCTCCTACTCCTTTTTTTTCTCCATTAGAGATAAAGAGAAAATAGGTTTCTTTTTGGGTAAGAATTCCTCTTGAAGTTCCTGAAGGACGTTTAAACTGTAAAGTATATTTTTTATAAGATGCTTTTAACATTTATGGTAATTTTTCTTGATTTTTTTTTCAGAAACGCAAATCGAAAGCGAAGCTCTGTTTATTGCATATAAAAGGAAAAACCGCCCTAATCGGACGGTTTTTTACAATTGTGCCTACGACTGGATTCGAACCAGCACGCCTTGCAGCACCACCCCCTCAAGATGGCGAGTCTACCAATTTCTCCACGTAGGCAAGGTAACATACAAAAAAAGTTAAGCCTAAACTTAACTTTTTTCTGTGACCTGGCTGGGGCTCGAACCCAGGACCCCAACATTAAAAGTGTTGTGCTCTACCAACTGAGCTACCAAGTCCTCAAAATCAAAAAAAATAAATTGTATAACCCTTGTGACCTGGCTGGGGCTCGAACCCAGGACCCCAACATTAAAAGTGTTGTGCTCTACCAACTGAGCTACCAAGTCTCCTTTAACTATTTCTTCAATGCGGGTGCAAATATATAACATTTTTTTTAGATTGCAAGAAAAAATAAAGTAAATTTGCAGACAAAAATAAACTTTTTTCACAACTATCTGAAAATAAAAGATTTAAAAATGAAAATAATTTTACTTGGATACATGGGTAGTGGTAAATCTACACTTGGAAAAATTCTGGCTGAGAGAAGAAATCTTCCATTCATTGATTTAGACTCTTATATCGAATCAAAAGAAAATAAAGAAATCAAAGAAATATTTAAAGAAAAAGGTGAGATTTACTTCCGAAAATTAGAACATGACTACCTAAAAAATTTACTACAATCAGAAAATGACTTCGTATTGGCTTTGGGAGGAGGAACGCCTTGCTTTGGAAATAATATGAATTTAATTTTGGAACATTCGCCTTATGTGTTTTACCTTCGATATAGTCCTAAAAAGTTAGCAGAACGTTTAAAATGCGAAAAAAGAAATCGTCCTTTGATAGCTGATATCGATGATGAGAATTTGGAAGATTTTATACGAAAACATATTTTTGAGCGAAATATGTTTTACAATCAAGCTCATTTCATTATCGCTTCGGATAACTTTTCAATAGATGAAAGTTTAGCTCAGATTGAAATGAATATCATTGGAAAGAGTCAATAAGTCGTATTTAATAAGCTTAACGTATAAAATAATACTTTGAACTATTATAATTTGAACTACATAGAAACAACGGGTAACTTTATGTTTTTTTACCAACTTTCAAGATGAAAAAGTGATTCAAATAAACGGATTAAAAGTTTATAATTTTCATGGCTTGACCTAACTTCATAAAGAATTGATACTTTTATGAAATATTTTTATTGAGTTCATTATTTATTTTCATACACAGTCCTTTTCCTTAGGTGACGGAGAACCAAAAGTGCGAGCCGCACGGGCATTAAAAAATAAGCAGTCGGCTTCCGACAAATTTTCCAAACTTACTTCCTGCGGTCGATTCGAACAATGGAAAATTTTCACGCTTTATTCGTTGATTTTCTTAACTCCAAATCTCCAATACCGATGAAAAGCGGTCAAAATGCTGAAAATCAGTGTTGAACCATTGAAAAATATATGCAATTAAGTACTCAACTCAATTCATTTTTTCAATTTATAAACAACTATCACAGGATTCTCATCATCGTCTAACGAATTGACAAGTTGCTCTAATTTTTTTTGTTTTTCAGGATATTTTACCTCGATACGTTCTTTATTTTCTAAAAACCGAGCTTTTAATTCATCGGGTGGAACAATTCTAATAAAATAACCATCAGAATTAGATTTCAAATACGTAACCGAATAACCTCCGTCAACATCATTTACCCAGCCACCACCTTTTAAAAATCCGTATTTATTGATGCTGTCAGGCTTCACGCTCCATACCGAAGTTTCCCCCGATTGTTTGCTGTGGACTCCGTACCAATTTTTTTTGTCATATATGAATGTTATCAGTATCTTGTCAAGCATTTCTGAAAAGGAAAGATGTCGAATAAATTTTCTTCCTTTCTCGCTTTTTTCTGATGGACTCGAGTGCATATCAGAAAAAAATTCTTGACTTACTTTGTATTTTCCAAAATTAACAACATAAGTGGGTAAAATTTCGTCCTTTGAAACGGAATATACAGTGTCATTTATACAACTCAATACACGAACCATATCATTATATTTCCATATACTTTGTTGTAAGGTTTGTCCTTTTGAATAATATGGTTTTGATTTTTTTAATTGAATAGTATCCCCCTTGCTGTCAATTATTCCTACGATACAAAGGTTGGGGTCATCTATTGGAGTTGTGTGTGGAAAGTGATGTATTACAATTCTATCATTATTTAAAACATCAATATTTAAAATTCCATCTGCAACGGGGGTCTCTTTTAGGTATTCACCATCAGTGTTATACCACAAAATCTTTCGTGTCCAATTGCTATGAATGGCAACAAGGCTGTCGTGTAGTGAAGAAGCCCGAATTCCCAAGTATTCTTTGGGTCCTTGTCCATTTTACCTATTTCTCGTAGAAATTTTCCATCTCGGGAATAACATAAAAGTCGTTCTCGAACTTGTAGTAAGAGATAATTTTCATTCAGTGCTACATCAAAAATTATATCCACTAACGAAGCGGGATATTCCGGGCGAATATATTCTATATCCTCCACAAAATCGCTTAAATTCAGTGGCTCTATAGGGTTTTCAATGGCTTTTTCTAAGTCAATTATTTTTTCTAAGGAAGAAGCACTTTTTGTACCTTGATTGGATTGTGTTTTACTGTCGGAACACGCTATCAACAACATAACCATTCCGATTAAAATTTGTGTTGTTTTCATATGATTCGTTTTTAAAATCCTATTTTCCCCTATAAATCAACCAATAAATTAACAGAATAATAAACAAACTTACCAATGTTCCCATCATCATTGTACCTATCATTGCAACCACAAGAGACCTTTGCAATTCTGAACCCAAGTTTCTTCTGAGAACAAAATAATGGTCGTGTTATAAAAATTATGATGATATAAAAAAAAATGACAATCAATGAAATGTAATAATTTTATTGAACACAAATAAGAATTATACTGTATTGTCCCGATTGTTAAAGTACAAAGATAGTAAAAAACGGAAAAATTTCTTATGAAAGCAAAATTATCTTTGCAAGGGTTGTCATCGCCAATTCATCTCCGACCATAATTTGACCTATAAAGGTTGTTTATCAATAATTTACTAAAAGATTTTGATTCCTTTGGTAAGAAAAGCAGGTATACGAGATATTGCTGAAATCGAATAAGTTAGCATTAAAAAGAAAATTGTAGTATGTCAATAGGTAATCGAAACAAGAAAACAGTTCGAAAACTTCGTAAAAAATTGAAAAGATTAGGCATAAGTTTTGGACAGATTTGCACCGATAATTGGGAGGCTTTTATTTCTGTTTTTGAAGAAGATAATCATAAAATTGGTAAAAACACACTACTCATATTGGAGAAAATAACAGGAATTTAAAGTACAGAATTTGTAGAACTGTCAGAAAAACTTGTTTTTCAAAGAGACTTGAAAATCATTTAAAGCCTTTGAAATTACCTTTTTTTACATCAATTTTGGGTATAGCTAATCAATACTTTGAAAAATACGACCGAAAAATGATAGCTAAAAGTACAAATCTGCTGTATTTTACTTTAAAAATTTAAGAAATGGGCTATCAGTAACTATATTTCACTCCTATATAAAACGTTCGTCCTGGACTGATAGATGAATAAAATCCAACGGTGTTAGCTTTGTAATTTAAAAGATTATTAACACCTGCATTTAGCACAAAACCCAAAGGCAGTTTCATTGAAGTTTGCAATCGCCAAATCCAATAAGGCTCATAAACCGAATAATACTCTTCAAAAGTATTTCTTTCTTCACTAGAAAAAAGAGTAGTTGAACTCACATATTTTCCGCTGATTATCAGGCTAGGAATGTATTTCAGACTGTCAGAGGGCGAATATTCTCCTTTGAGGGTAAATGTATGTGGTCGATGGTCGGAAAGACGTTTTTCGATATCATAAAAAGCATAGGAACTCTTCAATCGAAAGAATTTGTTCAATCGATACGCTACCGAAAACTCTGAGCTTATAATTCGTGTAGCACCTTTGAAATTGGTATAGTCAATTGAGCTATGTGAATCTGACCATACGAAATCGATTTTATCTGTCACTACGGAATATTGAGTTATAGCTGTGATATTCAGTTTTTTAGTACTGTAATCTACTGAAAAATTGAAATTATCGCTTAATTCTGGTTTAAGGGTTTCGTTCCCTTTAATTTGAAATCCTCCACCCCAAGGATGGAACCAATTGGTATAGAGCTCTTTAATCGTAGGAGAACGAAATCCACTGGAATATCCACCTCGTAAAGTAAATTCATCTATAGTGTACATTCCCGACAAACGGAACGTGAAATGTTCCTGAAATAGAGAATGATAGTCCATCCGAACTCCTGCCACGAGAGTGAAGCGATCAGACAAAATCCAATCTTGTTGAGCAAAAAGTGTATAGTTTTTGCTGTCTTTACTAGCTTCCGTACCTTTCTCGTTAAAACGCAGACTAATCAATTCATCCACAAGAACTTCAGCTCCTGCAACAAGCGTATGTTTTCCAGAAATTAGATTGTTATATTGCGTAGAGACACGTTTTAGAGTGTTTTCATAGTTTTTTTCCTGCTCATTTAAAAGGCGATAGTAGTTAAATTTACTATAACGATCAAAACTTCCTGTAAGTTTAATCGATTCATTTTGAGATAGTTCATAAGTGGATTTGAGTGATAAAGCATAGTTGTAATAACGTTCAAGTACTTTTTTAGCATTTTCAGTCCCATCATTTCGTTCACTAAAATAATAGGCAGGTTTGAGTTCTAAGTCCCACTTTGGAGAAATTTGAAAGTTTAACTTTGGATTTATTCCATAGTTTGTAAATCCAGCAATATGCAAGTAGTCATGAGGCAACTCTTTAACTCTCCCGTCAGTATAAAAAATTTTTCGTTGTTCGGTATCTTTCAGCAAGTATGGTTCTCGCATTTTGTAGAATGACCCTATTTGAAGACTTCCCCATTTTTGTTTACTTCCTATGGAAAGATTGGCTCTGTGGTCAATATTGGTATCATATAGATAACTTGAACTAACATCGAATGATTTCCGAGCATTTTTTGTAATAATGTTGATAACTCCACCAATAGCGTTGGAGCCATAAAGCGAAGATGAAGCACCTTTGATAATTTCAATTCGCTCAATGTTATCTAAGTCAATTCGTTCGTAATCAATATTTTCAAAAGTTTCTCCTGCAACACGTTCGCCGTCAATCAAAAAGAGGACATACTTTCCACTAAAACCCATCATATTGATATTCGGGCGACCACCATCATACGTAAAATTGATTCCTGAAAATTCGTTTTCTAAAAAACTTTGAAAGTCAGTAGATTGTGATTTATAAATATCTTCCTTCGTCAGTAGTTGAACTACAATAGGAACGTTTTTTAGCTTTTTTTCACTTCGTGTTGCTATAACCGTAACTTCCTCAAGTTCAATAGCTTTTTCTTCTTTCTTAGAACTATCATTCTGGCCGAAGGCATTAGCCACCAGCATTAAGAAAATCAAAGAGAAAAAAACTCGAAACATGGTTTTATGGTATATAAATAATACAGAATTGCTACACTGTTATTGGTGTAGCAATTCATGCGCATCGTCTTTAATTGTTAAAATTTCCCTTCTTTATTACTTACTTGGTATTTAAAAGAAATATAATAAGGGGCATTTTTATCGTTTGTATAGCTTGTAATTTGAATTTTCGCATATTTTCCTGTAGCAGTTTTCACTACATAAACCCAATTATTGGGAGTAAAAACAGGCACTCCTGCACCATATCCAAAGGTAAAAGGTCCATTATCGTGGATTAACTTTGTTTTCACTGTTTCACGAATAGCCTCTGGAATCTTAGCTACAATACCTTTACTTTCGATAAATCTCCAAAATCCATCTGAATACCCTAAAGATAAAACTGGTGAACTAACATTTTGATCAACAGATCTTCCAACAAAGGTAGTGCGTTGAATGTCAGGTATATACCCTGCAGTAGGAGCCTCTTTAACTTCTTCAAAAACCTTTTGTTCTGTTTTTAAAGTTCCTCGTGTTTTAACATCATATTGATTAAAAGCAATGTCCCATTCGTTATTAGTCTCAGGGTCCTTTACTATCACCTCTTTATTTTTGTCAAACGAAAAATACACAAAAGAAGTAGCATTTGTTTCTGTTACATTTAGATTAGTAACTGTTTTAACTTCTCCTACAGGTTCTGTTTTTTCAATCTCAGGTTCTGTTTTTTCATTGTCTTTTTTACAAGCCGTAAATAGAACTGTTCCTGCTAAAATAATTGATAAAAAAATTCTTTTCATTATAGTATAATTAATATGTTATTTTAGGTGCAAATATACAATTTTATTTAGAATAAAGATAAATTATTTCTTTTTTTTTATGTATTCTTGCAGAGTAAAAAGGTAAATCACGCTACTCTAACTTTTCTTGTATTTTCATCAATCCATTCAAAGGATAAAACAGCGTGTTTATCGGGAATATACGAACTTACACGCTCCGCCCACTCAATAAAACACCAATTCCCCGAGTACAGATACTCCTCAAAACCAATGTCAAAAGCCTCTTCTTGATGTTCAATTCGGTAAAAATCGAAGTGAAAAACCACATTTTCTGAGCCTTCGTAATGGTTTACCAAACCAAATGTAGGACTTGCTGTGATGTTATCAATTCCTAAGTTTTTTACCAAGGCTTTGATAAAAGTTGTCTTTCCCATTCCCATACTCCCTTGAAAAACAACTATTTTAGAAGTTAATAGAGGTAGTATTTTTTTCGCTGTTTCGTCTATTTCTGATAATGAATACGTAAATTCCATTTTCTAAGTATTATTTATTCCAAATTTCCCAAGCTTTTTCAGCTTGTAACTCCAACATTCTCAACCCATTAATTATGGTAGCGTTTTTATTTTCTCCTTCCTGTAGAAAGGCTGTTTTTGATGGATTATATATTAAATCGTACAACAAATGTTCCGATGTAATAAAGTGATAAGGAATAGGAGGGCTGTCGTTCACATTCGGAAAAGTTCCTAAAGGTGTACAATTGACGATGATTTTGTATTCTGATAAAATATCTGCTCCAAGATCGGCATATGTATACTGTCCCATTTTTGGACTTCTTGACACAAACTTGAATGAAATTCCCAACATCTTGAATGCATGTGCTATTGCACTTGATGCTCCACCTGTGCCTAAAATTAAGGCTTTTTGGTGGTGTTCTTTCAATAAGGGGCGTATGGATTCCATAAAACCCACATAATCTGTATTATATCCGATGATGTCACTATCTGTGAATTTGATTGTATTTACCGCACCAATAGTTTCGGCAGTTTCGTCCAATTTGGTGAGTAGCGATATTATTTCTTTTTTGTAAGGAATGGTAACATTTAATCCCTTAATATTCGGATTTTCAGCCAACTTTTCCGGTAATTCTGCAATGGTTTGTATGTCAAAGTTTACATACTGAGCATCTGAGATATGTTCTTTATGGAATTTTTCATTAAAATATTTTCGTGAAAATGAGTAGGATATGTTTCTTCCTACCAAACCGAATAGCCTTTTTTGCATTTTGAAAGTTTTGATTTTTGTGGTACGTCTGCCTCTGTCAAAAGAAAACCATCCCAAAAGTTGAACTAATTTTTTCCCTGAATCTGCAAAAGACACTCTAAATTATAGACTTTAAAAAAGTCAGAATTACCATTGCGGGTTGTCAGTTAGTAAAAATAACTTTTGGGACAGCTTTCTTCAAAGTATTTTAGCTATTTTGGAGGATATTTCTCTAAAATTTTATCTACAAATCTAGTGATAGCTTTCTCTTTAGCATTCATATTTCGAGGAATATATCCTAAACCTTTCCCTTGCCAAATCAGTTCTTTTTTCTTAGCATCAATGATTTCAATAAAAAGAGTTCCTTCAGCATTGGTACTTACGCTGTAATTTGAATGTCCCCAAAAAGGGCCATATCCCACTCCCCATCCCCAATAGTAGGGATTGTTGTTATACACATTAATATTTTCACGTTCTTGCGTAAAAATATTGACAAGCACATCGGGGTTTTCAGAAGTTTGCATCCCTTTTGTAGTCAAATTGTGTTCAATAGCTCGTAAAATGCGACGTTTGTCCAAATCAGAAATCGGAACTTTGTCAATACCTTCTTTGAAAAAACCGAAAGTCTTATACTCCGAAAAGTTGGCTTGTCGATCATAATCAGTCGCAACCTGAACCATTGCACACGAACTGAGCAATAGGGTAACAAACAATACAATAATAGTTGATAATTTTTTCATACTCTATAATTTTTAGTGAAACACTATTATTAAATTCATAGAACATACTACAAATTTCATACCGAATTTATAGTTCTGTCGCCCAATAATTCGTAGATATGTCCGACTCATCTATTCCAAAAAATCGTCCAAGACCTCTCGGAGTTCATACATTTGTGGAACTCCTTTGGTTCGGCTGATTCGTGCGAAAATATATAGAAAAAACCATAATGCGACCATTAACGCCATCATTATCAAATCAAAACTAAAACTATCTTTGAGAATATGATGAGAGTAGGCCAATACTAAAAAAATGACAAAAGTAGTGGCGATAGCGAAATGTAGAAACATAAAAAACGTCCAAAGGGTAGGTTCTGGGCCAAAAAGAGCTCGAATGCGTGTGCCTCCCTCTTCTTTAGGTTGAAATTCAACTTGCAGGTGCGGAGAGTAATATTTTCGCTGATTTTTATGAATATGTATCCATACCTGCCGGTCAGAAATCACCAATAGATACTTTTCTTTGAATATTTCTTTACATTCTCTGACACGATGCAATAGCTCATCAACCGGCTTCTCACTCTCGACAATAAAGCGTGGACGCAATGGAATACTTTTATTTAGATTCTTCATAATTGTAGGGTTAGTTTATAAAAATTATGAATCGAGATTTGAAAATATTAGTAAAACTGAAATTCAACAATTTATTTTTTTTTACTTCCGTATAAAAAACCATAAACCCCTCCTACGAAGATAGCTCCTCCGACAATATTTCCAAGCGTTGCAGGGATTAAATTATCTACGAAAAAAGCTGTCCAAGTTACGTTTGCACCGTGAAAAATCCCTGTGGGAATATAAAACATATTGGCGATGGAATGTTCAAATCCCATAACAACGAATGCCATCACAGGCCACCATAAACCTGCTAAACGTCCAAGCATTGTTTGAGATGAAAGTCCAAGCCAAACCGCCAAACAAACTAACCAATTGGCTCCTATTCCTCGTATAAACACCTGATGCCAAGGTAAATGTGTTTTGTATTCAGCCAACTTAGTGATGTAACTTGCATAAGGTTCGGACTGCATAATTCCTGAATGATACACAAAAATGTAATCAAAAATAATCAATCCGATGAAATTCGATATAAAAATGATTATCCAATTTTTAAGGAAATAAGTTTTTGGAATTTCGCCTTGTATTGTAGCTGGAATTAGGTTGGCATTATTTCCTGTGAAAAGTTCGCCTCCAACTAAAATGATGAGCATCAACCCCAAAGGGAATGTAGCTCCACTGATAAGTTTTGGCAGTATGGGATTTGTTTCGGCTATTCCTCCAACACCCGCTCCTGCTAATGAGGAAAGTACGCCTCCCATTCCAATGTAAAAACCTGCAAGGATGCCTAAAATGACTAATTTTCCAAAGGTGGTGTTATATTTTTTTAGAGCCATTCCTTTGGTTATTTCAATAACTTCGTGTGGTGTGTTTATCATAATTTTAATTGAACATTTTCGGTTGTATCGCCCACAAAGGTACTAAATGTAGAGGAATATAGCAAGTCAGAATCTCTGAAATTGTGAGTAGCACATTTAGTCATCAAAATCAAATTTTTGCTTAACAAAATTGGAAAGTAAATTCTTTTGACTTTTGAAAATTCAATTTGAATCAGAGAGGTTACATCGGTTGAACTAAATTTCAATAACAGTTTCTCATAATTTTAAAATATACAACTCAATGGTTAAAATTTGTTTTCATTCAACGCGTAATTTGTATTAGAACAATAGTCGAAAAAAAGTTTATTTTCGTAAATTTGTCGGAGTTTAGTAATCCAAAATATAAATTAAAATGAATAGAACTGTACTACTATTGAGTTTTCTATGCTTAGCCTGTCAGCATCCTCAAGAAGAGAGACAGGTCAAAATTTCTGATTTTGTTTCTAAAAATCAGAATGTTGAAAATTATTCTCCTATTGTTGAAGCTTTGATAAACTCATTACAACAAACGGACAATACCCAACCGACAACTATTGTTTTAGATAAAAACATCTATCATTTTCGCAGTGATGGTGCTTTTGAGAAGGAATTGTATATCTCCAATCATGACCAAGACAACCCTAAAAAAGTAGCTTTTTACTTGGAAAATATGAAAAATATTACCATCGACGGTAACGGTAGTGAGCTAATTTTTCATGGTACGATGATTCCCTTTGTGATGAAAGGTTGTGAAAACATTACCTTGAAAAATTTTTCAATAGATTTTGAATTACCACATTTGCGACAACTTCAAATTCTGGAAGTTGATGCTGAAAACAATATTTCTGTAGCTGAGATACATCCTGCAGGGAATTATAAAATTGAAAATGAAAAATTACTTCTTTTGGGTGAAGATTACCAATTACAACCTACTTGGGTAATGGCATTCGACCCTAATCGGAGATTGTCCTACAAACGAGCTGATGTTGATTTCAAAACAGAAAAAATCACTGAATTACATCCGAATGTACTAAAAATTGAAGGCTGGAGTCAAAATCTTTTGACCAAAATAGGAGAGCGATTTGCTTTACGAACTTATAACCGACCTACCCCTGGAATTGTGATAGACTACTGCAAAAATACAAATGTAGAAAATGTCAAAGTTCACTATGCTTGGGGCATGGGTTTACTCGCTCAAATGTCTGAAAACATTACTCTTAACAAATTTTCAGTATGTTTGAAAGGAGATAATGATCCTCGTTATTTTACTACTCAGGCAGATGCCACACATTTTTCAGCCTGTAAAGGAGTGATTCGTTCCGAAAATGGATTGTATGAAGGTATGGCTGACGATGCTATAAATGTACATGGAACGTATCTAAAAATCATTGATAGAGTAGATGATAAAACCATAAAAGCTAAATATATGCATCCACAAGCGTGGGGATTTTTATGGGGAGAAGTAGGGGACGATGTACAGTTTATTTCTTCTCAATCAATGGACTTAGTAGATGGAAAAACTTACAAAATAGCTTCCATTAAGGCTGTAGATAGACCAACGGAGTTTGGGGCAAAGATTTTTGAAATCTCTTTTACACAAGATATTCCTAAAGAACTCAATGGAGACCAACCCTTTGGAGTTGAGAATCTTACCTGGGTACCCGAAGTCGTTTTTAGTAACAATGTCATTCGTAATAATCGAGCCAGAGGAGCTTTGTTCAGTACTCCAAAAAAAGTGATATGTGAGAATAATTTATTTGATCATACTCACGGAACGGCAATTTTGTTATGCGGTGATTGTAACGGATGGTATGAAACAGGAGCTTGTCGTGATGTGATTATTCGTAACAATACGTTTATAAATTCTTTAACGGCTAATTATCAGTTTACAAATGCTGTGATATCTATTTACCCGGAGATACCAAATTTGGATCAGCAACAACAGTTTTTCCATTCAGGAATTGTGATTGAAAACAATGAATTCCAAACATTCGACGCTCCTATTCTCTATGCAAAATCCGTTGATAATATGATATTTAAGAATAATACAATCAAGAAAAACAACGATTTTGAGCCTTTCCATTGGAACAGACATATGTTTTTGCTTGACCGAGTGAATAACGTAAAAATTAATGAGAATAACTTTGACATACCACTTTCTCAATCCGATGTCAAAATAAACCTTTCTGAAGGAAATTCAATTGAAATTCAAAGAGATAGCCTAAAAACACAAGGAAAGTAACATTTAATTCTGAAAGATTTTCATAGTTTCATTATAGCTACTTTCAAATGCCAATAGATTTAAACCTATTGGCATTTGTTGTTTTTGAAAATAAGAAATCAGTTTTTCAGTAGGCATATTTCCTACAAGCTCATCCTTAGCCATAGGGCAACCTCCGTATCCGCGAATAGCTCCATCGAAACGCATACATCCCGATCGATAAGCATTATCCACTTTTTCGTGCCAATCGTTAGGCGAAGTGTGAAAATGAGCTCCAAATTCAACGGTAGGATATTTAGGTATAAGATATGTAAATAATTTTTTAATAGTCTCACCCTCAGCACTTCCAATGGTGTCAGAGAGCGAAATAATACGGATATCTTTTTCTATAAGTTTTTCAACCCAATGTTCTACAATTTCTTCGTTCCAAGGGTCTCCATACGGATTTCCAAACCCCATGGATACATAAACAACCAGCTCTTTGCCACTTTTTTCCGTTTTATTTTTTACATAATCCAGCGTTGTAAGACTTTCCGCTATGGTCTTGTGAGTGTTTCGCATCTGAAAATTTTCTGAAATTGAAAACGGATAGCCTAAATAGTCAATTTGTGGATACTTGGCGGCGTCATCAGCTCCTCGTTCGTTAGCAATGATGGCAAGTAGTTTACTTTTAGTATCTGATAGGTCTAATTTTTCTAATACCTGAGCGGTGTCCGCCATTTGTGGAATAGCTTTTGGCGATACAAAACTACCAAAATCAATAGTATCAAACCCGATATTCAGCAAGGATTGGATATAATCCACTTTTTTTTCGGTAGCTATAAAATCTTTCAATCCTTGCATAGCATCGCGCGGACATTCAATGATTTTGATATGTTTTTTAGAATGATTCATTGAAGAAAATAACTTGTTTAGCAATGCAAATATAGTGTTTTTTTACAATCTTGAAACACTTTACTTATGTTGAAACATTTTGAAAATGCTGTTTTTTCAGTATATTCTATTTCCCATAAGAATTCAAAACAAAAGCTCCCTCTTCAGAGGTTGCATAAAATGGGATATTTTGTTTTTCACAAGTTTCCCGCCATTTCTTCAGTAAATAAGGAGGATTTGTTCCGTTAGAAATTACATTTTTAGGCTTAATTTCCAGTAACATACGCTCAAAATTCACCTTAGGAGCATCCATTAAAATCAGATTGTCTATTACCAATCCTAAGTCTTTTGGGTATATTCCTAAACTATCAACGAATAAAATATTTTTATGTTGAAAATCAGTAATAGAAGGAATTTCTTTTGTTTTCACATCGTTTATACCTTTAGCTTTTTGGTAGTTTTCAATTAAGCGGAAATTTTGAGTTGTATCAGGTTGATATACAGTAATTTTATTGCCCTTTCGTTTTAAGAAAATATTTTGCTTGTATTTTTGAAAAACAATAAACTCTTCTGTAGTTTCAGATTGATATTTGCCGTAGAACAACACTCCTTGAAAAATTATTACAGAAATTAAAAACAGTATTATACGTTTGTACTGTACTTTATTTACTAAATATATTACAGTAATTAAAACTAAAACACTGGTAATTAGAATCTTATTATCAAAATAGATGTGCTTGATAACAAAATCCTCTTGATTAGCAATCAAACCTGCAAACGTATTTATACAGTTGATTAAAAACTCTGTGATTGAAACTAAAAACAGGGGTACTACGTTTAAAAATCCACAAATTAAAGACAAAATCCCGAATATTAAGATTGGAGCTAACAAAGGAACAATCAGTAGATTAGATATAAAAAACAAAGTAGGGAACTGACGGAAATAGTACAGACTTATTGGTAGAACAATGATTTGTGCTGCAAATCCGATAAGCAATAATCCCCAAAAGTAACTGACGATTTTGTTTTTCGGTTGCCACCAGCGTTCCATTCGTGGGTAAAACACTAAAATAGAAAATACAGAAGCATAACTCAACTGAAATCCAACTTCATACAAAAAGTTTGGTCGAATAAGTAATAAGAACAACATAGAAAGCATGAGTGAATCAAAGCGTCCACGTCTGCGATTGAGCAACGAAGCGACTCCCATAAAGCTAAACATTGTAACAGCTCGTAATACGGATGGCGACAATCCTGCAATAAAAGCAAAACTCCATAAACTGACAAGTAATATTCCAAAACGTATTGATTTCCAATGTTTTTTGTCAGGTATTTTTTTTAGTAAGTACAACAAGATGATGGTTATAATCCCCACATGAAGCCCTGAGATAGCGAGAATATGTACAGCTCCTGCGTTGATGTAATTTTGATATACTTCTTCATCTAAATCAGATCGATTTCCTAAAAGAAGCGTTTTCAATAAGGAAGTAGTTTCTTTTGAAAAATACGTTTCCAATATAGTTTCGCTGTTACGGCTTATGTTTTCAGCTACTGAAATAATGGAAAAAGAAGATTTTTCACCAGAAATGAGTGTGTAATTTGATACGTTCGCAAGTCCGAATACATCTTGTCGTTCCATATATTGTTTGTAGTCAAACTGGTATGGGTTTTTAGGAGTAGGAATGTCATTCAGTTTCGACGCAAAAATAATCACATCATTTCGTTGAAAATCAGTATTTTGAATAGCGTTTTCAGGAAAGAAGCATAAAATAGATCCACTTGTAGGTTGATGGTCAGCTGAGAGTAAGTCTGCTTTATAGGTTGTTCCAAAACTTGATTTTGAAGTTTGTTCAATAATTTTAGCTTTTAGTAAATAAGGAGTTTGTTTTTTCAATGCATTTGTGTAATGTGTTGATTTTGTCGTAGGATCATGCAGTATACTAACAAATATTCCAACTGCGATTGAAGTTAAAAAAGTAGTGAAAACAAACCCTTTACTGAAAATTGATTTTTGAAGTGATAGAAACAGATGTACACCTAATATGAAAATTGCTATAGCTATGGATATTGAACTCGTCTGTAAAGACAAAAAATCACCCTTTGGAATTGCAATACCTATTACAATTCCGATAAGAATGGTTAGTATGGCTAAATTTGTAAATTTCACATAACCCGTTTTGCTTTTCTGTATGCTTTTGACCAATATCCCTCATTAAGAGATGATACGATAACTCCTCGTGATGTTGAAGAATGTATGAATTTGACTTCACTTCCCGTTTCTACTACAATGCCTACGTGCGAAATACGATTTGTTTTCCCCGTAGCAAAGAAAAGCAAATCCCCCACTCGAATATTATTAAGTTTCACACCATTTCCTTGATTTGCCATATCAGTGGAAGAACGACTAAGAGGTACGCCTACCGTTTTGTAAACCGTACAAACAAAGCCCGAACAATCCATTCCAGAACGGGTAGTTCCACCGTAGCGATACGGCGTTCCTAAATAAGAAAAAGCAGTATCAATCACTTTTTTGGTAGTTCCTTTTGCGTTTGAGGATGCTGGAATCTCAGTGTTTGTATCTCGAATAGGATTTTCAGCTTTTGAAATATTGGTTCTCTGTTTCGTTTTTATAGGTTGTTTGGAAGTAACATATTTTGTAGTACTGTTTTTTGCTTTTTTATTTTTTTTTGTAGTTGATTTATAGGAAGTTGTAGTCCGCTTCCGTGTGCTATATCGTTCAGCACAGGAGGTTAATAACAATCCAAAAATTAGTAATAACAGTTTTATTTTCATCTTTCAAGTAGATAGAATAATCAGCAATTTCTCATCATTAAGTTTTTAACTTTTGTGCTATTTGACCTGTACGAGTTTCAATACCAACCCTTTAAGTTAATACTTACAATAGCAAAAACTTTGCCAAAGTTTTAACACCTCAGCAAAGTTAATTTGCATTTTCTGTTGAATAAATACACTATAATTTAGTTTACAACAATTTTAAGATTTTCATTTTGCTCGTCTACATCAAAATATATCGTATTTCCTTCTTTGATATGTGAAGCTACTATTTCTTCCGCCAGTATATCTTCTACATATTTTTGAATGGCACGTTTCAGCGGTCGGGCACCATATTGTTTGTCATAGCCCTTTTCAGCAATGAACTCTTTCGCTTTTTCACTCAACTCGATAGTGTAACCTAAATCCTTAATGCGTAAGTATAATTTTTTCAATTCAATATCAATGATTCGGAAAATATCCTCTTTACTCAACGGATTGAAGGTTATCACATCGTCAATGCGGTTTAGAAATTCAGGAGCGAATACCTTTTTCAGAGCATTTTCAACGATTGATTTTTCATGTGCATCTGATTGTGAGGTTTTTGCAGCGGTTCCGAACCCAATTCCTTGTCCAAATTCCTTGACCTGTCTTGCTCCAACATTTGAAGTCATAATGATGATACAGTTTCTGAAATCAATTTTTCGTCCAAGGCTGTCTGTCAAAAAACCGTCGTCAAGTACCTGTAATAACATATTAAACACATCAGGATGTGCTTTTTCAATTTCATCTAAAAGCACTACTGAATAAGGTTTGCGGCGTACCTTTTCCGTTAATTGTCCTCCTTCCTCATAGCCAACATAACCTGGAGGAGCTCCAATAAGTCGAGTGGTTGAGAATTTTTCCATGTACTCGCTCATATCAATGCGAATCATCGTGTCTTCTGAATCAAACAATTCCCGAGCTAATACTTTAGCTAACTGTGTTTTACCTACTCCTGTTTGCCCTAAAAATATAAACGAACCAATAGGCTTATTAGGATCCTTTAAACCTGTCCTGTTTCGTTTGATTGATTTGATAATCTTTTCAACAGCAACATCTTGCCCAATAATCTTTTCTTTGATAGTATCGGAAAGTGTTGAAAGTTTATTCATTTCTGTCTGAGCAATTCTACTTACAGGAATGCCACTCATCATAGATACCACATCGGCTATATGCTCTTCTGTTACAGTGTCGCGATTCAGTTTGGCATCTTCTTCCCACTTGCGATGTACCTCTTTTAATGTGGCTTCGATTCGTTTTTCGTCATCACGCAAACGAGCTGCTTCTTCAAATTGTTGACGAGCAACAGCATTATTTTTTGCTTTTACAACTTCTTCCAATTCTTCTTCCAATTCCAAAATCTTCTTAGGAACTTTCATTTGAGTGATGTGGATTCTTGCTCCAGCCTCATCCAAGGCATCTAAAGCCTTATCGGGTAAGAAACGATCAGTGAGGTATCTACTTGTTAGTTTAACACAGGCTTCAATAGCTTCATCTGTATAGATTACATTGTGGTGGTCTTCATATTTTTTCTTGATATTTTGTAATATCTGGATAGTTTCATCAATCGAAGTTGGCTCAACGATAACTTTTTGAAAACGTCTTTCCAATGCACCATCTTTTTCAATGGATTGTCGATATTCATCTAAGGTAGTTGCTCCAATACACTGTATTTCACCACGAGCTAATGCTGGTTTGAACATATTGGAAGCATCTAAACTTCCACCTGCTCCTCCTGCACCTACCATTGTGTGAATTTCATCGATAAATAAGATGATATCATCATTTTTTTCCAACTCATTCATGATAGCTTTCATACGTTCCTCAAACTGCCCACGATATTTTGTCCCTGCTACTAACGAAGCTATGTCAAGGGTAACGACGCGTTTGTTGTAAAGTACTCTTGAAACTTTCTTTTGTATGATTCGCAATGCAAGACCTTCGGCAATGGCACTTTTTCCAACGCCAGGCTCACCTATAAGTAAAGGATTATTTTTCTTACGTCGGCTCAGGATTTGAGAAACACGCTCAATTTCTTTGTCGCGTCCTACCACAGGATCCAATTGTCCTTGTTCAGCTAATAGAGTCAAATCTCTACCAAAGTTATCCAAAACAGTTAGCTTTTTGGCTCCTCGTTGTGTTCCTGATTCTTGCTGTCCTTTTCCTTTGTCGGGGGTTGGTTTGTCACTTTTGTCAAACTCTTCAAATTCATTAGAAATATTTCCACGCAAAAAATGATCGCCTTGTGTAGGTTGGAATTTTGTTTTTACAATGTCATAACTAACTCCTAAACGATTGAAAATCTTTGTTGTAGGGTCGTTTTCGTTGCGTAATATACTCAGTAACAGATGCCCACTGTTCACAGTGTCGTCTTGTGAATTTCTGGCTTCTAAATGAGATGCATGCATAGCCCTTTCCGCCTGTTGGGTAAAATGCATGGTGTTATGACTACCAGGATTTAATCCTCGCATTGAAGTTAAACCATAAATTTGCTGACGTAGGCGTTCCAAATCAGTGTTTAAACTCAGTAGAACATCTATGGCTCTTCCTTCTCCCTCTTGTAATAAAGCTAAAATAAGGTGTTCCGTCCCGACTACGGATTGCCCTAATCGAATGGCTTCATCATTGCTATAGGCGAGAATTCTTTTTACTCTCGGCGAAAAATTATCATTCATATCAATTATAATCTATAAACTTGGTATTATATGACAAAAATCATTCCTTTCATTCAAGTACTGCCCTTTTGTCATTTATTTTGAAGGTATATACAAAAAAAGAAGTTATCTTCGCATTCCTTGCATCATTTGCATCATTTTCTTACCGCCTCCTCCTTGCATCATTTTCATCATTTTACTCATCTGGGAGAATTGTTTCATGAGTTGGTTAACCTCTTGAATGTCTCTTCCACTTCCTTTGGCAATACGACGTTTTCGATTGGTATCAATGATGGATGGGTTGCTACGTTCTTTTGGAGTCATTGAATAAATAATCGCTTCGATGTGTTTGAAGGCATCATCATTAATATCCAAATCTTTAACAGCTTTTCCAACACCAGGAAGCATCCCCAAAAGGTCTTTCATGCTTCCCATGCGTTTGATTTGTTGTATTTGTTCCAAGAAATCATCAAATCCAAATTGGTTTTTAGCGATTTTCTTTTGTAATTTTCGAGCTTGTTCTTCGTCAAATTGCTCTTGAGCTCTTTCTACCAGCGAGACCACATCACCCATTCCCAAAATACGATCGGCCATACGCTCAGGATAGAAAACATCTATAGCGTCCATTTTCTCTCCCGTACCTATAAATTTGATAGGTTTATCCACCACCGATTTGATAGAAATCGCAGCACCACCTCTTGTGTCACCATCCAATTTGGTAAGGATAACACCGTCAAAATTAAGCACATCGTTAAAAGCTTTGGCGGTGTTTACGGCATCTTGTCCTGTCATTGAATCCACAACGAAAAGAGTCTCTTGAGGATTTAATGCTTTATGGATGTTCGAGATTTCGTTCATCATTTGTTCATCCACAGCCAAGCGTCCTGCCGTATCGACGATTACAACGTTGTATCCGTTGGATTTGGCATACTGAACCCCTTTTTGAGCAATATCCACAGGATTGTTGTTTCCTCTATCCGAAAAAACTTCAACTCCCACTTGTTCTCCTACAATGTGAAGCTGGTCAATTGCCGCAGGACGATATACGTCACAGGCAACTAACAGCGGTTTTTTGTTTTTTTTCTTTTTAAGGAAGTTAGCTAATTTACCAGAGAAAGTCGTTTTTCCAGAACCTTGTAAACCTGACATCAAAATCACAGAAGGGTTACCTGATAGATTGATTCCCGTAGCGTCTCCCCCCATCAATTCGGTAAGTTCGTCCTTGACGATTTTCACCATTAGTTGACCAGGTTGTAGAGATGTTAGTACGCTTTGTCCTAATGCTTTTTCTTTTACTTTCGAAGTAAAATCTTTAGCTATTTTATAGTTGACATCAGCGTCCAATAAGGCTCTACGTACCTCTTTGAGCGTTTCAGCAACGTTGATTTCCGTTATTTTTCCGTGTCCTTTAAGATTGTGTAACGCTTTCTCTAACTTATCACTTAAATTATCAAACATAATTTCCTCATATTATATTAATATGCAAAGGTAGAAAAATAATTAGAAATGCCAAAAAATAGTTTTTGGCTCATAAAGCAACGGTAGGAGATTTCGTAATTGTTTACGAGAAAGAGTTCTATAGAGAAAACCTACCCAAATCACGAGTGAGTGAAATGGGAGAATTTACCTTTCATTATCTCTAAGGAATTGATCAATTTACAGTTTCGAGTGTAATGATATTTACGATAATGTAATTTGTAATTATACTCCTTGAATATGATTGAGTTAGAAGATGTATAAGTTTGTTGTTATACTTTATGATTTACTTTACTAAGTTCATTTTTTTTGCTTTTTCAAACATGAAATCTTTCGCCGCTGTGTAATCATTCGGGATTTTACCTTCCAAGATAGCTTCTTTGATAGCATCTTTAAGAATGCCTATTTCTCGTGAAGGTTTTAAGTTGAATACTTCCATGATTTCTTCCCCTGAAATAGGAGGTTGAAAGTTGCGAATGTGGTCTTTTTCCTCTACTTCTACCACTTTTTGGCGTACTATCTGGAAATTGTCGCGATATTTTTTGATTTTTTTAGGGTTTTTCGTGGTAATATCAGCCTCACAAAGCGTCATCAAATCTTCAAAATCATCACCTGCATCAAAAACCAAGCGACGTACTGCTGAATCTGTTACGATATCCTCTGCAATTATGATAGGTCGTGAACTCATACGGACTATTTTCTGTACGTATTTCATTTTTTCGTTCAGAGGCATCCGCAGTCGTTTGAAAATTTGGTAAACCATTTTACTACCCAAAAACTCGTGTCCGTGGAATGTCCAACCAATTTTCTTGTCGAAACGCTTTGTGGGAGCCTTCCCCACATCGTGTAGTAATGCTGACCAACGTAGCCACAAATTATCGGTATTTTCGGCAATGTTGTCTACAACTTCGAGTGTATGCCAGAAATTGTCTTTATGGCGTTGCCCATCCTGTTCTTCAACCCCTTTTAAATCAATGAGTTCAGGAAGTATGTGATGTAGTAGCCCTGTTTCGTAAAGCAATTTCAGTCCTATGGAAGGTTTTGGTGAGGCTAGAATTTTGTTGAGTTCGTCTACGATACGCTCGTTGGAAATGATTCTCAAACGATCTTTGTTTCGAGCAATAGCTTGGAGAGATTCTTTTTCAATGACAAAATTCAATTGTGTTGCAAACCTAATGGCACGCATCATTCTCAGTGGGTCATCGGAATAGGTAATATCAGGGTCAAGAGGAGTTCGGATAATTTTATTTTCAAGGTCGGAAAGACCGTTAAAAGGGTCAATGAGTTCCCCGAAATTGGATTTTGAAAGTGATAAAGCCATTGCATTGATGGTAAAATCACGGCGATTTTGATCGTCTTTTAATGTACCACTTTCTACATAAGGTTTTCGAGAATTCGAGCTATAACTTTCTTTTCTTGCCCCTACAAATTCAATGTCTAGTCCGTCACATTTAATCATTGCTGTACCGAAATTTTTAAATATTGACACTTTTGGATTGTCAGGCAATTTTTCGGCTACTTTTTCCGCCAATGAAATCCCACTTCCAATAGAAACAATGTCAATATCTTTTGGAAGTTTGCGTTTGAGGATATAGTCCCTAACGAATCCACCAATGACATAACTTTCTAACGAAATTTCTTCAGAAATATCACTAATTAATGTAAAAATAGGATTTGAAAGAGCTTTTTCGTGATACATACTTATTCTTGTCGAGATTATCGACATATCTCATTTTATATTATTTTCTACTAAATTTTAGTTGCCAACTCAAGGACTTAATTGCAAACAGATACCAAGGCAGGTTAGTTTGACTACTCATTGAATGAATTGATTGTTTTTCGAATTGCTGTGAGCCTTGTTAAAAGTCCCTCAAGTAAGTCGAGGTGAAGCATATTTGCTCCGTCACTTTTAGCGTTGATAGGGTCGAAATGGGTTTCTATAAACAATCCATCAACGTTGTTTACAATAGCCGCACGAGCTATGGTTTCAATCATGTCAGGTCTGCCCCCAGTAACACCACTCGTTTGATTGGGTTGTTGTAGTGAATGTGTAACATCCATAATAACAGGTGCATAGCTTCGCATAGTTGGAATGCCTCTGAAATCAACTATCAAATCTTGATAGCCAAACATGGTTCCTCGATCAGTGATTAGAGCGTTATTATTTCCGCTGTCTTTTACTTTTTGTACGGCATGTTTCATGCTTTCAGGACTCATAAACTGTCCTTTTTTCAGATTTACGACCTTACCTGTTTTAGCGGCAGCAACTACTAAATCGGTTTGTCGAACCAAAAACGCAGGTATTTGAAGCACGTCCACATATTGAGCGGCTAATTCCGCATCGCTCACTTCATGAATGTCCGTAACTGTTGGTATTCCAAAAGTTTTACCTACCTTTTCAAGGATTCTTAACGCTTTTTCATCACCAATACCCGTGAAAGAGTCAATTCTACTGCGATTAGCTTTCTTGAAACTACCTTTAAATACATATGGTATATGTAATTTTTCTGTAATAGACACTACCTTCTCGGCAATTTTCATCGCCATATCCTCTCCCTCAATAGCACAAGGTCCTGCAAAAAGGAAGAAATTATTTTCTTTACTATTTAACTGAGCCATTTTTTTATTTTCGAATACGTTTTGCTACCAAAAATATCAACAACAGCAAAAAAGCTATCAAAGCTATTCCTGCCGAAATCAATGCAATAAAACTACGCCCCTCCAACGGATTGGAAAAATCAATCAGATAAATATTAACCCCGATGCTGATCACCGAAAGGATTAGTAGTATATAAATTAATATCCTCATTTTGAATGTTTTTAAAATAATGAAGCTACTCCCTCTGTAGCAAAGAGCCCTTTTATGTTGGTTGCAAATAATTTAACAGCAATGGCTAATAATATTACACCAAATATTTTGTGAATCACGCTGATACCTTGCTTACCTAATATTTTTTCTATCTTTTTTGAAGATTTTAGAACAAAATATACGAAAATAATATTAATAAGAATTCCTGCAATTATGTTTTCTACTTGGAATTCAGCTCGTAAGGACAAAACAGTGGTGAGAGATCCAGCACCTGCAACTAAGGGAAACGCCAACGGAACGATTGAAGCTGTTTGAGGTTCCTCGTCACGGTAAAGTGTTATTCCCAAAATCATTTCCAAAGCCAGAAAGAATAAAATAAAAGCACCCGCCACGGCAAAGGACTCTACTGTTACTCCAAAAAGGTTCAGAATCTCCTTTCCTAAAAATAAAAACAAAATTAGTAACAGTCCTGCTACAATAGCTGTTTTTTCTGATTGAATATGCCCCACTTTTTGGCGTAAATTAATGATTATCGGAATACTACCAATGATGTCAATCACAGCAAAAAGTACCATTGTAGCAGATATAATTTCTTTAATATCAAAATTCATCGGTTAATTTTTTGGCAAAAGTAGTAAAAAAAACTCTGAAGTAGAAGTGTTGTTACGTAGGATTATGGGTAAAAATTAATTTAACACTTTTATTCTTAGTTTAATTTATTGATTTTCATACAAAAAATACTTTATGTAAAGTGTTTGGTAAGTTATTTATTTTTCTATTCCACGTATGGAGAAAAGTGTAGTAAATGTCATTTTGTAGTAGGACGTTTTGTTTTTCAAAGAAAGTAACTAGTTACCTTTGCAATGTACCTGAAGTACTCGTTTATTGCAAAATAGGTTTAAGTTCATTTTCTAATTTAGTTTTTCAGTCGTTTAATTTATTTCTCATGAAAACGATAAAATACGCATACATTTTCTTGTTTTTTGTTTTTGTTTCTTGTCAGATACAAAATAGTGTAGATAAAATAGATGTTTTTTCTATTTTGGAAGAAAAAATTACGTCTATACAAGAAATAAAATCAGATTCTATTATCTTTCCTGCCGAGATTTATTCTTTCGGGTAGTGGATTGTCAGGATAAATCTTTCGAATTACTCTCAAAATATGTTTGATTTCATAAAAAATTATAAATTACAGATTATCAGTCGACACTTTCACTCAATCAAAGTCTTCTGAGATCTACTCCCATCGTAAAAAACGAAAAAACACTTTTTGACAGAGATTATTCCGCAGGATTTCAAAGATTGTCTTTTTAAATCAAATTAGTTACAAAAAGAAACATCTGAAAAGTCAAATATTTTTGGGCGAGAATGACAAACACTATCAAAAATGAACTTTTACTAGCTCTTACTTTCTAACTTTTTCTTTTTTTGCTCGTAATTTTGTCTGAAATTCCTATTTTTTCGACTACTCAACTTTTTTCGGTTGTTTTTATTATTCCAAACAACCAATACAAAAGCGACAGCCAATCCGATGGTTACATAAATAAATAATTCCATGATTAATTACATTATTTTCGGGTGTCATTATCAATAAGTCCATCTCTCAAACGAATAATTCGATGTGCATGTTGAGCTATATCCTCTTCGTGAGTTACCAAAATGACGGTGTTTCCTTTGCTATGAATTTCGTCAAACAAGGCCATGATTTCATAGGAAGTCTTAGAATCTAAATTTCCAGTAGGCTCATCAGCTAAAATAATAGAAGGAGAATTTACCAAAGCTCTAGCTACAGCTACACGCTGTCGTTGCCCTCCGGAGAGTTCATTGGGTTTGTGCATCATGCGGTCACCAAGTCCAACAAGTTGAAGTACTTCTTTGGCTCTCTCACTACGTTTTTCTTTACCTACACCAGCATATACCATCGGTAAAGCAACATTATCCAAAGCCGTGGTTCGTGGCATTAAGTTAAATGTTTGAAATACAAAACCAATTTCTTTATTACGAATATCGGCAAGTTCCGCATCCGACATTTTACTCACATCTTTCCCGTTGAGAATGTATTCTCCCGATGTAGGTGTATCCAAACAACCTAAAATATTCATCAACGTGGATTTTCCAGAACCTGAAGGCCCCATAAGAGCAACATATTCACCTTTTTCAATGATTAAATCAATCCCCTTTAGTACGTGAAGAATTTCACTACCCAATTTGAAATCACGTCTTATATCCTTTATTCTTAGTAAACTCATTAGTTAAAATTTGAAATAATAAAGCTACAGGCAAATATACTACTTTTTTTAAAAACTTTGCATAAATGAAAACAGCTTTAAAAATAAAAAAACTTCGGAAAGTTATCTAACTGAATGTTAGAAACTTCCCGAAATTGTTAATAGCTAAATCCTCTTCTGTATTCAAAAAATCAGCTAAAAAATATTTCTTATAACGTGTATGTCAATCCAAAATTAACTCCTATTGATGAGTAAGGCGCTGCAGGTGGATTTTTATCAGACCAATCGTATTCTTGTTCAATAAGTGGTAATAATGATTGGAAAGTAGCCCCAGCAGGAGTCTGAGCCATGGCTGTTGCCATTGTTTTAAATTGCTCATAAGAAATTGATTTGCCCGCAATAGTTGCTGAAAAATTATCCAATTTTGATGTTTTTCTACCTACATTGACCATTAGATATTCCCCTTCAACAAAAAGTGAAACATTATCACTGAGTTTAAGTCTGTATCCCAAACCTCCTATAAAACCAAAAGGAACTTTTCCGTGAAAATTAGTTTGGAAATCAACTTTTAAAGGGACCATAGGTATGAAAGAACTTGATGGAGTATGTGGTATTCCAGGAATTGTTGCATTTAAACTGGTAAAACTTTCTGTTTTTCCACCAATTTTGGTAACACCTCCTGCCCTTAGATATATATTTTCAGTCACATTAAATACTGCCGATAGCGAAGCTCCAAAAGCTCTTCCACGTGCTTTCATATCCACCAAAGGAGATTTGTTTGTTTTAACATCTTCTCCGTGTAGGTATCCTACAGATAACTCGACTCCCAAACGTTTTGTGAAAAAATAACCTCCTCGCAATTGTGTCTGAAGACCAGCTCCGTAGCTCCCTTTTAATTCGCTTACACCACTTGCCGTTACTTCACGTCCAACCACTTTTTTGTTGGCTTCAAATCCATAACCTCCGCTAACAGAAATATACGCTTGTCCATAAACCGCTGTCATTCCGAAAAGTAAGGTTACTACTGTTAAAAAACTTTTTCTCATTTTTGTAATATATTTTTTGCAAACATATAAAAATAAATAATATCTGCAAAATTTATGTTACAACGAAACCTACCTTTCTGTGAAAAAATATCCATTAACTGTGAAAAAAAGAAGCTAAATACCGTGCAACTCCATCTTCTTTATGATGAAATGTAACTCCATAAGCTATTTTTTTCACCTCCTGACGTGCATTTCCTACGGCAATTCCATATTTTACCCCTTGAAGCATTTCCAAATCATTATAATTATCACCAAAAGCCATTGATTCATCCAACGTAAATGGATATTTATGTTCCAAAAGCACTCGAATACCTGTCAATTTTGACACTTTTAAGTCAGAAACTTCGATATACGTATCTTTAGCACGATAAATATGTAAATTTTGTCCAAATTGTGAGTTTAATATAGTGAACATCTCCTCAATCAGCATAGCATCCCCCATTAACATAATTTTATGAGCTCCTATATTTTGTTCCTTCCAATCGGTAATAACTTGAGAATTTGAACGTATTTCTGGAGTAGTTTTCGTATTGTTTTCCTCACGTTGAGCCCAAAAATCATAGTCAGGTACATACCATAAATCATTATGATACAAACTAATATGTATCTTGCCGTTAAACTGTTGTTCATTGAGTTGGACAATTTGCTCAACCAGAGTGATATCTATTTCAGTGGAATGAAGTACCTGACCATCATCGGACAATACCAAAGCTCCATTGTACGCTATCATAGGATAATCAATGGTTTTCAACAAATTTTGTAAATAACGCATCTGCCGAGGCATTCGTGAAGAAACCAATATAAAAGGTACCGTGTCTTTCAAGCGATTAACTTCATAAATAGTTGATTCAGAAATAGTTCTTTCACCATTAAGTAGCGTTCCATCAACATCTGAAAATATAATTTTGCAATCCATTTTAGTTGTTTAATTTTTTGTATATTCTTCTTTACTATGCGATTATCTACTGTGCTTATTTGTTGCACCTTTATGGTTCATCTTCTTAATTTATTCCTATATTTTTGTGTACTATAGATAGATTCTATTTGAAATACACAAAATACACAAACCTAATTATTAACACATTACACTCCCAAAACATCACTCATAGAGAAAACTCCTTTTTTGTCTACGATCCATTCGGCAGCAAGTACGGCTCCAAGAGCAAATCCATTCCGATTATGGGCTGTGTGTTTTATTTCAATGGTATCAACTTCACTTTCATAGATTATCGTATGCGTTCCTGGTACGTTTTCAATACGTTTCGCCTTTATTGGGATCTCATTTTTTGGGGCAGCATCTAATTTCCATCCCGTTTTATCTGATTTTTCTATGATCCCTTCTGCCAGAGTAATTGCGGTACCACTGGGTGCGTCTAATTTTTGTGTATGGTGAATTTCTTCAATGGAAACAGCATACTCTTTACGTGAAGCCATCAACTTAGCCAAGGTTTTATTGAGAGCAAAGAACACGTTGACTCCCACACTAAAATTTGAAGCATATAAGAAAGTTCCTTGATTTTCAGCACACATTGCTACGGCTTTATCATAATCTTTCAACCAACCTGTGGTTCCTGCAACTACGGGAACTCGGTGCTTAATACAATTACTGATATTGTTAAATGCACTGTCAGGCGTACTAAATTCAATTGCTACATCAACAGTAGAAACATCGTAAACCGCATCCGCACTATCAATTTTCAAAACTATTTCGTGTCCTCTTTCTAAAGCTATTTTTTCAATGGTTTTTCCCATTTTACCGTATCCAAGAAGTGCTATTTTCATAATATGGTCATATTTTGGTCATTAAGATTCTGAACTACAAAAGTACACCTTTACAAATAATATCAAAAGTTTTAGAAATATATTTTAGTATATTTCCAAAATTCGCTCTTCGTCAAAGCCTCCTTCAACAGAAAAAACAATTGTATATTCTCCTTTTGGCAAATAAACCCTTCCATCAGAAGCTGTTTCTAAAGAAATACGTTTGGCAACTCGTTCAAACATCACCTTCCCTACCGATGAAATGGTCATGTCGTACGGAATGTAATTAAATCCTTTTGAGGTCTTGTAGGTAAATGATTGTAAAGTTACTTTTCCTTTCATAATTTTGATTTGCAACTTCATCTCTTTGGATGCAAAAACTTCAAAATGGGTTATTGGCAATTCAGGAGATTCCCAATCACTCCAAGTATTCCCCCAACGATTAGAATGTTCAACCCGAACTTTTTCTCGTAGCGGAAAGAAATCTTGTGCAACAATTGCAACACGAAGCGGTTGAATTACCTCAAGTGATGATTTGAATACCCCATATCCTGCCGTGGACACTAAAATATCACTCGTACCATCGTTAATAAATACATCTAAGATACCTGTCGCTGGTAAACTTCCAAATGAGTGCCAACTCTCCCCTAAATTGAAAGAAACATATAACCCACTATCAGTCCCTAAATAAATAATTTGCTCATTTTTAGGATCTTCCTTAACGATATTAATACGTCCATCGGGCAAATTACTACGAAGTTCAGTCCACGTAACTCCCTGATCTTCACTCATAAATATCAGAGGCTCTGGATTCGTTTTGTCAGGGTGAGAAAAGGTTGCAAACACACGTTTTTGATGATGTTTAGACGCAACTAAATTATTAACTTTAAATGCATTAGAGTTAGAAGCATACATGCTCTGCCATGTAGTCCCTCCATTGCTGGTTATATGAATCGTACCGTCGTCGCTACCTACATAGAGCAATCCAACACTCAAAGGCGATTCGGCAATAGCTGAAATAGTAGCATAAATATCGTTCCCTTTTTTCGAACCAATAGTCAAATCTTCAGAAATAGTACGCCAATTTTGTCCTCTATCTGATGAAAAACGCATTTTATTACTTCCTACATATAGTACATCACTGTTATGCTGAGAAACCAATAAAGGAGTCTGTTTACCAAAACGTAAAGGGGCTTTATTTTCTGAAGTATATAAAGACTTCAAGCGTAAAAAAGTATTCTTTTCTACATTATAACGATAAAAAATACCATTTCCACTGCCTACATATATATCGTTTTCAGAGCCAAAAAGCTGTCGCTGTGATGATATTTTTGTCCAAATATTATTTTTACTCATAAAAACACCTTGCTCACTGGCTAAAAACAGCGATTTTTGATTTTTATCATATCCTATCTTAGTGAATGAAACAGATTGAGGCACATTCCTAAAAATCCAATCTTTACCTTGAGTATATGAAATTGCTAAACCTTTTTTAGACGTCGCGTAAAGCGTATTATTTCGATAATAAATCTTTTCAAAACTATCGTCGAGAGAAACGTTATGTTTACTTTGCCACGACTTTCCCCCATCAAGAGATTCCAATAAAGGATAAGCCCCAATAAAAAGATGCTTATCATTATTAGGATCAACAGTAATAGCTCCAAACTGGTTTCCATTTTGATAAAAAACATCTTCCAAAAGTTGAGAATGTGTTTTTTGCCATGTTTTTCCACCATCGGAAGTTACATAAACCTCAGCTCCTATGACTTCCTGTTGACGAATTCCTAAAAAAATCATCAACCGAGCAGGTGAAGTTATTTCAGCCGAAATCATATCTTTCAGATTTTGAGCAGTATATTTTTTATCTTGCCCTATGGCATGTAAAAAAGCATTGAGTTTATTGTCATCTAAATTTAAAAAATCTGTTTTATTCATTGCTTCGAAATCGCGTTCCAATAAATGTATATTGGTTATTTTAGCAAGATTCCGAGTGGCTACAGACCTTGTTTTTGAACCTCTATTATCCACCACTGCATAGACCTTCTCATCACCATGAGCAGCTAATCCTATTTTACCGATAAAGTTGCCACTCAAAAATCCATCTGTAGACACCTTTGACCACGAAGTCCCAAAATCTTCACTCTTATAAACAGCACTCATACTTCCGTAAGGAATTGATTTCCAAGTGGTAGATTCGTCATGCCACACCGAAGCAAATAGTGTTTGCCCATTAGGAGTGTCTATAATTTGACTAACACCTGCTCTATTTCCAACAAACAAGCTATGTTGCCACGTTTTGCCTTCATCCGAAGTTTTGAAAACACCTCGTTTTTCATCTGCATCAAACGGATTTCCCAAAACTGCAACCACTACTTCATCCGTATTCCGAGGGTTTATGTGAACAGATTCAATGGTTTTAAATTCGGGCAATCCACCAAAAAACCATGAGTTACCTTTATCCTTTGAAGTAAAAAGTCCATAGGGAGTTGCCACCCAAATAATACCTTTACCCCAATGCACAGCAAAAGTTTTTATCTGTTGTGTAGGCTGATTTTGAAAGATATTTTCATAAGTAATCCCTGCATCTTTACTGAGCCATAATCCGCCCGAAGCAGGTGCCACCATCCATTCCAATGGATTATCCTTCCGAATATCAAAATGGTTGATTTGATTACCTATTTCAGGGGTATATATTCTTTCAAATGGGACATTTTTGACCCATGAATTCTGATCCAATTCATTTTTTTGTTGAACAACCAAAGGAAGAGATTCTTGTGCTAAACTACACAATGAAACGCTCAGTAATCCTATTAAAAAATATTTTTTCATCCTATAAAATTAATCCAAGTTTTTGTTTGTTACTATAAAAATATGGAGTGACCTTCAACATCGGCTGAAAGTTTTATACCGCAGAATACCACTATTAGAGGTGTTGCAAAATTAAAAATTATTTTGAGTTCCACACTTAACTACATATCAAATTCCGGTGATGAACAGGTTTCTTCTCAATCATTCGTTTGATGAGATTATTGAATATATTATCTTTCGATTGAGAACGGTTAATTCGGTATGAAAATTCAGCCAAATATCTATCCATATTGAAATCTGAAACTCGACAATAAATCGTTCTCAACCAACTTTTTACTTGGTGTATTATGGTATGTAAAATAGGAAAATTCTTCCCTTTATTACTCGGTATTTGTTTGATATTGAAATCTTTAATAGGTCTGTAACCTTTCCAATCATCAGTGGTCACTTGGGCGGATTTATCAATATGTTTATCAAAAATTGTCCGTAATGATTTGGCAGAATAATCTTCTATTTTATTGGCATAGAATCGTTTAACCTTCCCATCATCAGTTAGTTCTATGGCACAAACAATCTTTTTTTTCTTTGAATCGTAACTCCTACCTTGTTTGCCATCTTCTTTCCCTCCCACAGTAAACTCGTCCACTTGAACTTGACCATTCATTTTATGTAATTCATTGGATTTCATTGCTTCACGAACTTTGTGCATAAACAATCGAGCCGTATTTTCGGTAATTCCATAACGAACAGACATTTGTAAAGCTGATAGGTTTTTAGTGGTTGCACACATCTCAAAACAAATAAAAAAAGCCTTACGAAGCCCGAATTTTACTTTGTGAAAAAGTGTTCCTGCCGTAGGGCTTTCTGTATCAGAACAAATGTTACAAGTTCTTGAAAAATCCTTGCGGATTTGGCTTTTTGTATGCCCACATTTACGACAAACAAAGCCTTTTTCCCACTTCCAATGAGCTAAATATTCTTCACAATCTAAGTCGGTTTTGAAGCGTTCAGTGAACTCTAAAAGATTTTGACCGTTAAAAATTTCCATAACTACCTGATTTTATGAACTGCAAATATATGAAATTATATGAGGAACTCAAAAATTATTTTATTACGATAAAAAATAAATCGGTAAAAGATTGAAAGTGTGATTGAAATCACCGTATCTATACAAAAATCACAAAATTAAATGTTAAAAAGTTGGTATATTAAATTAAAAGACATATATTGCCCTCATTAATATCTTATCACATAAACAACATGCAGAAAAAGGTAAAATATGAAATGGAATTTGTCATTCAGGTTTCTCCACAAATGCTGTATCAGTATATTTCCACACCTTCTGGACTTTCGGAATGGTATGCTGACGATGTAAATTCAAGAGGTGAGATTTATACTTTTATTTGGGATGACACTCAGGAAAAAGCCCGATTACTTCGCAAAAAAATGGATGAATCAATCAAATTCCGTTGGTTAGACTGCGGTGACGATTCTTATTTTGAACTAAAAATTATGGTCGATGAATTAACTCAAGATGTTTCATTAGTCGTGGTAGATTTTGCCGAACCCAATGATTTGGAAGAATCTAAAATGTTGTGGGAAAACCAAGTAACCGAACTTCGACACGCCTTAGGTACTGCTTAGAATTAATTATAACTATATGAAAATAAACTACAACGGGACATTTCTATCTTCCGAGGAACTTATTTTGTCATGTGAAAACAGAGGTTTCAAATATGGCGATGCTGTTTTCGATACTGTTAAATATACTAATCAAAAATTAGTCTTTTGGGAGGAACACTACCTACGATTAATGGCAGGTATGCGTATCCTACGAATGGAAATTCCTATGAATTTTACTTTAGAATTTCTTGAAAATGAAATTCTAAAAACATTAAATACCAATAAATTAAACAACACCCCCACACGAGTTAGGATGACCGTATCTCGAAAAAATGGCGGACTTTACACTCCCCATACAAATGATGTTGACTACCTCATCGAAGTACATCCTATCTCGTCTATTTTCTATGAATTGCATGAAACACCCTACGAGGTAGAACTTTTTAAAGATTTTTACCTACAACCTGATTTATTAGCTAATGTAAAACACACGAATCGGATTATTAATATCATAGGAAGTGTTTTTACCAAAGAAAACGACTATCAAAATTGCATCTTACTGAACAGTAACAAGAATGTTGCAGGAGCATTGAACGGTAACTTGTTTATGGTGGAAGGTAATAAACTCAAAACCCCTCCCCTAACCGACGGTTGCATCAATGGTATTACTCGGAAAGTACTTCTTAATTTGCTAAAAAAAATCCCTGAATTTGAAGTTATTGAAACATCAATTTCTCCTTTCGAACTACAAAAAGCGGATGAACTTTTTATCACAAATAGTATCATAGGAATTCAACCTATCACAAAATATCGAAAAAAAACATACACTAACTTAGTGGCTAAAAGCCTTATCGGAAAACTCAATACAGCCGCTCGATTTGGTGTAAGTTAATAAAATTCTTTCGCAAAATGTACCAATTTAAAATAAACGGGCTGAGGGTATTAACTCTCAGCCCGTTTATGACTTCAATAAATTAGTGATGTTTATTTTTTTCTTGATAAAAGAACTATACCACCAACAAGAGCAGCTACACCAAGACCTAAATAAACGTACCCCATTGTTTTAGAGTCTTTGTCTTCAGCTTTAATTTCAAACCCTGCTAACTCTATTCCTTTTGAGCTATCATCAATTACTTGATAACCTTTATAACCGCCGAAAATACCGACAATCAATAATACAATTGCAAAAATCTTCTTCATAACATATTTTCTTACTTGTTCAGTCGCAAAGTTAAAAAGTATAAACTTAAAAAACAAACTATTTACGTTTTAATACTTTTTCTACAGCTTTTAGTACGCCATCTTTGTCAAGTCCGTATTTTTTCATTAGTTCGGAAGGTGTTCCTGATTCTCCGAATGTGTCATTCACCGCCACGAATTCTTGTGGAATAGGGAACCTTTGTGTAAGTACACGTGATATACTTTCGCCCAATCCTCCATAGTAATTGTGTTCCTCACAAGTAACGATACATTTGGTTTTCTTTACCGAATTTAAAATAATTTCCTCGTCCAAAGGTTTGATAGTATGAATGTTAATTACTTCGGCAGAAATACCTTGCTTTTCCAATTCATCAGCAGCAAGTAAGGCTTCCCAAACCAAATGTCCTGTAGCAACAATAGTTACATCTTTCCCTTCTGTGAGAAGAATACCTTTTCCGATTTCGAATTTTTGGTCTTCCGGAGTAAAATTTGCTACAGTCGGACGCCCGAAACGTAAATAAACCGGTCCTTGATAATCGGCAATGGCAATAGTGGCCGCTTTAGTTTGATTATAGTCGCACGGATTGATAACTACCATTCCGGGGAGCATTTTCATCAGACCGATGTCTTCCAAAATCTGGTGCGTTGCCCCATCTTCTCCTAAGGTAAGCCCTGCGTGTGAGGCACAAATTTTCACATTTTTGCCCGAATAAGCAATCGATTGACGGATTTGGTCATACACCCTTCCCGTTGAAAACGCGGCAAATGTACCCGTAAACGGAATTTTTCCTCCGATGGTAAGTCCCGCCGCAATACCCATCATATTGGCTTCTGCAATACCAATTTGGAAGAAACGCTCAGGGTTTTCTTCAATAAACTTCTCCATTTTGAGCGACCCGATAAGGTCAGCACAAAGTGCCACTACGTTAGGATTGGTACGCCCAAGCTCAGCCAATCCTGCCCCGAAGCCGCTTCGAGTATCTTTTTTTCCTGTGTCTGTATATTTCATAATCGTATTTTATTCATTTTTAATTAATAATTTTATTTCTTCTTTCAGTGAAGGAATGTTTTTGATGACTATCCCCCAAATGATTTCGTCCTGAATATTATCGTAAGCGTGTATAATTTGGTTGCGTAATCCAACGATATTTCTTGCATTAGTAATTTCTGTATTTGGTGCTACTTTTAATATTCGGTTTACAGCTTCGCCTATAATTTCTAAGTCTCTTTCAATGGCACGTTTCAACATTCCATTACTTGAAAAGTAATCAAAATCCTTAGGGTTTTCATCAAAATACGACTCAATTTCTTCTATAGCTGTAAGAATATCATAAAGCCATTTATTAACTTGCTTCGGCATAAATAAGTTGTTTTGTTTTATTTATTTCTTCTATAAAGTAAGGATTTTTCAAGGATTTTTCGGTAACTAAATCTACTTTCCGATTGAAAATTCCTTGCAAAACAAACAATAAATCGAAATAATTATCGGCATAATCAAGCAAATCAATAGGCTGAAATACCACTAATAAATCAATATCACTTGACTGCTTAGAAAAATCCTCTCGAGTTACTGAACCAAAGGCATATAAAGAACTTACTTTGTATTTCTTACAAGCCGCCACAATATCCTCTTGATGTTTTTGTATTTCTTTCATTGATACTTCCTTTAAAGACTACTTATTCAATAATTTTTCCGTTATTAATGTCTATTTTAATTGTTTTTGTTCCTTCTTCAAACTGTTCTTGTTTCTCATTATCTTCATACTGAAGTGTATAATTTACTATAAAAGTCCAAATATTTTCAGCTTTATTTACTTGAGTTACTCGGCTTAGAAACACTCTTTTAGCAGGAAATATTTTCTCAGAATCAATTTGCCAAACAATATTATTATCTTTAATATTTATCCTTTTAAATAGATGTTTTTCATCTCCGAACTCAATAGCTTCTTCCTGATTTAAAGTATATATCTTATCAGGATTGATTAAGAATTTTGAATTTGATTTAAACAAAAATTGCCATTTATCGCCGTAAATATAAAAATCTCTATCAGAATTTCCTGTTACTTGAACCAAAAAATTAGTTTCATTCCAAGTACGTATGTCGATAATATCCCCATTCCAATCATACGAGCTATTATCTATTTTAACAAAAGTATCCTTATGAAGCACAAAAGAGAAAAGAACATAATACGGATTTACCGAAGTACTTCCTTGCTCTGCCCAATCACGTTTTACGTCAATCCAAACGAAACCATCATCTTTTAATTGGCTTATATTGGGTGTAAAACCCTTGACTGAATATATTTTTTCTCCTTTTTTTACTTCTTTTGGAATAGACTCTTTATGTGAGGCAATTATTTTTTTATCCTTAATTTTATATAAATACAACTCAAAGTCTTTTTTTCCTGCAACAACTTCAAAATCTTTTCCTAATGAAATTCTCTCAATAGAAATATCTTGTGGAATATTTCTTTCTCGTTTAAATAGCTCAAGAAATTCTTGTCTGTTCGGTTCACTTTCTTTATTGCACGATAACATAATTATCGATAACAATATAAAAACTATTTTTCTCATTATATTGAATTTTTATTATTATACACTTTAAATATTCCTTTTGATTATTTATATGTAATAATAAAAAGAAATAAAATTAAATATTTCAATTAGAGAGTATAACTCCTACGTCTATATTTTTTTGTTGTTTTGTAAATAAGCAACTTAATATTTATGTATATATTTTTAAAAATTTATATATAAAACTTCATCAACTTGTATATATATTTTTATAAACTTATATATATATCTTCGATAAGATATATACATATGATTTTAAAAATACACTTACTCGTATATCAATGAATTGAGACTTCTTTCTGAAAATAAAATTATTTTTTGTATTTTTCGTATTTGATAACGCGTTGCATTTCCTTTAAATCCACTCCGGGTGTAAACTGAATTTTATTGCTTTTGATTAGAGCGGGATTGAATTTTTCTGCCGTTTCTGCTCCTTCGCTTGAGATGGTAATTCTGAAACTCCCGAAATCGCCCAAACGAACGATACGTCCTTCCGAAAGATGTTTTACTAATACTTTGGTTAAATCATTGAGAACCGCCAAAACATCTGTGTCCGATACGGTTGATGAACCTGTCGCAATTTCTTTAGCAAGAGCACGGAAAGATATTTCGCCGTCTGCTTTTGCACTTGCATAAAATTTAGGTTTAGCTTCTTTGTCTAAAAGGTTTTTTCTTTCTACGATATTGTATTTTACTGCCATAATAATAAGTTTTTTAAAGTTTATAATATATATAAGATGTGATGATTTTAGTTGAGATTTGAAACCAATAAGCGGAGCAAAGTCTGATTTTATGCTTTTTTTCGTTGAAAACTTTGCTCCGTTTGATTGTTGTTTTTCTATTTCAATTCGCTTAAGGCTTTCTCTAATCTTGGGAGAACGTCCTTAATATCTTGCAACGAACATCCGCCCGCCGAAGCTCTAAACCAAGGCATTGTTCGGCTATTTCCAAAGGCAGAAAACGGAACTAATGCCATTCCGGCTTCCTTAATCAGATAGAAAACCAAGTCGGTTGTATCGTTAAGTTTCTCGCCTTTCGGGGTGGTTTTTCCAACATAATCCAACTGAATGGTTAAGTACAAAGCTCCCATCGGACGAATGCTTTCCACAGCATATCCTTTTTGTTTCAATGCCTGAATGCCTTCGTGTAGGGTTTCCAAACTATGTTTAATCTTTCCTTTGAAATCATTTACGAATGCGTCAACTGCTTTAGTATCAGTAAGGAACTGAGCCATCGCCTGTTGTTCGGGTTTCGGAGCCCACGCCCCAACGTGCGTAAGTAGAGCCGCCATCTTTCCGATGATTTCCGAAGGACCAAAAGCCCAGCCCACGCGAACGCCCGTAGCCGCAAAACATTTGGAAGAACCATCGATAAATATCGTATAAGGCTTCATTTCAGGGACTAAACTCACCGGATTGAAGTGCGTTTCTCCGAAGGTAAGCATTGCATAAATCTGGTCGTACATCAAATAAAGAGGCTTTTCGTTCGCTCCTCGCTTGCGGTTTTCTTCCACAATTAACTCGCAGATTTCTTTAAGCTGTGGCTCGGAAAACATTGTTCCTGTCGGATTAAGTGGCGAACAAAGTGCTAACAGAACGGCATCTTTCAGGTGCGGACGTAGCTCTTCCGCCGTAGGTAAGAAGTTGTTTTCAGGCTTAACTTCCAGTTCTACTTTCTGAGCAGAATTCAAATACGAATAGTGATTGTTGTTCCACGAAGGTACAGGATAAATTACTTTATCGCCCTCATCTACAATAGTTTTAAAGGTTGCGTAAATCAACGGACGCGAACCTCCTGCGATAAGAATATCTTTCGCCGAGTACTCCAATGCGTAACGTTGTTTGAGGTCTTTCGAAACATTTTCCCGAAGCGAAAGGATACCACTCGCAGGAGGATAGTTCGTAAGATTGTCGACATACGCTTTTTGGATTCCGGCTTTCAGCTCGTCAGGAATGGGATAAATATTCGAATCCAAATCGCCAATAGTTAAATTTGTGATTTTTTCGCCTTTGGCTTTGAGATCGTTTACTTCGTTTCCAATCTTTACAATCTCAGAACCGATTAAATTTTGTGCTAATTTTGATACTTTCATAACGTTTTTACATTAAAATTTATTCAATGAAAACTAAGTTTTTTTTATATTTTTATGTTTCTGTTATAAACATCTAATGTTTAAAGTTGCTTTGAGTTTTCTAAGCCCGAACGGATATGAATGTCACGTTGCGGGAAAGGTATTTCGATGTCATGTTTAGCGAATTCCTCAAAAATAATGTAATACAATTCACTTTTGAGTACTACAGGTTTCTGTATGTAAGTAGATGTCCATACAACTAATTCAAAATTGAGGGAATTATCTCCATACTCTACAAACCAAAGAGCAGGAGCAGGTTCTTTAAGTACCCCATGGTGATCATTAGCTATCTTTAGAACGATATCTTTAACTTTTTGCGGATTTTCTTTGTAAGAGACCCCAATCGGATAATGAAAACGAACCAATCTATCATTGTGCGACCAATTGGTTACATTGCCATTAATAAACTGAGAATTAGGTACAATTACCGAAATATTATCATTTGTGATGATTCTGGTGGAACGCATAGAAATAGCGACTACATCTCCTGAAATATCTCCCACTTGGATTCTATCACCTACCTTTATAGGTCGTTCAAACAAAATGATGATTCCTGAAATGAAATTATTAGTTATATTCTGTAAACCAAATCCCAAACCGACCCCTAAAGCTCCTAAAAGCCAACTAAATGCTCCTAATTCAAACCCTGCTGATTTAAAAATGAATAAGAATCCAAAGACTAAAATTAAGTATCTGATAATAGTAACAATAGCCGACCGATTTCCTCTCTCAGCAATACGAGTAGCAAAAAACCTGTATTCCAAAAAATGAGTCAGCCTTTTAGCCAGAAACACGAGTAGTACACTCGACACAATCAAATACACCAAAGTTAGTAACGTGAAAGTGCTACCTTTAATATCAAAGATAACAAAGTTCATTACTCCTTTCAGTTTTTCTAAAAAATCGAATGTTGTTTCTTTCATTTCAAATAGAAGTCATATAAATTATGGTGAGGTTTTTAGTAATCCCCTAATGTTTCAGGATTTTGTGCGAGAGCTTTCGCAAGTTGTTCATCATTCGGAGCTTTTCCGTGCCAAGCGTGAGTTCCCATCATAAAATCAACACCATTACCCATTTCGGTATGTAAAAGCACACATACTGGTTTTCCCTTGCCTGTCAGGGACTTTGCTTTTTTCATTCCTTCCAAAACAGAAGTGATGTCGTTTCCTTTCTCAATATCAATTACTTGCCAACCAAAGGCTTCAAATTTAGCACGTAAATCACCTAAAGGCAGAACGTTATCCGTGCTTCCATCAATTTGCTTTTTGTTATAATCAACGGTAGCAATTAGGTTATCAACGCCTTTTCCTCCAGCATACATTGCAGCTTCCCAGATTTGTCCTTCTTGCAATTCACCATCACCGTGAAGGGTGTATACCAAATGCGTATCTCCGTTGAGCTTTTTGGTCAGTGCTGCTCCAATCCCAACTGAAAGCCCTTGCCCTAAAGATCCTGAAGCAATACGAACGCCTTCCAATCCTTCGTGTGGCGTTGGGTGTCCTTGCAAACGAGAATTTAGCAAACGAAACGTGTTTAATTCGCTAATAGGAAAATAACCTCTTCGAGCTAAAACGCTGTAAAATACAGGGGAAATATGCCCGTTTGAAAGGAAAAAGAGATCTTCATTTTTGCCATCCATCTCAAAATTGGTGTTGATTTCCATCAATTCGTTATAGAGGCAAACTAAAAATTCAGTACAACCTAACGAACCGCCGGGGTGTCCTGAATTTACCTTGTGAACCATTCTTAAAATATCTCTACGCACCTGCGTAGTAAGGTCTGTTAACTGTTGAATATTTGACATTATTTATCGTTTTTGTATTTCTCGACAAATATAGTTTTTTTCATGGTTTATGCAAAAAGATTTAGAAAATATTTGACTTCAAAAATGGAGTCCAAACCACTGTACACAGGTATTATATTTGAACTTTGATACTTATCCTCTGTCAATGGATTAAATACTTTCTAATGTGTAGCGTGAGAAATTTGAGATTAAATCTCCAAGGTTTAATGATTAAAATAAAACATTGGGAGCATAGTTTAGTTGCCTCTTTAAATTTATTACAAGAAGAATCAAATCAACCTCAAAAACAAAAATTAAAATCCGTATCTTTGCCTACAAAAAATCTATTTATGAAAAAAAATACAACCGCAATTGCGTTTACTACACTAATTTTTCTTTTTTTTGCAACCGCTTGTAAAAGCACAATAGAAGAAAAAGCAACAAAAGAGATGAAAAAAAACGAGAAAAAGGTAGTCTATCAGGTATTTACGCGTCTGTTTGGAAACACTAATACCTCCAACAAACCTTGGGGAACAAAAGAAGAAAATGGAGTTGGGAAGTTTTCTGATTTTACTGACAAAGCCTTAGAGGAAATCAGGGATTTAGGAGTTACTCACATTTGGTTTACGGGCGTCCCACATCATGCCTTAGTAAATGATTACACGGCTTTTGGAATCAGCAATGACGATCCAGAAGTAGTAAAAGGACGTGCAGGTTCGCCCTATGCTGTTAAAGACTACTACAATGTAAATCCCGACTTGGCAGAAAATCCTGAAAATCGATTACAGGAATTTAAAGATTTGGTAGAACGCACCCACAAACACGGATTGAAAGTCATTATTGACATTGTTCCTAATCACGTAGCAAGAAAATATGAAAGCGTTTCAAAACCCAAAGGCGTAAAAGGATTCGGAGAAGATGATGACACTTCGGTAGCATATCACGTAAACAATAACTTTTACTACAATCCAAACGAAACTTTCGAACTTCCAAACTATGCAACTGGCTACGAGCCTCTTGGAGGAGAAAAACATCCGTTGATTGACGGAAAATTTCATGAATTTCCTGCCAAATGGACTGGCAACGGTTCTCGAAAATCAAAACCAGATTTCAACGATTGGTATGAAACAGTAAAACTCAATTTTGGAGTTAGACCTGATGGAATTAAGGATTTTCCAGAACTTTCGGACGATTTCAACGATAAAAATCACCAAGAACATTACCAATTTTGGAAAGATAAAACGGTTCCGAATACTTGGATAAAATTTAGAGACATAGCCTTATTCTGGTTAGATTTAGGAGTGGATGGGTTCCGTTTTGACATGGCTGAAATGGTTCCTGTAGAATTCTGGAGTTATCTCAATTCAAATATCAAAAATAAAAATCCGGAAGCTTTTTTATTAGCCGAAATCTACAATCCAAAAGCATATCGTGATTATATTCATAAGGGAAAAATGGACTATCTCTATGATAAAGTTCAATTGTATGACACCCTACGGGGTATCGTTTCCTATGGCCGATCCACTGATGCTATTGCTCCTATCCAACACGAATTGGCGGACATTGCTAAAAATATGCTTCACTTTTTGGAAAACCATGACGAACAACGCATCGCATCACCAGAGTTCGCAGGTTACCCTGAAAAGGCAAAACCAGCAATGACAGTTTCAACGCTCATCAGCGATGCTCCAATTATGATTTACTTCGGACAAGAAGTAGGTGAAAAAGGAGCTGAAAAAGGTGGTTTTGGCAGTCCTTCCAGAACTTCTATTTTTGACTACGTTGGCGTACCTGCTCACCAGCGATGGATGAACAACAAACAATTTGACGGAGGACAACTATCTGACAATGAAAAACATCTGCGTGATTTCTACAAACGACTATTGCACATTCCCGTTACAGGATTTTACGCCGACATTCATAAATATAACCGCGAAAACACTGAATTCTATAACGATAAGGTCTACGCCTTTGTACGTGGCGATGAAGAAAATCAATGGATTATCATCGTTAACTTCAGTGAAAGCGATAGCTTTGGGTTCGATTTGCAAATTCCTCAGTTCATCATCGGAAGTTGGTTTTTAAATGACGGTAATTACTCCCTAACAGATGATTTATATCAAACAAAACAAACCACACTAAACGTGGCCAATGGCTTTGGAAAAATGCGGGTAGATATCGCTCCGCTGGAGTCACTTGTGTTTAAAGTGAAAAAATAATGGTTAATCCTTTTGAAAATTACATACCACCACATGAAATCATTAAGAACTATCTCGACTTTTTACTGAAAAAGAACTCTTTCGAAAGTCGAGATGGTTCTTTAAATATAAAAAAATATGGAGCAACATCCCAGAGGACATAAAAAGCTACTAAAAGCGTGGATTTTTTACGATTGGGCAAACTCGGTATATAGTTTATCCATAGTATCGTCAATTTTCCCGATTTTCTACGGCTTACTATTCAAAATTGCCAATATAACTCACATTGATTTATTCGGATTTAGTGTTAAAAACACTGCAGCAATTACTTTTGTTACAGCTTTGGCTTTTTTGATAGTTGTAGTAATTTCACCCATTTTGAGTGGTATTGCCGACTACTTAGGGAAGAAAAAAACATTCATGAAATTTTTCTGCTATTTGGGGGCTATTTCTTGTATTGGTTTGTATTGGTTTTCATTAGAAAATATTTATTTTGGATTGCTATGCTATCTGTTCGGAGTCATTGGTTTCTGGGGAAGTATCGTCTTCTACAATTCCTATTTGCCAGATATTGCTTTGCCTGAACAGTACGATGAAGTCAGTGCAAAAGGCTTCATCATGGGTTATATAGGTTCGTGTATATTGCTGATATTCAACTTAGCGATGGTCATGTTTCCTTCTGTTTTTGGAATCGAAGGCTCTGAGGAAGAAGCCACCTTAACGGCAATGAAAATTTCGTTTGTAACGGTAGGCTTTTGGTGGATTATTTTCAGTCAGTATTCTTTCGGTCATTTACCTAATTTTGAAACTGACCGCAACAAATTCAGCAAACGATTTCTGTTGAATGGCTACAAAGAATTGCAAAACGTACAACAGCAACTCAAAGAAAACAAACTCCTAAAAACATTTCTTTTAGCATTTTTCGTATATAGCATGGGCGTACAAACTGTGATGCTTGTCGCTACCTACTTCGGAGAGCAAGAAATTCAATGGAAAGATACAGAAGAACGCACCATAGGATTGATAGTCAGCATTCTGATAATTCAATTAATAGCCATTGTAGGAGCAAAATTGACAGTTTGGAGCGTAAAAAAGATGGGGCAAATCCTCACTCTCATCGTATTAAACTGTGTTTGGATTTGTATCTGTTTGATTGCATATTGCATCTATTTACCTTGGCATTTTTACGCTACAGCCACCTTAGTAGGGTTGGTCATGGGAGGCATTCAAACACTTTCACGCTCCACCTATTCCACCTATTTGCCAAAAACAAAGGATACAACTTCTTTTTTCAGTTTTTACGACGTTTCAGAAAAGATTGGTATTGTTATCGGTATGGGAATTTACGGTATGATTGACCAAATGACCAACAATATGCGAAATTCGGTGGTATTTTTAGTCCTTTTCTTTGGAATTGGAGCCTTAATTTTATTCCAAATACACAAAAAGAAGTATTTTTCTAAAAAAAGCCAGTTTTAACATTTTAAATAACATTTAAAAATTTGAATAACTAAAAAAAGAAGTAATCGAAAATCCATAGATGCAAAATTCATAACAACACTTTCGTTTGAAACACTTTTTAAACAAATATTTGTTAATTAAAAAATATTTTGTAACTTGCGAGCCATAAAATTAAAAATCAATTTCTCATAAAAAAATGTTTTGAAAAGCCTATTAGTTATTGGGATTGTAGCGGTAGGCGGTTATGGAATTAGTGAGAGTGTCAGTAAGGATACTACTGAATTGAATGAGTTAACATTAGCTAATCTGGAAGAGTTGGCTCAAAGCGAAAACGGGGAAGAAGACGATTCTGATACTCCGCCTAAAGAGTGTTATAGAAAGTATCAACTAAGTCCAGGTATATTTGGACAGCATTCATTGACACGATTTATAACGTGTGATGGATGCAAGTACGTATGGGGATATAATCCCCAGACGAATAAGTATTTGTCCTTAATAAGTAAAAGAAGCTGAGGTTTAGCCTATGCTTTATTCCTTAACTTTAAATTGAAAAACAATGAAACTCATATATGCTATAGTATTCTTGGTGTTTTTTTCCTGTCAGAAAAAAAATGACATAAATAGAATAGATGTTTTTTCTATTTCGGAAGAAAAAATAACGTCCATACAGGAAATAAAGTTGGATTCTATTATTTTTCCTACCGAAATTCATTCTTTTGGGCAATGGATTGTAGGAATAAATCTTCCAAATTATTCTAAAAATGTATTTGATTTCATAAATAAGACAACTTTGCAAAAAGATTTTTCTTGTATGAAATTTGGTAACGGAGTAAATGAATTTCAGGAGTGTAATCCTTATTTTTTTAAATGTAAAGATAATCTTATTCAGGTTAATGCTAACGTATTTGATATAAAAACTTTAAGACTTAAAAATGGTGATTTATCGGTATTAAGCTCTAAATCGTTGAGTGTAGCCCCAAACAAAATAATTGAAATAGACACAGAAAAAATTGCTTTTAAACCATTGTTTGAAAAACCTAATTACGCAATATATAATATTGGTAAACAAGAATTCGTTTCAAATTTTGGTAATTTTCCTAACGTTGAACTGTCTGAGGCAGGAGAAGATATTGATTACGCCAATTTTTTTCAAGAAACTACCGTGTTTGATTCTGAAAAAGATCAATTTTTCTCTTTTTACTCCAATATTCCTTTAATTCGTATTTACAAAAATTTTAAATTGGTAAAAGAAATTTGGACAACAGATGATTTTAATACCAATATTACCGATTTTTATGATGAAAAAACAAAAATATTTTACGGCAAACCATTGATACGTCAGGGAAAAATCTATGTTACTTATCTGAATAAAAATCCAGAGGAATTTTCTAAAAATTCAAATGTAAATTTACTAATTTGGGACACGGAAGGAGAGTTGCTTAAAAGGTACGTAATACGTAATCCGTTTCAAACCTACACGATTTCAGAAGATGGAACGGAGTTCTACGCAATAGATAATAGTAATACGGATTATAGCACTGTATTTAAGTTTAAATTGTAGGTTTAAACGTGTATTTTTGTTAAATTTATAAGTTATTCTAATTTTTTATAGCGTACGTTTGACCTTTTTGTAGTTTTAGTTTGTTATCGCTTTTTTAATTGCTATCCTAAATATTTTTTGAAGAACTGAAATAAAAATGATTTTTTTAAACTGTACACAATGAATAAATATTTTTTCTTACTCCTGTCACTGATTCTTTTTTCTTGTTCTAAAAAAGAGAGGGCTTCCGTCCTTCCTGAGGAAATTAAAGTTGAGAACATTGAAAAAGTTAAAAGAATCAAACTGAAGTCAAAAGTGTTGATTGATAGTATTTTAGGAGCTTTTAGCGTAGCTAATGACTCAAGGCATATTTTTTTGAGTACTCCTGAAAATACTGAATCCAAAAGCTTACTTCAAATTTTCAATAAAAAAGGAGTTTTAGAAGCCTCTGTATTAAATAGGGGAGGAGGCCCAAATGATGTAATCAATGCTCGAATTATTAAACAAAAAAACGAGAAAAACAGTTTATGGATAAACGATGTAACTTCTCGAAAGTTGAAATTGTTAAATGTTTCGGAATCAATATCAAATCAATCTGCAAAGATAGATCAGGTAGTTCGTTTTAACGAGGCTTCTGCCTACGCTTTTTTTATAAAAGATTCCCTTTTCGTATTGGAAACGATGAAAAATAGTAACTATTGGCTTACGTTTTTTAATCCTATAACTGAAACTACCGTTTTTGACAAACCTATATATCCAAATCCGTCAAAGCATTTTACAGTTTTATACCAAAGTATTTGGGCTGCTAAAAGTGATAAAACTTGGATAGTTGGGGTTATGGAAGCCTTAAATCAAGTAAATTTTGTTTCTTTGGTTGATGCCGAAAAATCGTTTTCAGTATCTTTGAGTTCAGCAACAGATGTTGAAAAGGCAATAGACAATGAAGGAGTGGTAAAACACGCCTATTATTGCGATGTTGCTACTACCTCCGAGTATGTATTTGCTTTAAAATTAGACCAAGTGGAGGAAGAATCTTATGAAATTGCTAAGCCTGTTACGGTCGAAGTTCTTGATTGGAACGGAAAACCACAGTATGTTTTAGAAATTGATGAATATCTTTTAGATATTTCAGTAGATGAAGAGTTTAAAAAAATATACGGACTTGGTATTGATGGTACTGTATATGAATATGAATATGAATTGAACGGTATTTTGCAACACCTAAACAACTAAAAATCAAACAAATAGATAAAAATAACAAAATAATCTACGATTATAAACAAAAAAAATCTTCAAGCAAACTTGAAGATTTTTTTCTGTGGGTCCTACTGGATTCGAACCAGTGACCCTCTGCTTGTAAGGCAGATGCTCTGAACCAGCTGAGCTAAGAACCCGATATAACGAACAAATTTTGAGATTTTAGTGGGTCCTACTGGATTCGAACCAGTGACCCTCTGCTTGTAAGGCAGATGCTCTGAACCAGCTGAGCTAAGAACCCTAAAATAACATTAAATAAATTTATGACTAAGTGGGTCCTACTGGATTCGAACCAGTGACCCTCTGCTTGTAAGGCAGATGCTCTGAACCAGCTGAGCTAAGAACCCTTAGTGCTTGAATGCGGATGCAAAAGTAGCACTTTTTCTCAAACTACCAAAAAATTATTCAACTTTTTTTTGAAAAAATTATTGTAACGATTCCTTAATTCGGCGAATCGCTTCTGTAAGTTCCTGTTCTGAAGCAGCATACGAAATACGAATACAACGTTCATCACCAAAGGCTTCACCCGTTACGGTGGCAACTCCTGCTTCTTCTAACAGGTATAACGAAAAATCAGATGCAGTTTTGATTTCTTTTCCTCGCAATGTCTTACCAAAGAAATACGAAATGTCCGGAAAAACATAAAACGCTCCTTCTGGAACATTCAATTTGAAACCTTCAATTTCGCCGAGCAAACGCAACACCAAATCTCTTCGATTTTTAAACTGATCAATCATGTATTGAATATTGCTCACAGGAGCTTTCAATGCAGCAATTGTAGCTCGTTGAGCAATTGAGTTAGCTCCGCTGGTAATTTGTCCTTGCATTTTCGTACAGGCTTTAGTTATCCATTCTGGAGCTCCTATATATCCTATTCTCCACCCTGTCATAGCATACGCTTTTGACACTCCATTCACGGTGATAGTTCGATCATATATACCTTCAATTTCAGCGAAACTAGTATGTTTACCAACAAAATTGATATATTCGTAAATTTCGTCGGACAAAATAAATATATTTGGATGTTTTCGCAACACCACAGCCAAAGCCTCCAACTCTTCACGGCTGTACACTGAACCACTTGGATTGCAAGGCGAGTTGAACCACACCATTTTAGTTTTTGGAGTAATCGCTGCCTCTAATTGCTCGGGAGTCATTTTGAAATCATTTTCAATCGTAGTATAAACCTCTACTGGCACTCCTTCCGCAATTTTCACGATGTCCTTGTAGCTTACCCAATAGGGAGCTGGGAAAATCACTTCGTCTCCCGAGTTAATCATAACCAAAGCTACATTGGCTAAACATTGTTTTGCACCCGTAGCTACAGAAATTTGCGAAGGCTTATAAATCAAATTATTATCACGCTTAAATTTTTGACAGATGGCTTCTTTCAAATCAGCATATCCATCTACAGGAGAGTATTTACTGTAATTTTGATGAATGGCTTCGATGGCGGCTTCCTTTATAAAATCAGGAATATTAAAATCAGGCTCTCCCAAACTGAGACCTATAATATCTTTGCCCTGTGCCTTCAGCTCACGCGTTTTAGCAGCCATTGCTAAAGTAGCTGAAGTTTCCATATTGATGATGCGTTCCGATAAAAATTGTTGCATAGAAATAAAATTGTTAATTACTGGCTACAAAAATACTAAAATATTTGGATGTATTAGATTAAAATCGGTCGTTTTTTCATACATTTGCCTCTGAATTTGTTATAAAAGTTTATGGAACATATTCTTACCTACTTTAAAGATTTAACTCTGCAACAGAAAGAACAATTTGCAGCACTAAAATCGGTTTACGGAAGCTGGAATACGAAAATTAATGTCATTTCACGCAAAGACATGGATTCTTTTTATGAACGTCACGTGCTGCATTCGTTAGCCATTGCTAAAGTTCAGGTCTTCAATCCCTCCTCTGACATAATGGATGTAGGCACAGGCGGTGGCTTCCCTGGAATTCCATTAGCTATTTTGTTTCCTGAAGTGAATTTTACGCTGGTAGACTCCATTGGAAAGAAAATAAAAGTGGTTAAAGAAGTTGCGAAAGAAATTGGATTAGAGAACGTTACTGCTATAAACTCTCGTGTAGAGCTGATTGATAAAAAATTCGACTTTATCGTAAGTCGAGCCGTGACCCAAATGCCTGAATTTGTAAAATGGATCAAGGGCAAAGTTAAAAAAGATGGCAAACATGAACTTCCAAACGGAATTTTATACCTAAAAGGAGGAGATTTGAGCGAAGAATTAGCTACATTCACAAACGTTCAACTGTACAACATATCCGACTTTTTTACCGAAGATTTTTTTGAAACTAAAAAGGTTGTATATTTGAGAATCAAATAAATCAAAAGATTTTGAGCATTTGCCAAAGTGTCATCTGATACAGTAAATCATTCCTTGTGCCATAATTTTGGAAGAGAAATGTTTTTCCTATCAAAAATCACGCTATCTAAATTCACTATCAAAACGAAAAAAAATAAAAAATAAAATATTAAATTTCAAACGGTTAATGTTTCAATTTATATTTTTAAAAAATTTCACGCCTTGCATTTTACAAAATAAGTTTGTTTAATTTGAGAAAAATTATACATTTGCCGTAATATAAAATGAATTTATTATGAATCAAAAACCTTCAAGTGCCTTCATTGGGGCATCGTGGATTGCATTAGGAATTGGTTTTTTAGGCTATATGATTGGTCTTTGGAGAGCCGAAATGCTTTTGAGTGAAAAGGGCTACTACTTTACGGTACTTATGTACGGACTATTTGCCGTAATTTCAGTACAAAAAAGTGTTCGCGACCGATTGGAAGGTATTCCTGTAACCGATATTTACTACGGAATAAGTTGGTTTTCAACCATTTTATCAATTGTTTTACTAGTTGTAGGGTTATGGAATGCCGACACATTATTGCCAAGCGAAAAAGGATTTTACGCATTTTCGTTTATATTGGCTATTTTTAGTGCAATTGCCGTTCAGAAAAACACTAGGGACAGTAAAAATTTTGACCTAGATTTCTCATCTCATTCCCCAAAGAAAGAGGATGATTTTCACATTAAAAACGAAAGTAATTCCTAACAATAAGAAAACACTTTCCCCTATTTGGAGAAAGTGTTTTTTAAACTTTATTTTCGATATGGTTAGTAGCTTTTCTATTCTGAATTTTTCGTTTTTGACAATCCGAAAAAACTGATTTTTCTTAAGGTATCGTACACTTTTGTACCAAATTTCAAAATAGATAAAAAAACGAACAAGAATTTACAAAAATGCAAAAACTTAACATATACAACTCCCTTACGGGCGAAAAATTATTCAAAGTGTGATTGAATTATCTTTTGCAATCAAAAAAATGCATTCCGTAATTTTTTTACGTTTTTTTTCCTATCTTTGTCGCTCAAACTAAAAGGAATAAAAATGTTAGCAAGGTTCAAAGTATCCAACTTTAAAAGTTTTGGAAAAAATTTTGAAATTGATTTTACTAAAGCTAAAAAATACGATTTCAATAAAGAATGTATCAACAATGAGTTAATAAACAACGCAATCATTTACGGAAAAAACGGAGTAGGAAAATCCAATTTGGGGTTTGCTATTTTTGATATTATTGGACACCTTACAGATAAAAACAAGAATGAGTCCAATTATGATAATTATCTCAATGCGAATAGTAGTAACAGCTATGTCGAATTTAATTATGAATTTATATTTGATAGTAATATTGTGACTTATGAGTATAAAAAATCTGACTATGAAACTATTGAATATGAAAAATTTTCTATCAATAAAAAAATATTAGCACTTATAGACAGAACAGAGACAAGAGAGAAGACTATATTGGCTTTCAAAGGCACCGAAAATCTGAAAACCGAGATTACTAATAAGAAATTATCTATTTTGAACTATGTAAGGTATAATTCAGAATTGGAAGAAGCAGAGGAAAACGACATTCTTTATATTTTTTTTGATTTTATAGAGAGAATGCTATTTTTTCGCTCTTTAGGAATGAATGAGTATATTGGTCTTGAAGTAGGAAGTACTAGTCTAGAAGAAGATATAATCAGTAAAAATCTTGTATCAGATTTTGAACGATTTCTAAATAAAGTAGGAATAGAATGTAAGTTAAAAGCCATTAGACTAGTGGGAAAAAGACAACTTTTTTTTGATTTTGGAAAAAAACAAATTCATTTTTCTGACATTGCCTCACAAGGCACCAAATCTCTTACTCTTTTTTACTTTTGGTTGCAAAAAATACGTGAAGTAAATAAAGTTTCGTTTGTCTTTATTGATGAATTTGATGCTTTTTATCATCACGAATTGTCGGAGCTTGTTGTGGAAGAATTGAAAAAAACGGGGGTTCAGTTTGTTTTAACCACGCATAACACCTCCGTTATGTCCAATGATTTGCTTCGCCCCGATTGTTATTTTATAATGAATAAAGAAAGAATTGCATCCCTACCATATCTTACGGATAAAGAATTAAGAGAGGGACATAATTTGGAAAAAATTTACAAAGCGAATGGGTTCACAATCAGAAAATAATATTTTGTTTGTTTTTGAAGGGAAGAAAACAGAACCTAATATCCACGAAAAGTTAAAGCAATATTTTTTTGATGAAAGAACAGTCATCACTTGTGTTTTCGGTACGGTTATTTATTCCATTTATAAAGATTTAGAAACCGATGGATACTTAGATACTTTTTCTCTACTTAAAAATAGAATTGAAGACTTAAAAAAATACAAGAAGAAGGATTTTTCTGAAATTTATCTGTTTTTTGATTGTGAATGTCATGCTACAAACTATAGTCCAGAGAAACTTAAGAAATTATTGAGTGTTTTTGATAATGAAACTGAAAGCGGTAAATTATACATCAGCTATCCAATGGTAGAAGCACTAAAACATTATCATTCAGGTAAAGATTTTCAAAAGCTTACAGTTCATTGTTCGCAAGATTACAAAAGGGAAGTTAATCAATATTGTGAAGCAAAATATATAGATTTCAATCAATACGACGAAAGCATTTGGAAAGAACTTATAAAACATCATCTAAGCAAAATGAATTATATTGTAGCGGATAACTACTCTTACCCATCACAAATTTATTCTCAGATAGATATCTTTAATAAACAAAAGGAAAAGTTTATCAACAAAGACGACAAAGTAAGTGTATTGAGTGCTTTCCCTATTTTTATACACGATTATTTTGGAAATGAAAAAACGAAGCAAAAAATAAAAATATGAACTATCAGCTCAAAATATACAACTCCCTTACGGGCGAAAAAGAAAACTTTGTTCCTTTGAAGGAAGGACACGTCGGGATGTACGTCTGCGGACCAACCGTTTACAGCAATGTACATTTGGGAAATTGCCGAACCTTTATGTCGTTCGACCTAATTTTCAGATACTTGAAACACATCGGATATAAGGTTCGATACGTTAGGAACATCACAGATGCTGGGCATCTTACCGACGATGGCAACGTTGAAAACGACCGCTTCGTAAAACAATCCCGATTGGAGAAGTTAGAACCAATGGAAATCGTACAAAAATATACGGTGGATTTCCATAAAGTATTGGAAATGTTCAACACATTGCCACCGACCATCGAGCCGACTGCCACGGGGCATATCCTCGAACAAATACAACTAACCGAAAAACTCATCAAGGACGGTTTCGCTTACGAAAGTAACGGTTCGGTGTATTTCGACGTGCAAGCCTACAACCAACGCGGACTAAATTACGGAGAGCTTTCACGCAGAAATATAGAGGAACTGTTCGCCAACACACGCGATTTGGACGGACAGAGTGAAAAACGCAACCCGCAGGACTTCGCCCTCTGGAAAAAAGCCTCGCCTGCTCATATTATGCGATGGGCTTCGCCTTGGGGAGATGGTTTTCCGGGCTGGCATTTGGAGTGTACCGCAATGAGCACTAAGTATTTAGGTGAGCGTTTTGACATTCACGGAGGCGGATTGGATTTGAAATTCCCACATCACGAGTGCGAAATTGCTCAGGGAAAAGCCGCCAACGGAGAAAGTCCGGTTCGTTATTGGATGCACGCCAATATGCTGACAATGAATGGGCAACGAATGAGCAAATCCACAGGAAATTACATATTGCCAATGCAGCTTGTTTCGGGAGAAAATGACTTTTTCGAAAAACCATTTAAACCATCGGTGGTGCGATTCTGCTTTATGCAAGCTCACTATCGAAGTGTTTTGGACATTTCCAACGAGGCAATGCTCGCCGCCGAAAAGGGCTTTACCCGACTTATGGAGGCGGTAAAAACACTTTCGTCCTTGCCTTCTGCTCAGAACTCTTCGTTCAATGTAAAAAGCTGGAAGAAGGAATGTTATCAAGCAATGAATGATGATTTCAATAGCCCTATTCTCATTGCACAACTTTTTGAGGGCGTTCGTGTTATTAACCTCGTAAAAGACGGGAAAGAGACGCTGACCGAAGCCGACCTTCGTGAGTTGGAAACTACTTTCAACGCCTTTGTTTTCGACGTATTAGGACTGAAAGACGAGCAACAATCCGCTGAGAATAACGATAAATTGGACGGTGTAATCCAAATGCTAATACAGATGCGTATGGAAGCTCGTGCGAATAAAGACTGGGCTTTGTCCGATAAAATCCGTGACGAACTGAAAGCCATCGGTATTCAACTCAAAGACGGAAAAGACGGAACGACGTATAGTTTGGAGTAAACAACATTGACAATAGGCTCAAAATAATCATTCCATCAGATGGTAAGTTTCAAAATGAGGCTACCTAATTACTAAAAAAGAAAACTACCTAAGGAAAAACCTTGTTCCTAGGTAGTTTTTATTTAGGAAATTACACAGCCGTCCGAAAGTTTTTTGAAAACTCATAAAATTCCTTGTCAACCCTTTATTTATAAGGGCAGACTTGTTTGTTGTGCGGAATTATCTCTGTCAAAGAGTGTGTTTTCAGGTGGTTTTTTCACTTTTTTTACGATAGGTTTCAGTTCGTTGCAAACATAATTCAGCGTCAGATAGTGCATAAGACACACCCTTATTTTCTCGCAAAAATTACTAAATGCCGTCTTTTTATCGCTATAAAATCGCTTTATCAACTCCAACAGAAGATAGCAAATCAAAGATACATAAATCTGTGATTTCACCGCATTTTCACTCGTGCCAAGAAAAGTTTTTATCTGTAAATTTTGCTTCATCGCCTTGAAAAACAACTCAATATCCCATCGTTTTTTGTACAAATCCGCAATGGTTCTCGCCGTCCAATCCATATTATTGGTGATGATTTCTATGGTTTTGTTGCCGTCTTGCTTATAAACCGTTACCAAACGTAATTTCTCTTGATCAATACCACTTTCTACCGCCTTTTTTGAGGTCAAAACGATGATTTCATCTTTGAGGATGTCGTGGTCTTTTTCATCAGGCAGGTCTCGTTCTTCAAAACTTTGGTAGAGCGTGTTGGACTTAATTCGCGTAACAAAAGTATTTTGGCAATGGATTCTGCCGAGCATCAAACTAAAATCAAAATAGCCTCTATCCTCAACAATGATGGTGTTTTTCGGATAGATATTTTGTTGTAATCCTTTGCTATCGTGTGTTTTAGCTTCGGTGATATTGACCATTTCAGGCAATCCAAGTTGATCGTCCCAAACGGTGTGAATTTTGAGTCCGCCTTTAGCTGTCCGAAATTTTGCCCAGTTGAAAAGACTTAAACACAGGCTAATGGTAGTACTGTCAATGATTTTTATTTTGTGGTTTTGGATTTCATCGATGATATGACTTTGATGTTTGGCTTTTAAAGAGTGTTTGTAATACTTTAAAAGACTAGAATACAAATCTTTAAATACTGCATAATGTCTTACTTTGTTTCCATCACTCATTGTTGATTTTGCGGGACTTTGTTTGAGTTGGAGATCGCTTAGGAAAGTGCTACTTACTGATAATCCGCAACTTATGTCGGATAGCGTATAGCATTTATTCAGCTGTCCGAAAGTTAGTGCCACCAATTGGTCGCGAGTTTTATAGGTAGACTTTCCCTTATCGGACTGATGTTTAGCGATTTCCGCTCTTAAAATATGCGCAGGAATGAGATCTAAAATTTGTCTGATTACGGGTTTATTTGTATTTTTGCTTCGCCTGAAGAGTGCCATAATTGAAAAAAAATGGGAATTTTTCAAATATACAACATTCTCAGGCAACTTTTATTTTAAAAGTTTCGGATAGTTGTGAGGAAATTACTAAAATTTTCGTGTTGGTTCTACGGAAAAGATACTGTATTTTTTGTACTCTTATCCTATTTTGAAGTATCGTAAAGAAAAACTCAAGATTTGGTATGCCTTACTAAAAATTCAATATTGTAGATTTCGCTAAAAAATAACTTTCATACAATCAAATTTGAAGAGAAACAACAAATAAAAATAGGCTGTCTTCCCGACTGCCTATTTCATTTAGAGAGATGATAAAGCCCTCATACAGAGGGATATTTTAACGGATATTTTAGGTATCGAAAAAAAACTGTAAAACTACCCTTTCTTCACCTAAACTTTATCCGGTCTATTACTATTTTGTATAACAGAATTTTCAGACTTTTTTACTGTCTATCCTCCTAACGGATAGCAAAATAAATGTTTTTTTTTGATATAAGCAAATTTTTTTCTTACTTTTATTTATTTGTTATAAAAAAAACAATTCGTGACACATAAAATATTGATTTACAAAGCATTAATTATTTTCAAAGAAAAAATACTTTCTTCACCATCTTATATTTCTAATAAAAATTTCACTCTTTTACTTTCCTGAATACTACAGCTTTATCCTTGTGGTACTTCTGTAGGAATGTGATGAAACACACAAAGAAACAAACAATATGACTGATACAATTCCTAGCGAATTTTCAAGCAAAAATTTGAGATAGTTGTATCAAATTTATTTGTTTAAATGCTTATTTTTTAGTATATTTGCCAATAAAAGATTAATTTACTATGGATATTTACGAAAAAATAAATGAAACGGCGCGTATCATTCAATCGTATATTTCGGAACATACGCCTGAGTTTGCGATTATTTTAGGATCTGGTCTGAGCCGTTTGGAAAACGAAGTGGAGGTGATTTCTGAAATCAAATATTCAAACATTCCGAATTTTCCAAAATCAACAGTAAGTGGGCATAAAGGTAAGCTCATTTACGGGAAAATAGAAGGACGCTATGTTTTGATGATGGCAGGCAGAGCTCACTACTACGAGGGCTATTCGATGCAAGAGGTAACTTTCCCTATTCGAATTTTTAAGCAGTTAGGAATTAATCGGCTTATTGTATCGAATGCATCGGGAGGGGTGAATCCTAATTTTGAGATTGGCGATGTGATGATTATTCGCGATCACATTAACATGTTCCCCGAACATCCGTTACGAGGCAAGAACTTGGATCAGTTTGGAACACGTTTCCCTGATATGAGTAAACCATACTCGTCCGCAATGATTACCGAATTAGAGAATATAGCCAAAGAAAACAACATCAAGGTTCAAAAAGGAGTGTATGTTGGTTTGCAAGGTCCTTCTTTTGAAACACCTGCTGAATACGGTATGGTACGTATCTTAGGAGGCGACGCCGTTGGAATGAGTACGGTACCTGAAGTTATTGTAGCTCGACATCAGAACATGGAAGTGTGTGCACTTTCTGTAATCACTGATTTGGGAGGGCCAGAAATAGCTCCAAACGTGTCGCATGAGGAAGTTCTAAATGCTGCAAACAAAGCAATGCCAAACGTAATTTTATTGGTGAAAAACCTTATAAAACGATACCGATAATCAGAGAATTTGCCTGAGAAAGCTGTCTGAATAATGTTTTCAGACAGCTTTTTTGTTTTAACTACTTCTTAACAGAGTTCTATTTTATTTTTCTTACCTTTGCCTCAGAGATGATGATAAATGTGGTGATGAATCGAATAATATACTTTCTTTTTTTGATACTTTTGGTATCTTGTCATAACACTGAAGAACAACAACTAACCTACATAAAAGGCTTCTTACCTAACACTAAAGAAAAGGTGGTTGTTCTCTATGAAAATGACAAAGCTATTGACTCCATAACGCTTGATGAAAACAAAAAGTTTTTACTTGAAATGGATATTAAGGAAAAAACTTTGTACAATATTGAAATAGATCATCAGTATGTTTATGTCTACGTAGAACCTAAAGATAGCTTAGTTTTTACGGGAAATATTTCTAACCTATCTGAAAGCTTATCCTTTTCAGGAAAAGGTGCTAATATCAATAATTTTATGCTTTCTCAATGGATTGAGAATGAAAAGGTAACTGCTTTTATCAAAAGAAATAATGCTCTTGAACCAATCGAATTTAAGAAAAAAATAGATTCTATCTACGAACAAAAACTGCAACATTATCAACTTTTTGTAGAAGAAAACCCTTCATTGTCTGAAAATGCAAAAAAAATTGCATTGGTAAGTGCTACTTATCCTTTATTTCGTGAAGTGGAATCTTATCCTTTTATCTATCAACGAAATAGCAATAACTCGGTAGCAAACTCATTGCCCAAAGATTTTTACAATCACCGCGATTTTATTGAGTTTGACAACAGCTCATTGGAATATTACCGTCCCTATTACAGCTACATGGTGATGTTAATCAACAATTTAACTTTTAAAAAATACAATCTAACACACAACGCTCCCGATATTAACAAAGACGAAGAGTTTCACTTGAAAAAAATACAAATCATAGACAGTCTTTTCCCTTCAGGAATGATGCGCGATAATCTGTACAGAAATGCCGCGTATGCTTATATTTTTAACATACAGAATAAACAGGATTGTCAATGCTATATGGAGGAATTTTACAAATACAATGAAAAAAACATTCATAAAGCAGAGTTAGAACAAGTGTTCATCCGAACAATTGATCTACAAAAAGGACGCACTCCACCTGAATTTGAAATCATCGACTTAGACGGAAATTACTACAAATTATCAAATATTGTTCGACCTAAAGTGACCGTCGTTTATTTCTGGTCTGTAAACCAAAGAGAAATGTCAAACCTTATTTTCAACAGAATTTTACAATTGAAGGAATTATTCCCCAATGTGGAATTTATCGGCATTGATGTTGGACAAAATGTTTCTGAATGGTGTAATACGGTATTCACATCTTCAAATCGATTAGTAGGACAGCAATTCCATTCTACAAACTTCGATGATTTATCTCGAAAATTATTAATAAACAATATTAGTAAAACACTGATAATTAGTGAGGATTACAGCATCATATCTGCTTTCGAAAACATATTCAGTCCAAACGTGGAGCGATTTTTAGTCTTAGGAGAGTAAATCTATTCCGTAAATACTATTTTTTTCATATATTTGTCCCAACAACTAAAAACACAATTGTATATGAAACGAATAGTATTTTCTTTTGTAGTTGTTTTATTACATACGGTAATGCTTCAAGCGCAAAGCATTATGGGCAAGTGGAAAACAATTGATGATGAAACAGGAAATGAAAAGTCAATTGTTGAAATATTCGAGGAAAACGGAAAAGTTTACGGAAAAATTATTGAACTTTTCGAAGAGAAAAACAAAAATGCAATTTGTTCCAACTGTTCAGGTATCAATAAAAATAAACCTTATTTGGGATTGATTATTATCAATGACCTAAAAAAAGATGGTAATGAGTGGAATGGAGGAACTATTCTGGATCCAAAAACAGGTAAAGAATATAAATGCTTAATTGCATTAGAAAGTACTAACAAACTGAAAGTTAGGGGATATGTTGGCTTTTCCCTGATAGGAAGAACCCAATATTGGCAACGTATAAAATAAAGAATAATGACAAATACAGAACAAGTTAAGGATTTAGTGAATCGCCTGGGTGCGTTAAGGAGGTATCTTTGACGTAGATGGTAAACGCATCGAAATTGCGAATGAAGAAGAGAAAACATTCGCCCCAAATTTTTGGGACAACCCAAAGGAAGCTGAAAAAATAATCAAAGAACTTCGATCTAAAAAAAAATGGGTAGAGGATTATGAGGAGTCAGAATCATTAACCTCCGAGTTGGAGATTCTCTTAGAATTTCAAAAAGAAGGAATTGCCTCTGCTGATGAAGTAGATGAGCAGTACGCTAAAGCGCTACATCATATTGAAAATTTGGAATTCCGGAATATGCTTTCTGATGAAGGTGACTCCATGAGTGCGGTTTTGCAAATCACTGCAGGAGCTGGAGGTACAGAGAGTTGTGACTGGGCTTCAATGCTATTGCGCATGTACACAATGTGGTGTAACAATCAGAAATACAGCGTAAAAACTTTAAACTTTCAAGAAGGGGATGTCGCTGGAATTAAAACAGTTACCATTGAAATTGAGGGAGAGTATGCTTTTGGGTATTTAAAAGGAGAAAATGGTGTACATCGATTGGTGCGTATTTCCCCTTTTGATAGCAATGCAAAACGACACACTTCGTTTGCTTCGGTATATGTGTATCCATTGGCAGATGATACTATCGAAATAGAAATAAACCCTTCGGATATAAGTTTTGAGACAATGCGTTCGAGTGGAGCTGGTGGACAAAATGTGAACAAAGTAGAAACCGCTGTTCGATTGCGACACCATCCCACTGGAATTATCATTGAAAATTCCGAAACGCGCAGTCAATTGGACAATAAAAACAAAGCTTTACAACTCTTAAAATCACAGCTTTACGAAATTGAATTAAAAAAACGCCAAGCAAAACGTGATGAAATCGAAGCTGGAAAAATGAAAATCGAATGGGGATCACAAATACGAAACTATGTGATGCACCCTTACAAATTAATAAAGGACGTACGCACTGCTCATGAGTCTACGGATGTTGATAGTGTCATGAATGGAGAAATAGACGCTTTTTTAAAGGCTTATTTGATGTTGATGGGACAATCGGAAGAATCTAATTAGTTAGCGACGGAGTTAATTTGTATGTATTCTGAAAAATATCAAAGAGTTTTATTAAAAGAGAACTCTTGTAAATACAAACTACAGGAGAAGAAATAGAACTGAAAATGAGGTTACATTCTGTAATTTATCTAAAAAATCAATTGTAAAAAAGTTTTAGAACTTGAAAGTTTTTAAAAATTAGAACAAAAGAATGTATAAAAATTTTATAGAACAAATCGTTAAAAATCAAGTCGTTTTCGCCTTAAAGAACAAAAAAGAGGTTGCTGTATGTCCCTCTGCGGAGTTTTTTGTTGAGGAAACGGGTGAGGCGATTGCTGTTTTCCCATTTTGGTCAGAAGAAACGATGGCTAAAAGTTGTCAAGAAGACGAATGGAGCGATTATCAAATAGAAAAAATTAAACTATCCGAATTCATGGAATTTTGGTGTTTGGGAATGTATGAAGATAGCGTTGCTGTAGGGATTAATTTTGACGCTAATTTGTCTGGAGCCGAAGAAACCCCAGACCAATTATTAAAGGACATTATCAAAGAGATAGAAAGAACGAATACACAAATAAAATTTCAAAATTTTGTATCGTTAAACCAATTACGAAATTTTTTCTTATAGTACAAAAAATAGCGATTTATATCAATATAAAAACAAAAAGGTTGTACGAAAAGTTGAATACTTATTAGTTTGAACCTACAAAAATCTTGAAGTAATTCATAGATTTACACATGTTCCTTTCGTACACTTACTATACCAAATATACAATGTTATGAAATTATTAGACGGAAAAAAAACATCAGAACAAATCAAGCAAGAAATTGCTGAAGAAGTAAAACAAATCAAAGCTAAAGGTGGTAAAGTTCCTCATTTAGCAGCGATTTTGGTAGGCAACGATGGTGCGAGTTTAACGTATGTTGGAAGCAAAGTTAAAGCTTGTGAGCAAGTCGGTTTTGAATCTACTCTAATAACCCTTCCTGCAGAAATCACTGAGGTGGAGTTATTACAAAAAATCAACGAATTAAACAAAAATCCTGAAATTGACGGATATATCGTTCAGTTACCATTACCGAAACACATCGACAGTCAAAAAATATTGTTAGCCGTTGACCCTGAGAAAGATGTTGATGGATTTCACCCTGCAAACTTCGGAAAAATAGCTTTAGATATGGAGGCTTTCATCCCTGCGACACCTTTTGGAATTATGGAACTACTCAAACGCTACAACGTAGAAACCAAAGGAAAGCATGTGGTAGTGGTTGGACGTTCACACATTGTTGGTCGTCCAATGAGTATTTTGCTTAGTCAAAAAGGAAATCCAGGAAATGCAACTGTTACTCTAACGCATAGTTATACTCCTAATATCAAGGAAATTACAAAACAAGCTGACATTATTGTAATGGCATTAGGCATTCCTGAATTTTTAAAAGGAGATATGGTTAAAGAGGGCGTAACTGTTATTGATGTAGGAATTACTCGCCTTGAAGATGCAAACGCTCCAAAAGGGTATCGTATTGTAGGAGACGTTGATTTTCAACAAGTTAAAGACAAGGCGGACTACATTACCCCAGTTCCAGGAGGTGTAGGCCCAATGACAATTGCTATGTTATTGAAAAACACGCTTTTAGCAAGAAAATGGAAGGATAAATAATTAATAAACGAATGATATATAAATTTAGAATTATACTTGATGTAAAAGAAGATGTTTTTCGAGACATCGCCATTGAAGGAGATGCCACACTGGAGGATCTTCACAACATTATCGTGCAGTCTTTTGGATTTGCAGGAGATGAGATGGCTTCGTTTTACTTGACTGATGAGGACTGGAATCAAGGTGAAGAAATTACTCTTTTTGACCTTTCAGAAAGCGGAGAAATTCGTCTGATGGAGGAAACCTCTATTGATTCTGTAGTGAGCGAAGAAGAACCTAAGTTACTCTATGTATATGACTTTTTCTCAATGTGGACATTCTTCGTAGAACTGGTTGAAATTGCGGATGAGTATGAAAATGGAGTGTCATATCCTGCATTGCTTTTCTCTCATGGAACAATTCCTGCAGAAGCTCCTGAAAAATTATTTGAAGCTGAGAATTTTAATGAATTCGATGATGAATTCAACGATTTTGATATGGATGAGGAGGATTATGAAAACTTCAGAGAGGAAGATTATTATTGATCATTGCTTCTAAACTAAAAAATAAAGCAATATTTAGCTATTTTATAACCAAATATTAATCAAAAAATCTGTTTTGTTTCAGAAAAGTATTAAAAATTTATGCTAAATCTTTACACCACTCACATTGACAGCCTTTCTATACATCGCGTTGGAAATCAAAGCAAAAATGAACCGCTATTTTTATCGGAACAACCTTATTCATTGAATGACGAAATCATCGGGTTATTAAAGGAATATTTTTTCAAGCCTTTCCGTGAGAAAGAGGAAAATTACTTCCGATTTTCACATGAAGCGGACGTGGAATTTAATGAATTGTTCCAACTTGTATCCAAAATTTTTGACAATGAAAATACAATACACCAAGTATCTAAAGAGATAGCTCAGCATTTATACAGACAATCAAGTCATCCGCATATTAAAAGCGGTGAGTTGTATGTATCTTTACTACATGACATCTATCTGGATAACCAAAAGGTAACCGCTGTTGGGATTTTCAAATCGGAGATGAAACATAGCTTTTTACAGTTTGAAGAAAATCAGAACCAATTGGATATTATTATCCAAGAGGGGGTAAATATCCACAAGTTGGATAAAGGTTGTATCATTTTCAACGTCAACAAAGAGGAAGGATATAAGGTACTTTCGGTGGATAGCAATCGTTATGACACCAAGTATTGGCTGGAAAATTTCTTAGGGGTAGATGCTCTTATCGATGAAAATTTTTACACCAAAAAATATTTGAAATTCAGCCAAGATTTTGCTAAAGATGTAATACTACCTGCCGAAGACAAGCAACAAGAGGTACTTTTCATGAATAGAGCCATCAACTATTTCGCAAAAAATGACGAGTTTGAAGAAACTGCTTTTATGAACGAAGTTCTTGACAATCCTGAGTTTATACCCGAATTTAAACATTATAAGGTGGAAAAAGGACCAAAATACAATATCGAAGACGTATCCAACTTTCCTATTGCGAATAAAGCCGTTACAGAAGCACGGAAAAAAATTAAAAACGTAATTGATCTGGATACCAACATTCAAATTCGTATGGATTTTGTGAATCCTGAATCGGCTGAAAGGTTTATCGAAAAGGGCTGGGACGAGGAAAAACAGATGTATTACTATTTGGTTTATTTTAATAAGGAGCAGAAAAATTAATTACAAACAAAGGTTATACGAGAATTCTGTATAACCTTTGTTTAATTTCATAAAATGACACTATCCCTCTAAGTGTGTAAGTTAAAAAGTTGGGGTTAAGTTTTTATAGTTTGAGTCTTTGTGCAAATATAAGCATAAATTGGTTTAAGACAATCCCCCAATTTTGGATAGGCATACTCCACTTTTTGGTAGCTTCTCTCAAAGCCAAGAAAACGGACTTTTGCACAGCTTCGTCTGTTGGGAAAGACAGCTTGTTTTTGGTGTATTTCCGAATCTTACCATTCAGATTCTCAATAAGATTGGTTGTGTAAATAATTTTTCTTATCTCTAACGGAAAATCGAAAAATACGGTCAATTCGTCCCAATTGTCATACCAAGATTTGATAGCATAGCCGTATTTTGACTCCCATTTTTGGGCAAAATCCTCCAAAGCAACCTTGGCAGCTTCCTTGTTAGGGGCAGTATAAATGTGTTTCATATCGGCTGTAAATTCTTTTCTGTCTTTGTAAACCACATACTTACAAGCATTCCTAATCTGATGAACCACACATATTTGCGTTTGTGATTGGGGAAAAACCGTGCGAATGGTTTGCGTAAATCCGTTTAAATTATCGGTGGCAGTAATGAGAATATCTTCCACTCCACGAGCCTTTAAATCAGTGAGAACGCTCATCCAAAAGGCGGAACTTTCATTCTTTCCGAGCCACATTCCTAAAACTTCCTTTTTTCCCTCTCGATTCAAGCCCACAGCAAGGTAAATGGTTTTGTTGACAACTTTTGAGTTCTCACGAACTTTAAAAACGATGCCGTCCATCCAAACAATCAGATACAGCTCGTCCAACGGGCGGTTCTGCCAAGCGACCATTTCATTGGTAACCGCATTGGTAATCCTTGATATTGTGGAAGTTGATACTTCAAAGCCGTACATTTCTTGGATTTGTTCTTCGATGTCGCTCACGCTCATTCCTTTGGCATAGAACGATACGATGATGTTTTCCAAACCATCGATAACGTTCTTGCGTTTAGGGACTAACATTGGGTTAAAACTACCGTCTCTATCCCTAGGAACTTGGATTTGTTCTTCGCCAAAGGAAGTTTTTATCTTCTTGGAAGTGTGTCCGTTACGATAATTTCCATCTTTAGTTTTGTCGTGTTTTTCGTTGTCCAAGTGAACCTCGAGTTCGGCATTGAGCATATGTTCCACCGCTTTTTTGTGGAGCTCTTTAAAGAAACCTGTCAAGTCCTCAGCAGTCTTAAATGACTTGTAAAATTCTTTGCTGTTGAGCAATTCTTCCTTGTTAATCATATCTGTTTAAATTATGGGTCAAAAATAGTTAAAAAGTTATTTCCGAAATTTTTTTTGAGCTTTTAAGGGCTCAAAAAATTTCAGAATAACTTTTCAACTTACACAGATTATGGGATACTCCTCATAAAATATTTTTTCAATCTGTTGATGAAGCAACAATGCCTATATAGATATTTTGAATTGGGTTGTAAACGGTATAAAAAAACGTTCCCCACCATTCTTTTCCTGCATCAAAAAAATTGGAAGTATCATCACTCCATTGATAAATTTCCAGTCTTTCTATATCTGTGAACAAAGTTTGACAGAAATCTAAAAAGTAACTTCCTTTCTCAAAAATATTTTTCCCTACTTGAAGAGAATGTGGCGGATTCAAAACCGCATAAGCAAAACCATCAGGTAAGTGAGTAAAAGTTTTAACGATATTTTCACTCGATTCTATAGTGTCATGAAAAAAATAATTATTTAAGAAATATTTTTGACCTCTTACAAGTAATTTTTGCGTGGTTATGTCATATTGCCATCCCATGAACTCAGCTGGAGTTATTGGGTTCCCTGAATGCTCAAGTCTTTGTAAATCAATCGTAATTTCAAAAAAATCAGAGCGTTGCCCTCCTTTTTCTAAAGCCTTTTTTTCGTAATACACATCTGATTCTTTCTTAACTTCCAAAAGAGTATGCCGAGCTACTTCCAAATGTTTTTTGTATTTCGAATAAGTAGGCATATCCACCAAAAAGATCTTGCTGATCACTACCCCAACAGTTTGTAAGTGTTTTGTTTTCTGAGTCAAAATAGAATCCGTTATAAGTTGAATATCTGCCATCCATTATTTTCTTTTTTATTAATTTTGAGGAAAATAAAAAACCAAGTAGATATGTATTTCATTACTTGGCTTTCTATTGTTTTATTATCCTAAATATGTTTTTAATATTTTACTTCTTGAAGTATGTTTGAGTCGCCGTATAGCTTTTTCTTTAATTTGTCGTACACGTTCTCGGGTAAGTTCAAAGGTTTCACCAATTTCTTCCAAAGTCATTGCATGTTGGTCTCCCAAACCAAAATAAAGACGAATAACATCTGCCTCACGAGGTGTCAATGTTTCCAATGCGCGTTCAATTTCGGTACGTAACGAATCTAAAATAAGCTCTCTGTCTGGATTTGGTGACTCATTGCTTCGCAATACATCGTACAAATTTGAGTCCTCCCCTTCAACCAAAGGAGCATCCATAGAAATGTGGCGACCTGCATTTTTCATTGATTCTTTCACATCATTCACCGACATATCCAATTCTTTGGCAATTTCCTCAGCCGATGGCACTCGCTCATGAGCTTGTTCCAAATAGGCATACATCTTATTGATTTTATTTATAGACCCTATCTTGTTCAACGGTAATCGAACGATTCTGGACTGCTCTGCCAAGGCTTGTAATATAGATTGACGAATCCACCAAACGGCATAGGAAATAAATTTAAAACCACGTGTTTCATCAAAACGTTGCGCCGCTTTAATGAGTCCCAAATTCCCTTCGTTAATCAAATCAGGAAGTGTAAGCCCTTGATTTTGATATTGTTTAGCTACAGAAACAACAAAACGCAAGTTTGCTTTGGTCAGTTTCTCCAAAGCAATTGTATCGCCTGCTTTAATGCGTTGTGCCAACTCTACTTCTTCATCGGCTGTAATCAAATCTACTTTTCCAATTTCTTGAAGATATTTATCAAGAGAGGCTGTCTCCCTATTGGTTACCTGCTTGGTGATTTTTAACTGTCTCATTCTGATTAAGGTTTAAAAAACATATCCATTTACTTCGTTATACGTAACTTTCTTTAAATAAGTTACAAAAAAAATAAACTTTAACTAACTTTAACTTTCGTACACTCCTACCCTAACCTTTTCTTCCAAAATCAGCAGGAATTTCTCCCCAAAATTTAGTTTCCCATTTCAGGATAGGATTTAGATAGGTATTTTGTTCCAACCAACATTCGGCTCGATCAATAAGTTCAAAAATCTTTTCATTTTTTGGAGTTTCTTTGAGTTTTGTTTTACATTTTTTTTGGTGAATCCATTTAATTGCTATCTGACTATCAGTGTAGATAGGCATTGTTTGATTATTTTTCTTCATCAATGCCAATGCGTGAACTATAGCGAGGAATTCTCCAATATTGTTAGTTCCGTCTTCCATTGGTGGCAATCTAAAAATTTCTTCTTTTGTAGCTGTATGAACTCCTCGGTATTCCATCACTCCTGGATTGCCACTACAGGCAGCATCCACTGAAATGGAAGGAAGTTTCGGCTTTCCAACATTTGCCATCGCTACTTGGGATACAGTTGATTTTGCCAATGTACTTTTCTTATACACTTGATACCCCATAAGAAAGGCTTGTTGAGCTAACTCTTTGGTTACAAATCCTTTATATTTAGCTTTTGGATAGTTCTCTACTGCTTTTTTACATTTATCCCATGAAGAAAAAATACCCTTCTCTCTACCTTCCCAAACTACATAAAATTTATTTTTCGACATATTACTTCTCTCTTAAATCTCAGTGTATGAATCATAATTTCCTACAAATTGGTAATATTTCATCTTTCACAATGCGATATTTTTCAATTTCGGACATACTCAATCGTTGGGCGTATCTATTTTCCTCAACCTGAAAACCAATTTTTCGCAACGTATCAAAATAATCCATGCCATAGATTCGAACATGGTCATACTGCCCAAAAATACGTGTACGTTCAACAGGATCCGTAATGCTATCATCCTGAAATGTAAGAGTTCTGTTTACATCCAACGGAATCTGAAAAATTCCCATTCCCCCTTTTTTCATTATTCTAAACAATTCATTCATAGCCTTTATGTCATCAGGAATATGCTCCAAAACATGATTACACAAAACCAAATCAAACGAATTGTCTTCAAAAGGTAAATTGCATAAATCTGCTTTCACATCAGCAAGAGGCGAGTACAAATCAGTAGTTACATAATCCCAATGTGGATTTTTTTTAAATCGTCTATAAAAAGCTTGTTCAGGAGCTACATGCAAAACTCTGATTTTCTGCTCTAAAAGATTTGTTTCATTGGTCAAATAGAGCCACAACAACCGATGTCGCTCCAATGAAAGTGTTGATGGCGAGAGCACATTAGGTCGCTGAACGCCGTAACCATAAGGTAAAAATTTACGAAATCTTTTACCGTCGATAGGATCTTTGTACCGATTGCCTCGATACCATAAACTCAAAAAAGGACGTACCCAATAACTCATTTTGATGAGCCACGGACGAGGAATTGTATTTAATATCCAAGAAATCAAAATAGTAGTTTTTTTAAATCTCTAACAAAATTATAAAAGACATTGGTTTTCACTATAAGATACTTTCTCCATTCAAATCAGTGGTTAACACTTCACTCATATAGTCAAACCACGGACGCATTGCCAAAAAAGTATCTATTACTTCGTTTAAAAAATATTCATTTTCAACATCTTCATCTGAAAAATTTCGTTTTACCACCCAATGTTTCATCCTAATAAGATCAATTGCTGGGAGGTCTTTCTCAAAACCTTTGGGAGCTGTTTTTAGAGTGTCAAAAGCTTGAATATTACCAAAATATTTTTGAAACTTCATGTCTGCTATTATTTCACGAATGGGTTGATCATCCATCTCAAATTCCTTACGAATGCGAAAAGTATCTTCTTTATTCGGATTCCAAAATCCACCTCCTACAAATGAGTTATTAGGCTCTATATGAATATAATAACCACCTCTAAGTTCAGGCTTTCTTCGAGTAAATGAAGCTCCAAAATTAGTTTTATAAGGTGATTTATCTTTTGAAAAACGTACATCTTTGTAAATTCGGAAAATATGCATATCCGTAATGTCATCATGCTGTCGCAATCGTTGTAAAATCTCTTGAAAAAAGATTTTATTATCCTTAGCAATAGCATCATATTCCGATTTATGTTCAGCAAACCACTCTCGATTGTTATTCCTTGATAAATCTTTTAAAAATTGTATTTTAACATTTTCATTCATTTAATTTTCAGTTTTTTATATTCTAATTTCATATGACCTACGATTGTATTTGCTACCAAACTGTAAAATTCAGCTTTTGCCCTACTCTTTTTCTGTAAAAGGAATTGATATATCGAAAATCTCAGCTAATAAAGCTTCTGTATATTCTTTGTAACTGTCTAATATAAAAGAGTTTATATTATAATCTTTCACATATGTTCTTCCTACTTTTTCTTTAGTATGGAACTTTATCAACCCCATATTGAGCCTCTTAAAAGAGATATTTCCTACAATCATACATTCCTGATAGCCAAAACGTTGCTGATACATGTATGCATAACTCAATAACTGAAATGCTTTGCTATACTTGAAATCAGTTACTAGCAAATGCCAATCAGCAATTCCTACAGCGTTTTCTTCTACTATACCTGTCTTATAATCAATAATATGCAACACGCCATCACGCATATCAATACGGTCAATAATTCCTTTTATATAAACAGGGAAAGGTAATTTATCACTCACAAAAGGCACTCTGATTTTTTCTTCCAAATGCAAAACAACCAATTCGGTACCTTTCTCAACTTCTTGCTGTTCAAGATCTAAAAACCGTTTCAAATAACTATGTATTACATTGAAAATCAATAAGTTTTTACCTAATTTAAAATCTTCATTTTTGTAATATTTAACGAATTTCTCTTCGATTAGAGCCTCCAATTTCGATTGCATTTCAATATAATGATGCTGTTTAAGAGGTGTATTTAAAAAAGGTTTGTACAGCGTTTCTAAAACTTCGTGAACAATATCCCCAAAAGTTCGAGCTTCGATAGTTTCTTCTACATCACGCTCTTCATAAACTTGCAGTACATTTTGTTGGTAAAATATTCGTGGGTTTAATATATAATTTGTTATAGCTGAAGGAGATAACCCTTTATCAGCCATTTCCCTCAACCGCTGAAAAACAGCTTCAGTTTTCGGTATCTGTAACATAGAACCTTTTGCGGGATACACCTCAGGAGCCTTCACCTGATATTGAATCCTGTGGTTAGGATTCCTTTCTGACAACAATTGCAGGATAAATCGGCTTTTTTCTTTACTTTTCAAACTACCATTTTCAGTGTCATAAATTAAATATATGTTTTTGGCACTCTGTAACATACGATAAAAATTATAACTATAAATAGCATCCTTATCTTTGTAGGTAGGCATCTCTAAATGAAATTTTACGTCATAAGGAATTAAGGAATTCCCACTCTTTCCCATTGGCATAACCCCTTCATTTACAGATGTTATTATAATATTATCGAAATCCAAACTACGACTTTCCAATACCCCCATCACTTGTAAACCTTCCAATGGTTCTCCTTCAAAATTTAAGGAACTTTTTTGCAATATGTCTAAATAGAAATGATACAAGGTTTTTACAGAATCTATATAGCCATATTTCCCTTGTAAAGTCTGTAACTGATTGAATAACTGATAAAAACGATAGGCGTATTCCAAACCAAGTATATTCTCATTCTTATCAGATTCTACAGCGTTCTTAATTCTGTATATTATATTTAAAGCACTGTTTATCAAATCAGTAACATAATCATCGGTTTTCTCTGGAAAAAGAACTTCCATAATTTCCTTGTCTTCATCAGGAGTGATTTCCATTAATTTTGCTTTCGACAAATATGTCAGATTTTTCTCCTTGATATGTTGAATAATTTGAGAAATTCCTTTGCCTGAAAACACTTCTTGAAGAAATGGTTGTGTAAATAGATGTAATACATCTTTGTAACGGTAACTTTTCGATAGGTGTAGCCTGAAAAAAGCGACAAACAAATCATTCAACGGTGTTTGTTGCAAGGGGTATCCCATCGTTACGTTCACTGGAATATCCGAACTAATAGACTGTAGTACAGGGATTAATAAATGTTCATCTCCAATGACTAAAGCTGTTCGTTCCATATTACTGTGAGGTATTTCTCGTAGCAATCCAGCTACCGTATGAGCCTGATTAACACTCTTAGGAACTCCTATAATTTCAATATTTTTAGACTCTTCATAACTGCTAGTGAGCCATTTAAACTCTTTCTTTCTTTGATTATAATACCTCCAGTTGTTCTTATATTTACGAATGAAATATCCTGCATCATGGTGAACATTATCCATGAAGTACTTGTCTATGTCCCAATATATCTCAGATTCGGTATCCATTAAAATGGATTGGACTACTTGCTGTTCTGCTTTTGAAAGAGCATTAAATCCAACGAAAATATGTATTTTATGGCTGTTTTCTTGTATGTATTTAGGTAATTTTTCGACTGCTTTTTTTGCAACAAAACCTGCATATCCGTGATTTCTATCGTTTAATTTTTCATTAAAAGCGAAATAATAATCGCCAAGTGTATTCCAAAAATCCAAATATTTTTGTTGCATTTCGGTTTGTTTTTCAAAACCAGACCAATGTTCTGCTTCTTTCAAAGCGTGAATATATGGGAAAATTTTCTCGGATTGTACCAAATAATGGTCAATATCACTAAAATCTTTCAATAGTGTTTGTCCCCACCCTATAAAGGTTTCAAAATCATCGGGAGTTGTTTGACAGGTATTTCGGTATGTTTCATAAAGCTCAAACAAAAGTTGCTGATTACCAACCTCTTGAACTCCTGAAATTTGCTGTAACAATTCAGCAATACTGATAAATTCTGGAGCTATTGAGACCTTTGTGGTTTGTTCAGCAAAATATTTTTTTAGAAATAATGCCGGACGCTTACCAGATGTGACGAAAATAATTCGCTCTATCACCATTGCATATTGCTCCAAAACATCAGTAATTACATTTTTTAAAAACATAGTTCCGTTGTAGTTAATTAAAATACATCAAAATAGTTCGAATTTATCAAACCTAAATGATTCCCTCTTGAATCAGATTATGTAAATGCACTACACCTATATATATATTACCTTCCGTAACTAACAATTGTGTGATTTTATTGGACTCCATAATCTCAAGAGCATCAATGGCTAAAGTATCAGCTTGAATTGTTTTTGGGTTCAAAGTCATGACATCCTGAGCTGTAAGTCCGCTTACCGTATCAGTTTTGCTGAGCATTCGGCGTATATCCCCATCAGTAACTATTCCCATAATTCGCTCATTTTCAACGACTGCAGTCACACCTAACATTTTTTCGGATATTTCAACAATCACTTTTTTGATGTCAGTAGTTGGTGACACCTGCGGTTTTTGATTGTTAACCACAATATCGGATACTTTCAAATAGAGTCGTTTGCCTAAAGCTCCACCAGGATGATATTTAGCGAAATCACTACTACCAAAGTTTTTCATTTTTAATAAACATACAGCCAAAGCATCTCCTAAAACCAATTGAGCAGTGGTACTAGTTGTAGGAGCCAAATTGTTCGGACACGCCTCTTTTTCAACATGAGCATACAAAATAGCATCTGCTTGTTGAGCTAAAATGGAAGTTTTATTTGAAGTAATCGCTATGAGTTTATTTTTCCCTCGCTTAAGCAAAGGTACAAGCACTTTGATTTCGGGTGTATTTCCACTTTTTGAAATACATATAACCACGTCATCCTCCTGAATGATTCCCAGGTCACCATGAATGGCATCGGCAGCATGCATGAATATGGCGGGAGTTCCTGTTGAGTTCATTGTTGCTACAATTTTACTGGCAATAATAGCACTTTTACCTATTCCTGTAACAACAACTCGTCCCTTTGATTTTAATATATAATCGACCGATTTTACAAAATTTTCATCTACAAAATCATATAATTTTAGAATAGATTTCGCTTCTTCTTCAATTGTTACTCGAGCGATTTCAATAATTTTATCTGTATCCATTAATTTTTTTCGTTTTTTTATTGTCAATTAAAAAAAAAGTTGTACTTTTATGTTTGCAAAGTTAGATAAAATATAGATACGATTAAATGGAATTAGCTAAAAATGATTTACAGAGTGCTCTAAAGCATTATTTTGGGTTTGATAGTTTTAAAGGACATCAACAAGAAATAATACAAAGTGTCATCAACAAAGAAAATACTTTCGTTATTATGCCCACCGGTGGTGGGAAATCTTTGTGTTATCAACTTCCTGCCTTGGTTTTAGAAGGTACAGCTATCGTAATTTCTCCTTTGATTGCATTGATGAAAAACCAAGTAGATGCCATTCGTGGAGTTTCGTCGACCGATAGTGTGGCTCACGTTCTAAATTCATCTTTAACAAAAGGCGAAATCCGAGAAGTTATGGACGACATCAGTAGCAAAAAAACTAAATTACTTTATGTTGCTCCAGAATCATTAATCAAAGACGAATATGCTAACTTCTTAAAAACCATACCAATATCTTTTGTTGCCGTGGACGAGGCTCATTGTATCTCAGAATGGGGACATGATTTCAGACCTGAATATAGAAACATACGAACCATCATTGACCGTTTAGGAAATGGCATCCCTGTAGTAGCTCTGACAGCCACCGCAACACCTAAAGTTCAGGAAGACATCTTGAAAAACTTGGGTATGTCCGAGGCAAATGTATTTAAATCATCGTTCAACCGACCTAATTTATATTACGAAGTACGTCCAAAAACCAAAAATGTGGACACTGACATTATCCGCTTTGTGAAACAAAACAGCAAAAAATCGGGAATTATTTACTGTTTGAGTAGAAAAAAAGTGGAAGAATTGGCTCAAATGCTACAAGTGAATGGTATCACCGCCGTTCCGTATCACGCAGGATTAGATGCCAAAACACGTGCCAAACATCAGGATATGTTTTTGATGGAAGAAGTGGAAGTGGTTGTCGCAACCATCGCTTTCGGTATGGGAATCGATAAACCTGATGTTCGTTTTGTGATTCACCATGACATTCCAAAAAGCATCGAAAGTTACTACCAAGAAACGGGACGTGCTGGACGTGATGGAGGCGAAGGACATTGCTTGGCTTTCTATTCCTATAAGGATGTTGAAAAATTAGAGAAATTCATGGTCGGCAAACCCATCGCTGAACAAGAAATTGGACAGGCTCTGCTGCAAGATATCGTTGCTTATGCCGAAACCTCAAGTTCAAGACGTAAATTCATACTCCATTATTTTGGGGAAGAATTTGACGAAGTAAATGGTGAAGGTGCTAATATGGATGATAACGTCCGCTATCCAAAGACTAAAATTGAGGCCAAAGATGATGTGGTTAAATTACTAAATGTTATCCTTTCTACCAAACAAAAATTCAAGGCTAAAGAATTGGTTAATGTCCTAGTTGGGAAAGTAAGCGCATTGATTAAATCTCATAAAATTGATGAACAGGCATTCTTTGGTATTGGAAAAGAAAAAGATGATCTCTACTGGATGGCTTTATTGCGACAGGTTATGGTTAATGGACTTATATACAAGGATATAGAAAGCTATGGAGTCATGTTTGTCACTGAAAAAGGAAAAGATTTTTTAAAAAACGTTCCTTCATTTATGATGACAGAAGACCATGTTTACGAGGAAGAACCTGAGGAAAATAACAATTCGAGTAGCGGAGTAGCTGACGAAGTGCTTCTGGGTATGCTCAAAGATTTGCGCAAGAAAGTAGCTAAGAAGAAAGGAGTACCTCCTTTTGTAGTATTCCAAGATCCTTCGTTAGAGGATATGGCGTTGAAATACCCTATCACAATTTCAGAACTTACTAACGTTCACGGTGTTGGAGATGGAAAAGCCAAAAAATACGGTGCTGAATTTGTAGAACTTATCGCCAGATATGTCAAAGATAACGACATCTTACGAGCTGATGACCTGATCGTTCGTACAACAGGATCCAATTCATCGCTAAAACTGTATATCATCCAAAATGTTGACCGAAAACTACCATTACCCGACATTGCAAAGGCAAAGGGCTTGGAGATGGACGAATTCCTGAAAGAATTAGAACAAATCGTTTACAGTGGCACGAAACTGGACATCAACTATTGGGTTGACGAAATCTTTGATGAAGAACAACAAGAAGAGTTGCACGACTATTTCATGGAGGCGGAATCGGATAAAATTTCGATCGCATCGAAAGAATTTGACGGTGATTATGAAGATGACGAACTACGAATCTATCGAATTAAATTTATTAGTGAAGTAGCCAATTAGTTCAGGCATGTGATTAACCCTCAATGTCGAATTACAAAAGCTATCATAAAGTTTTTTTGATGTAATTTTGCTAAAAGTTCCTGAAACTCGATATTTTTAAATTCAAATACAAAATATTTCACGGAACTTTTTACTTTTTAAAAAGATTACACAAATCCAATTTATAAAACTAAAAGCTGAATGAAAATATCAGTAGTTATTAACACATACAATGCCGAAAAACACTTACAAGCAGTTCTTGAAACTGTAAAAGATTTTGATGAAATTGTAGTTTGTGATATGTATAGTACGGACAAAACTATCGATATCGCAACAAAGTATAATTGTAAAATTGTTTATCACCAAAACACAGGTTATGCTGAACCTGCTCGGAATTTTGCTATTAGTCAAGCTAAAAACGAATGGATTTTGGTAATTGATGCTGATGAAACTGTTCCTCCTAAATTAAAGGAATATTTATACAATATCATTGAAATGCCAGATTTAGGAGGGGTTTATATTCCGTTTAAAAATTATTTCATAAACAAATGGATAAGATCGGCTTATCCTGACCATAAGCTACGTTTCTTTCGCAAAGAAGGTGCTTTTTGGCCACCTGAAGTTCATTCAACCGTAAAGGTACAAGGAAAAATTGTAAAAGTACCAAGAAACCAAACCAATTTAGCTTCAGAACATTTAGCAAATGATTCGATAACAACCATTTTACAAAAAAACAACACATATAGTACAGCCGAGATAGTACGCAAAAAAGATAAAAAAATAACTTGGTTTTTACTAATATGTTCTCCTTTATTTTGGTTTATTAAATTTTATTTTATTAAAAAAGGATTTTTAGACGGAAAAAGAGGATTTATATTTGCCGTACTAAAATCACAATATAAATTTTCATGCTTAGCAAAAGTATATGAATATCAAAAAAATAACGAGTAAAGTAACATCAAACAACTTTGCTCTTTACACAAATGTTTTTCTGCTGTTAGGAGCTTTTATTTATTATTTTATTCCTTCAGAATTTAATTTATATGCATCAGAAAAGACGTTAAATATTTTTTTTAAAATAGCTTTGGTAGGCATTATGCTTATTACTTTTGCAGATATTTGGCTCAAAAGAAAGGTTTTATTTAAAAATATTGATAAAATAAGAGTTTTTTTCTTGCTGTTTGCTTCGACTATTGTAATGATTTACCCTTACAAACACAAAATGGTCTTAGGTTTGAGCATTGTTCTTTTCTCATTAATGTTACTATACGGACTCTACAAAAGACAATACATTGGATTTCACATCATTATGAAATCGTTGCTTATTTTTATTCTTTTTGTCTTTGCAAGTATTTTTTGGGCGACCAACACATCTGAAGCATTTAAACACATTGATTATTTTGTGCTATTTTTAGCTGTTCCATTATTAAGTTGTTTTTACCGATGGAAGAGAGAAGAAATTTATATATTCATTTATCCTGTGTTCACAGCCTTCCTAAGTCTGCTTTCTTTAAATGTAATAGCTTATGTGTGTTTAGTGAAATATCACCAAAAACCTCTTTTTTCTTTTTTATCTTTTTCAAAAAGCTACTTAGCTCCTGGCACAAATCACTATGAAATTCTCAGATGGAGCGAGACCTTCCATCAAAGCATCATTGGTTGGGGGCTTTTCATTGTAGGAGTTTTAGGCTATTGGCTGTACAAAGAAAAAAAACAAAAACTCATTTCTATAGAACACATTAGCTTATATGCTGTTTTACTCGCTTGTGTTTCTTTTATGATACAAGCACGTGTAGCAATGATTGGTATTGTCTTTTTTACAGGATTATTCATTTGGGTTGAATTAATGAAAAAAATTAATTCCCGAGGTCCAATTTTTATTTACACAACCATAATCACCATTTTAGGAATATTGAGTTGTTATTGGATTTTTACTGAAACTCCTTATTTTAACGATGAGATAAGGCATACTATGAACAATGCTGCTATACAATTCTTCCCACAACATTTTTGGATAGGGGGTGGTGCTAACTATGAAATTGAAGTAATACAAAGCGTCAATTATGAATTTAATAAACTCCATAATATATTTTTGTCAGCAATGGTAAATCAAGGAATCATTGGCTTAATTTTGTTGTTATTATTTCATTTTTATGCAATATACACAGGGATTAAGTACGAGCATTTACTCGGAATATACGTCTTTCTAGCCTTTCTAATTTTTAATTTAACCGAAGACGTTTTAGGGTATCCCATCTGCGGGTTATTCTTCTTATTTACTTTAATCCCATTTGAAAAGGAACAAATAAATCAAATTCAAAAATAGATAAATATGACAAACAAAACCATCATTTTCGGAGCTCCTGCTGATTTCTTTAATCAGAAAATCATCGATAATTTGATTTTTTTAGGTTTTGAGGTTATAGATGTATCTATTTCTCTAAACTATAAATACAGTTCATTAAAAGATAAATTAAAAAATACTTTTAGAAAGGCATTTTTTAATGACAATTCTCACAAAAAAAGAGTCCGTTTTGCTTTAGTTGAACAAGAAATAAATGAAAAAATTGACGCTTTACATAGAAAAGCCGATTATGTGCTTTTAATTCGTCCCGATATCTACCCAGAACATTTTTTGCAAAATCTGAAAACCAAATCCAAAAAAATGGTTGCTTATCAATGGGACGGATTAAATGTTTTTCCCGATGTAAGAAAAGTGGTAAAATATTTTGATCGATTTTTTGTTTTTGACCCTAAGGACGTCGCAGAATCTTTTTTACCTACAACTAATTTCTATTTTGATATTCCAGAACAATTGGAAAAAATAGAAAAAAGAAGTGTTTTTTTCGTGGGCGTTTGGAAAAGAAATCGTATAAAACCAATTGGAAAACTAATTTCCAAAATCAATGAAACAAATTACATCGCTGACATTTCATTATTTACGACTAAAAAATATATTTTAAAAAAATATGAAAAATCAGTTATAAATGTAACAAATAAGAGAATTCCACTAATGGAAAATCATCAAAAAGTTTGCCAATCAGCTGTTTTAGTTGATATACTAAACACGGTGCATAATGGCTTATCATTCCGAGTGTTTGAGGCGATAAAGTATAAAAAAAAGCTTATCACGAATAATTCGCATATAAAGAAGTATGATTTCTTTAATAAAAACAACATACTTATTATAGAAAAAGATTCTGATTATGAGTATATTCCCGCGTTTTTAACGTTACCATATCTTGATTTACCTCAAGCTACGTACAAAAAATATGCTTTCACAAATTGGATAAACTATATGTTGGATATCCTTCCGCATCAGCCTATTGAATTACCTAAAAAGGATTAGTTCAAACACCAAATTATTATTAATTTCATGAAACACAAAAGCTGTCAGCTGTTCAACTTTAAAGACTTTTAGACTTTATTTTATCCTTTCATAAAATAAAAATTACACCTACTAATAACATTTAAGGAATACTTTTTTTACGTTTTATTTTGAAACAAAATAGATTTTTCTCATCTTTGCAAATGTTTTCGGTTAGTGGGTTTTTTTTTGTCCCTTTTGAAAGAAAACATTTAGAAAAATAACATCACATTTTAATAAATAACAAATGAAAAAAATTGACAAAGATGTGTACCTGAAATGGTATGAAGAAATGCTTTTTTGGAGAAAATTTGAGGACAAACTTGCCGCTGTTTACATCCAACAAAAGGTAAGAGGTTTTTTACATTTATATAATGGACAAGAGGCAATCGTTGCGGGATGCATGCACGTAATTGACCCAACGAAAGATAAAATGATTACCACGTACAGAAATCACATCCAACCCATTGCTTTGGGGGTTGATCCACGTCGTGTTATGGCGGAGCTGTTTGGAAAAGCTACGGGAACGTCACAAGGGTTGGGTGGCTCAATGCACATTTTTTCAAAAGAACATCGTTTCTATGGGGGACATGGAATCGTTGGAGGACAAATTCCGTTGGGAGCTGGCTTGGCTTTCGCCGATAAATACTTCAATAGAGATGCCGTTACCCTAACTTTTATGGGAGATGGAGCAGTACGCCAAGGAGCTTTGCACGAGACTTTCAACTTGGCAATGCTTTGGAAACTTCCTGTGGTGTTTATTGTTGAAAATAATCAGTATGCAATGGGGACATCGGTAGAAAGAACTGCTAACCACACCGACATTTGGAAACTTGGATTGGGTTATGAAATGCCATGTGCTCCCGTTGATGGAATGGATCCTGTGAAGGTTGCCGAAGCTGTTTACGAAGCCGTAGAAAGAGCCAGAAGAGGTGACGGCCCTACGTTGCTCGACATTAGAACCTACCGCTATAGAGGACACTCAATGTCCGATGCTCAGCTCTATCGCACCAAAGATGAAGTGGAAGAATACAAAAAATTAGACCCTATCACGCAGGTGTTGAATGTCATCAAAGAAAAGAACTATGCAACCGAAGCTGAAATCGAAGCTATCAACGAGCGTGTTGCTAAGTTAGTAGCTGAGTGCGAGAAATTTGCAGAAGAATCACCATTCCCTGAGAAGGAAGTGCTATACGATGTGGTGTACGAACAAGAAAACTATCCTTTTTTACCTCATAAATTATAAAAAAAATGGCAGAAATCATTAATATGCCACGTTTGAGCGACACTATGGAAGAGGGTGTTGTTGCAAAATGGCTTAAAAAAGTTGGAGATAAAATTCAAGAAGGTGATATTTTAGCCGAAATCGAAACCGATAAGGCTACTATGGAATTTGAATCGTTCTATGCGGGTACGTTGCTTCACATCGGGCTGCAAGAAGGAGAAACCGCTAAGGTAGATACGCTTTTAGCAATTGTTGGAAAAGAGGGCGAAGACATTTCAGCTCTAATTTCACAAGGTGCAGCACCTGTACAATCCGTAGAGGAAAACAAACCTGAACCTACGGAAACATCAGAATCTACGGTTTCGATTCCTGCGGGAGTTGAAATTGTCACTATGCCTCGCTTGAGCGACACTATGACTGAAGGAACCGTAGCTACATGGTTGAAAAAAGTTGGAGACAAAATACAAGAAGGTGATATTTTAGCTGAAATTGAAACCGACAAAGCTACAATGGAGTTTGAGTCGTTCTATTCAGGAACGCTTTTGCATATAGGTATAAAAGAAGGTGAATCAGCTTCTGTTGATGCTCTCTTAGCTATTATCGGGCCAGCTGGCACCGATGTAAGTGCTGTGATTGCGGGAGGAGGCTCTGCCAAACCAGCTTCAACACCTACAAAATCTGAAGTAAAAAAAGAGCAAGAAAAACCAGTGGTCAGCACCCCTGTTGTTACAACTGCTGATAATAATAGCGATCGTGTATTCGCATCTCCTTTAGCCAAGAAAATTGCACAGGATAAAGGTATAAATCTTTCGCAAGTGAAAGGTTCAGGCGAAAACGGACGTATTGTAAAGAAAGATGTAGAAAACTTCACTCCATCTGTTCAATCACAAAATGCAGAAAAACCAACTGCTACATCGGTAACTTCGTTCGTACCTGCAGGTGTGGAAAATGTTGAAGAAGTGAAAAATTCACAAATGCGTAAAACAATTGCTAAACGTTTATCCGAATCGAAATTCACAGCTCCACATTACTACCTGACTATCGAAATTGATATGGAAAATGCAATAAACTCACGCTCAGAAATTAACAAATTGCCTGACACCAAAGTATCGTTTAACGATATGGTTGTGAAAGCGTGTGCAATGGCATTGAAAAAACATCCACAGGTAAACACATCATGGAAAGGCGATGTAACGGTTTACAACCAACACGTACATATAGGAGTTGCCGTAGCTGTAGAAGACGGTTTGGTAGTTCCTGTACTTAAATTTGCTGATAGTCTATCACTTACCCAAATCGGTGGACAAGTGAAGGATTTGGCAGGACGTGCAAGAAATAAAAAATTGACTCCAGCTGAAATGGAAGGAAGCACTTTCACTGTGTCGAATTTAGGTATGTTTGGCATTGAGGAGTTTACCTCAATTATCAATCAACCGAACTCAGCGATTTTATCAGTGGGAGCTATTGTCGAAAAACCAGTAGTTAAGAACGGACAAATTGTTGTAGGTAACACAATGAAAGTAACTTTGGCTTGTGACCACCGTACCATAGACGGAGCAACAGGAGCTCAATTTTTACAAACATTAAAAACGTTTATCGAAAACCCTGTTACAATGTTAGCATAAAAACAAGACTCAAAATAAACCCATCTTTTTTTCAAAGTGCAAATCTCAAGTATGGAGGTTTGCTCTTTGTTTTATAGACTCTCCTAAAATTTCTGTGGTAGCTTTGTAAAATGTTACCTTGCGAAGTAAAAAAAAAATAGTACATTTGTGGTTTATAACTTCTCACGAGAAAATAGTTTTAGGAATATGTTGAAAAAATACGTTTATTTCATCATCTTAGTCATTTCATTATCAATACTTTGTCACTGTGCCAGACGAGGTTCACCCACAGGTGGTCCAAAAGATGAAACGCCTCCAGTTTTGTTGCAGGTAACACCTCCCTCGGGAACAACAGGATTTGATAAGAAAAAAATACGCTTAGTTTTTGATGAGCTTGTTACAATAAAGGATTTACGTAAACATCTCATTATTTCTCCTCCTATGGAAAATTTTCCCATAGTAACTCCTATGAACGCCTCAAAATCATTAGAAATCAGCATTTTAGACACACTTAAACCAAATACAACCTATGTTTTTAATTTTGGAAATAGCATCCAAGACTACAACGAAGGAAATATTTATAAAGACTTTAAATACGTTTTTTCAACAGGAAAATTCATTGATTCACTGAAAGTTACAGGAAAAATAAAAGATGCTTTAAAATCAAAACCTGATAAATCAGTCGTGGTGATGCTTTATGAATACAATGAATCTTACAAAGATTCGGTGGTTTATAAAAACAAACCTCTGTATATTGGATATGCAAACGACAGCCTTAACACTTTCGAAATCAATCATATAAGAGAAGGAAAATATATGTTAATGGCGATGCAGGATAAAAATAACAACTACCTTTTCAACCAAAAAGAAGACAAAATTGCGTTTTTAGAGCGACCCATTTTTGTGAAAAGCGATTCCATTGCCTCGTATGAGCTTACACTCTTTAAAGAGAAGTGGAATTACAAAGCGGCTCGCCCAATACAGGCATCTGAAAATCGGTTTATCTTCGGATTTGAAGGAGGTACGGACAGTGTAAAAATCGAACCAATATCAAAACAAACCGATGATTTTAAGTATATTATATCTAAAGAACCTAAAAAAGATACACTTAATTTTTGGTTTTCACCCAAACAAGATTCTTTACGGTTTACGGTGACAAAAGGTCAAAAGATAGATACATTCACCACTCGGCTACGGAAGATGAAACCCGATAGTTTACAGATTTCAAATCTATTTTCAGGAGACCTGCCCAAAGGAAAACATTTCGGTTGGAAGTCAAACATTCCAATAATGAAAATGGACTCTACAAAAGTGCAAGTGTTTGAAAAAGACTCTGTTAGCATTCCATTTAAAACAAAACTAAGCGAAGATAGGTTGGAATATAGGATTGTTTTCGATACGAAATATGGGGAATCATACCGGGTGAAAGCATTTCCTGAAGCGATGGTTGATTTTTTCGGAAAAACGAACGACACTTTGGAAGTGAAATTAAGAACCAAAAAACAGGACGAGTATTCCGTATTGAAACTTACGCTGAAAGGCGAAGTGGATTATCCTATACTAATTCAACTTACAGATGAGAAAGGAGATGTTCATCGTGAACTATACACTGAAAAACCTGAAAATCAATATATTTTTGAAGCTGTGCCTCCTAAAAAATATCGTTTACGTATCATAGAAGACAAGAATGGTAATAAAAAATGGGATACTGGTAACTTTCTAAAACGCCAACAAGCTGAAAAAATTATTCATCATCCAAAAGAAATTGAGCTACGAGCCAATTGGGACATTGAAGAAACATTTAGTTGGTAGATTTAAAACACACATTCAGATAATTATGACTAAAAAACCATTGATTTTAATCACAAATGATGACGGAATTACAGCTCCAGGAATACGCTGCTTAATAAAAATAATGAACGAAATCGGAGATGTGGTGGTGGTAGCTCCCGATTCTCCACAAAGTGGTATGGGACACGCCGTTACACTCAATTCAACCCTGTACTGCGAACCAATACACATTGATGATGGAGTCCAAAAAGAATACACATGTAGTGGTACACCCGCAGATTGTGTAAAAATAGCCAAGTACGAAGTATTAAAACGTAAACCTGACTTATGTGTTAGTGGTATCAATCATGGCTCAAATTCATCCATAAATGTAATTTATTCAGGAACGATGAGTGCTGCAGTTGAAGCGGGTATTGAAGGGATTCCTGCCATAGGTTTTTCATTACTTGATTTCAGTTGGGACGCAAACTTTGAGGAAGCTCGCGATTTTGTTAAGCAAATAGCAATCAATGTATTAAAAAATGGATTACCAAAAGGAGTAGTCCTAAATGTAAATATTCCTAAATTGAAAAAGGAAGCCATCAAAGGTATCAAAATATGTCGACAAGCCCAAGCTCGTTGGATTGAAGAATTTGACAAACGAACAAATCCACAAGGACGGAATTACTATTGGATGACTGGTAAGTTCGTGAATGAAGACGGAGGAGACGATTCTGACGAATGGGCATTGGCAAACGGATATATCTCCGTAGTTCCTATTCAATTTGATTTGACTGCATATCACGTCATTCCTCATTTAGAGAAGTGGAAAATGAAGTAAATTCTGTTAGGACGGAGAAAATATCTTGTCTAATGTACACCAGTATGGTCAGCGAAATCATATAGTAGTGAGGGAACTCTTTTTTATTTCAAAAAAAAGTAGTACATTTGCACGCAACAAAATTTCAAGTTGCTTTATGAATTTTCAAGAAAAAATAGTAGGAGAAGGATTGACCTACGATGATGTACTACTCATTCCGAACTATTCCGAAGTACTTCCGCGAGAAGTGGTTATCTCAACCAAATTCACAAAAAATATTACGCTAAACGTTCCTATCATTTCGGCTGCGATGGATACAGTTACAGAAGCTGCGATGGCTATTGCAATGGCTCGTGAAGGTGGCATTGGTGTACTTCATAAGAATATGACGATTGAAGAACAAGCTAAGCAAATTCGCAAAGTGAAAAGAGCGGAAAGCGGAATGATTATCGACCCTGTAACGCTTAATTTAGAAGCAAAAGTATCTGATGCTCAAAGGAGTATGAAAGAAAACAGCATTGGAGGAATCCCGATTGTTGATGCGGATGGTACGCTCAAAGGTATTGTTACAAATCGTGATTTACGCTTTGAACAAAACGGCAATCGCCCCATTGTAGAAGTAATGACTTCTGAAAATCTTATTACAGCAGCGGAAGGTACTTCAATGAAAGAAGCCGAAAAGATATTACAAAAACATAAAATTGAAAAACTTCCTGTTGTAGACAAAAACAACAAACTTGTAGGACTTATCACTTTCCGTGACATAGCTAACCTGCAAGAGAAATCCATATCAAACAAAGATCTATTTGGTAGATTACGTGTGGCTGCCGCATTAGGAGTTACTTCGGATGCCGTAGAACGTGCTGAAGCATTGGTCTATGCAGGAGTAGACGCAGTTATCATCGACACGGCTCATGGGCATACCCGAGGTGTGGTGTCTGTTTTGAAAGCTGTAAAAGAAAAATTCCCCGAATTGGACGTTGTTGTAGGAAATATTGCTACGGCTGAAGCTGCTCTTTATCTGGCTGAAAACGGAGCTGATGCGGTGAAGGTAGGTATTGGGCCTGGCTCTATTTGCACAACTCGTGTGGTAGCCGGTGTAGGCTATCCACAATTGTCAGCAGTTATGAACGTTGCTAATGCACTTAAAGGTACAGGAGTACCAGTGATTGCAGATGGTGGAATTCGTTACACAGGCGATATTGTCAAAGCGATTGCTGCAGGTGCTGACTGTGTAATGTTAGGTTCTCTATTGGCAGGAACCAAAGAATCTCCTGGGGAAACCATTATTTTTGAGGGAAGAAAATACAAATCATACCGAGGTATGGGATCGGTCGAAGCTATGAAACAAGGAAGTAAAGACCGTTATTTCCAAGATGTGGAAGATGATATCAAAAAATTAGTTCCTGAAGGAATTGTGGGACGTGTAGCTTACAAAGGTGAACTTCAAGAGAGTATGCACCAATTTATAGGAGGATTGCGCGCAGGTATGGGCTATTGTGGCGCAAAAGACATTAAAACTCTGAAAGAAACGGCTCGTTTTGTACGTATTACAGCAAGTGGAATCGCAGAAAGCCACCCACATAACATTACTATTACCAAAGAAGCTCCAAATTATTCAAGATAATTGGAGTGATGCATAAATAAATTATCAATTAGGAAAAAGAGACTGTCAGGAAAGACGGTCTCTTTTATTTATGGGTTTCCTGTTTTTTTTTGTAAATTCAGGTATAATGGACAAAAATTAAGTTGTGATTTTTATTTTGCCAATCCGTATTGTTCTTGGGAGCGAGGATTGAGTGAAAACACCAACAAACTTGTACGACAATATATCCGTAAAGGTACTTATTTTGAGGAAATTAGCAAAGAAAAAATAAAAGAAACTCAACATAAAATTAACCGAAGACCGAGAACTTCGAAGCTCATCACTAACACCTTAACTTTAAAAACTATAAAAAGTGAGTAATGACATTAGATTTTGAAGAACCTAAGAATTTATTTTATAAATTCGTGGCATAAAAAATTGCACTTGGGAGTTGAATCTAAGTGCATAGTTATTTACTTTTTCCTTTTTTTCGTTCAAAAAGAATACTAATAAGCACTCCTGTGATGATAAGTAACACACCGAAAATCAAATTTTTTGTGAGTAATTCTCCAAAAAGAAATACACTAATACCCACTGCTACAATCGGTTCCACAGCTCCTATAATGGCTGTGGGAGTAGAACCAATATAGTAAATCGCATAGACTAAAGTCAAAATTGAAAGCACTGTTGTAATGAGTGAAAAAGCGGTCAAGTGTATTCCCATATCAACTGTCGGAATCTCTACAAAACCATTAATAATCATAGATTTAACTAAAAAATAAATACTCGAAAACAACATCGAATAGAACGTAATTTTAATTCCTGATGCTGTTAACTTTGATTTATTGACTACTACCATATATATTCCATAAATAACAGCTCCCATCAAACCGATGAACAGTCCAAAGAAGTTAATGGAAAAAGAATCAGTGTCCTTTACGCTCAGAAATCCGACTCCTAAAACCACAATCAACAAGGAAATAACGGTAGCTAATGTGATTTTTTCCTTGAAAAATAGTCCTAGAATCAATGCTACCACAATCGGATACATGAAAAATATGGTTGAAGCTATGCCTGGCGTAAGATAGTCATACGCTGCAAATAAAAACTCGGATGACAAAGCGTACAATAAACCTAATATTTTAAAAATCAATAATTCACGAAAATTAACCTGCAATCGTTCCTTACGATATATCAAAAAACCTAAAATAAAAACACCGCCAATAGCAAACCTATAAAACAAGGCATCGTCTAACGATAAGGCACTCTGTTTTATTGGAATCATGTATAGTGGAATCATTCCATATGTAATAGCTGAAACAAGTGCTAAAATGTATCCTTTGAGTTTTAATGACATAAATATTTATATGAAAATAAAAAGAAGAAACTGTCCAAAAAGCACATATTGAGCTAATGATTTTTTGGACAGCTCCTATAAAAATATTACAATTACATTTTTTTAAATAAAGGATTCTTCCTCACGATTAGTTAATAATCGGAAACCTTCCCCATGGATGTTCAACACCTCTACTTTTTCATCTTTTTTCAAATATTTTCTCAACTTGGCGATATAAACGTCCATACTTCTTGAGGTGAAATAATTGTCGTCCTTCCAAATTTTAGCCAATGCCAACTCTCGGGGCATCAAATCATTTTCGTGTAACGCTAACAAACGAAGCAATTCGTTCTCTTTTGGTGATAATTTTTCAGGTTCTTCATCTTTATATTTGAGGAATCTCAACTTTGAGTTAAAGAAGAAATCGCCAATTTCAAATTCAAATTTCTTGCTATCAGCCACCGTTTCCACTGCTTTTCTTTGTAACATGGAACGAATTTTCATCAACAGAATTTCAGAATCGAACGGCTTATTCAAATAATCATCACCTCCAACTTTGTATCCTTTAATGATGTCCTCACGCATCGTTCTTGCTGTCAAGAATATGATTGGAATTTTCTCGTTTTTCTCGCGTATTTCTTTGGCTAAGGTAAATCCGTCTTTATAAGGCATCATAACATCCAAAATGCAAAGATCAAACATCTCCTTTCTGAATTTTTCAAAACCTTCCATACCATTTTTAGCCAATGACACATCAAAACCACTCATTACTAAGTAGTCTCTCAACACTGTTCCAAAGTTAGGGTCATCTTCCACCAAAAGGATTCTTTTGTTTGCTCCCATGGATTTGATGTCGTACCCTCTTTCTGTTTCATCTGTCATAATATTCTATTTTTAAAGGTTATACTGATTAATTTAGCTTTCTTCGTTATGTAGTTTATATATTTGTTAGAAATGAATCAAATTGTAGGCATTTTAATAAAAAAAGTACTACCCTTGCCTTTTTCACTTTCCACGTAGACGGTTCCACCATGGTGGTTAACAATACGTTTCACATAAGCAAGTCCCAATCCATGTCCTTTTACATTATGCAAATCACCTGTGTGTTCGCGATAAAACTTATGAAAAACCTGTTTCACAGCTTGTTTACTCATTCCTTGCCCTCGGTCTTTAACTTTTATAAGTATCTTATTTTTTATATTTTCAGTATAAATATCAATATCAGGTGGATTTGGTGAATACTTAATTGCATTTTCGATAATATTAATCAAAACATTGGTAAAATGCGACTCATTGGCTGAAATATCGCTATTTTCGGCTTCAAAATGAGTACGAATCATTCCGCTACGCTCGTGTAACATCATTTGTACGTGTCCTATTGCAATTTCCAATAACAGATGTACATCCAAAGGTTCTTTTGAAAGGTCAAGTTCGCCTTTATCAATCCGTGAAATTTGCAAAATATTCTCTACCTGAGAGTGCATTCGTTTATTCTCCTCCCGAAGCATATTGATATAGGTCAATATTTTCTCAGGATTATTGATAGTCATCGGATTTTTTATGGCATCTAACACCAAATTGGTGGTCGCAATGGGAGTTTTAAATTCATGCGTAATATTGTTTATAAAATCCGTCTTGATCTGAGAAATTCTCCTATGAGTCAACATTTGATTCAACGTTATGGTAAAAACTCCAATTATGATTATCATAAAAACCATTGATAATGAAGAAATTACAATAACAGATGAAAACATATAGTGTTCTCGTTGCGGAAAGGTCAATGCCAGCTCATAACGAGAATCCCCTGAGCTTGTGTTAAAAAGAGGCATTCGATATTCCTGACCTTTGGTGGAATCAAAATATTTGGATCGTATGCTGGATAATATATTTCGATTGTAGATCGCAAAATCAAACTCCATATTTAAATTTCGCTTATCTAATTCCTGTTGCACTGCATTTTGAATCTGCTCTGCAGAAACTCTATCCACCACGGACAATTTTTGAGAAATATTTTTTATGGATTCCTCCAACATCAGTTTCTCAATTTGAGGCAATCGACTCAATTTTTGGTAGGTTTCAATACTGGGTGCAATCTGATTGTCCAGCTCAGTAGCATACGTTATTTTCTGTTCCGTCTGCTGACTGATGTAGTTTTTGAATAAAACCGTATCGTTGGATGAAATACCATTAACCCCATTGGTCGGAAGATTATAATCCTCTTGTAAAATTCCATGTTTGTAAATGAACGTTTCTTTGGTATTTTTATTCTCCTGAACATACATAAACTCTCTCAAATGTGAATCCTTCAAAATTAACGTGCTGTCTTTTTCACGTAATTCAATAATTTGAGCTATATATTTATTCACTTCTTGGCTCTCCAAACTGGCAGTTACTGAACTGAGCACCTGTTGAATAGAGTGAGAAAAAGCCTCCTGTTGTTTATCAATTGCTGACTTTATCCAATACCCCTGAATAAGGATGATTCCTATCAGCGAAATGGTCATCAAAACAACGGTTATTATGTTCAATCTCTTATTCATTGTACAAAACTAATACATTTTTTTCTGCACCTCTAATTTTTAACATATATTTAACTATAAAATTTGGTTTATTGACGATTTCGCAACTTTTTTATTAATTTAGAATGTATTTCTTTGACTTTTAACAAAGATACTTGAATGTTTATGTTATCGACCACTTCATCAGACAATTTTATACGTTCTTCGTCCGTCCATTGATTTCGCATTCTCTCCCTCACCAATTTCTCTGTAACTTGGTCTCTTTCAACCACTCGGCGTATTCTTTCCTGCTCGGGAGCCGTTACCGTAATGATATAATCACATTGCTTATAGGCACCACTTTCAAAAAGAATTGCAGCTTCTTTAATAATATATAGAGATTTTTGCATATCTTTCCATCTCTGAAAATGTAGCGCTAATGCAGGATGTACAATATTGTTTAAATTTTGTAATTTATGTTTATCATTAAACACAATATCTGCTATATATCTGCGATTGTACTTTCCATCAATATACGCCAACTCGCCAAATTCTTCAATAATTCTTCGCTTGATCACAGGGTCAGTTTCAATAACTTTTTGTGCCTCAATATCAGAAATATAGACCGGAATTCCTAAATCTTGAAACATTCTTGTAATGGTAGTTTTTCCACTGCCTATACCTCCCGTTAGTCCTACAACCATCATATTTTTTTAATCAGATATTCTACTTTATTTTCGCCTAAAAACGTAATCTTGACACGCCTCAATGTTGTTTGTATGGTTAATGGTATCCTGCTATCATCCTGAACATCAAGATAATCAGCAATTATTTGTATATCATCTTGCTTGATGTTTTTCAATAAATTCAAATCACCCGAACATAACACATCAACCTCTGACGGAAAGGTTTTCACTTGACTCCCCTCTGGAATATTCGTTACTTGTATAGGTAGCTTTATAATTTGTTCACTGACCTTATCCACCATCGCTTTAACCGTAATTTTATCCGTGTTGTATTGCAAAAAATCTGATTTTTTCAGAAAATGAACTGCTTCAAAAGACTCTTTGACTTCTTTTCTTCCATCCAAAATGACCACCACCTCTTGAAGGGTATCTATAGCTGTTTTAAATCCCATAACTTCGACTGAATCAGGCATTATTTCTAAATCGGTCAACTGATATTCTCGATGATAGGAAGCGTTTAAGTTAACTTTCAAGGGTAATCTTTTGGTGTATTTCTTTTCTAAATCTACATATATGGTGTCGGAGTACGTGTTTTGTATTCTGAAGTTGTTCTTCGAAATTACATTCAATTTATTGGAAATATTTTTAGAAAGTTTGTATCGTTTGTTTCCGATATACTCCAAATCATTAAAATCCACACTAAGCACTTGTCCCTGAGAATAATACTTTAACAAAGCATATCCATTACCTTCGGCTCGTATTTTAATTTTATATTTTTGAGAAGTATTCAGAAACATGTCCTCAGGGATATTAGTAATTGCCACATCAACACTGAACTCACGATGTAGGGTTTTGGATAACCGAATTAGAGACCACAAAACTATTGATACTAACAAACAAATGACGAATGTCACTGTTCGTCGGTCAACTAAAATGAGTTGTATTTTCTTTTTTGTTGATGCCATTGATAGTGAATTTATTTTTATATTATGGACATCAAAGATACGTATAATTTGTTAAATTAGCAATTAAAAAAGGATTTTTTTCTCTATTGGATAACTAGCGGATATAATTCTTCGGGTGATAAGGGTTGTGGTAAAACTTACAGAATTTAATTTTTTACATCTGAAAAAAAGCCCAAAAAATAGATGTTTGGTTTTTGGTTGTACAACGGTTGTACAAATTGGTAAACAAAAAAAGGATAACTATTTAATTTAAAAATAGTTATCCTTTTTTATTGTGGAGTCGGAGAGAATCGAACTCTCGTCCAAATAAGCAATTCAAAGGCTTTCTACATACTTAGTTTTTGTTTGATTTTCGTCGCGTTGCTGACCAAAAACCGCCCACAACACGCTTAGTTCCCTAAAATCCGAATCTTCAGCGGAAACCATCATCCGATTCAATGTTGACTTTTATGGTGCCTCTGTACGAACCGCCGTCAACAAGGGCTTTTCAGAGACATCTCGCTTCCCTACCTTGTAGAGACTTAGCCAGAAATCCTACTAAACTTCAGATTAGGCAGCAAGAGCGTAGTTATTCTCGCCATTTAAAAGTTTGAAATAGAGATTAACGAGCATTAATTTCATAGCTCGGTATGCTTACATTTCAATTCGACTTACTGTCAAAACCGATCGACCCCATTGGGGTTCTTTGTATGAACTTGGGGCAAAGGTACTGAAAATTTACTCTCTAACAAAATTTTTAACTTTTTTAATCTACTCTCAAAAAGTCACCTCTGTAATTTGAAGTAGCATATGACATTTCCATTAAATTTGAAAATCGGTCTGAATTTATCCTTTTATTTCAGAATATGCTGGTAAATCTTTGAGGAAGATATACTTTTTTTGAACGTAATCCACCGTACAGAAATAGTGATTCAAACCGTTAGTAATCATCAGAAAATCAGACTTTAAAACCAAATTATAACGTGCTATTTGATCAAAAGTCTTTTGTGTAATCTGAACTTGTGGAGCCTTGCATTCTACCGTAAGAAGAATATCTCCGTTTTTTGAAAAAACAACTATATCGTAGCGTTTGGATATATCATTTATTTTTAATTCTTTCTCCACATTTATAAGTGATATGGGATAGCCTTTTTCCTGAATCAGATAGCGAATAACATGCTGACGCACCCACTCTTCGGGTTGTAACACCACAAATTTTCTACGGATTTCATCAAAGATAAAACGCTTAGAATCAACTTCTTTAATCCGAAATGAATAATCATTAAAATTCAGTTTTTCCATTGTACAAAGATAGTATTTTTATGATAGATAACATTTTTATGAAAATATATTTTTTATAAATCTCAAAAAATAGTAACTTTGTAGCTTAGGTTTGGAAAACTATAATGCGCGAAAAAGAAATGACGTATGTAGTAACCTATGAACAATAAACTATTAAAAATCAATATATTAACACAATGATATATAAAAGAAGTAGTGAGCTTTTTGCTCAAGCGAAAAAGGTGCTACCAGGTGGTGTGAACTCACCTGTTCGGGCGTTTAATGCAGTGGGCGGAGAGCCTATTTTTATTAAAGAAGGTAAAGGAGCTTATTTGTATGATGAGGACGGACGTAAATTGATTGACTACATAGCTTCGTGGGGTCCTCTGATTTTAGGACATGCTTATCCTCCTGTGGTTGAAGCTGTTGTCGAAAAAGCTAAAAAAGGAACTTCATTTGGAATCCCTACAGAAATCGAAATCCAAATTGCAGAATTAGCCGTTTCAATGGTGCCTAACATTGATAAGATTCGTTTTGTGAACAGCGGAACAGAGGCTTGTATGAGTGCCATTCGCTTGGCGAGAGGATATACTAAACGTGAAAAAATCATCAAATTCTCAGGTTGTTACCACGGGCATTCGGATTCGTTTTTGATCCAAGCAGGAAGCGGGGCTACAACCTTTGGAAGCCCAAATAGCCCAGGGGTAACACAAGGAACCGCCAAGGATACGCTTTTGGCAAGATATAATGATATCGAGTCGGTTAAATCCCTTTTTGAAACGAATAAAGATGAAATTGCAGGGGTAATCATTGAACCTGTTGCAGGAAATATGGGGTGTGTACCTCCAAAAGCAGGATTTATGGAAGCCTTGCGAAAACTGTGTACGGAAAATGGAGCATTACTCATTTTCGATGAGGTGATGACAGGTTTCCGTTTAGCGAAAGGAGGAGCGCAAGAAGTGCTTGATATTCAAGCTGATATTGTAACCTTTGGAAAAGTTATTGGAGGAGGGCTACCTGTGGGTGCTTTTGCTTCTCGGAATGAAATTATGAATCATTTAGCCCCTGAAGGACTTGTCTATCAAGCAGGTACACTGAGTGGGAATCCGTTGGCTATGAGTGCAGGTCTGGCTATGCTTACAGCATTAAATGACAATCCACAGGTGTTCAAAAGTTTGGAAGAAAAAACCGCATATCTACACCGCGGATTTGAAGAAGTGATGTCCAAAAGCGACATTCCTTTCCAAATAAATCGCTTTGGTTCAATGATTTCACTACATTTCAACGAAAATCCTGTTGTTGACTTTGAATCTTCGGCCAAAGGAAACATTGATCGTTTCAAAAAATATTTCCACGGAATGCTTGCTGAAGGAATTTATCTACCTCCAAGTGCTTTCGAAAGTTATTTCCTTAACGACGCTCTGAGCTATGAAGATTTAGATGTTACCATCGAAGCTCTGAACAAGTTGGTAATTAACAAAAAATTGGATTAGTTTATTTTTCACTAATGACAAAACATTTTATTTTTGACATGGATGGTGTTTTGGTGGATAGCGAACCCATGCACCAACAAATTATTTACGAAGTTTTTGAACAGTTAGGCATTCCTTTTTCAAAAGAATATATCGAAAGAGACTTAACAGGAATGTCTGCTGTTCCCATGTGGGAAAAGGTAAAACAAGATGCGAAACGTACTGAATCGGCAAATGAATTGTTAACTTTTCACCGTGAGTACTTCTATAAACGGTTTGAACAAATCGAAGTCAATGAAATTGAAGGAGTTAAATATGTTCTACAAAAACTAAAAGACAGAGGTTTTTTACTTTCCTTAGCATCCTCCTCATCACGAAAACTAATTGATTATTTCATAAAAAAAGTTGAGATAGCACATTTTTTTGATGTAATAATGAGTGGGGACGATGTACAATACAGCAAACCTTTTCCTGATATATTTTTGAAAGTAGCTGAAGCATATAACATTGATGCTCAATATTTTTGGGTATTGGAAGATAGCAAAAACGGTGTTCAAGCTGCCAAAAGTGCAGGAATGCATTGTATTGGTTTTAAAAATCCTAATTCGGGAGTACAAGACCTTTCAAAGTCGGACATTATCATCGAAAAAATGAGTGACTTTACGGATGATTTTATTACAAAAATAAGTAGTATTTACCGTAAATAGAATCTATGTAGTATATGAAAATAACAGAATCCAAATATTATCGACCTATAAAAATCCTACAATTGGATAGTGACGAACGTATCGAACTTTTTGATAAACACAACATACTATCGTTTAACAATCCATTTCGAACCTTGCTCAACAGTTTGATGGTATCGATTTATCTTGCGGATGAAGATTTGGTCATTCATCGTGAAAAATTGAAGCATTTTCAAAAATGTACAGACTACTACACGGTGGAGTACGCTTCCAAACAAAATGAACTTTTTGAATCGGAACAGTGTTATTTTCACCCTGATTTAGAAGCTTTTATATTGATTGATAAAAACTTATCAAATGAATATGACAACCAAATTTTTGAAGAGGGATTGTTCAAAGTAAGCCATGTTTATTACCAAAATACAAATCCAAAGGCAAAGCAAAATTTAGATACTCTTTTTTCTGAATATATTGAAAAACATATTTCAAAGGAATCAAAAGTTTCAATACTTTTGATGACCAAATTTGGTTTTGAAATCAGAACCCACATCATAAAACCATATCGCATTGATTTTGAAACTATGTACAACGATGATTTTATGGAGGTACATCATCGTGTAAAAAATAGTTTAACCAATGAGAACAAAGGCATTATACTATTCCACGGCATTGCAGGATCAGGCAAAACCAACTATATCAAATGGTTAACAAGTCAAATTCCAAATAAGAAGTTTATCTTCGTACCTACCACAATGATAGGAAAACTCACTGACCCTTCATTCATAGGTTTACTAATGGAAAATAACAATTCGGTGTTGGTATTGGAGGATTGTGAGAACTACATCGCTGAACGAACCACATTCAATAGCAATACGGACGTTGTTTCGTCAATTTTGAACATCGCTGATGGCATATTGTCCGATGTGCTGGAGTGTCAATTGATTGGCACATTTAATTCCGATATTTCAAAAATAGATCCTGCTCTTTTGCGAAAAGGGAGACTTATTGCTGAATATAAATTTAAGGAATTATCGGTTGAAAAGTGTAACAAATATTTAGAATCTAATGATAAAAATATCAAAGTAAATAGACCATACTCCTTAGCCGAATTGACTAATATTGATGTGAAAGAATTAAAAGAAGACTCGAACCCCACTAAAATAGGTTTTGCCAAATAAAAAACTTGTATTTTTCATAAAAATTTGTACCTTTGAAAGAAAATAACACCATATAAGTATATGACTAAATACACAACCGCTGAAGAGGCTTTGAAAATCGTTAAAAGTAATGATTTTATTTATATTCAAGGAGGAGCCGCCGTTCCAAATCGACTGGTCGATGCCTTAGTACAACGGGCTTCCGAACTGAGAAATGTAACTATTGGACATATCCATGTGGAGGGCGATGCTCCGTATGCAGACCTAAAATATAAGGATAGTTTCTTTGTAAACTCTTTCTTTTTATCAAAGAATGTACGCCACACGCTCGAAGCAGGTAATGGTTCTTACACACCTGTTTTTTTGAGTGATTTACCCTTGTTATTTGACCGAAAACACATTCCTGTAGACGTAGCCTTAATTCAAGTTTCACCTCCCGATATACACGGACATTGTTCCATTGGAGTTTCCGTAGAGGCTTGTAAAGCTGCTATGCGAAACGCTAAACGGGTTGTTGCACAAGTCAACAAATACATGCCTCGTGTTTTTGGAGATGCCTTTGTTCACATTGACGATATTGATTATTTGGTATCGCATGACGAACCAATTTTTGCAGTGTCGCCAACCACACCCGACGAAATTGAGGATCAGATAGGAAATCATATTATCGACTTAATTGAGAATGGAAGTACACTCCAATTAGGTATAGGGAACATCCCCAACGCAGTATTGTCAAAAATGGGACATCTGAAAAATTTGGGAGTCCATACAGAACTACTTACTGAGGGAATGCTCAACCTCATCAAACAAGGTGTGGTAGATGGTTCAAAAAAGAAATCGGAACGAGGCAAAGTAGTAGCTTCGTTTATGATGGGTTCACGAGATTTTTATGATTTTGTCAATGACAACCCTTCTGTAGAATTGTTAGAAGCTTCCTACACCAACAATCCTGCAGTGATTCGTCAGCAACCTAAAATGATTTCCATAAATTCTGCTATTGAAGTGGATTTAACAGGACAAGTGTGTGCCGATTCCATTGGTACAAGACTTTACTCTGGTGTCGGAGGACAAATTGATTTTGTACGAGGAGCATCACTCAGCGAAGGAGGAAAATCAATAATAGCTTTGCCTTCGATGACCAAAAAAGGAGTTAGTCGCATCACTCCATTTTTGAAGCAAGGTGCTGGAGTAGTCACCACACGTTCGCATGTACAATACGTAGTTACAGAATATGGAGTAGCTCATCTATTTGGAAAAAATATTCACGAGCGAATCAAAGCAATGATAAACATCGCACACCCCGACCATAGAGAAACTTTGGAAAGACAATATTTTGAAGTATTTAAAAAATAGAAAATGGACATCCAACAAATTATCGCTTATACATTAGTTATAATAGCCGTTTTTTTCTTGATACGTACTTTTTTCTATAAGAAAAAAAGAAAAAAAGGTTGCGGAAACGATGAGACTAATTGCAAATGCGGATAATTTAAAGAAAAAGTGATTACTATTGGGGTAATTGGAATGAAAAATATGAAAACATATGTATCAGTATTTCAGATAGTTTCAAACGTTTTAAGTAAAAAAATACGAAATTCGTATTTTTTGCATAAAAAAAATATCAAATTCATTTTATATTTCAAAAAAAATTAGTACCTTTACCTTCCGAAAAAAGGACATAAAAATCGTAATATAAACATAAAGAAATTAATTATAAACAATTTTACAAAATTCAAGAGTTATGAGTAAACCAAACACAATCTCTGTTGAAAATTACGGAATTAAAAATGCAAACGTGCGCTACCAACTTTCAGCTGACGAGTTGCACAAGGAAGCCATTGCAAAAGGTGTAGCTGAAGAGGCTAACTCTGGTGCATTGTCTATCAAAACAGGAAAATTTACAGGTCGTTCACCACAAGACCGTTTCATCGTAAAAGATGACATTACAAAAGACCGCGTATGGTGGGGAAAAGTGAATATTCCTTTTGATTCAGCTAAGTTTGATGCTCTTTACGACAAAGTAATGGCGTATCTTTCAGGAAAAGAACTATTTGTTCACGATGGATACGTTTGTGCTGACCCTAACTATCGTACAAATGTTCGTACTATTGCTGAACTTCCTTGGAGTGCACAATTCGTTTACAATATGTTCCTTCGTTTGGAAGACAGCGAAGTAGAAAACTTCAAAGAAGAGTGGTTGGTGATCAACGCACCAGGATTCTTGGCTGACCCAGCTGTTGATGGAACTCGTCAATCAAACTTTGCTATTTTGAACTTCACCAGAAAAATCGCTTTAATCGGTGGAACAGGATATCCAGGAGAAATGAAAAAAGGTATTTTCTCTGCACTTAACTTCGTACTTCCTGTATTCAAAAACACAATGCCAATGCACTGTTCTGCAAACGTTGGTAAAGATGGCGATACAGCGATTTTCTTCGGACTTTCAGGAACTGGTAAAACAACGCTTTCAGCTGACCCTAACCGTCACCTAATCGGAGATGATGAACACGGATGGACTCCTGAAAACACTGTATTTAACTTTGAAGGTGGTTGCTATGCAAAAGTAGTAGATTTGACACCTGAAAAAGAGCCTGAAATTTTCGCGGCTATCAAAAAAGGAGCGATCCTTGAAAACGTTATTATGCATAACGGAGAGGTTGATTTTGCAGATACTTCAATCACTGAAAATACACGTGTTTCGTATCCAATTCACCACATAGCTAATATTCAACCTGGTTCAATAGGTAAAAATCCTAAAAATATATTCTTCTTAACTTTTGATGCTTACGGAGTATTGCCTCCAATCTCTAAATTGACTCCAGAACAAGCTGCTTATCAGTTCGTTTCAGGATATACTTCAAAAGTTGCAGGAACAGAGGTAGGAATTACTACACCACAAAAAACATTCTCAGCTTGCTTCGGAGCAGCATTTATGCCACTTCACCCAGCTGAATACGGAAAAATGTTGGCTGAAAAAATCGAGAAATCAGGTGTTAACGTATGGTTGGTAAACACAGGTTACAACGGAAAAATGAAACGTTGCAGCTTGAAAGATACTCGTGCTTTGATTACTGCAGCTCTTACAGGAGCTTTGGACAAAGTTGAGTACAAAGAGTTACCAATTTTCGGATTTGGAGTGCCACAATCTTGCGAAGGAGTTTCTGACCAAGCTATCTTGAATCCTGAAAATACTTGGGACGATAAAGCTCAATTCGCTGCTAAATCAAAAGAATTAGCGGAAGCATTCTTACAAAATTTCAAAGATAAAGGATTTGAAGAAGGAGCTGATGCACAAGTACTTAAGGGAGCTCCAAAATTGTAATTATTTAAAAAAATAATAAAATCCAAAAGGCTACTTTTGAAAGTAGCCTTTTTTGATTAGACACTTTTGGAAGTTAAAATAGCATCTCAAACCTCACTGAAATCTACATTCAACCGATTTCTAAGTTTCTCTCTTTTACATCATTTTCAGCAATATCAAGACTCTGTTTTTATCACTTAGCACAAATCCCAAAGTCAATCGTTCTAGGGGTAAAATAACTGTAAATATTTGTTTTAACTTTGAGACAAGTAAAATTAATTCATTACTAAGCACTTTGAGTTAAAAACATATTCTTCTCCCTGTATTTTTATTTACTTCTACAAAAGGTTTCTAACTAAGAAAAGGATAATTTACTATTTTCAAAAAAAATAAAATGTTTGCTTGAAAAACAATAGTTTTGACCTCCTCCCCTATCCTTTAATAAATCATAACTTCATTTTTTCGGAGAAAGGAAATAATAGAACTAAAAAAATAGATTATAAAATAAATTTAGCTGTTTAATAAAACACTGATTATAAACACCTTAAAAATAAACTATAAAAAAAATACAAAAAAAAATATTTTTTTCTTTCAAAAATATTGCAGGATTAAAAAATTATTGTACCTTTGCAACCGCAATGAAGAAATAAGTTCACCTGCAAAAAATATTGGCCCGTTCGTCTAGGGGTTAGGACGCCAGGTTTTCATCCTGGTAACAGGGGTTCGATTCCCCTACGGGCTACTTATTCTTAGAAATACTTATAATTTATTGGCCCGTTCGTCTAGGGGTTAGGACGCCAGGTTTTCATCCTGGTAACAGGGGTTCGATTCCCCTACGGGCTACAAAATATGATGGTTAAAAAAGTTATATCATATAACAACTAATTAAGAAAATTATAATATGGCAAACCATAAATCAGCATTAAAAAGAATCAGAAGAAATGAAGCAGCTCGATTACGCAATCGCTACCAACACAAAACAGCTCGTAATGCGGTTAGAAAGTTGCGCGCAATGGAGAATCTTGAAGAAGCAAAAGAAGCTCTTCCTAAAGTTGTTTCTATGATTGATAAGTTAGCTAAGAAAAATATCATTCACGCTAACAAAGCTTCTAATTTGAAAAGTAGCTTATCAAAACATATTAATAAGTTAGCTAAATAGTCATTTAGGTTTTAGATTTATCACTAAAAGCCAGGCTTATGGATATAAGTCTGGCTTTGGTGTTTTCTTTTATATTTTACATGATTATGAAAATATTCTCATTTACCTTTGCAAAGACTGCTTTGAAATCCTTATTTTTGAAAGGAATCAAAATATATGCTATAGGATTTGTTCTTTTAATCTCATGTGATAATAGCACTGAAAAAGAGCAACTTCCGAAAGAATATCAAGTGAAAACAGTTAATTTTGAAGAATTTCGTGTAACTGATATTTCTCCGAAATCTACTCATGACCTGCAAAATTGGCAGTCATTTCAGTCTCTGATACAAGTTATCGTTAGTATGGCTCCTACAAAAATTAAAAATACCGAGAATTTAGTTTCAACAACACCTGATTCACTGCGGATTTATCAACGACTTTATCCGAAAAATACAAATGTAATTTTAAAAAACGCTTTTGTGGAACGGGATTGGCGAAGCTTGGAAAATAATACCATAGATACTATTTATCGTTTTGAAAAAGATAGTGAAAGTGAGTTTTCTTTTGTTCAATGGGATATGTTTTTGGTTAAAAATGTACCATATACTCTCTCTGTCTTTGTAAAAGGAATAAACCAAAATGAAATAGCATTACTTTTTTTAGATGAGCAAAAGGAATTACAAAAATCTAATTTTGAGCTTAATACAGAAACTCACAACAAAGCAGGACGAAAACTAAACTTATCGGATGATTGGAAAGAATTACAGTTACAATTTACCCCTGAACAAGGAGCTACGTACAGCATACAAATTCTTTTCAATGAAGATGCTAAAAAAGGAGAGAATATCATTTTTTACAGACCTACCTTGCAAGTTCCTCCTGAATATTTTTCAAAAATACATCAATTTTCTGACAAAATCGTAAATCAACAAACAAATGTAAAAAGCTCTTATTTTTCATTGTATTTGTGGTTAACGCAATTAGATGAGGAGCTAAACCAACTTTTGGCTGAAGATAAATTCCCTGAACCGATCAATTCTCTTGCCATCAAATCAAGATTTAGGTTATTTCAAACTCAGATCAAGGAACTGGCTGATAATGTAAAAAACAATTCTGATTTTGAAGAAACTGCAATCAATCAGCATATTGATAAAATTAAAAATACGTTTAACGGACTTATTACACGAATCAATAGTATCTATGAGAGTGATTTAGATGACCAAATGAAGTATATTCATTCTCAAATTGACACAATGCAATCTTTATTCCCAATGAAAGATTCATTAAGATTTGAGCATTTTACACCAATAAAAGAATGATTTTAGCGGAAAATAGGAATTAAATTGTTAAACTTCACATAAAATTACGGTTTTTGAGTCTGAAACATTGTTTACGTTAAATATATTATTACCTTTGTGCTGTTAACTGTATATAAAAAAAGATACTTATGAACAAAACAGAATTAATTGATGTAATCGCTGCTGATGCGGACATCACAAAAGCGGCTGCTAAAAAAGCTTTAGAGTCTTTTTTCTCAAATGTAGAAAAAGCCTTAAAAAATGGAGATAAAGTGGCTATCGTAGGTTTTGGTTCTTGGTCGATTGCTAAAAAGGAAGCAAGAGAAGCGAGAAATCCAAGAACTGGGGAGATGATTAAGGTTGCTGCTAAAAATGTAGTAAAATTTAAAGCAGGTTCTGAACTTTCTGATGCGATAAACTAAATAAAGTTTTATGCACAAAACAAAAAGGATTTCTAAATTTTGGAAATCCTTTTTGTTTAGATATAAGACTGTACTAAAATAATAAAACAAAAAATACTTTAGAGCTATCATAATCGCCTCAGCGTGTCAAGTTTATAGAAATAAGTCCTACAAAGCTCATTCTACAGTCACAATAGGTACACTGACTATCCTTTGGTCAAAAATACAGTGGATTTGGATATAAAAAATCGTAATCCAATTCTCGAATGACTTTTTCAGAAGTAACTATCTTACCATAAGCGGATTCAAGTGGTAAGTGAATGCCTGTTTGATGATTCATAATTTCTTGTCTTGTAGGATGTTTGGGAGCTACAATATTGTATGTTTTGAAATGCAACCCAAATGTCATTATTCGCTCAATAACTCGACAAACATCCTGATAGTGAATGTGATTTACCTTTTGATGAGGTTCCGAAACGACATATTTACTTAAATATCTATCATCCCCCATCAATCCTCCTAAACGAAGAATATTTATCTTTGGAAAATTATCTTTCAGATACTTCTCTACAAAATATAATTCGGGTTGCAAGTCTGGAATTGGAAAATTCTCATCAATAATTCCATTGACTGATGGATATATCCCCACAGAACTTGTAAAAAACAACTGTTTATTGAATCCTTCAATAAAATTGCAAATATTTTTAAGTCGATTTTGCAATATTTCGACAGATAATCTACGTCCAAAAGGTATTGCTATGATAATACTATCTAAATCGGACAAAACTTGCCACTTGCCTGGAATAAAATTATCAAAATCGACTTCTAAACAATGGTAATAGTTGTCTGTAGATAGATTTCTTTTCGTCCTGATTGTCACATACATACGATGCTTGTCTGACAAGTGACTCAACAACCGCTCCCCTAACCAACCACAACCAATGATTCCTACATTCATAATTTTTTAAATTTATTCTGTTTTTTTGAAATAGATACAAGCCTTTTGTGGTTCAAAAATAATTTGTCGCTTATTACTATCTAGATAAAGTATTGATTCGCGTTTTTTTTGGAAGTTTCAAAAATTTATTCCTCATCTTTTGGAAGGGCTTTTCTCATTATGATTCGTATCCATTGGGGAGCCAATTTTATATCGTGTTCCAAACGGTGGAGTTCTTCATTTTTCAAATATTTTAAGATGATTTTTATTTCCTAATCACGAACATTTTCCTTACCAAGTTCTTTAAGTGCCTAAATTACCAAACCACTAATTTTCCCGATGGCTGATAAATTTTTAGGACTTGCTTTTTTGAAAACTACTTTCCTGTTTCCCAAGTTGATAGTTCTTGCCGAACCATCGGTATAATACACCAAATTCAGCAGAACTTGCGTGGATAATCCCAATCGAAAATTCCAATTAGTACGATTAAAGTCTTTATATCTTTTCTATTTCCTCCTTCTATATTGGCAACTCATTGAGTTGTTTTTTTCTCAATTGCCAATGGGGGTAATACCTGTTCATTAATAAAATAAAATTTTTATTATGATTTCTTTCTTTTAAATGCACCAACTCGTGAACGACGATGTATTCAATGCATTCTTTCGGTTTTTTGGCTAATTCGATATTAAACCACAAGGTTTTGGCATTTGTATTACAACTACCCCATTTTGTTTTTACCTTTCGAATACCAAAACTTTCAGGGGAAACATTCATTTTTTCCTTATAATGCTCAATTGTTTCTAGTAAAAACGCTCGAAGTTGTTGGCGGTACCATTGGTAGAGTTTCTTTTTTATAAAGGCTTTATCGTTTTTATCTGGCACAATGATTTCTATTTTGCTATGATGAAGTACTACTTTCGATTTTTTGTCGGACTCTGTAACTTGTAATAGATAGCGTTTGCCAAAGAAATAATGACTTTCATTGGTGATATACAGATAATCAATTTCTCTTTCTTGGGAAATGATTTTCTTTTTTTCTCGGCGAATCCACCCCAACTTGGTACTGACAAACACCCTAAGATACTCTATATCCATACCTTGGGGAGCAGATAAGGTTACCTTTCCAAAAGGCGGATGCACCCTTAGGTGTAGATTTTTAATATCCTTAAAGGTAAGCACTACCTCTATATCATTGAATGTTAACAGTACCGACATCTAATAATCCAGCTTATTTTGTTCTACTATCTGATAAATTGCTTCTGTTTTTGTTTCGTCTTTAATCACTTGGTAGATAGCTTCTTTTATTTCGTTTTGTTTTTGGATATTTTCTCTAAATCCCTCTTTTTTGGAATACTGTATAGCTTGTTCGCATACGATTGTCATCTCCTCATTTTTGTTCAAATAATCATAAATAGCACGCATACCAATAGTTCGTATGGAAGAAGGGGTGTTGTCTTCTTGTCCTGCTTTTACTTTTTTAGCCAATTCAGCCATTTCGTTCAGATATTCTTTGTATTTCAAAGCTCCTTTTTTGTATTCCTCTATCAACTTTTGGAGTAATTGAGACATATTTTCAAAGAAAATAGGATTTAAAAGCTGTTTTTCAATAATTTTGGAACTTATGCTATTAGCAATGGTTTCTGCTACGGCTTCGGGGTTGGAACGAATACTTTCCGGTAATTTCTCTACCGCTTTAAAAATATCCAACGATAATAAATCTAACAAAGATATATCTTCAAACGGAGAAATAACTTTTGATTCGTCTGCTTGGATATAATTATCAATAAGATGACGCATATCAGACTCATAAGCCTTTAAATCCAATGTTTCACCACTGGCGATACGTATAGTTTCGCGCAATTTTAAATAAAAATCCAATCGCTCTTCAAAATGATTGATTTCTTTTTCGGTATAGCCTGCTAACTCTAATTCTGCTTTTATATTGGCAAAAGCTCGTATATACGAAACAATTGCTTTATACAACGCCCAGCGTTTAAACTCATTGGCTTTTAAATCGGAAGGTATTTCGGTATTTCCGCAGAAATAATGAATGTAATCCAAATCGGATTTTGGATCTTCTACCGCCTCACAAAGAAGCTCCAAGGTTTCCAACGCATTTTCAAGGCGTTCGCGAGCCATACCCAAGCGTTCTTTTAAAGTGATTTCCACATCTTCTTTTGTAAAACTTTCGGTATCCAATTCAGATGTATAGACATTGATGGCATCAGTAACATTGTCAAACAAACCCATATAATCCACAATATAGCCGAAATCCTTATCGTCTGTATCCAAACGATTTGTTCTACAAATGGCTTGAAACAAGGTGTGGTCTTGCATTTTTTTGTCGATATAAATGTACGAACAAGAAGGGGCATCAAAACCTGTCAGTAGTTTAGAAACCACTATGAGCAGTTTCATTCGTGTGGGTTGTTTGATAAACAAGTCCTTGCTGTAATCCTCGTAAGTTTCGGTTTTGGTTTTACCCGCTAAAGGCGTAATATTCGCTAAAAGTTCTTCGTAAGTTTTGTAGATATATTCTTTGTCAGTTTCCGAAAATTCGCCTGTATCTTCGGTGGTAATGTCTTTGGTTTGCGGGTTGTAAGAAGTAATCACGGCACACTTGTTTTTCAAAGGGGTTTCGTGAAACAATTTGTAATATTTACAGGCTTCATAGATACTTGATGCCACCAAAATAGCATTTCCCTTTTCTGATGACAAGCGTGGCTTTACCGAAAAATCAAAAACAATATCAGAAACAATTTTTTCCATACGAGAGCGAGAACTCAATACATTTTGCATCGTTCCCCAGCGTTTTTTTAATTCCTTTTTTTGAAAATCATTCAAACCTTTTGTTTTGGCTTCAAACCAAGCATCTACTTTTTCCTGAGAAGACAGATTTTGGTCTATATCTCTCCCCTCATACACCAAGTCTTTTACCACACCGTCTTCAACAGCCTCATTAAATTTGTAAGTGTGGATATATCTACCAAATACATCCATTGTAGTTTGCTTGTCTTCTTTCAAGAGTGGTGTACCCGTAAACCCAATAAAAACAGCTTTTTGCAAAACGGCTTTCATCGTTTCGTTGAGTTTTCCACTTTGCGTTCGGTGGCATTCATCTACAAATACAAACACATTGCCTTGTACCGGTAGTGGGTTGTTTTTTATTTCCGTGATAAAAGTTTTGTAATCGTTCTCTCCCTTATTGCCAAATTTATGAATGAGCGAAGCGATTAAGCGAGGGGTGGATTGGGTCAAAAACTGCATCAATTCTTTACCTGAGTGCGTACGAGCCACTTGCTCGCCCATATTTTCAAAATTATCAGCGATTTGCTTGTCCAATTCGGTGCGGTCGGTGAGTAAAACAACACGGGAATTGCTCACATTTTCTAAAATCCATTGGGCTACGAACATCATCAAAATACTTTTGCCCGAACCTTGGGTGTGCCAAATGATGCCCCCTTCGTTTCGTTGAATGAATTTTTGGGCTTCTTTTAGTGCAAAATACTGATGCGGACGCGGTAGTTTTTTCCTCCCAGCGTCAAAAATTACGGTATTGTGAATAATGTCTAAAAAGCGTTCTTTGGCACATAGTTTTTTCAAGTATTTATCCAATTTATAGCCCTCGTTGTCTCGCAGATTTTCTTTCCACGACAGATAGTATTTCTCAGGAGTTTCAATCGTACCGTATTTCAAACCTTGCGTATTGTTTCCTGCAAAAATAAATTGAATGGTAGTAAAGAAATTTTCGTTAAACTTTTCTTGTTGATTAGAGATATTTTGTCGGATACTTTCGGCAATATCCACTGTGCCTCGTTTGAGTTCCAAGACCCCCAAAGCAATCCCATTGACATACAAAACAATATCGGGACGGCGAGTTTTGTTTCCTTTAAGGGTAACCTCTTGGGCGATGCCAAAATGGTTGTTTTCCCAGTTTTTCCAATCAATGAGGTATATGGTTTCGTTTTGCTCACCGATATTTTCCTTTGCTTTTACGCCATAACGCAAGAGCGAATAAAAATTTTTGTTTCGTTCGTAAATATTTCCTGCATTGGTTTGTGCCAGTTCAGTGGCTTTGTCAATAGCTTTTTTGATAAGTGGTTGGGTATAGCCTTGGGCTTGTAGAAAAGCACGAAGATAATCGGCTTCTACATTGCTATTATTTTCGCGTTCTTCCCAATTGCCATAGTAGGTATAGCCCAACTCCTTAAAAAGTTGGATTACACGATTTTGGGTTACTCGTTCGGTTGGGTTGATCATGGTTTAGTTGTATAAATTATCTAATCTTTTAATGGCTATTTCAATATTTTCATCACAAAATGCAGAACGATTGAGTTTATCACGCCATTCCTCGTTTTCTCTGATAAACTGTTTAATCGAATTCAAATTTATCTCTTTATTTTCTTCTTTTAAATCCTGTATTGCCATATCCACAGTTGCTAAAAGTTCTAAATTATTATTGGTTTCATATTTAAATTGCTTGATAAAATTTAGAGCACCTTCTCCGTACCATCTATTAAAATAACCTAAAGCTTGCTCAATATTCTCTGCTTCTAAAAATCCTTCATATTCTTTTCCTTTATAAGAGCGTTTTTTTATAGCAACATATTTGTTTTCGATTGCAATTTTTTCTGCTCCTCCATACCTCGTTTTAGGATTGTAAGGTCCAGCGGCTTTTTTCAGATACTCTGTAATTTGTTCATCTTTATATCTCTTTAAAAGATAGGAAACTTTAGTGTATCTAAACCTTGTTAATGGAAAATTTTCAGAGCCAAGACACGACGCCATTACCCCAATGAGTACTGCATCATTGAAGTGATTGTTATGTTTCTTCAAAGGCTTAATCTCTTTTTTAACTTGAGATATTACCAATCGTATTTTGCCCGTAAGTAACTCCCGCATCAAGCCTTGTTTGATTTGTTGGGCTTTGGCTAACTTTTGTTCCAATATTTCTATTTCCGCATCCATATCGGATAAAATGGAAGCGATTTGGTTTTGTTCTGCGATGGGAGGTAAAGGGATTTCAATATTCTGAAATTCTCTAATCCAATGCCGCTTATGGTCACCAACTTGAAATTTTAAACTCATCATAGAGTAGGATAAATATTTTAAATTACTATCATTATTTTTTAATATAAGCATTTTCATTGCTGATGATTTTGCTTTAAATGGAAAATCAACATATTTAGAAGCTGTTGTAAAATCATCAAATATGATTGTTGGTAGATTATTAAAAATTCCTGCTGTTTCGCTTGTATAACCTAAAATAAATGTTTTTCCTGCTGTTAAAACAGGAATATTGTTGTTAGAGTTATAATCTGCTGATTTTACCAAAAAAGGAGTGGGTTGTATATAATCTAAACAATCCCCCAACTTTTTCACTTCCCAACCCTCTTTTGGTGTGAGGAGTTTTTGCATTGCCCCTTGTTTGATAAGTTGTTTTTTAGTGATGAGGTTTTCGATACTTTCTATCCAGCGGTCGGTGTCGCTCAGCACTTCGACGATGGCCTGTTGCTCAGCAAAGGGTGGGAGGGGAATTTGAAGTTTTTTAAACTCAGACATACCAATAAGATTTTTCATAGCACCACCTTGAGTATCGTCAATAATCTTATTTTGAATTTTTGTTTCATTGAAAATAAAATTAAAAAAATTATAATCAATCACATCTCTATTTAATCTGATTAAAAGTAATGCCTGATTAATAATACCTCTCTTAAAATATTTAGGAATTTTATAAATCTTACCTATCGTTCCAGAACAACTCAGAATAAAATCATCTTGTTGGATTTCAAATCTTTGTAATTCTTTAAATTTAGCTTCACTAATATAATATGAACCTAAGTCTATGTTTCTATAAATCGCATTTTTTTGTTCGTATACTTTATACCCCTCTTTGACAAAAAATTGTTTTTTTAATGCACCACCAAACGGACCTCTTATTAGTCCGTTTTTACACGATAATTCATCCAACCTAACCACTTCCCAATTTTCAGGGATTAGTCCAATATCTGTATGTTTAAATTTTGTTTTTACCATTGCCAACCCATTTTCTGTAAATGTTGTTTTACTTTGGTTTCATAGTCTTGCAGAGCGGTTTCCATTTCGGATAGAGTAACTGCGTAGCGCTCGGCAAGTTCTATAATTCGCCCTGTGAGTGCTTGGCTCATTCGTTGTTTTTCCTCGTAAAGACAAGTCGCCAAATGCTTGAGCCATTTTTTATTGATAACCAAATCCTTCACTTCACTTTCCGAGAGGTTTTGGTATTTTTCTATCACCAACTTTTCAATGACTTCCTTCTGAATTTTAATCAGTTTGGTAAAACTCGAAATGGCTTCATTCAAACGAATATAATTTTCAATCACGGCGAGTTCTTCTTTGGGTGCTTTCTCGGCTTTGCGTTGTTTTAAAAGTGCCTTTACGGAAGTAAGATTTACTTTGTCCAATTCATTGAAAATACCATTTTCGCCTTCGTTTTCCTGCTGTATTTCCTCTAATTCAGCTTTGGCGTTTTCTATTTCTGCTTCAAAATCGGTAATAGCTTCCCATTCTTTAGCAAAATATTCTTGGATTAACAAATGAGGCGGTATCAGTTTGCCAATAATTCCGTCTAATCCGTCAACGGCTTTGCCTTTTGTAGGTTTACCGTCTTTTGCTTTTTTACCTTTAACGATTTCTCTCTCCCATTGTGTACCTGCTTGCCACCCTTCTACTGCGATGGTATAAAAATCATCTTGCATCACCTCTACCCAATATGTCATCAAATATTGGTACATATTGTACGGATTTACCAAAGCATCGCCTTGAAAGGCTTGGAGAATCGCATCGCCCAATGTTACAATTTCTTTTTTAGGGTGTATACCTTTGTATAATTGCTCAAAGTAAAGTTTTTGTTGGTTTGCCCAATGGTCAAAAGTGGCTTGTAGTTGCTCTCTATAAACTACAAATTCAGGGTGATTGAAAATCGTTTTTTTGATTTCTTCGTTTGCTATTTTTAGGTCATAAAAACCTTTTCGCTGTTCTTGGAACAAACTGTTTTTCAGATTGGGAAATATTTTCCAATAGCTTTGCAATGATGCAAGGTCTTTCTCGGGGATTCCACCAAACAAATGTGCCTCAATATCTTGTGTATCCTCTTCTTCTTGTGTGTCGATATAACGAGGAATATTCAGATTGTATTCATTTTTGTCATTGGCAATTTCTTCTATTGGCACCATTCGGCTGTATTTCGGAATTTCAGTAAAATGGCGAAACACATCGGTTATTTTCCGAATATCCTTTTCTTGCAAGCGATTTTTGTTTCCGTCTTTTACAAAATCTTTACTTGCATCTATCATAAAAATACCTTTTCGTGTGTCAGCGTCCTCCTTGTCCAAAACTAAAATACAAGCCGGAATACCTGTACCATAGAACAAGTTAGCAGGTAGACCGATAATTCCTTTGATGTATCCCTTTTGAATGATTTTTTTACGAATATCGCCCTCTGCATTGCCTCGAAACAAAACCCCGTGCGGTAGTACTACTGCGGCTTTTCCTGTGGTTTTCATCGATTTGATAATGTGTAACAAAAACGCATAATCACCATTTTTTTCAGGTGGAACGCCTAAATCGAAACGGCTGTACTCATCATTGTTTACATTCACCCCATTGCTCCAATTTTTTAAGGAAAAAGGCGGATTTGCCACGATATAATCATAGGTTTTGAGTCCATCTCCATTTTCATCTTTCCAATAAGGACGCGCAAGGGTATTGTCGGCAACTATTTCAGCCGAAGGATTGCCGTGCAGTATCATATTCATACGCGCAAGGTTGGCGGTTGTCATTTCCTTTTCTTGTCCGTAGAGTGTGATACTTTTTTCGGCTTCCTCTCCCACCTTCAAAAGGAGCGACCCCGAACCACAGGTAGGGTCATAGGCCGTAGTTTGCACGGTTGAGTTTTCATTGTTGATACCAATCACTTTGGCAAGAATACGACTTACTTCAGCGGGGGTATAGAATTGACCTTTAGACTTTCCGGATTCCGTGGCAAAATGCCGCATCAAATATTCATAAGCATCCCCCAATAAGTCATCGTCATTGGCGTTATTTTGTGAAAAATCCAAATCGGGCGAATTAAAGATAAGAATCAAATTACTCAAAGTATCCACCAAATCTTTACCTTTTCCTAATTTTGTATCATCATTAAAATCAGGGAAATCGTTTAGTTTATTGGCTTCCTTAATAGGATTCAGGATTTTTTTATTGATATCATCACCGATATTTTGCGTACCTACTAATGTCACCATATCATCAAACGATGCCCCTTCTGGTATTTTTATGGCAGAAAACTTTTTGCCTTTATATTTGTCTGATATATATTTTACAAATAAGAGTGTAAGTACATAATCTTTGTATTGTGAGGCGTCCATTCCCCCTCTTAATTCATCACAACTTTTCCATAGAGAGCTATATAACTCTGATTTTTTAATTGCCATCTTTCTATAAATAAATTCTTATTTTATCATTATTTTCCAATGCAGAAATTCGCAAATATATTTCCAAGTACTTCGTCATTAGTCACTTCGCCGGAGATGGTACCAAGGTGATAGAGAGCCTCACGAATGTCGATAGCAAGAAGGTCGCCCGAAAGATTCATTTCCAAACCTTCCTGGACTTTTATAATCTCGGAAAGGGCATTAGAAAGTGCTTCGTAATGACGTGAATTACTAATGATTACATTATTTGCAGAGGACGTAAAACTTTCAGCATACGTTGCAAGTTCTGACTTCAATATGTCAATATTTATATTCTCCTTAGCGGAAATTCCCAAAATAGTGTCCGTGTATTTAGGAACAAGTTCCGACTTCAATTTTCGGTCGAAATCACCAAATTCACCACCAGATACATCTACTTTGTTATGCAAAAGAATTATCTTTAAGTCGTCTCGATATACTTCTTTCACAAAATCAATAACTTCCTCAGGTTGATTATCCAATTCATCATAAAGATATAATAAAACATTAGCTTGTGTAATCTTTTCTTTCGCTTTTTTAACACCAATCTCTTCTATTTTATCAGAAGTTTCACGAATTCCTGCTGTATCAATGAATCGGAAAGCTGTTCCGCCGATGTGTAACACTTCCTCGATGGTATCACGTGTTGTTCCCGCAATATCCGAAACAATAGCTCGTTCTTCATTTAAAAGAACATTCAAAAGCGTTGATTTCCCAGCATTGGGTTTTCCTACAATCGCTACTGGAACTCCATTTTTGATAACATTTCCCGTTGCAAATGAGTCCATCAATCGTTTAATTGTAGTCTGAATCCTTGAAAGTAGTGAACGAAATTGGTTTCTGTCAGCAAATTCTACATCTTCTTCCGAAAAATCAAGTTCTAATTCAATCAAAGAAGCAAAATTCAGCAATTCAGTACGTAGTTCCTCAATTTCAGAAGTAAAACCGCCTCGCATTTGTTTCATAGCGATAGTGTGAGCAGCTTCGCTGTCGGAGGCAATAAGGTCAGCAACAGCTTCAGCTTGTGACAAATCCATTTTTCCATTTAGAAATGCCCTCAAAGTAAATTCCCCCGCCTTTGCTAATCTACATCCTTTGGCAAGACAAACTTTTATCACTTTCTGAATGATATAACTACTTCCGTGACAAGAAAATTCTACAGTAGGTTCACCTGTATATGACTTATTTCCTTTAAAAATCGTTGCAAGACATTCATCTATTATCGTCTTATTATCAAAAAAATAGCCCAAATGTACAGTATGCGAATCAGAATTATCTAAACTTCTTCCGTGATGTGCTTTAAACACGCTATCAGCAATTGAAATAGCATCTTTTCCTGATATTCTAATGATAGCAATAGCTCCACTCCCCGAAGCTGTTGCTAATGCTATGATAGTTTCATTCATTTCTTTTTAGTTTGTTTTTACAGATTACGAGTTTTTAGAAGTTTTATAACGTTTTCTGGTACCTGATTTTGAAATTTCATTATTGCTAAATGAAAGAAAATCTACTTTAAGTACTTGGTTTACAATTTTTATGCGAACGGGCATTACTTCGAGTGAAATAACGCCCGTGTTGCACAGTTTAGTTATTACGCCTGGTTAATAATATACGTACCATTCCATAACGTAATTTTCCACGTAGGGAAACAAAGTTTATTATTCTTTACTTTTGATGTTACACAACATTTCTGTCCTTTCGTTTTTCATAAAATTCCATATATGAATCTGAAAAAAGAAACAATTACCAAATTTCCGACTTATCAAGCAATCACAACTTCTACACCTCGTTTTTCTAGCTCTTCAACAAATTCAGGATCTATTTTATTGTCGGTGATTAAAATATCTATTTTCTCAAGATAACAAATAAAACCAAAACCTCGTTTGTGCATCTTAGAAGAATCTGCTAACACAATCAACTTGTCCGCATGATCTACCATTTTACGGTTCAGATGAGCCTCTCCTGCATTGGTAGTACTAATTCCAAAATCTAAATCAAGTCCTTCTACACTCAAAAACAAGGTTGTACACAAAAAGTTGCTAAGAGTCTCTTCTGCGAAAGCCCCCACAGTAGAAGTCGAATTCTTACGAACTTCTCCTCCTAAATGTATCGTATTAATATTCTGATGTTTACAAACATCTAAAGCCACACGTAATGAAGGTGTTAAAACAGTTAAATTCTTATAATCAGGTAACTTTTGGGCTAACAAATGTATAGTTGTTCCTGACGAAAGAATAATGAAATCCCCTTCCTTGATATATTCTAAAGCCTTGGTCGTAATTCTTATTTTTTCATCGACATGTAAAGTCTCCTTTTCAGATATGGTTTGATCAAAAACGTATCGCATTTGCTTACTCGCTCCCCCGTGTGTACGATGCAAATACCCCTCCTGCTCTAAAAGAGTCAAATCCTTACGGATAGTTACCACGGAAACATTAAGCCTTTCGCTTAGGTCATTAACACTGATATGTCTTGCAGCATCTAAATACTCTACAATCTTAATTTGACGTTCATTAAGTACTTTCATAATTATATATTTTTCTCCGCCTAACCTCTCATACTCATTCGAAAAAAGGAAATTCGGTAGTTAATGTGATTTTATTTTGTTTTTTCTTCCTAAAACACTTTTTTATGAGATTCAATCATCTTAGTCAAGTGTGAATCAAATCGAAAATGAATTTTAAAACTCCGATGTAAAATGTAGCTTCACGCTCGGATATTTTTGTTTCACCATCTCAATGGAGAAAGCCGAATCGGCAAGGAAAACTCTATTCCCCTGTTTGTCACGCGCCATATATTTTTGTTTGACACGCAAGAAATCCTGAAACTCGGTATCTTTCGGATTTTCAGGTTCTTCGACCCAACAAGCCTTATGTATCGGGAAGCTCTCATAACTACATTTTGCTCCGTATTCGTGCTCCAATCGATACTGGATAACCTCGTATTGTAACGCTCCCACCGTTCCGATAACTTTTCGTCCATTAAAATCAAGTCTAAAAAGCTGTGCCACACCCTCATCCATCAGCTGGTCGATACCTTTTTCCAATTGCTTGGATTTTAGAGGATCCGCATTATTAATATAGCGGAAATGTTCAGGAGAAAAACTCGGAATTCCTTTGAATTGCAAGGTTTCGCCTTCTGTAAGTGTATCTCCAATTTTAAAATTTCCAGTATCGTGTAGTCCAACAATATCACCCGCATACGAGATATCAATCACTTCTTTTTTCTCCGCAAAAAAAGCATTCGGACTTGAAAACTTCAATTTTTTACCATGACGAACATGTAAATAGGGTTTGTTTCTCTCAAAAGTTCCCGAAACAATTTTCACAAATGCCAAACGATTACGATGATTCGGATCCATATTAGCGTGAATTTTAAATACAAATCCGCTAAACGTATTTTCATCAGGATTTACAATGCGCTCATCACTAGCCTTGGCACGAGGAGATGGAGCTATTTCTACAAAACAATCCAACAACTCTCTCACCCCAAAATTGTTCAATGCCGAACCAAAAAACACAGGCTGTTGCGTCCCATTAAGGTAAGCTTCACGATCAAATGGTGGATATACCTCATATACCAATTCCAACTCGCTACGCAAGTTTTCAGCCGATTTCTCACCAATGATTTTATCCAAATCAGGGTCGTTTACATTATCAAAAGCAATGGTTTCCTCAATATTTCTTCGACTATCACCTGAAAATAAATTGATGTTTTTTTCCCAAATATTGTAAATTCCTTTAAAATCATACCCCATTCCAATTGGGAAACTGAGTGGAGTTACCGAAAGTCCAAGTTTTTGTTCAACCTCGTCTAAAAGGTCAAAAGCATCCTTACCTTCCCTATCCAATTTATTAATAAACACAATCATCGGGATGTTTCTCATGCGACAAACTTCAACTAGCTTTTCGGTTTGTTCCTCAACCCCTTTGGCAACATCAATCACTACGATAACGCTGTCTACTGCGGTTAGAGTTCGGAAAGTATCTTCAGCAAAATCCTTGTGCCCTGGAGTATCTAATATATTGATTTTGTAATTCTTATAGTTAAAAGCTAAAACCGAAGTAGCCACAGAAATTCCTCGTTGTCGTTCAATTTCCATAAAGTCGGAGGTAGCTCCTTTTTTTATTTTATTACTCTTAACGGCTCCCGCCTCTTGAATAGCACCTCCAAAAAGTAGTAATTTTTCGGTAAGAGTGGTTTTCCCAGCATCGGGATGGGCGATAACACCAAAGGTTCTGCGCTTTTGTATTTCTTGAAGTATAGACATAACTCCCTCTAATTTACCTAATATTTTATAATGCAAAAGTAACGTATTTGATTTAGTTATACAAATGTTTTTTTTGATATAATTACCTCAGAATATATGTCTTCCTATGATAAGTTATAACAATAAAACAATCATTTTTCTTAGTTTTAAAAATATTAAAAAACAAAGAGGCTGCCCTTTTTGGACAGCCCCTTTTATTTTATTAGTCAGATAAATTTGTTTTACCTATTTCAATACAGAACCTTCTTTAGTAATATAATTAATCTTCAAAGCGTTAATGTCCTGAAGCTTTTCTCTTATATCACTCACAACACCCATGTTGGTTTCCTCATCTACCTTAAGAGCTGTAATAAACATCTCTCTTAATTCTTCACGAATCCCATCCTTGTACTGTAAGATAAAAGGAGCTATTTCCGAAACATCTGCAAATTTATCATTTATTTGGATCTTTGCATTTACACCAAATTTTTCCTGATACTTAGGAAGAGGTTTTCCTGCATAGATGTACACCACCGGATCTTTCTTATCAAGTTTTTGAACTTGATCAGCCATAGGCACCTTATTCTGAACCATCAAATCACTGTTTTTCATCTCTGTTACTGTCATAAAGAAGAACAATAGCATGAACACGATGTCTGGCAAAGATGCAGTCGAAACTGGTGGTAATTCTCCACTTTTTTTCTTTGTAAATTTAGACATTTTAATTCTGTTTTTTTAGTTTTTCTTAGGAGCCGATTCAATTAACTTTCTTGGAAACAACTCTTGAAGCTTTTTAATTTTAACTTCCAAATCGTCTTTACGTTTTTTAGGAGTTCTTGCAGCGTTGTACTCTGCATCCATCTCAGTATACGAAACCTCATTTGGAAACAAACGCTGACGCTCACGTTCACGCAAATCATTATAAGCTGCTATGAGTTCGTTTTGAACTGAAATATACGTTTTATAAGACGTTTCACGGTCGTTTCGCAATGAGATAATAGCTTTTTCAGGATTGTCAGACGACGCTTGGTTTTTAGCTCCTCGACAATGAGTGCAAGAACCATCACCCCCATTATCTAAGAAATCAACAGCCGCTTTTCTGACATCCTTCAATTCCATTACCTGATTGTTCACCAACAGCTGGTTGTTTTTGTTCACAACCACCACTAGAACGTTTTTCTCTTTTACAGCAGGTGGCTCAGGAGCATCTACCGGCTGTTTTGGAGGTAGTTTTGTGGTAATACCCGCATTGGTTTCAATCGTTGTCGTTACTAAGAAAAATATCAACAACAAGAACGCAATGTCGGCCATCGACCCAGCATTTACCTCTGGTATTCCTCTTTTTGCCATACTTCATTTTATTTTGTTAAAGCTCCTTTTACTCCTGAAATAATAAGCAAACCAACTGCCACTATCGTAAGAATATAGAACGAAATTAAACCTGCACTAACCCAAGTTTCGGTGGTTGTTTTTTCCGTAACAAACAAGAAAGGAAGAAACATAATTACAACAAAAACTCCTGTGTAGATAAGTGTCTTTTTCAAAGCCTTTGGATTGGATAAGATATTCTTTGCTCCTGAAAAAACAGCTGCCACAAGAGCAAGTCCTAAAAGGATATAAGAAATTATAAACATCCACTCCATAGGTGCATTATCAACATTTTGTGTATCAGCTGTGGTTATAAGCATTATCCAAAGAATAGCTCCTAAAACTCCCAACATCAAAACACCTATTTTTGATATTTTATACATAATTTAAAATTCTTTTAATTAGAAAATCATTTTATCTTTTTTGTCTTGCTACTAACATATCTATCAATGAAATAGATGCATCTTCCATATCATTAATTAGAGCATCAATTTTTGAAATGATGTAGTTATAGAACACTTGAAGGATAATCGCAACGATAAGTCCGAATACTGTAGTCAATAACGCTACTTTAATGTCACCTGCAATCAAAGATGCATCCAAACCTCCTGCTGCACTAATTTTGTCGAATGCTTGAATCATCCCGATTACCGTTCCCATAAACCCTAACATCGGTGCAATAGCGATAAACAAAGAAACCCAAGATACGTTTTTCTCTAACTGACCCATTTGAACTCCTCCGTAGGCAACTACTGATTTCTCAACCATTTCGATTCCCTCGTTTGAACGCTCTAATCCTTGATAGAAAATAGAAGCAACAGGCCCTTTTGTGTTACGGCAAACCTCTTTTGCAGCCTCAACTCCACCTTTGTCAAGTGCATTTTCTACTTCTGCTACTAATTTCTTAGTGTTTGTAGTTGCCATATTCAAGTAAATGATTCTCTCAATAGCAACCGCCAAACCTAAAATCAAACAGAGCAAAACAACTCCCATGAACTCAGGACCTCCTTCAATGAAACGCTCTTTCAACACTTGATGAAACCCTTTTGAAGCACCTGCATTTTCTACTTCTTGTGCGCTAACAGTAGCGACATTTAAAATTAACATAGCTACGAAAAATAGCTTCGATGACATTTTTTTCATTGTTTAATCTTTTTTAATTTGTTAGTTAATAATTTTAATGATTTTAGTACTCAATTTTTTTGTTTCTACACTATAATTATTGTAAAGCAGAGAGGAAGGGATTCGAACCCTCGATACGCTTTTGGCGTATACACACTTTCCAGGCGTGCTCCTTCGACCACTCGGACACCTCTCTTTCAGAATGCCAAATAACGAATTTTTTTTCTACTTAGAAAGAAAAATGTAAACTTTTTATTAAATTTCACCACAAATATTTTCTTCAAATCTGATTTTCAAAGAGTTATCAGAAACTATTTTTTTTAGCAAAATCATCATTTTTGTTACAGCAGCCTCCGTTGTGATATCTTTTCCATTGATTATCCCCATCCTTCTGAGGTGTTCACTTGCCTCATATTTTCCTAAAATGACGCTTCCTCCAGAACATTGTGTTACGTTGACTATATGTATTCCTTTCTGAATAGCTTTCTCAATACTATTTAAAAACCATTTCTCAGTAGGTGCATTCCCTGAACCATAGGTTTCTAAAATAACTGCTTTTAAATCAGGAATATCAAAAAATCCGTTTAATATCTTCTCTGTAATACCTGGGAACAACTTTACAACAGCTACATTTTGGTCAAACTCTTTCCACACTTTCAAAGACTGGTGACCTTCGCTTCTTAACAAATGTTGTTTGTTAACCTTCAAATGCACTCCACTTTCTGCCAAAGTCGGATAATTCATTGAAACAAAAGCTTGAAAATTTTCAGCATTTATTTTAGTTGTTCGATTTCCTCGATAGAGCTTATATTCAAAATACAATCCCACCTCTTGAATCACTGACTTTCCGTTTTCCTTTAGGGCAGCTAACTGGATGGATGTTATCAAATTTTCCTTCGCATCGGTACGTAAATCACCTATGGGAAGTTGAGACCCTGTAAAAATAACAGGCTTCGCTAAATTGTCTAACATAAAACTAAGTGCTGACGCTGAATAACTCATCGTATCGCTCCCATGTAAAACAACGAAACCATCATAAACATCATAGTTATTTTCAATAGTTTCTGCAATATTGATCCAATGTCTCGGATTCATATCCGATGAATCTATTGCTTTTTCAAAGGACACGGAGTCTATCACACAATCTAAATGTGACAACTCTGGAATACGATGATAAATATTCTCAAACTCAAAGGCTCTAAGCACTCCTGTCTCATAATCCTTTATCATTCCGATAGTACCTCCCGTATAAATGAGTAATATTTTTGAATTTTGTGTGTTCATAAATCAAACATGTTGGCTCATTTTATTTTTAACGGGATTGGCGTACATCTCCAAAAATTTTTCTTGAGAAAGAACATCATCAGATTTGCTACGATTGTGTATTCTTCGTTCAAATTGACGCAACTCCTTTTCGGTATAAAAATCCTTGTAAGTATCTGTACTATTCAATAAATCATAAGCAATATAATTAGCAGGAAACAGTTTGTACTGCAAATGAATGGATCTATCCAAAGTTTCTGCTATTGCCTGTAACTGCTTATTAACATGAGCATGTTCCTTTTCTATTTTGTCAAGTTCTCCGTTGAGGGGCTTTCCTACCGAAATATGCACACGTCCTTTCTGTCCTATCAATCCCTGTAATATGTTCTCAAAATCCTCTTTTTTTGATTTAACATATTCAACACCATAATGTTGCGCCATTAGAGCGGGGATTTTCATCATATCCGTAGGATCAAATTCATATGAAATGGACATCGGGACTATGTTGAGTGTCTTTAAATACTGCAACGGTGACACTCCCTCTGGTGCAGCTAAAGAAAGCATTTTCAACACACCTTGCTGAGTGCGATCATCCCCATTTTTAGTACGTCCTTCACGTTGAGCTATCCAAACGGATCGGTTATCTTTAGTTATACAATAATGTATATATTCCGAGACAATTTTTGAATGCTCTAACGATTCTCTCGGAGGTAAATTCCTGTAAATTATAAAATTACGATTCAGCATAGAGAGGATTTTCAAAAATTTCTTTTGAATTAAATTATTCCCTATAGCCGAAGCCGTCATTTTTAAATTATGATCATGTAACGTAACGTTAAGCAACGAAGTGTCCAAAATAATATCCCTATGATTTGAAATAAAAAGGTACGACTTTTCCTTTGTAAGTTTATCAAATCCTTCATAGGTGAACTGAGCAATACTTTTCTCCATTGCTTTCTTGACAACTCCATACATGATTTTATTCTGAAAATCAAAAATCGACTCACACGACAAAAGTTTTCCTACTCTTTCTTCAACAGAAAGATCTGGAAAACCGTAGGCTAACATAGCCTGTACTTTGGAGTGGTCTTTGACTTTTTGCAAAACCTCCGAAACCTCCTTGTCGTAGTAGGGTCGTATTGATTTAAAATAATCCACTATCGTATTTTGTTGCATATCGAAAAGCAAAGTAACGAAAAAAAAATCATAAAACAATGCTAAAAACCAAAAACTTTTATAGAATTTTTTGTGGTGATATCAGCTACTTCGTTCTCAGACACCCCGTAAATACTCGAAATTTTTTTCAAAACTTCTGTAATATAAGCACTTTCGTTTCGTTTCCCTCGATAGGGAACAGGTGCTAAATAAGGAGAATCCGTTTCTAAAACGATATGCTCCAAATCTATATTTTTGAGAAAAGTATCTATTTTTCCGTTTTTAAAAGTTACTACGCCTCCTATTCCGAGTTTTAGATTGTAGCTTATGGCTTGTTTTGCCTGTTGCTCATTACCCGAAAAACAGTGAAATATTCCGAACAAACGGTCGTCTTTTTCTGAATCCAAAATTTCGAAAATTTCGTCAAATGCCTCACGACAATGAATAACAATCGGCAATTTATGCTTTTTAGCCAAGCCTATTTGCCTACGAAAGGCTTCTTGCTGTTCCTTAAAAAAAGTCTTGTCCCAATAGAGGTCGATACCCGTTTCACCTATGGCACAGAAAGAGTGTTCTGTCATCAGTTTCTCAACATGATCCAGCTCTTCCAAGTAGTTTTCTTTCACATCACAAGGATGTAAGCCATTCATTAAGAATACATTATCCGGGTACGCCCGTTTCAAAGCAAACATACTCTCGGTGTGTGAAGAATCAATAGCTGGAATAAAAAATCGCGTCACACCCAATGCCATGGCTCGTTGCATCATTTGGTCTCTATCCTCATCAAAGACTTTGCTATAAAGGTGTGTGTGAGTATCAGTTATGATAGGAAGTGGTTGTTTCATCAGATAGTAATAAGGTTATTTTATCACTTGTGTTTTAGTTTCACTCAGATTCAAAATTTAGCACTTAACAAGCGAAAGTATTCGAAATTTTAGGAACAAAACGAGTATAAGCCCGTAAACTTATACTCGTATCATTTTGTATCCATTGAAATATTTTTGGGATAATTTTGTGTTGTATATCTGATTTTTTTTGGTTATATACCAATCTCTATTTGGAAACGAGCATACCAATCATCTTTTTTAGGTGATTGAATATAATCATTTTTACTGATTTCAAATTGCATTTTGAAAGCATGTTCCCAAATATACTTTGTAATCCCTAAAGAAAACTGATTTTGTTTAGGAACGAAAGCATACAGATCACTGTGAGAATTATTACGAGAAAAACGCCCTATAATTTCCCATTTCTGAGGAAATACGTAACTCAATTGGGTGTCATACCCATTACCTACTTGCACAAAATTGGCCTTTGCAGCATCAACTATAGGATTGTCAGCCGTACGGCTCATATAGGCCGAGGTGAACGACCAACCGTTATATTTACACACAAAATCTAAGAAAAAAGACTGTAAATCACGTTGTTGTAACAACTTGGTACCGTGCTGCCCTCGACTAAGTGTCGCCTTCTCATTATAGTGATAGGTACCTCCAAAATATAGCTTAGGCTTTTCTTCTCGCTGCAAATCACCCTCAAAAAACTCTCCTCCTTTTTTAAATTTCCCCAAAGGATAAAATTCGATACGTCCTGTGTAAGCCAATCCTTTGGTTTTTGTTGTGGAATTACGACCTTCTCCAGTTGTTAACGCTGCTTTAATATTATACCCAAAGGCGTTTTCTTTCTGCTTTGAATATACTGCCTGTAGTCCGAAATCACGATCGATATTGTACGCCTGATTATTAATAGAACGGTCTGTTAAATTCAACGCTCCTGACGAGTTAATGCGCTGTCTATTTCCCGGAAGCTTGGTTTGCCCAAAACCGAACGACCACTGATCATTGGGTTTATAAAACACAATCGCATCACGGATAATATTTAAATTTTCACCATCTCGGGTTGTTCCAATATCTTCGGGAGCAAATGCCAATTGAATAGCATACGTAAATTTAGGATCTCCAACATAACCATCAAAACGCAAACGTAAACGACGCACTTTCGCTGAATAGGTATCCTCCGTAACCTCTAATCTGTTTTTCATACGAAAACGGATATTCAATTGAAAAATGCTATCGGGTGCCGTAATTCCTAATCCTTTTCCAAAATTATAGTAAGGTAAAAAATCTGTATAGATGTTTTTTTCGTCTTTATGCTTTTGTGCAAAGACTCCTGTTCCGACCAATAGTGCTAAAAAAAGGATTATTTTTTTCATTATCATGTTTTTTTTTAAAAAAGTTGTGCAAAGGTACAAAATCAACCAAACTATGTGTTAAGATATTGTTATGAAATTTAATCACTTCAAAATTTCGACTTTCATTTTAACATCTCGTTTTGGCCATTCGCTCTGATCATCGGTTTCGACTTGACTTATTTTATCGACTACGTCCATCCCCTGAATGACTTTACCAAAAGCTGTGTACCCACCATCCAAATGGTAAGCACCTGGATCTTGAACCACAATAAAAAATTCATAAGGCGACGCGAATTTGTGCGGATTTTCAATGTCACTGCTTGGCATCGAAACCACTCCTCTGTGATGTTTAAAACCTTTTTTAGTGTCGGGAGGCAATAAATACTGTCCTATCCGATGTCGTTTTTTATGGATAGCCCAACTATCCGAATTCCCTCCTTGAATCACAAAATTTTTTACCACGCGATGGAAAACTGAACCATCGAAATATTTTTCCTTGGTCAACAAAATGAAATTTGCTCGGTGATATGGTGTTTCTACAAACAACTCAATATCAATATTCCCGTAGTCAGTAATAATACGAACGTAACGCTCTTTGTGTTTCTTTTCATATTCGAACAAAAAAGGAATTGCACTTTGGGTGGTCAACGGTTCAAATATTTCTTGTTCCTTTTCTGATTTGTCCTCTTTAACTAAGTTCTCTTCCGTGACCTCTTTATTATTTTCAACACTCTCCAACGAATTATTTGCCTTTTGAGATCTGTCGTTACACCCCAAAAGAATAAAAATGCAGAGCATACTCAGAAAACTATATCTCATAGCCTATTCTTTTGATAATATCCACAGTTTCAGTTTCATTCTCAATGTACGACATATGTCCCCCAATCAAACGATTATATGACGCTTTTGTTTTTTGAGCCAGTTCTACTAAATTCTCTGCGGGAATCAGTTCGTCATTTTCACCAATTATGATATGTTTAGGCACCTGTAATCCTTCAAAAATATGTGTTCGGTCGGGTCTATCTTTCATTCCCAAAGAAGCTGCTTTGATTCCCTCGTTAGGAATTTCCATCGCAATTTTGATAACCTTGTCCACTTTTTGCTTCATCTTGATACGATTTTCTGAACTAAACAAGTTATTTACCGCCGTACGTATGAAAAACGATTTATCTTTATCAATAACTTCCAAGACTCGAAGTCGGTTTGCTTTTTTTTCTTCCGAATCAGCGACCGTTGTTGAGTTCATCAAAATTAATCCATTAACTTTCTCAGGATATTTTTCTGCAAAAGCGAGTGATACATATCCTCCCATGGAATGCCCTACAAACAAACAAGTATCTATTTTTTCGATTTCTAGAATACGATTTACAGCTTCTGCCATCATTTCCATAGTATGAATTTCCGCTTCGACAGGAGTTTTCCCATGTCCTAACAAATCAGTGGTAATGACACAAAAATCCGACTGTAGGATTTCTGCAAAATGTTCCCAAATTTCACTACTTTCTAAAAATCCGTGGAGTAACATCAATGGTTTTCCTGAGCCTTTTTTGGTGTAAAACGGAATATTTTTCATGTTTATTTTTATACTAGAATTTACAAAATTGTTTTTTCAGAATCATCTGTATTTTCATCAATGAAAGATTTAACAAGGGGTAACTCTGAACAGAGCCGAAATTTTATGGCAAGAGCTGTATGCAAAAAAGTAAACCCTTGAATTATTTCCATCTATTTTCAGCCTTGTATTTTCCCCATAATAGGGAAGCTAAAAAAGGATTGTCTATGAAAGGATTACGATTTCCTTGAGCTTGTTCAATAACGTTATTGCGATTCTTTTCAATGGTTGAAACGGGGTCTTCAGCATTCCATTTCAGTAGTAAATCAACCCCTCCAGTTGAAATATCCTTGCCAAGACTTTCGTTATATCGCAAATTAAGGTACAGAATCATTCGAGCTACATCACCTTTCCATTCATCTCCTGGATACCAACTGCCATTGATTAATCTTGCTGAGCCACTACCTTCCGTAAATGGATAATTGCCCCGAAGTGTGTTCACTCGCGAGTCGCACACCCGTAAGTGATGTAAATCGGCGATGGCCACCAATCCTAATTTTGAACGTGGATAAACGTGTTCAGTATTGAACGTCTGAGGTTTGTATCCTTTATTCCCTTCATATTCTTTCCAAAAACGAATTTCTCCTGTGTAAAGCAACACCACTTTTTGAGGGTCATTTTCCGACTTATCGGCTTGGTATAAATATTTATGTCTGTCGTAATACTGTAAAATATTTTCGTGCTTTTGAATGGTCAAAGTAGCCAAATCGTTGTATAAATCTGAGCTTTTTTTTGAAAAATCAATATTCTTATAGTACGCCTGTAATTCCTTAGGAATATTGAATTTAACATTTTGAAAATTTGGGTCTTCTTCAGGAATCTCTGTATTTTCCTCTTTTTCAGGTAAAGGTACATTTTGTGTACTACAAGCTACGAAAAATGATACAAGTAAAAATAATATATATTTCATAATTTTGTTTTTATTTATTGTTTTTCAATCACTTACACTGATATCAAAAAAAATTCTGCCTGTTGCTTAAAAACAGAACATATAAATCTCAGCCGTGAAATATGGGTCTTTTGCCCAAATGCTTCACTAAATATCCATCAAATTTCAATTTGAAAAAAAATTGCATGATATCCATATTGTGAGCTATATGAATTATTTAGTTTATTATACTCAGAACTTTAACCTTCTGCAAATATACAAAACTTTTTACGAAAACTTCATCGATTTGGTTGGTGATATTTTTGTAACGACATAAGTAGGCACTAAAAGCATCAATAAACACAGTATCAACACCCCAATATTAAGGAAAATAACAGAGAAAACATCAATGTGAATAGGCACTTCAGTAACGTAATAAGTAGCTGGATCTAATTTGATAATACTGTATTTTTGTTGTAAAAACAGTAATAAAAACCCGAGAATATTTCCCCAAAACAATCCTTGTGTGATGATGTAGGCTGCATTATACAAAAATATACTGCGTATACTACGGTCGGAAGTGCCTAAACTTTTTAATATGCCAATCATGGGAGTTTTCTCCAAAATAAGCACTAAAATGGCAGTAATCATATTAAAACCTCCCACGACTATCATAATTCCTATGATGAGATAAATATTAAAATCAAACATCCCCAACCATTCAAAAATAAATGGATATTTCTGCATAATAGTCTGCGAATCAAGTGTCGCCATAGTTTTATCATACACCTGATCACCGACTGACTCTATCTTATCAAAGTCATCAACAAAAACTTCAAACATCCCAACTTCATCCTTTTTCCATTGATTGATGCGTTGAATTTGGCGAATATCAACAAAAACATAAGAAGCATCAAATTCCTGAAAACCACTATTATAGATACCTACAATTTTAAAATTTCGTTGATTTGGGACTTGTGAGGTTTCATCTTTAAGAAAAATAGTATGGCAATGGTCTCCCAAACGAAGTTGCAAACGATTAGCCAAATATTCCGAAATAAGAATCTCGTTACTGATTTCATCCGTCGTGAAATCGGGAATACGCCCCTCTTTAAGGAACTCATACATAACCTCCCAACGATAATCCTCCCCTACTCCTTTTGCTAAAATAGCTTCATAAGTGGTTTCCGTTCGGATAATTCCTCCTTTTGTTGCTACTGCTTGTAAATGCACAATTGAGGGTATTTCGGTAAATTGAGGATAAAAGTCTTGATGGATTGAAATTGGTTTTATTGATACTTCTGAAGCATTATTGTCATAATTATAAATTTGGATATGCCCTTGAAAAGTAACAATTTTTTCACGTATTTTTCGTTGCAACCCACCTCCTGTGGCAATAGCAATCAACATCATAACCATTCCTAAGGCAATTGCCGTAATCGCCATTTTGATAATTGGAGAAGAAATCGTACTTTTACCCGATTTTGAAAATATAATTCGTTTCGCTATGAAAAAGGGAAAATTCAATGGTCTGTTTATTTTAAGAATGGTCAAAAATACGTTTTTTTTGCTATTTTTAATCACTTCTTGTAAAAATTATAGCCAAAAAAACACAAGTAACGGAATTTCTGAAAAAGAAATTGTATTGGCAAGTAACCGTATATGGCTATATATAAACGACTTACAAAATAAAAAAATTGGTATTGTAACGAACCAAACAGGAATCATCAAAAACAAAAAAGGAGAATACACTCACCTGGTCGATTCGCTAATCAGTCGCAAAATAGACATCCACAAAATATATGTCCCTGAACACGGATTTCGTGGTGAAGCCGATGCCGGAGAAATCGTCAAAGATGGTAAAGACTCAAAAACGGGTATTCCCATCATTTCACTCTACGGAAAAAATAAAAAACCTTCTCCTGAACACCTGAAAAATATTGATGTAATTTTATTTGATTTGCAAGATGTAGGTGTCCGATTCTACACGTATATTTCAACTCTACACTACGTGATGGAGGCTTGTGCCGAACTAAATATTCCTGTAATCGTACTGGATCGACCAAACCCTAACGCACACTATATTGATGGGCCTGTTCTAGAAATGGAACAACATAGTTTTGTAGGTATGCACCCAGTTCCTGTAGTCTACGGAATGACCATTGGAGAATATGCACAAATGATAAATGGAGAAAAATGGCTTAAAAATCAAATAGTTGCAAATTTAAAAGTGATTCCTTTATCTAATTATACACACCAAACCCCATATAGTTTACCCGTAAGACCTTCGCCAAATCTACCTAACGATGTTGCCATAAATTTATATCCAAGTTTGTGTTTCTTCGAAGGTACAAATGTAAGCATGGGACGAGGAACTTCATCTCAATTTCAAATTTATGGATCTCCTTATTTAGAGAAAACTAACTTTCAGTTTACACCACAACCAAATCTGGGAGATAAAAATCCTAAATTCAAAGGAAAAGTGTGTTATGGGGAAAATTTAACCAATCATCCACGAATGTCAGCTTTGAATTTGTCTTGGTTACAAAAAGCGTTTGAGCAATCGAAAGGCGTGAAAATAGATTTTTTTAATAACTTTTTCAACAAACTCGCAGGAAATAAAAAACTTAAGGAACAAATTATCCAAGGAAAAAGCGAAACCGAAATTCGTGAAACATGGCAAAAGGATTTGGCTAAATTCAAAGAAACAAGAAATAAATATCTGATTTACAGAGATAAATAAAATAATATAATCTACATCAACCACCGAAAAGCACATCATTTGGATAGTAGAGTCTACCCCATGAGTATTTAAAAAAAGTGTCAGAACATGAGTTATTCATTTATAATACCTGTTTACAATCGCCCTATTGAAGTCGATGAATTATTAGAAACTATTGCAAATCAATCTTTTGAAGGGGATTTCGAGGTCGTAGTCATCGAAGATGGTTCAACCCTTCAATCCAAGGAGATTTGTGATAAATATGCAGATAGGCTGCATATTACCTACTTGTATAAGCCCAATTCTGGCCCTGGAGATTCTCGTAACTATGGTATGCAAAAAGCTCATTATGACTATTTTATAATTTTAGATTCCGATTGCCTACTACCCGAACATTATTTAGAATCCGTAGATGATTTTCTGAAAAGACAGTATGTAGATTGCTTTGGTGGCGCCGATGCTGCTGATGAAAGCTTTACGGACATTCAAAAAGCAATCAATTATGCCATGACCTCTTTACTCACCACGGGAGGCATTCGTGGCAATAAAAATGGAATAGGGAAATTCCAACCCCGAAGTTTCAATATGGGGCTTTCACGCAAGGCTTTTGAAAGTAGTGGGGGTTTTGGAAGAATACATCCTGGAGAAGATCCTGATTTAGTAATTCGATTATGGCAAAAAGGGTATCAAACGGCATTTATTGAAGAAGCGTTTGTCTATCACAAACGTCGTATTTCGTGGAAAAAATTCAAAGAGCAAGTCTGCAAATTCGGACAAACACGAGCTATTTTAAATCATTGGTATCCACAAACGAAGAAAATAACTTTTTGGTTACCTTTTCTATTTTCAATAGGATTAATCTTCTCTTTATCAGTTGCTTTCATAGGCAGATTGGAAGGATTGTACATCTACTGTAGTTATTTCATCATAGTTCTGCTTCACAGTTCAAGGGAAAACAAAAGCACAAAAATTGGATTTTTGACTATATGGGCGATTTTAGTACAGTTTTTTAGCTATGGATTTGGTTTTTTCAGAGCTACTACAAAATTATTTTTGTACAAAAAAGAACCTGAAAAATTATTTCCTCATTTATTTTTTCGCCGAAAATAAACTTTGTTAAAAGAAAGAGTTTATTTATCCCAAATACTACGGATGAAATTGCAAAATATCCGAAACAGGTACACTTTGATTACAGAATTTTAGCTTAAAATTTGTTATATCTTCTTTTAATTATCAGCCAATTTGGTTTGATAATAACTTGATTTATCCTAGTTTGTATCAATCAATTTTTCTTTTTTTTAACACAGAATATGGCCATAAAAAATTTGTTTCTTTCTTCTGGTTTTTGTACCTTTGTCCTTTGGAAATTAAAACCAAAAAAGAACTTTTAATGAAATATCAAGAAAAGAAAAAAGCGGTTATTTTACTTGCTGATGGCACCGCTTTCTACGGAAAAAGCGTAGGAAACGACGGTACTGTTTTTGGAGAAGTATGCTTCAACACGGGAATGACAGGCTATCAAGAAATTTTTACAGACCCCTCCTACTTTGGGCAGATCATGGTAACAGCCAACGCCCATATTGGAAACTACGGAATTAATGAGGATGAAAATGAGTCCGATGGCATCAAAATTACGGGATTGGTTTGTCGTAATTTTAGCTATGATCACTCCAGACCAAGTGCTTCTGGTTCATTGAAAGATTTTTTCGATAAAACCAACTTAGTAGCCATTTGCGATGTAGACACTCGTGCATTAGTAGCTCACATTCGTGATAATGGTTCAATGAACGCCGTTATTTCAACTCAAACCGATGATTTAGAGTTTCTTAAAGAAAAATTAAAACAAATTCCTGATATGAAAGGTTTAGAATTGGCTTCGAAAGTGTCAGTTACTGAACCTTATTTTTTTGGCAATGAGAACGCTACGTACAAGGTTGCCGCTCTTGACTTTGGAATAAAGAAAAACATTTTGAGAAATATGGCAAAACGTGATATGTATGTAAAAGTTTTTCCGTATGATAGTCCTCTGGAAGAGTTAAAGAAATGGAATCCTGATGGATATTTTCTATCAAACGGACCAGGAGACCCTGAACCACTAACAGAAGTTATTGCAAAAGTGAAACAAATGATAGCAGAGGATTTACCTTTGTTCGGGATTTGCTTAGGACATCAAATCATTGCTTTGGCAAATGACGTTCCCACATTCAAAATGCATAACGGACACAGAGGAATTAATCACCCTGTAAAAAACTTACTTACAGGAAAAGGAGAGATAACCTCTCAAAATCATGGTTTTGCGGTAGACAGAAAACAAGCAGAAGCTAATAAAAATATTGAAATTACGCACGTTCACCTCAATGATGATACCATTATGGGAATTCGTGTTAAAGGCAAAAAATGTTTCAGCGTTCAGTATCACCCTGAAGCTGGACCTGGACCAAACGATGCCACTTATCTGTTTGACCAATTTGCGGAAATGATGAAAAATAATTAACAGATAAGAATTTTGTAATGAACGATTTGAGTTAAATCATTCTTCATTGAAAATTGTTAATCAATAAAAAGAAATTTTAATTAAATAATAGAAAATATGAGTATTATTGTAGGCGTACACGCACGACAAATTTTGGATTCAAGAGGAAATCCAACAGTAGAAGTTGATGTTATAACAGAAAACGGACATCTTGGAAGAGCAGCTGTTCCTTCAGGAGCTTCAACTGGTGAATATGAGGCAGTTGAACTTCGTGATGGAGGGAAAGATTATATGGGTAAAGGTGTATTGAAAGCCGTTGCTAACGTTAACGAAATCATTGCTGAGGAAATTATTGGAATGAGTGTTTTCGAGCAAAATCTTATCGACAGAACAATGATTGAGCTTGATGGAACACCAAACAAATCAAAATTAGGAGCTAATGCAATCTTAGGGGTTTCTTTGGCTGTTGCAAAAGCTGCTGCTGCTGAATTGGATTTGCCTTTGTATCGTTATGTAGGTGGAGTTAGTGCACACACATTGCCTGTTCCTATGATGAACATCATCAATGGAGGTTCTCACTCTGATGCTCCGATTGCTTTCCAAGAGTTTATGATTATGCCTGTAAAAGCAAAAAACTTCTCTCAAGCTATCCAAATGGGAGCAGAAGTTTTCCATAACTTGAAAAAAGTATTGCACGACAGAGGATTAAGCACTGCTGTGGGTGACGAAGGAGGTTTTGCTCCAACTTTCGAAGGAACAGAAGACGCGTTAGATTCTATCAAAAAAGCAGTAGAAAATGCAGGTTACAAATGGGGCGAAGAAATTAAAATCGCTTTGGATTGTGCTTCATCAGAGTTCTACGCTGACGGAAAATACGATTATTCTAAATTTGAAGGAGCTTCAGGAAAAGTTCGTACAAGACAAGAACAAGTTGATTACTTAGCTGAATTGGTTGAAAAATATCCAATTATTTCAATCGAAGATGGTATGGACCAAAACGACTGGGAAGGTTGGAAAATGCTTACCGAAAAAATCGGACACAAAGTACAATTAGTTGGAGATGATTTGTTTGTAACAAACGTTTCTATCCTTGAGAGAGGTATTGAAAAAGGTGTTGCTAACTCTATCCTTATCAAAGTAAACCAAATCGGTACACTTTCTGAAACGATTGCAGCTGTGGAAATGGCTCACAGAGCAGGTTACACTTCGGTAATGTCACATCGTTCAGGAGAAACTGAGGATAACACTATCGCTGACTTGGCTGTTGCATTGAATACAGGACAAATCAAAACAGGTTCAGCTTCACGTTCTGACCGTATGGCAAAATACAACCAATTGATTCGCATTGAAGAAGAATTAGGATTGGTAGCGTATTTCCCACAAGAGAAAGCATTTAATGTGAAGTAATTCTTTATTTTAGCTTTATTGAACTATCCAAAAATGTTTTACGAATTGATTTTGAGTGTTTTATAAATATTCTTATCAAAAGTAAAAAACATTTTGGATAGTTTTTTATTGGATAAAATTTAGATGATACATAAAACTGAAATACCCAAATTACTACTGAAAATCAAATAAATACTTCTCTACTTTAACTACTCAATCAATCTCTCCAAAACAAAAAAGTCTGCCAATTATGACAGACTTTCCGCTTAAAACTAACTATTCACTTATGAAAGAAATAATTTGCAAACTTCTTTACATAATTTGAACTGCAAATGAAATATAAAAAACACTACTAAATTAATTCCCTTTGCAAATAACAACTACTAACAACGAGGCAAATATAATAGGTTTTTTTGAAATTACAAAATTTATTTAGATTTATTTTAAATTATTAGAGTGTATTTTTATACTTGACAAATAGATGAAGTTTATCGGAATATAAACCTTGAACTGCAAAAGGTTACTGATACACTTTTCTTATTAAACTTTTATGAACAACAAATCCAAGCTACACTCTTCACAGTAGGAAAAAATGAAACTTGGATGTATGATCTATACCGATTTTTTTAGACTCAAACAAACTATAAATCTCCAATATTAAGATAAGGTTTAACCTCCTCTATCGGTATTTTGACCTGAAATGCTCCATTAACGTACGAAGCTATTTCATAGGGATTATAAAGCAAAATTAAATATTCTTTCGTAAAGCCAATATTCTCGGGAAAAGTAAATTTATTATCATCAAACCAAAAATCATTTTCAGTTGGATTGGTGGCAGAAACGATTTTTCGCTGTTCATTGAAGTGTATTTCAGCAATTTCAGATACTTTTTCAATATCTGAAAATAAATTTTCATTGGCAATAAGTGTTTTCGTTTCGATATCAAAATTCAAAAAAATAGTTGTCAAAAGCTCATGAGCTCCTCCAGTATAGGCATATCTATCCGAAACCAAAGAAATGATTTTTTTATTCTGAAAGGAAATACTATCGTTCAAGTTCAATTCAAAAGCAGGAATATCAGGAAAATGTTCATGTAATTTATTATAATCATCGACAAAAAGCTTTACAGCTTCAGAAACTGACGAAACGTTAGTCGCCAAAGAATCTATCTGATTGCTCAATAGAAAGTTAATTACCTGTTCCTCAATTTCACGGTTGAAAAAGTCAGCAAAGGCTGTTGGTTTCTTACAAACTAAATAATTTATAGTAACAGAAAGGCAATTATCCATACAATTTTCATTAGTATGCTCAATTACTTTCTCTGTAAATTTAGGTTCAGATGAACAAGCCGTCAAAAGAATTCCTAAAATGATAGCAATATATTTTTTCATACCCGTGTAATATTGAATTTATTTTTCTTTCTGCACATACAAGTTCCTACAAACCATAGCAGAAAGGTTGATCTCTTTATTATGAATTGAAACAATCATAGAATTATCAAACTTTTCTTTACTTTTCACAATAATTTCATCGCCTAAAGTAATCGAAACTTTACTCAAATAGCGAAGAAAATCTTTAGAAGTATTTTTCACTGCTATACAGATTCCTTTTTCATTTTTATCAAGTTCACTAAGCAGTGTTTTTGTTGTTTTTTCATAGAAACCGTGTTTGTTAGGAATTGGGTCACCATGTGGATCTTTTTCTGGAAATCCTAAAAAAGCATCCAACCGTTCTATAAGTTTTTCAGATTCAATATGCTCTAATTCTTCGGCAATTTCATGAACTTCATCCCAAGAAAAATCTAATTTTTCGACCAAAAAGACTTCCCACAAACGATGTTTCCTCACTATGTAGATGGCTTTATTTCTCCCCTCTGTAGTCAAAGTAACTCCTTGGTATTTTTTATAGTTAATCAGCTTTTTATCAGCCAATTTTTTCAACATATCAGTCACAGAAGAAGCCTTTGTATTCATTACCTCGGCTATGGCATTGGTGCTCACTTCTTCTTCCTCTTCATTAAAAAGGTGGAAAATTGTTTTTAAGTAATTTTCTTCGGATAGGGTCATTGATTTTGATTTTTTATAAAAAATCCGTCCATAGCGGTTTTTAAAATATAAAAAAACCAACATGGACGGTTTAATTCTTTAAATCGATTTATTCGTTTTCTAATTCCATAAACAAGGCTTTCAGTTCAGTGGCGTCATGAGGCTTGATTTTTCCTGCAAGCACCAAACTGAGCTGTCTTCGACGTAAAGCTCCTTCATAACGAACCTGCTCAAGTTCTGTCTCTGGCTGAATTTCAGGAACCTTGGTAGGTCTTCCTTCATCGTCAATAGCTACAAATGTGTAAATAGCTTCATTGGCTTTGAGACGTGTTCCATTGTCAAAATCCTCAACCCAAACATCAATATAAACCTCCATAGAGGTGGAAAAAGCTCTTGAAATAGACGCTTCAACCGTAACAACACTACCTAATTGAATGCTGTGATTAAAAGCCACGTGGTTCACCGAAGCTGTCACCGTCGGACGAAGTGAATGCCGTTGAGCTGCAATACTCGCTGCCCTGTCCATTCGTGCTAAAAGCTCTCCTCCAAACATATGATTCAAGTGGTTAGTTTCCCCTGTGAGAACTAAATCCGTTAATATTGTACGCGATTGAGAAGGTGTTTTTTTCTGCATGTAGTTATTATGTGATGTGAAAATTATTCGTTTGTTAAAATCCAGCCTCCTTCCAATTTCTTAGTGTCTTTTTCTGCTTTGATTTGTTGTTTCAAAGCCTCTGCCTCTGCCATGCTGTCAAATCCAGCATAACTCACTTGATATAATCCTTTAGCATTGATTCCAATAACAGCAGCATTTTTAAAACCTAATTTTTTTAATTGAGCAACTTTGGTATTTGCGTTTTTCTCTTCTTTAAAAGCACCAGCTATCACTTGATATTTTTTTACTTTGGCTGATGAGTTAGCATTCGTTTTTTTAGTCGTCTCCTTAGGTGTAGTTGTTGCCACAGGAGTAGTCTCTTTCTTATTCGTTTTTACTTCTGTCTTATTCTGGTTTGTCGGCTTTGAAGTTGCAACATTTTGAGAAGCAGAAGACTGAGAAACATCATTATCTTTTGGTTTTAAAGCATCTACTTTTGTTACTTCCACAGGAATAGCTGAAAAACTCATCGGAATATTTAAAGTAGCTTCACTCAATTTTTGTTGTACTTTTTCTTCAATCTGATTTTCAGCAAGCATCATCTCTTCATTGTTTTCCAAAGGCTCTCCAAAGAAAGTGATTACACCAACAGTCAACAAAATAAGACCAACAACTGCAACTGCGGTATATTTAACGAACGAACGTTTTTTCCCTTTTTTAACAGGTTGCTGCCCTGAATCTTCAGCTTCATCTCTGTTCTCTGGCACTGTAGGTTCAATACTCGGTTTGGGCACCACAGGGTCTATCGTAGGAGATACCTGATTTTCAGCGATTTTTTTATTGGACATTTCATTAATTTCGTGCGGAACAAAAGGCGACATACCAAATGAATCCGTGAGATAATTTACATCTTCAAATGCCTCAAAGGAAACTTTTCCCTCCGGGGTTTGCCTAAAAAGACCTATATTTTTCAACGAAAGATTCTCACCACGGGTCAAAGCCTTTTTCCAAGACTCCACTGTGGAATTTACATATTCTTCAACCAATTTATAATCAACTCCTGATGTTTCTGAAATATGTTTAAGCAATAACCCATCGTTAGAGTTCAAACTTGCATTAAAAGTGAGCTCTCTTTTTGGGGGTGAAAATGTTTTATCTTCAAACAACTTTGCGGACTTTCTGTTAGAAATAAAAGCCCCAAATTTAGGAATTATAACACAAGGATGCTTGTAAAGCAATTCCTCCACGTAAATGTTAAGATCTTTCATACAAATAATATTTTAAGTGTTGAAAATAAACTAATTAGCCATATTAGAGTCCCAAAGATAAGCAAAAAAAATATTATATACAAATATAATTTTCTTTGAAAAGATTAACGTGTTTATTTTCAAATATTTAAGCGTTTTATTTTAAGTGAAAATTATGTGATTTTTATCCAAATTCAAATTGAGAAAGACGTCTCCAAACACCTAACCTCATCCTATTCAATCCCATGAAAAAGGGAACAAAGTTGCAAAAATACGAATTATTTTGGCATATACAACACCTATACCTAGGTAAAAAACAATACAAAAATGATTATGATACCGATTATATTTTTTACTTTTGCATTCATATACGTTTTTATTATGATAGTTGATTGTATCCCATTTGACCAAATCCGTTTTTTTTCTTCATTCATAAGTGACTACGTAAGTGAAAAAGAAACCTTACGTACATTGTACCACCGTTTTCCATCAGTGGAAAACTTCGAAAAACAGATTCTTGAGAAACAGCAACAATTTTCAGATGAAGCTCGAGTGCTATTGGTAAACTCCTTAAGGGAACAGTATGCTTCTCTCAAAACATCGGATAAAGTACAAAAAAACATCGCTAAATTAGGGGATAGAAACACGTTCACTATCACAACTGGACATCAATTGAGTTTATTTACAGGTCCTTTGTATTTCATTTATAAAATCATTTCCGTCATCAACACATGTGAAATACTATCAAAAAAATACCCTGACTATCATTTTGTTCCCATCTATTGGATGGCTACCGAAGACCATGATTTTGAGGAAATTAATCACTTTCATTTTAAACAGCAAACCTTTCGTTGGAATAGTTCACAAACAGGGATGACAGGAAATTTTGATACAACAACATTAGACGCTGTATTTTCATCCTTTATTTCGAATCTGGGAGTGGGTAAAAACGCTGAGTTTCTAAAACAACTTTTTGAGAATAGTTACCTAAAAAACAAGGATTTAGCATCTGCTACTCGATCTTTAGTGAATACTCTTTTTGAAAACTACGGCTTGGTGATTATCGATGGAAATGATTCAAAGTTAAAGAAATCGTTCGCTTCTTTTATGCGAAATGACATACTAAAAAACACTGCATATCAAGAAGTTAAAAAAACAATAATACAAATTCAGGAATTAGATAAAATATATCCAACACAGGTAAATCCTCGTGAAATCAATTTATTTTACCTAACAGAAAAAGGCCGTAATAGAATTGTAATAACCGAAAATGGTTATGGAGTCCACGAAACAGAAATGTACTTCACTGAAAAAGAATTACTTAATGAACTCGAAAATCATCCTGAGCGTTTTTCTCCTAATGTGATCATGCGTCCTCTGTACCAAGAGGTTATATTGCCAAATTTGGCTTATATTGGAGGAGGTGGCGAAATTGCTTACTGGTTGGAATTAAAAAGCTTTTTTGATAGTGAAAAAATTGTTTTTCCTATACTGATGTTACGAAATTCAGCTGTTTTTATAACTGATAAACAACACAATAGAATAAAAAAAGCAGAAATGAAAATTGCTGATTTATTCCTTAAATCAGAGAATCTTAAGAACATATATGTTCAAAAATTAAGCGAATTTCCAATTGATTTCTCAGAACAAAGAAAAGCACTACAAAACCAATTTGCAAATTTGTATGTACTGGCAGAAAAAACAGATAAAACTTTTTTAAACGCTGTCAAATCACAAGAAATTAAGCAATTGAAAGGATTAAATAATCTGGAAAAACGCTTGTTAAAAGCTCAAAAAAGACAACTTTCCGAAAAATTAGAGCGTTTGACAACGTTGCAAAGTGAATTGTTTCCAAATGGGTCGTTACAGGAACGTTTTACTAACTTTTCGGAACTATACTTAGAATATGGCGAATCATTTTTTGAAGTTTTAAAAAATGATTTTAATCCTTTTCATTTCGAATTTTTAGCTGTGAAATAATGTCTTCCTCTTGACTTAAACTATTCAAGAAAACTAACTTTCTTTGCGAGGTCTGCTTTTTTGTAGATTTTATTTTCTTTTCAAATGAGCTACGACCAGTTCCAATTCTTCGTACCATGCTTCTCCGAATTTACGGATGAGTGCATTTTTAACAAACTTATATACAGGAACTTGTAACTCCTTTCCTAAACTACAAGCGTCACTACAGATATGCCAACGATTGTAGTTTACCGCCGTAAACGAAGTGTATTTTTGTAATCGAATTGGATACAAATGACACGAAATTGGTTTTTTCCAGTCAATTTTACCATCGTTGTATGCCTGTTCAATGGCACATAATGCCCAGCCTTTTTCATTGCGAACCACATAAGCACAATCGGCATTGTCAATAAGAGGAGTTTCCCATTCTCCATCTTCACCTTTGATGTATACACCTTGATTCTCAATAGATTCTCGTCCCTTTTCCGTTAGATAAGGAGCTACTTCTGGGTAGATACGCTCTAAAATTTTCAATTCTTCATCCTCTATTGGAGCTCCTGCATCCCCCTCAATACAACAAGCCCCTTTACAAGTGTTCAAGTTGCAAACAAACTCATTTTCAATTATATCCTCTGATATAATGGTCTCCCCTATTTGTATCATACGTCCGAATTTTATAAAGATACTGCTTCTCAGTCGGCAAAAATAGAGAAAAGTTTTTAACTCTCGCTCTTTTAAAGTTAGTTTAGAACGTTCCCAAATTTGTCATTTATGAATTAATAATATATCTTTGTAGCTATCTAAAAAACATTCTGTATGAACAACAAACATAAAATACTGTTAGTAAGTATATTAGGAAGTATTTTTTCTTGTAATAATACTATGAAGCAAGAATCCGATTCGTTTACACTAAACGGAAAGTTACCTACAAACGTAAATGAAAAAGTATATTTATTGGAGTATAAAAACCGTGAATATACCGTTGTAGACTCGGTAGAAGCGAAAAATCAAACCTTTACGTTTAAAGGAAAGTTACAAGAACCTTTAGTACACGCTATTCGATTAGGAAATTCAGGAAAAAGGGCTAATTTTTTCTTAGAAAACGCTGACATCTCCATAACTCTCAACGATAATTGGCAAATTTCAGAAGCCTTTGGCAGTGAAAATACTGAATTATTCAAGAAGTATGATGATTTGAATGCGACAAAACGTATAAATTTGGACAGTTTACTCCAAAAAGACAACAGTTCGCCTGTTATAGCCTATTTTTTAGCAAGAAATGCCTATTTATATGACTACGAATCTTTAATTTTACTTCGAAAAAGGATAAATCAAAATTTATCAAGAAACACTTATATTGAAGAACTTGATGGAGCTATCACTCAACTGGAAAAAATACAACCTGGACAAGTTGCTCCTGAGATTGTGATGGAAGACTTAGAAGGAAACACCATTTGCTTGAGTGATTTGAGAGGGAAAGTGATACTTATCGATTTCTGGGCTTCGTGGTGTCCCGACTGTCGTAAGGAAAACCCTGAACTGGTGAAACTCTACAATCAATATAAGGACAAAAATTTTACCATATTAGGCGTGTCGTTTGACCGAAAAAAAGACCATTGGAAAACCGCGATTGCGACCGACGGACTAACGTGGACACACGGATTCGTTGAAGGTGCGTGGAAAGCAGAACCGATAAAGACATACGCTATCCGTTGGTTGCCGACAGCTATGTTAATTGACGAAAACGGAATTATCGTAGCTCGAAATATTGACCACAAAAAACTTATTCCAAATCTCGAAAATCTACTAAAATAAGCATAATGAAGGACTTATTTGGACAAGCATTATTAGACTATCAACAAGGAAATTATACGGAAGACATCAAAACGGAAACTTCTATTTCAGAGGAAGATGTATTGCCTTTGCCCTATCTATTTCGTTCTTTTTCAGAGATGCCTCCGTTAGAGAAGAAAGCTCTACAATTAGCGAAAGGAAAAGTGCTGGATATAGGATGTGGCGCAGGAACTCATGGACTCTATCTGCAAAATGAACGAGGATTGGAAGTTCATTCGGTTGATATATCACCCAAAGCCATTGAAGTCTGTAAATTACGAGGTCTACAAAATGCTTATGTTGGAGATATAATGACCTTTGAAGGGCAATTTGATACCATCTTACTACTGATGAATGGAGCAGGGATGTGTGGACGACTTCGCAAAATGGGAACTTTTTTTGCTAAAATCAAAAGCCTTTTAGCTCCAAAAGGACAAATATTGACTGATTCTTCTGACATCATATATATGTTCGACCAAAATGCGGATGGCTCCTACGACGTACCTTTAGAGTTTGATTACTACGGGGAACTAATGTATTTAGTAAAATATAAAGGCGAGAAAGAACCTCCTTTTCCGTGGTTATATGTGGATTACAACACCCTACAAAACGTTGCTCATTCTGTTGGATTGAATTGCGAACTCATTGCAAAAGGAGAAAATTTTGATTATTTAGCTCGTTTGGAGCATCATTAATCTCAAAATGTCTGTATTTATGTCATTTGTTTAATTGCATCTGATACTACACTGAAATTCTTCAAACAAAATTTGAAAGACAACTTAAACTCATAAAACACTAAAAAAATACTGAAAATAGCCGATATATATGATTATTACAGAAAATATTTGTAAAACCTACGGTTCACACATAGCATTAAATGATGTTTCACTACATGTTCCAAAAGGGAGCATTTTTGGGTTATTAGGCCCAAATGGGGCAGGTAAAACATCCTTGATTCGAATCCTTAATCAAATTACATTCCCGGATTCGGGAAAAGTTTTTTTCGATGGTGAACCGCTACAAAATAAACACATATACCAAATTGGATATTTACCCGAAGAACGAGGGCTTTACAAAACAATGAAAGTAGGCGAACAAGTGATGTATTTAGCTCAACTTAAAGGTTTATCAAAAATAGAAGCTAAGCAGAGACTTAAATTTTGGTTTGATCGGCTAAATATCGGTGATTGGTGGAATAAAAAAGTACAAGAACTCTCTAAAGGAATGGCTCAGAAAATACAATTTATGGTTACCGTACTTCACGAGCCAAAATTACTGATTTTTGACGAGCCTTTCAGTGGATTCGACCCTATCAATGCAAATATTATCAAAGACGAAATCCTATATCTACGTGAAAAAGGAGCAACTATCATTTTTTCCACTCATCGTATGGAGTCTGTAGAAGAAATATGTGATCACATCGCATTGATTAATAAATCAGAGAAGATTTTGGAAGGAAAATTAATTGATGTAAAACGAAAATTCAAAAATAACACATATGAAGTTGGTTTAAAAATCGATGAAAATCGAAAAAAAGCCGTTTTAGAAGACTTAAAACAACATTTTTCCGTTTCAGAAGCTAATTTTAAGAGCTTATACGACGACTTGAAAATCAATATACACAAGAAGGACGAACAATCCACAGGAGAGTTACTACATTTCTTACAAACAAAAGCTGAAGTAACTCATTTTGTTGAATCTATACCCTCTATGGATGAGATTTTCATTAAATCCATCAAAGAAAGAGAAGCGAGAATATCAACACCAAACTCTGATTAGTACAAATGTATCACCGCACACAAAAAATTAAACGTAGAAATATCTAATGAAACACATAGGAATTATTACCAAACGAGAATATCTCAATAAAATACGCAATAAATCATTCATCATAATGACATTTGTAAGTCCATTAATAGTGGTGGTTTTTGGAACTTTGATAGGATATCTAACAACAATCAATAGCACAAGTAACGTAAAAAAAATCACTATTTTAGATGAAAGTGGTTTTTTTATGGACAGTTTCAAAGATTCTGAAACAATAAAGTATACTTTTCTTGAAAACATAACTCTTTCGGAAGCAAAATTGAATGTTTTAACTGAAAATTCATACGGATTACTACATATCCCCTCAAAAACAACACCTAAATGGAAAGAAAACATCGAATTTTTCAGTGAAGAAACTCCAAATATTACCCTCCTTAATCAATTATCAAACACATTAGAGGATGCTCTTTTTGAATTAAATCTAACTGACAAAGGAATGAACAAAAATGAAATCGACAATGCTCGTGAAAGCATACACATTTCTTTATCAAATTTCAGTGGAGAAAAAAGTTCTGAACTGAGTAGTATCATCAAAATCGCTATCGGAGGCATCGCAGGATATTTGATTTTTATGTTTATTATCATCTATGGAAATATGATTATGCGAAGCGTCATCGAAGAGAAAAGCAATCGGATTGTGGAAATTATCATCTCTTCTGTAAAACCCTTTGAATTGATGTTAGGGAAAATTTTTGGCACTTCATTAGCGGGACTTACACAGTTTTTAATCTGGATGATTTTCGGTGGGCTTTTGATGACTATTACAACAAATTTTTTAGGTATCAGTCCATCATCAACCAACGAAATTGTGATGACGAAATCGGGAATGGACAGAATTACTTCCGAAATTCTGGTTGCATTTTTCCAATTTCCGTTTATGGAAATGTTTGGAGCTTTCCTATTATATTTCATCGGAGGATATCTTCTGTACAGTTCTATTTATGCTACCATAGGAGCTATGGTGGATAACGAAACGGACACGCAACAGTTCCTGATGCCTGTCCTTATCCCCTTGATTTTAGCAGTTTACATCGGATTTTTCAGTGTTATCGAAGAACCTCATGGCACTGTTTCAGTTGTGTTTTCGTATATTCCCTTGACCTCGCCTGTAGTCATGCTGATGCGAGTTCCCTTTGGAGTCTCGTGGTGGGAGTTACTAATTTCAGTTGTAATTCTGTATGCTACTTTCTTCCTTTTTATCGGAATTGCTGCCAAAATTTACCGTATTGGTATACTAATGTACGGCAAGAAACCTACGTACAAAGAAATTTTAAAGTGGTTAAAATATTAAATGCGATTGTACTAAAAGTCATTAACATCTGACTTTTTGGCTTAATAGACATTTTTTTATTGAAAAGTACAAAGAAATAAAAATCAAACATATTTCAATCCATTAGCAACATAAAAAAAGTAAAGACGCCCCAACGGACGTCCTTACCGATAATTTTTCAATTTCTTATGCTTTTTTGGTCACAATACCCAAAGCCTCAAGCTCCTGACTATGAGCAAATACAACTTTGGCGTAAGCTACAAACTCGCTGTACTGCGGATAAAGCTCATCGAAGAATTTGTCGCGAACTTCGGTAGCTTTTTGAGCCTCGGCGGTTTCCTTTTTCTGACTTTCTTTCAGGGCGATGACCTCTGTGAGTTTATTTTGTACGGCTTTTAAATCTTCTTCTTTGATGTTGATAGACTGCAACTTAGTTAGAAACGATGGGTTTTTAAGCAATTGCGAATAGAAGTTCCCTACTTGCACTAACCAATCGCTATATGCCGTTTTGCGTTTCCCTGCAAAGTCGAGCGAAGCACCTGCTAACGTATCGCCTTTAAAAAGGATTTTACAGAAAGCCAAATGCTTGGTATACAAATCATTGATTTCGGAAAATTTTTGGTCGAACTTCTCTGTTTCGGCATATTGCTCGGCGTATTCCGTCTTTTGGATTTGGTGTAACTCTTCCAAACGCACTACTTTGGCTAAAAGGTCATCAAGTTTTTCGGTGGTATAGCCCAATAGCCCCATCTGCTCCTGAATGTTAGGCAATTTCCCGTTAGAAAATGCCAATCGCATTCGCTGAATCCATTCCTCCATTGAAATATGTACGTTTCGCTTCTTTGGAGTTGGTGTTTGCTCGTTTTGATTCAGATTTTGGTCATTCTGATTCAAGTTTTGTTCGTTCTGATGTAAATTCTCATTCATAATAATTGTGTTTTTGGTGTTAAACTTTTAATTTTCTATTGATTTTATAGATTTTTACTTGCAGGAAATGGATTTTTACCGGTCAGAATCCATTTATTGTCAGTCAAAATTCATTTCCTATCGGTCGGAATTGATTTCCTGTTGGTCAAGATTAATTTCTTATCGGTCAGAATTCATTTCTTGTCAGTCAGAATTCATTTCCTGTTGGTAAATACTGATTTCTTGTTGGTCAGAACTTATATAATGTAGGTCAAACCTCGCTTCTTTGCCGTTAGAATGCTTTTCTGTACGGGAATTATCAAAATCCTATGGGTAAACACTCATCACTTGTAGGGAATTCTTATGATATACGCAGCAATATCCGTGCCGTAAGTGGTAAAAATTCAGCAGATTAGTATTAAAATGCTGTTAAAAAGAAAAGACGCCGTGGGGGCGTCTGTGGAGGTGGAGTTGTATTGGATGTTTTTGGGGACTTAAGATTTATTATCAATTCATCTGTAATAGCTTAGAAACATCTTCGGCGTGGATACGGCAATAGTACATTACATAAGTAATGTAAGGAACAAAAAGCAAAATACTCCACAACAAACCTTTGGCAAAGGCTTGGTAATTTGCGTTTTTCACAAAAAGATAAATCACCCATAAGATATTCAAAGTCATCACGATATGCGACATTTGGGCAAAAATATTGGCTCCGCTCCAACCAAAAGTAAACATTCCCATCGTTCCGAAATAATACATCGGCAAGAGGGCAAGAGGCAACAAAACTGCTTTTTTCTTCCATATAAACAGCAGAAAACAAAGCAAATATACCAAACTTGAAGGCGAACAAGCATTCAGCATCGCCCATTGTAACAGGCTTACTTTCAGCTCTGCAAAGAAATACCACGAACCACTGAGTGTCAGCAATAACAGCAAAAAAGCCAACACGATTCCGATTGTTTTTTCTGTTTTTGTAAGTGTCATAGCTAATTATTTTATGGGTAAATAGATTTCGGTTTTAAGTTTTTCAGGCGGTGTTTTTCGGGCATCGTTCAAATATTTTTCAAACGGAACAATACTGCGAAGCTCGTAACCGCTTTCGGGCAACCATTTTCCAAAAATGGTATCGTACACTTTCCCCAAATTGTCATACGCCCCTTGATAGTGAAAAACGGCGTATTTTCCTCCCTCAATTTCTTTCACCCCAACCTCGCCCTGAGGCTTGGCAAGTTTGTGAATCGCCAAACAGATGTCCGTCCGCTGTTTGTCGCCCTCGGTGATTTTGGGGTCATCGTGCGAGATGCAAATATGCTCAATCCCAGCCGTAAAGAGCTTGTTTTTCTTAACGAAAGCCCAAAGTTTGGCGTAAGTCTCGCCGTAATTGAGCGTTCCGTAAGTTCCCGTAAGAGCAATATAAATAACTTTTTTCGGCTCTAAATCAATGATTTTTGGAGCTTTCAGTTTGATTTCGGTGAGGAATTCTTCTTTTCTCATAATATATAATGTTTTATTATTTCTGTATTCGGTAGGACTTACACTATAAAATTTTTTAAAGGATTTGGATAAAGACGAAACCATCTCATAACCAACCTTTTCGGAAATCTGCTCAACCGATAGATTGGAATATCGGAGCAAAATCGCCGAAGCCTCTACCCGCAGACGTGTAATGTGAGCTCCAACAGATTCATTTACAAAGGCTTTGAAAATACGATGGAAATGAAACTCCGAAAAATTGGCAATTTCGGCAAGGGTTTTCAGTTCTATTTTTTCATCTAAATGATTGCCGATGTATTCGAGAACTCGGTTGATACGCTCGTGATAGTCCGCTTGTGTAGATTTTGTATTCATCAGTATTGTGTCTTTTAAATTTCTGAAACAAAGGTAATAAGGTTTAAAAGAATTTTGTTTTTCCTATCTTGCGAAATTGTTTTTTGAAAAGATTTTTTTTATCTCTGTTGCAAAAGAAATTTTGTAAAGTTTATAAACGTGTCGGAAAATTATAAAAAATAAGGGCGAAAAAATTTTCGCCCCTACTATTGCCTAATCCCTATTTTCTATTCCCTACTTACTCAAATACATTTTCCTTCTTGCATAGAGTTCATAGAATTGGTCGTCTTTGAGGTCGTCTGTGAAAATAGGTCTATGTGTGGTAAAAGTTTCACCCTTCAAAAATAATCATCCAAGAGATACCGAACTTATCTTTAAAATCTCCGAAATAACCAAAAAACTGCTCTTCCATAGGCATTTCTATTTCGCCCCCTTGGGAAAGTACGTGGAAAAGGCGGTCGGCTTCGGCTTTGCTATCTACGGAAATACTCACATAGTTGTGATTGCCCGTAACAAGTTTTTGCCCAAGCGATTCGAAAATGTCCGACCCCATCAGTTTATCGTTTTCGCCTATGGGAAGCTCAATGTACATCACGCGGTTTTTCTCATTTTCAGCCACTTCCATTGGAGTTTCATCAGAACGAACCACCATTGTAAAATCGCCCCCGAAAGCCTTTTTGTAAAAATTAAACGCTTCTTCGCAATTCCCATTAAAATTCAAATACGGATTGATTTTTGTTGCCATTTTTTTATCGTTTTTAATTATTAAAGGCAAAAATAAGCAGTTGGAACGAAAAAAATCTTGTCATAAGGCAAGATTTTAAGTTAGAAATTAACTATTTTATCATACCTTCTTTTCCTAACAATCGGCGAGCATACCCGATTTGTCCACAATGATAAATCTCGTGCAGTGACAAAAATGAAAGTTCTACGATATTGCTTTTAGGTTGATTTTCAAACTGTTCCAAACCGTCCATTAAAGGTTTATATGTTTGCTGAAAATATGATTTAAGAAGTTCAAAATCAATGAGTTTTTCTGTTACATCCTTAGCGTTGATATATCTTCCGTAGAAAGCAAAATGTTCATCGTTCCAAACGGAATTTTTACCCAAAATTTTTAAAACCAAATTGCGAGAATAAATCAAATGCCCTAAAAGCCAATTCACACAATTAGCCTCATTCTGTGGAAAAATCAACGATTCTTCGGCTGAAATTCCTTCTAAATTCTTCAAAATCAAACCAAAATTGGCTTCAAATTGCGTTTTTAATATGAGAGTGTCCATTGTTATGTTTTTATTTGGGCAAAAATAAGCAGTTGGAACGAAAAAAATCTTGCCTTATGGCAAGATTTTGAGTTATTATACTACATAGTCTTCACAATATTCAGGTGGGTAAACTATCTTGAAATTCTTTCTATTTGAAGCGTTTTTTTTAACAAAACAAATTTGAACCGCTGGATCAAGATCAAGATATTGTGGCTTATTCCGGTTAAATGAGATTATATTAGAGAATTCGGATTCTCTCTTTTTAGAGAGTTTTCCCTCAGCCCTAACCGCTTCATAGGGAAAGAGTTTATTATTTTTCAGGAATTCAATTATTCTTCTAACTGTGTTATTATTTTCATTATATAATCCCTGTTTTTTTAACTCCTCTTTAACGCCTTTAAAAAGACTGCGATGTTCTGGGTTATCATACAAATCAAGGCATTTTTCATTCAAATAAAAAGAAGACTCACAAATAAGATAGCTTTTGTAACAAGCCCCTTCTTTTCCCCACCAATGTGCATTATCGATAGAAGAATCCCAAAAATAGTACCCATTGCCAAGCCACGCATCTTTACGATTGCAAAAAAAAGGACCCAGACTTTCTACCTCATCAGGATTGTTTCTGTCCTCAAGGGTTTGATAGATTTTTCTAATCATTTTTGAGTTGTATGTTCTCTTAGTTGATTTTCCAATCCCGACAAGTTATAGGTAGGCAGAATTATCCCTGGAACATTAGCTTGTGTGGTTACTAAACTAATGTAAGCCCTTATATAAGGAAAAAGTATGGCAATGCTATTTCTGTAAAAAAAATCTGGAATTTCTTCAAAGGAACTAGCATTTTCAAAGGCAAAAAATCCTTTGCATCTTATTTTAATAAAAGGACTTTCTTTCAACGAATTACTAACGGTTACGGTTACTACAAAAGTAAGCTCAAATATTTGTTTTTGATTATCGTATATCCCTTCAGGGGTAAAATCAATTTTTAAATCTCCCTCTTGAAAAGATTCAAGATTTATTTCTACTTGATCAAATAAATAATCTTTGATTGAAAAAGAAGCTTTTTGCATAATTGTATAGATTTAATAAAAAACCCGAAGAAAACTTCGGGCTATATGAATTTGTTATATTTTCACTCGTTTTTATAACAACCGACGATGGTTGATATTTCTGGATAGAATCTAAAAAATCCTCCATGAGAACCCCTCCTTGGTCAAATTCTTCAGTTTTTGCCCAATCTTCCAAAACCTTTTCACGAGAATTATTCTCAAAATAATGCCTCAAATTTTCTAAAAAATTGTTCATAACTGTAACTTTAATAAATTCATCTTCGGTGCAAAATTACATTTTATTTTTTATCTACGAAATTTTTTTCTATTTTTTTACCAAACCTCCTTCCGAATTCTACTCAGCGAAGTATCGGTAATTCCCAAATAGGTGGCGATGTATTTTAAAGGTACGCTTTGAATCACTTGTGGCTTGTCTTTGAGGAATTGTAAATAGCGGTCTTTGGCGGGAAACGTAATCATCTCGAGGGAGCGTTGTTGGGTTTGGAAGAGTTTTTCGGTCATAAAAAGTCGCCCCCATTCAGAAACTCCCGCAATGGAATGGTACAACAGCTGAAAATCCTCGAAAGAAATTTCCCACGCTATGCAATCGGTTAATGCAACGATGTTTTCCAAACTTGGCTCTTGTTTAAAAAGCGATAATTCATTGATAACGAACTCCTGCTCACAGAAAAATCCCGTAGTAATGTCGTTTCCTTCGTAATCGTGGACAAAACTCCGAGCAATACCACTTTGCAAAGCGAAATAACTTTTGGAAACTTCGCCTTTTTGTAAAATAAAATCTCCTTTCTTGAAACTCACCTTCCGATGTGCCGCCTTAATTTGTTCAAGTTGTTCACTCGAAATCAGCGGATGGGCGTAAAGTGTGGAAAAATTGAGTGTGGTGGGATATAGTTCTTTCATTTGGACACCTTTAAAAACAACTTAATTTATTATTATTTGCGATGACAATAACCTTCCGCTTCTATATAATTCTCTATTGAAATAATAAATTTTTCTAAATGCTCTATAGTATAATCCTTGAAATGAACCAATCCAAATGATGATATTACAGTTTCATTATTCTCATTAATTGAAACTATTCCATTGTATGTAATATCTCGAGCTATATCTGAAAATGATTTTTTGCCATGCGCTAAATCATTTCTATTATTTTTTATATCAACTAATACTTTTCCGTGTAAATTTTCTCTATAATGTTCAAAAGATAAAGTAACTCCTAATTCATCTGCTACTTTTTTAATTACCTTAGCATCAATACTTCCACCATATTCTAATCTGTCTGTTATTTCTAATATTACATTCGTAACAATTTTTTCAACAATATTGTAAAACTTATCTCTTAATAATTTTTCCTCAGATATTTTTTCATCAAACTTATATATGTGTTTAGACCAATATCTTCTAATTTCATCACTCACGCTAATGTATGATAACTTTTTAATCTTAATTTCATCAAAAATAGCAATTACACAATTCAAGATAGTTGATTCAATTAGATTATAAAGGATTAGAAATCCGTTTGCTTTTAGAACTTTCAGCAACTCATCATCAATATTAAAACTTCTGTCTTTTTCATAATTGGACACTATACGATAGTCCCCATCTATTTTTGAAAGAAAATTAAAATATTTTTCAACTTCTTGTTTTCTTGAATCAAACTCTTGCTTAAAAATCATTTTTATTCATTATTATATGTCAAATCTTCTTTCTTGATTTTATTAAGTAAACAATCTCTAACAAATTCTATTCTTCCAACTAATTTATTTTTATTATTAGCTGCATCAGATGTAGTATGCTTCTTAAATTCTTCTGAGTCAATCCAATCCATGTAGATAGGTACTAAATTAGGATTTTCTTTAAGAGCTAAATTACAGCCAACCGAAATAGCTTCAAATCTTACTCTTGGGATTGCTTTAAAAGATTGGTTTTTCCTAAATCCATTAGGAAAATAAGTACCTACAAACTCTAATACAGTATCTAACTCTCTCTTTTTTTGTTCTTTTTCTTGTTCATCAAAAGATTCTTTCTTTTCATTTATGTAATTATTGATAAAATGTTTTACTGAATGAATAAAACTTTGATAATTATCAGAATACGCAAAAAACCTAGAAATTAATTCTTCTTTCTCACCTCTTAATTTTTCGTTTGGTTTTGCTGATGAAAATAATCTATTAAACGCTTCGCTTTCTGAACATTCTAATACAAAAGAGTAAAAAGAATTATTCATAAATGCTCCTTTTCTTATTTCAGATTCAGTTAATTTTTTCCCAGTTGAATTTATTCTATTATATATATCAGCTCTAACTCCAGCATTTGCTTTTTCTGAAAAAACAAATATTCTCAATCCCAAATCATTAAACTTTCTTTGTCTTGATGGATGTAAATCTTTAAATTTATATCCATTTAGAGCATCAAGAAGTTCAAGATTGGTTATTTTAAATTTGTTATTAACAAACTCTTTAATTGTTGTCAAACGCTGAACCCCATCAATCAATTCCATATTACCTGTATCATCTAAAGTAAAAGCAAATAGAGGAGGCATTGGAATACCTAACATTAAAGATTCTATAAATTTACATTTTAACTCGTGTGTCCAAACATAATCCCTCTGATATGGTGGAATAAATATAACCGAAGATGCTTCCGAATTAGAATAATCATAGTCCTTGCCTTGGAATTTTTCTAACGCAATTTCAACAGTATACTCTCTTAAGTTATAGTTGTAATCTCGTTGTAAGTCCTTTATTTGTGTTTCTAATTTTTCTAAAGATTTTTGTGTACTCATTCTCTATAATCCTTTTAAATGTTCCTTTATACTTTGAGCAATTACTTCTCCGAGCCTTACAGGAACTGCGTTACCTATTTGTCTTGCAATATTTACAACGGGTAATTTTTCTTTGGTCTCGTCGTAAAAAACATAATTTATTGGAAAAGTTTGTAATAACGACGCCTCCCTGAGTGAAATAGCTCTATCTTGCTCTGGATGCCCAAATCGTCCATTTCCATATCCCACACAATGAGTTGTCATTGTAGGGGAAGGCTCGTCCCACTTCATTCTACCATAAACACTTGGATAAGATTTTCCTGATTCTTTTTTATGGCATTCTAATTTTAAATCATCCGACCAATCTTTCCAACTTCCTCCATAAGGCGTATTTTGAATTCTTTTTTTGTTAAGCGGACTTAACTTTCTTGCATAATGCAAAGTGTCATTTTCATAAAATTCACCATCATTAATTCTAGGAAGTTTACCAATAGTGTCTTTTACAGTAACATAATTCTCTTTACTATGAGTTTTAGGAATTAGTTTAATTTCTCCCAATTTTGATGCTAACAGGACCAAGCGTTTTCTATTTTGAGGAATACCATAGTCAGGACAATTTACAATTTCATAATGAACAAAGTACCCTAATTTCTTTAAAGAATTTATAAAATCTTCAAATACAGGAGCTTTTTTAAAGTTGATTAATTGAGAAACATTTTCCATTGAAACAATATCTGGTTGTGTTTCTTCTACTAATCTTGCAAATTCGTAAAGCAACTTCCATTTTGAATTGTCTTTTTTTTCATCTTTAAATGTATAGGAAGAAAAAGGCTGACAAGGAGCACAACCAACTAATATTTTATATTTAGGATTTCCAAACAATGTATTAATCTCTGTTTTGGAAATATCAGACACACTTTTAGAAATAAAAACAGCATCGTTATTAGTTTCAAAAGAGTATTTACAAGTTTCATCAATATCTATACCTGCGACAACATTAAAGCCTTCCCTCACAAATCCGTGAGATAAACCTCCTATGCCACAGAACAAATCTATAACTGTAATATTTCTATCTTTTTTGTTCATAAAATAACCCACGAGGCAAAGTTACGACTTTTTGATAAATGTAAAAGATTGCTTATCAAAAAAAAGGGCGAAAAAAATTCGCCCTTACTATTTTCTATTTGCTAATTCCTATTGCCTATTTGGACAGATACATTTTCCTTCTTGCATAGAGTTCATAGAATTGGTCGTCTTTGAGGTCGTCTATGAAAAGGATACTTTCGCCGGTGGATTTCATTTCGGGACCTAAACGCTTATCCACGTTCGGGAACTTGTTAAACGAAAACACAGGCTGTTTGATAGCAAATCCGTCCAATTTCGGTTGGAAATCGAAATCGGTTACTTTCTTCTCACCAAGCATCACTTTGGTAGCGTAGTTCACGTACGGCTCGCCGTAGGCTTTAGCGATAAACGGAACGGTACGCGACGCCCTCGGGTTGGCTTCGATGATGTACACCGTGTCGTCCTTAATGGCAAACTGAATGTTTATCAGTCCCACCGTGTTTAAGGCTTTGGCGATTTTGTGCGTATGGTCTTTGATTTGTTGCATCACAAACTCACCAATGTTAAACGGCGGCAGTGTGGCGTTACTATCCCCCGAATGCACCCCACACGGCTCAATATGTTCCATAATCCCGATAATGTACACGTTTTCACCATCGCAAATAGCATCGGCTTCGGCTTCGATAGCTCCATCTAAATAATGGTCGAGCAAAAGTTTGTTATTCGGAATTTTACGAAGCAAATCCACCACGTGTTCTTCCAATTCGTGCTTGTTGATAACGATTTTCATTCCTTGTCCACCCAACACGTACGACGGACGCACCAAAAGCGGGAAGTCCAACTCATCGGCTAACTTTAAGGCTTCGTCGGCAGTTTCGGCAACACCAAATTTCGGATACGGAATGCCCAATTCTTTCAACAAGGTAGAAAAACGCCCTCGGTCTTCTGCCAAATCCAACGCATCAAAACTCGTTCCGATGATTTTAATGCCATATTTATGAAGTTTTTCAGCCAATTTCAAAGCGGTTTGTCCGCCTAACTGAACGATAACACCTTCGGGTTTTTCGTGACGAATGATGTCGTAAATATGTTCCCAAAAAACAGGCTCGAAGTAGAGCTTATCTGCCGTATCAAAATCCGTAGAAACCGTTTCAGGGTTACAGTTAATCATAATGGTTTCGTAACCGCATTCGGCAGCTGAAAGCACTCCGTGAACGCAACAGTAATCGAACTCAATTCCCTGCCCGATACGGTTGGGTCCAGAGCCTAACACAACTACTTTTTTGCGGTCGGAAACGATACTATCGTTCGCTGTGAAAAGATTGCCGTTCGCATCACGAATTGGAGCTTCAAACGTAGAGTAATAATACGGCGTTTGTGCTTTAAACTCGGCAGCACACGTATCTACCAACTTATATACTCGGTTGATACCCAATTCTTCACGTTTTTTATAGACTTCACTTTCCCAACACCCCAACATATGGGCGATTTGGCGGTCAGCAAAGCCTTTTTGTTTGGCTTCCAATAGTAAATCTTTCGGAAGTGTTTCTATTTTATAGGTTGAAATTTCTTTCTCAATGCTGTATAGTTCTTCGTATTGCTTCAAGAACCACATATCTATCTTAGTGATTTCGTGAATTCTCGAAAGCGGAATGCCCATCGCGATGGCGTCGTAAATCACAAAGACTCTATCCCAACTTGGGTTGGTAAGTTTGTCGATGATTTGCTCATAATTTTTGTATCCTTTGCCATCTGCTCCCAATCCATTGCGTTTGATTTCAAGTGATTGTGTAGCTTTATGAAGCGCCTCTTGGAACGAGCGACCGATACCCATTACTTCTCCTACCGATTTCATTTGCAGACCGATAGTGCGGTCAGAACCTTCAAATTTATCAAAGTTCCAACGCGGAATTTTTACGATAACATAATCCAACGTAGGCTCGAAAAGTGCCGAAGTGGATTTGGTGATTTGGTTAGAAAGTTCGTCCAAGTTATAACCGATAGCTAATTTTGTTGCAATTTTGGCAATCGGATATCCTGTTGCTTTGGAAGCCAAAGCCGAAGAACGTGACACACGCGGATTGATTTCGATAGCGATAATATCTTCTTTTTCATCAGGCGAAACCGCAAATTGCACGTTGCAACCACCAGCAAAATCGCCAATGCTTCGCATCATTTTGATTGCCATATCCCGCATCCGTTGGAAGGTGCGGTCGGAAAGGGTCATCGCCGGAGCAACGGTAATGGAGTCGCCCGTGTGAATCCCCATTGGGTCCATATTTTCGATGGTACAGATAATTACCACGTTGTCATTTTTATCGCGAAGGAGTTCCAATTCGTATTCCTTCCAGCCCATTAACGCCTTGTCTATCAACACTTCGTGAATGGGAGAAGCCTCTAAACCGCGAGTGAGAAGCGTATCGAAATCCTCTTTTTTATACACCACAGAAGCCCCTGTTCCGCCCAAGGTAAAGGACGGACGAATTACCAGCGGAAAACCAAATTTCTGAGCAATTTCTTTGCCTCGAAGGAAGGAATTTGCCGTTTCGGAAGGAGCCATCGGAATACCGATTTGGTCTAAAAGCACACGGAATTTCTCGCGGTCCTCGGTAATTTGGATAGCGTCAATATCCACCCCGATGATTTCCACCCCGAAATCTTTCCAAATGCCTTTTTCGGCGGCTTCAATACACAGATTCAGTGCGGTTTGCCCTCCCATTGTGGGCAGAACAGCATCAATATTGGGGTGTTTTTTCAGAATTTCAACGATGGATTTGGTGTTCAACGGCTTTAAATAGACGTGGTCAGCCATTGAAGGGTCGGTCATAATGGTTGCAGGGTTGCTGTTGATAAGCACGGTTTCGATGCCGTCTTCACGAAGCGAACGCAACGACTGCGAACCTGAATAGTCAAACTCACAGGCTTGTCCGATAATGATTGGTCCTGAACCAATTAACAATACACAATTTAAATCTTTACGCTTTGGCATAATATTCAGATAAGTATTATTTTTTAAAATTTTAAAAAAAGGTGTTACCTAAAAAAGATAACACCTTCATATATTATAAAAATCAACCATCGACTTATTTTTTATGTCTTGGTTCTGAAGAAACTGTTAATTTTTTTCTTCCTTTAGCTCTTCTTCTTGCTAACACTTTTCTTCCGTTTGCAGTAGCCATACGCTCTCTGAAACCGTGTTTATTTCTTCTCTTTCTTTTTGATGGTTGAAATGTTCTTTTCATTGTCCTAAATCTTTAAAAATCTTATTTTAAATAAAAACTATTTTTCTCTACCTAATAAGTGGGGCAAAGGTAGTACTTTTTTTTGAATTGACAAATTTTATAAATTGAAAAACAAAAAAAAATAGAAAATACAGATATCTAACACCTGAACATTCATTTCCTAACCCTTAAAATTTAAAAAGAAAAAATAACTTTCCTTCTTTTATCTAACTCATTATCAGATTTCTAAAGTCATAACTATAGTTTAAATACAATTATCGATTATTTAAATACTTAAAAAATACACCCCCTATAAAGCAACAGATTAAGGAAAATTATATAGTCTTATACTTGACAACACATATATCCTATTCTCAACTATGAATAGCTAATCAGCACTGTTGACAGGATATTTATTAATAATTATATCAAAATATGTTGGGTCATACATCCCTACCATAGAATAAAATACACGTTTACGCTCTTCTGGATTTTTGGGTAATACGATTAGTTTTAGATCTACGTCCAAAATTTGCCAAATCATTTCGGTGCAATACATTTTTGAAGGTTCGTCGATCTCCCCTACCCTATCGAAAGGCACTCGTTTAGCTAAATAATATTTTGCCCGTTCCACTATTTTCTTGCCCTGTACTTCAGAAGTATTTTTCGTACGGACAATCATCATCTTTTCAGGCATGGAATAGGTCAAAAATTCGCGTAGTGGTTGCTCTTGCATTCCATCTGTATCACTGGCATCTGCCGAAAGAGAATGAATTACCCACCATTCATTGCTTTTTAGGTACAAAATTCCTGAATGAGTAACATCATAGACAGAATCATTCAAGCGCTCAGCAATCAAATCACTAAAAAAACCATAGCCTCTGCGGAGAATAATATCTCCTTCTTTGATCTTAGCTATGTCTTGGCGAGTTAGTCGTGCCACTTGTCTGTTTCGTTTCACAAGTTTGACTTCCTGTTTTCGATCCACCCAAAAAAACAGATGAAACCCTCCTAAAAGAAACAACAAAAAAATCCCAAAATAAATCACTATCTTAACGGATATGTTCTTCATCTTGGGATTTATCTAAATAAAACACTAATTATCAATAATTTAATCTATTGACCTACAGCTTCCTGTACTTCTTCATTAACTTCTTCTAAAGAACTTTCTCCTAAGTCAACGTCATCCATATTTGGCATATTTTCCTTATTTGAATTTTCTTTGTTGAACGTAACTTTCCATTTACCATCTACCTTTTTAAGGTCTATACTTTTTTCTTCCTCTTCACCCTCGACTTTATAGAACGCTTTGGCATTATCACCATCTTCTTCAACCTTAGTTATTGTTACTTTCTTTTTCTCATTTCCTTTGGGAAGTTCTTTTCCCATTCCACTTAACATACCTAACATCTGTTGCATCGAATCGTCAGCATATTTTTTAGCTTCTTCAAAATCAGAATTTTCCATAGAAGTTAAAAATTTTTCAGCTACCGATTTGGGTGAATTATTTGAACAAGAGGTCACTAAAAACGCTACAAATAGCGTCGCAATAAAAAATACTTTTCTCATTGTTTTTTTATTTTTAATAATTTAACTACGCAAAGGTAGTAATAAACAGCTAAGATTCCAAAAATAATTTTACAAAAAAAACGATTGATTCACATCAATCGTTTTTTAAAATAATAAAAAAGAAAACTTAAAAATAAAAATTATGAAAAAATTAATTTTATATCTTATTTTGATAGGTAGCTCGTTATACCCAATTTCTCTAATTTCGATTCTATTTCTTTTAATTGGGCATCGGTAAGCGTCGTGTGAGGATATCTTGCTACTCCACAATCAACACCTAATAATCTCATAAAACTCTTTCCTCCACCATTAAACCCTCCGTAAGAAGCAACAATATTAACAAACTCAATTGCCTTATGTTGTAAATCAGCAGCCTCCTGATAATTACCTTTTTCAAAAAGTTCCTTAATTGTTAAATACAACTTAGCCAAATGATTATAAGTACTTCCTACCCAACCTGTTGCACCTAATGGTAAACTTGCTAAAAAAGCTTCATCTACCCCAAAAAGAACATTAAATTCCTGATTGTTACACAACTTTGCTTGAGTAAAATGAATCATATTATTCTGAGTAAATTTTAACCCTGCAAAGTTAGGTATCTCCTGTTTTGCCTTTTCCATAAACTGACACATATCAAAATTAGCTCCTGTGAGATCTGGTATGTGATAATAATAAAATGGAATATTTGGAGCAGCCTCAGCTATGGTTTTGCAGTAAGTAACTAATTTTTCTAAGTTAGGTTTAAAGTAGAAAGGAGCCAAAGTAGCTATAGCATCTACTTTATCCGCTGAATGTTTTGCCAAATCAACTGCATGATTCAAATTGATATCCCCAACATGGTTAGTGATGAAAAAATCTGGCGACTTTTGTTCTGCCCAAGCCTCTATAATTTCTTTGCGTTCTTCCACTGAAAGAGAAGCAAAATCACCTGTGGAGCCATTAGCGAAAATACCAGAAACTCCGTTTCTCTTTAAAAAATCAGCATACTTAGGAACAATCTTTGTTGATACTGCCCCTTTCGAGTCCATAGGAGCATACGTCGCAGCGATTAAACTATTCATCTCATATATGTATTACATAGGACAAAGTTATAACTTTTTTTTGAAATTCAAAAGAAAAGTTGTTTTTTTTCATTTTGTTTCGTATAAAAAAATGTTATCATAGATAAGAAACACTTATCATTTCAACACAAAACATTGTAAATCAATAGATAAATAATCTTTTATTTGGAAAATAGGTCTTGACAATATTTCCTTACCATATTACGGATGGAAACAAATCCTATTTCATCAAAGTTGATGGTATGGACTGACAACCAACGGAGAGCTTCGATCTCATCGGTTGCCGCTACCGACACTTGTGAATTGGTTAGTGGACATTCAAAAAATATGTCCATGGTTCTGTAAGGAACATTTTTGTAAAGATAATCATTTGGATGTGTTCCTATGTACTTTAATTGCGATGGCAGAACGTCTATCCCTAACTCTTCTTTTATTTCGCGACAAGCCGCCTCCTCTGCATTTTCTTTAGGATCGATAAACCCTCCTGGAAGATCTAATTTTCCTTTGTCAGGGTCAACATTTCGGACTGTGAATAATATTTTTTGTTCGTACGTAAATAGAACTGCCACGGCTGCTGCTATATTATGAAAGTAGGTGAACTGACAATCGTGACAAAAAAAACGTACGTTATTTGGAAATTCCACGTTGGTTGATGTGCAGTTCGGACAATGTTTAAATATCATTTTCAATGTTTTTAATATGGTATAAATTCAGAAACAAAATTTATTCTTGTATAAAAACAGTAAAAGGGATTAGTCTTTGAACCAACCCCTTCTACTGTACATGGAAACTATCGATACAAAGTAAAGTTTCCGTAGAATTTACGTGTATCTTCTAACGTATTGAGTTCTAAGATGTACCAATAATCTCCTGATGGCATGTGCTTTTTATCGTAAATACCATCCCATGAGTCCATAGGTGTCAAAGTTGTTATTTTTCTTCCGTTTCGGTCGAAAATATAAATCACCGCTTTTGGATAGTTTTCTATATTAATAGGCTTCCAAGTATCATTAATACCATCTCCGTCTGGAGTAAAGAAATTAGGTACTCGGATATCGTGATATACTTCCTCAATGGTTAAAGTACGTGTACAGCCTAACGCATCGACCACTTGTACATCTACTTCTTTGATTATCTGTCCAGAATCTGGGTCTACTCGTCCAGGGTCATTTATTTTCATAATATACACTGGATTCGATCCTTGTTCTCTACCATTGAAATAGTATGTATATGGTTCTACTCCACCCGTGGTTTTCACCTCAATGGTATTCAATCCTAAATTAGTAACTCGAGTAACGGTTAATGCTTGAATGTCTTCAATATCAGTCACAACATAGACTTGTTCGCATTGTTCAGTTTGTGAGCCATCGGAATGAGTATAGGTGTAGATTACCTTTAGTGTCTGCGTTTCACTGGTTCTGTCATAGTCATGGATGTAACCTATGGTAGTCACATCAGTAGTTCTTGACAATGTTCCAGAGGTAATGGCACCTGCTTGTGTTTTCAACTCATAGGTCACATTTGTTAAATCAATAGGTGTAGGGAATCGCACTTTAATAGCGTCCGTAAACACGTTTTCATCACAAGATTTTTCTTGATATACCTCACGTGGTTCTATATTCGGGAATTCTTCAACCGTAAATTTAACTGTTTGTGTTGAACAGCCGTTGACGTCTATGATTGTTACATAATATTCACCTGCTTCCAATATTGGATCGGTTACGATACTTACTGGACTGGCTATACGTGGGTCAGCAGGTACTCCTGAAACGTACGAAACTGGTGTTACACGTCGTCCATCCTTGCTATACACATCCATTTTATAGGGTTGTACACCTCCTTGAGCTGTAATAGCTACCCTTCCGTCAGCTTCTCCGTAACAAATTAATCTATCAGAACCTGATACGTCTACTGCTGCATATAGATAGTTAGGTTCCCAAACCTCAACTGTTGTTTGTGTCCAACATCCCATACCATCCGTAATTTTCAAGGTATAAATTCCTGCTTTCAAATTCTCAAACACAGGGGTTGATTGCTCTATTGCAGTAGTTGTTCCGTTATCTAACTCAAATAGGAATACTGTTGAGCCTGATCCTCCTTGTATGTTGGAGATGGTAATTTTCCCATTAGCTTCGTCCTTGCAATGTACGTCTTCAACGGTGATAGATGCTGTCAACGGATCTGGAGTTACCAACTCAGCGGTTGCAGTTCCTATAAAATCCATACAGCCCAAAGCATCTCTTACCGTAACTGAGTAAACACCTACCTCTAAATTATCAAATAATACGCGATTTCTGTTTACTGTTTTTGTGAATGTTGTCGCCAACGAACTCAAAGTAACCTCATACGGAGCTTGTCCTCCTGTTACCTCTACCATAATATTTCCTTTATCATTCAAACAACTCACTTGTGGAATTGGTGCTGGATAAGCATTTACGCTTATTTGCTCTGCCGAAACAGGTACTACGAATGAACTAGTTGCTTTACAACTATTTACAAAAGACTGTATTTCAATACTATACCTTCCTTCTTTTAATCCTGTAAGTGTTATAGATGAACTTCCCGCAACAATGGTTCCTGTGGTTGTAGCACCATTAACGAAATAGGTAACAGTGTAAGTGAATCCACTTGCAGATGTATCTCCTCCTATAGCGGGTTTTCTATCTACAACGGTAAGGGTTATCTCTCCATCATTACCTTGATAGCAGGTTGGTTGCTTCTGATTAGACATCGTAATATCATACTTATTAGTCAAATCAGCTACTTTATGTGTAGCTTTAGCTCTACCACAACTTGTAGCCATATTTTCGGCTGTTATTTCATAGTCTCCTGTACCCAAAGTAGTTGGCAAGGTATGAGTAATGTGAGTTGTAGCAATGGTTGATGAGTACACTGCGCTGGTTACGAATCCATCACTCAATCTTTTTACGGTAAACCTGATTTCCGTTCCTGGTATGTAGATTGGCGTTGCTTCAACACTAACTGCTATGGTTTCGTCCACAGCACAAGTCATTGGAGTTACCGTTGCTACTGTCATATTTGCTAATGTAAAGGCAGGATTTATGGTAACATCTGTTGTATCTGTTGCACAACCTCCTGAGCTATCTTTCACACGTACGTAATATGTCCCTCCATTAACATCGGATAACGAAACACTATTCGAATTTTCACCTATGACCGTATTGGTAGTTCTATCAATAAACTGCCACGTGTACGGTGGAACTCCTCCCGTGATTTGAGTAGCATCAAACTGCAATGAGGCAATCAACGCTGCACTTGTTGAACAAGTGAATTGCTGAGGAGTCAATGCAGTTGCTCCTACTTGCAACGGTGGCGGTGATTTAATAATTGCCTCATTATTAGTAACACTACATCCGTTAGTTCCTTCAATTTTTATTTCATAAACAATTCCTGCCTCTGAACCTAACAAACCTGTGAATCGTGCTTGATTCGACACAACAGATGTAGGTGGTATGCTGGTAGCGGTCGTTACTCCTGTTCCCAAATCTCTCATCGAAACGATAGTGAAGGTCATAGGAGCAATATCAATTGGGGTAGCTATCAGTTCGATACTTCCTTCAGATGCAGAACCACAAGAGGTATTTGTCACCTTCAACGAGCCATTGACAACTTGTGGAACCTTCTTAGGTTCTATAACAAACGGTCGTTTGATAGCATCAGAATTACAGCCCATCGTCACCATATCGGAATCCATCAACCAAAATTCGTAATTTCCTTCCATATTAATCGTTATGGTTACGGTAGTGGCTGTGGTTGTGGTTTGTGGTATGATTTGATTTTTTGAACCATCACTTTCCACACGAACCACTTCGTAGGTGTAAGTACCTGTACCTCCAGTAATATTTGGAATAACGACTTCTGCTGGGGATGTCGTTGAACAGGTTAATGCTCGGGTTACGTTAGCATTTCCTGCCTGTACAGGAGGTTTCACCTCAAAGGTCGTTGATGTTTTACAACCTCTGATATTTGAATATGTCAAGGTATAAACTCCAGGATTTAATCCTTCCAACAAAATAACGTTATACGGATATTGTTGTTGTACTGGTGTTAATCCTCCTGGTTCTAACTTATAGAAGTGGATTAAGGACGATTGACTTTGGGTTACATTCAAACGTACATTATATTGGTTATTAATTGCCTGACAAACTTGCACTTGAACGCTATTGATTTTTGGTTGTGGTGCATCCTTAATCGTTAAACTTGGACCTTGGTATTTAACAATACAATGTCCAGAATCTTTCACATACAAATCATACGTTCCTGATGTTGATACGATAATTTTTTGAGAACCTAAAGCAGAAACAAACTGTCCTGGTTGTGGGTGTGTAAAATCACCCACCGCTGGAGGTGTAGTAACTAAGGTTGGTTGCACCAAGAACAAATAGTCTGCTACTCCTCCTGAAACTCTATCTACCGTGATTTCCGCCTGGTCTCCAATGTCTGTTGTACAGTACACATACTCTTTTGTTACACTTGCTGCATGTACTACCAATGGTTCTGGCCCTCGAATAGGAATCGGTGGCGTAGCATTAACACAAGCTCCGTTATTTTCCTCAAAAACAATCACATAACGTCCTGGCAATAATCCACTTACGTTTCCATTTACAGAAGTAAGTGCTGAATTTACAGCTATATTTCCTGACATTCCTACTCCTGACACTGGGTCATAATCAGGATAGGTATACACCTTCCAAGCTATATCAGTTGTGGTAGGACTCCAATTTCCTACAGTAAATGCAATTGTTCCACTTGATGTTCCTGAACAAGCTATGGTTCCTTGCGTTGTAGTCATAGACAAGGTTGAACTCGTAGGCACAGGAATCGTAGCCCCTCCACGTAACGTACAAGCTCCTGAAGAGGTTTGAGCTGCAATGATAAATTCATACCACGCTCCTGGAATTAACCCTGTAAAGCGATATTCTAACTTCTGTCCTAAATTACCTGTACCTGGTATAGTTGCTGGTACAGGAGCAAGTGGTTGCCAAACTGGTGGAGTAAGATTATTCACATCGATGGTGGTCTTATAACGAGCTATAAAATTTCCATTAGGTGAGAATCCTTCTTCTCGGTATGACCGTACAAAAAGTTCTCCTGAATTTGGAGTACATCCTACAACTCCTGTTGCTTGTGTTACAAGAGCATCGGGGGCTAATCCTGTTTTGAACGTCTGTATATCTTGACAGGATGGCGAAGTCATATCTTGTAAGATAACTTCATACTCATCATAATGTAAATTTGACACTGTAATAGTTCTTGGCAACTGACTTGAGAGTATGTTTGTTGTACTATACACCGTTCCCGAAGCTGTTTTTACAATCAACGAGAAATTACTATTCGCATCACCTCCCGCTGAAATAACAATATTGGCTTGAGCAAGCACTCCACAGGCTATCGGTGTTGTTGTTACCGTTACTATCTGTGCCTGAGGTAATGACGGAACAACTACTGGTTGCATAGCCGTACAACCTCGTGAATCCGTAATAACAACCACATAATTCCCTGTAGCCAAAGCTGTTGGGGTCAACACTGCTCCTGTTGGATTACCTGTTCCATCATCCGCATACACATTAACCGTAAACGGAGCAACTCCTGACGATTGATTCACTATATCCGAAACTGAAGTATTAATATATCCGTTATTGATACAGTAAGCTCCTTTCACATTAAACAAAGGTGTTGCCTTGAATGCTGGTCTTGAAGCTATTCTGAATGGTTGTGAATATTCATAACTACACGTTTGTCCTCTTTCGGTGTATTTTACATCAAAGAAATAGGTTTTCCCGAAATCAGTTGAAGTAAACGTATAGGTTGACCCCACAGTAGTTACTTCGGTGTATACGTTAGCTCGGTCTGTGGTGTAAATAATAAAAGTTCTATCACCAGGCACTCCACCATGGGCCGTCAATACAAACGTTGAGTTGGGCGAAGCTACACAATCAATTGCCGATGTTTGCGAAACGGTCAAAGTTAATGGCTCGTAAATAGTAACCACCGTATTTGTTTTACATCCTGAATTATCATTCAATGTAATGGTGTACGTTCCTACTTGCAATCCTTCGAAGGTATGCACGTAGTTCGAAACAGTATGCCAAATATGAGCTGGTTCATCAGAACGATTGATCACATAACCTCCATTACCATTGAAAATATCAATAATAACATCAGTTCCACTACCATCGTTACAAGGACTATAAATTACATCAAATTCAATTTCTTTTTTATACACCTCAAATTCAGTCTCAGTTGAACAGCCTTTCACATCGGTGACCGTAATGGTGTAAGTCCCTGGAGATAAAGACATCGGCTGTGAGTAGCGACCGTTGTAAATTCCTACCACTTGTGGTGTAGGCATAGTTGCACTTTGGTACGTAAAGTGACTGTACTCTGAATTACCTCCTGCTGCCTCAAAAGTAATCGATGCTATGTTTCCTGCATCACAACGCACTGGATTAATAGGCTCTACCACTTTTAATGAAAGAGGAGCCTCAGGTTGTGTGATGACGTAGGTTGTTTCTACCTTACAAGCTTTTTTATCAATATCTCTAACATAGATAGTTCTACTTTGAGTTGCCTCTAAATTGGTTACGGTAAAAACTCCACCAGCTAAAATTGTAGGTGTCCACGTAACCCCATTATCAGTTGAATACTCAACGTTCGTTGGTGGATTATGTACGAATATGCGTAGACTTCCATCATTACCTCCGTGACAACTTACAGCAGTAGTTCCTAATACCTCTAACTCTAACTTTTTACCATCTTCTATAACTACAGGAACAGACTCTGTAGTATCGCAAAGTTTAATATCTTGCTCAATCCCTATAGCATCCAACGCAACAACACCGTTACCAGGCACATTTTTGATTAGAACAATATACTCACTTTGTGTTACTTCCACATCTGTGAAATCTGCCGATGATTGTACCCAAGTAGGTGTTCCAGTGCTCGTTACTATAATTTGTTTGGAAATACCCGATGATGCGCCTACTGGTACCAACTCAACATTGAACTGAGGAGTTGCTGTTGTAAGCATATTAAAGTGACGCACAGAAACTCGTAACGGTTCATTAGGCACCACATTTTTGATATGTTTTCTGAATACTACAGCATTTTGTACCGATGCTTGAACTACCATGTAACGTCCGTTATTGACTCCTTGTGCATCGCTTGGAACAACCCAAGTTCCTACAGGATGTGCTTGTTTAGTAATGGCATATTTACCCGCTCCCACAGCTACATTTTGTTCGCAAACCAAATCATTGATAGCGTTTGCCCCTGTAGGATACCCTAAATCACTACCACAAACATCATTACCTACACCAAAGTCTTCCTTGAACAATATATTTGGAGTAATTCCTGTTGGCTTGTAATGTACGTAAATAGTGTGAGCCCCTGGTGATAATGTAAATACCGACGCTTGTACAGCTCCCGTAGTTGTATTAACACTATATGTATAAGAATGAGTCTGCCCTGGTGGTGCAATAGCTGTAACTGACACAGTTCCAAAGCCAACACAATCATAGGTAGGTGTAGAAACATTCACTGTTGGTGCTTGTGGCGATTGCATCGTTACAGGTATTGTCAACTCACAACCTGAAAGTGAAAGATCTTTAATTTTTACAGTGACATTCCCGTCCACTTGAGCTGTCGGCTGATTTTGGTATCCTGTACCAAAATCGTACTGATAAGAACCAGAACCTCCAATTACATTATTTACCGAAACGGTATATTTCCCGTTAGTATCGCAAGTTTTATCTTTAGTTACACCAACAAAGGCACGTAACGGATTGGCTGGAGGGTTGATACTTATAGGTCTTTTTACAAAACTACATGTTTGTGAAGCTACCTGTGCTGTGTAAGCTACTTCATAATTTCCTACCTCCAAATTAGTAAATAAAGAAAGATTATTTCCTTGATAACGTGCAGGTAATATTCTGGCTCCTGTATCATCTAATTTGTACAAACTAACCTCACGCTGAATAGCCGAATTTTCGAATACTAATTGAATTTCCCCTGTTCCTGTTGCCGTTGCACAATCCAAATCGGTAACAGCAAAAGTAACGCTGTGTATTCCTACAGGTAGTATGTTAATTGGAGCTGAAAATGCTCGTTCTCCATTTTGTTGATGTCTCATCACAAACACATAGCTACCAATACGAGTAAGATTCATTAACCCTTCATAGTGAGCATCAAACTCACCTTGGTTGCCTACCCATTCTGAATCTGGAATATTCATGTGAGAACCTCCTGGAGCAAGTACCTCGCCATCTACCGACCATACAGCAAATTGATACGGAGGATTACCGCCTTCACCTTTAAATTTAATTTTCGCTCGGTTACAACTTTCCCATTCAACAAATTCCGCAGTGAATTTTAAATTTGTATTCTTTTGTATAGTTATAGTTTGCGTATATGCAAGACATGATAATAAAGCCTCAGAAGAAGTTACTTCCACTACATACGTTCCCGCTTTCAGACCTGTAAAGCGGTACTGTGTAGTATTGGTGGTCATCGCTCCTGTAGCTCCTGTAGTAAGATTTTTATACGTATAGTTATAATTAACTCCTTGTGTAGACATGTTGATATTTATATATCCATCCACATATCCCGTTTCATCTCCGTGAGTTACGGTAGCAGCAGGAGTATTACTGTCGAACACATCAAAATAATAGAAGTCATAACAATTTGCCCCTGCTACTTTCAATCGATAGCGTCCTCCTTGTGAAAGAGTGAAAGTATTTGTATTGTTACTCACTTCTTCCCAACATCCGTCAATAACCACTGGACAAGTTTCGTGACGTGGCTGACAATTCAATCCACTGGCTGATGGGTTTAATTTCTCCCATGTCAAGGTTGAATTTACAAAATTGACCGCTATCGTTTTAGATGTACCACCGCATAGATAGAAATGGCTTGTCCACGTTCTATTGTCATTTCGACAAGTCACACCCACATTTGCTGCCAATGCCTTAATTGGGTCAGCAGAACTTCCTGGTTCATGGTAGTCTATAATTTCATAGCTTACTATTGTAGCGACTCCACAGTCAAATTTATATTTTTCAACGCGATATTCCCCTTGAGTAGTAGCAACAAATGTACTTGTATTGGTTCCTATAGGCGTTCCATTGAGGAACCACTTGTACTCATCAAAACCTGGTGTCACACTCAACGTCATTGGGTTGCCCACACAATAAATCTCAGTACGTTTGTTTTCGTTAGTTTTAATTTCTACTACGGTTGATGTCTGTATTGTAGCTGTTTGGGTACGAAGCGTACAACCTGCGACTCCTCCGGTGTAAACCATTGTAGGGATTATATTTACTTGGTTCATACATGGTTGCTGAGCCAAACCATACCCACCTACTATTTTTAACGGTATTCCTATGCTTCTTTCCTCGTGACCTCCTGTAGAGGGTAATGCTGCAGAGGGATAGGTAAAGGTATATTTCTTAGCTACTGAATCATAGGTATATGTCACATTAGAAACTCCCGAATTTGTAAAGTCTATTTGTTTACTTAAATCAGGTTGTACGTTAGCATTAGAAGGCAATTGCACTTCCAAAGTTGCCGATGTTAGGGTTACAATTCCTGTATTTCTATATTTTACGATATAATAAAATTCATTTTCTACTTGCAATGAATTCAATGAATACCCTTCCGTTAATTGCATTTCCATCTTAGGATCTTGGACCGTTACAATCAAGGTTCGTGAAACGGCATTTCCGAAAGCATCGGTAAATGTATATACCACAGAATGCACCCCAACACCGAATCTTCCTTGATGTTGCGTTCCTCCATTGAAATTGGTATCAATTGAAACTGTGGAAGTAACAGCCAGTTGCACTCCACAACGAACATTTTCATCCGTTACTTTCGGTTCATTCCAAGTTACCATAACATCACACCCCCCTATACTTGGATAGTCAACCAAATCAGCTGGGAAATACGTAACTGACGGCACTCCCGTATCAATAGCAAGTACTGATGTGGAGGTAGCCGTTAGCCAAACGTTTGTTGCACATCCAAATCGGTCTTTCAACTTTACTCTTACTTCATAGGTGGTATTGGTATACACTGCCTCCCCAAAAGTTTGGGTATTAGTTGCTACCATCACTTTTGAACCATCAGGATTGATTCTGTACCACTCCGCATCAAAGGAATTTATTGAAACTCCTCTCAATCGCATTTGAGTCGTTTCCCCTGGACATAATCCATTGGGATGGTCATAATTGATAATATGAGGAGTTGGAAATACACTCGAATCGGCTATCTCCTGTACACTAACAACAGGGGATCCCGCTATACACTCATCTTTTACGTATACTTTATAGGTTCCATCGGGTAGGTTTTTAAATTCGTAGTTTCGTTGTCCACCCGTCATCGTTACGCTTGCCACCTCTGCTTCAGTAGTTCCCGAAACACTTTTCAGTACATAAGTAACATCCCCAACGATCCCAACATTAGTATCATGCGGAAGATCCACCAAAATCATAGATGTTCCGTCCGAACCGCAAGCAATGGACGTAACCACAGGATCCATAGTTTGTGAAGGAACTTGGATTTCTGTGAAATAACGTAACAAATCTGGATTGTAATTCGTTTTATGACGATTCATCATGCTGATAGATAACTTCCCAGGCCCTATCTCATTTGTAAAAGTAGATAACAATGTCCATGGAACGGTTGTTGCCACAGAAAGGTTACCATGAATCGTATATCCACCAAACTCATGGGTGTATATTTTATAGGTTTCTCCTGGCTTCAATCCTGTGAACACCCCATTTCTTCCTTGAATCCGTTTAAGTTGGACTGTTGAATAATCAACATAAGTTCCCACCAACCCTGTGAACATTCTTTGAGTAAAACCAGGGAAATTAGCATGTAATGCATCATGCGTAAACTCCAAATCGTAGTACCCACATCGTGGTACTAATTTATAGAAAGGTTGCTCGGCTTCTGTTACTCCATATCTTATTTCATTTCCCAATGTAATTGTCTTTGAAGCACTACCACACGCATCTTTGATAGTCAAAACATAGTTTCCAGGAGGCAAGTCACCAAATCCTATATGATGATTAAGATCTCCCATGTAGGTAGGTGTTACTGTGGCTGTTATCGGAAAAATAATAGTTTCTGTTTTGGTTTGTCCAAAAGGAAGCCTTGTTTGAAAGGAGACGGAAGGCTGTCCATCTGCTCGACCTAAGGAGATCGTTACTGTTGAAACCCCTGGACTGAGAGGGTCTTCGTACATAAGCTCGTTTCTTTTTTCAATACGAAATGATGTTGTTCCTTCAGCAATTCCATAGTTGGACTGCAAAGTGTTAAACATCAATGCAAAACGATCTGTCGGAGTTGGTAAATAATTTATATTTGTAGTTCGTTCAAATGCAGAAACAACAGTTCCATTGGATTTTAAAAACTCCATACGAATCTTATATCTACCTGCTCCAGAACGATGTACGTCAATGGTTCGATAATCCACTATTGTATAGTCAGTCCCTTGGGTCAATGGTGGTCCATACGAATTTGGTGCGGTTTCTTTGTAAACTTTATACTGATATGTCAACGAAGAGGTCGAAGAGGTCGCATTCCAAATATCTTCCAAATTAGATAAATACCAATTGTAATTAATTTTTAGAGTTCCTCCTTCTTGAACAGGCATAAATCTCTCTGATCTTGATAGGTGCGTTCTAATTTGCAAAAAAACAGGTGCTCCAGGGCAAACGGGAGTAGAGGGGGAAATATTATGTGAGAAACCCAATCCTTGCGTAGGTGTTTCATTATGTACATCATGTAAGCCTGTCAATGTAAACGTATTAGTAACTATATTTCCTAAACCATCATCAACAACAATTTGAACCTGATCGTTTTCTTGAAAATCAGCACCATTATATGAGTAAGCATCTCCATTGAAACTTGATGTAATATCCGCTATAGGTACTGTTCGATTTAAGATTTGAACAGTAGCTTTTGCATTAGAAGTCCCTAATCCTTTGAAATGATTCCTAGGAATATCAAGATTAGCGTGCCCTCCTATAAAACCTCCCATAACAGACTTACCATCAACACCTCTCCGTAATGGGATTGTTAAATTGAATTTACCCGTAGGTTGTTGTACGTTAGTACCTCCTACATTTCTTGTAGTCGTATGCAAATTCAACCCTAAGTACGGTAAGGTTAAGGAATACGTACCTGGCAAATAAACCGATTCTGGAATAGGTATTTGCTGTGGGTGTGATGGATAATTTCGACAATCATCATCAGAAGCTCCTGGCGGAATCTCTCTAATAAAAACACTCACATTTGGATGATCAGCATGCGAAATGCTTTTTCCCGGTTCAGGGTGGACAAAAAATAGTAGGTCTGCAGTTGCAGACGAGAAAGTTCTATCATTAACTATCACAGCCCCCGTATCAGCTGATACGACACGAACCTGAAACTTTGATTGTCCCACAGTAAATCGTTTAAGTCCAATGACAATAATTCCGTTTCCCTCATCAACATTGGCATTGGTCACAGGATCTCTACGAATGGTTGCAGGAAAAGCATAAAGGGTCTTTATCTCAAAAGGAGGATACAGATCATTGATTGTTACAGGCTTTTCACAGGACATATTTACATCGTTTTCCAATGTGAAAGTATAAGTCCCTGCTGCCAAATTGGGAATAGTCATGGATTGTCCAGCAAGAACGGTGCCTCGTAATGAAGCTGAAGTTGCTCCTGGTTTTATCCAGTAAACACTAAACTCCGTCCCTGCAGGATGTTCTGCTGAAACTGGAGGTGCATTCAATGTTATGAGACCTCGATTCTCACACTGAATATCACCCGTTACAAGCTGGAAATTGTTAATCGGCTGGGTAGAATCGCACTGTGCATATATCCATGAGGTTGTTAGCATCATGAACGAAACGAAAATAAACAACTTTTTCATAACGTATTCGTTTTTAGTTAGTTTTTCAGCTAGTACTGTTAGATTAGATTAAGATTTTTCCCTCACTAAGTTGGAAATAAAGTATACAGGCGACAAAATTAAAAAAATGCCCTCCAATAAAAAAAATAATAACATTTCTATAACTAAAAAATAACAGTTGAAACATGAAAAATATACGTTTATCGGATTTTATTTAACATTGTTTAACTTTTTTAGTATGAAATTAAATATAAAAATAGTTCCATCAGAACTCTATTTTCTGCGAAAATAAAAACACTTCTAAAAAGAATTAATCCTAATACGATGCCATCTTGTCTACTCTTACAAAACTTGACAGTTTTAAACGCTCTAAAATTTAAGACTCTTTTCCAAAATGTGGACTTATAAATCATTGAAACAACACCGAGTAAGAATCTCTTTTTGACTGACTTTTAAAATGTAAAAGAACTATGTACAGCATAGTATAGTACTCTTTAAGAAAGTTTTTCTACATAAAAATATTATATTTCGGTAAAAATTGTATTTTTGCAACCTTGAAATCATACATACATATAGTGTTATCAAACTATGAAAATTTCGTACAACTGGATTAAAAAATTCATCAAAATTGATTTACCTTCAGAACAAACTGGAGCCTTACTTACCGACTTAGGACTTGAAGTTGAAGGAATTGAATCTTTCGAAAGCATCAAAGGAGGACTGAAAGGAGTTGTTGTCGGACACGTATTGGAGTGTCAACAACACCCCAACGCTGACCGATTGAAAGTTACCAAAGTAGACATAGGTCAGGGGAACATCGTGCAAATTGTGTGCGGAGCTCCAAACGTTGCTAAAGGGCAAAAGGTACCTGTTGCGACCATTGGAACAAAACTTTTTGATAAGGACGGAAACCCATGGGAAATCAAAAAAGGAAAAATACGCGGTGAAGAAAGTTTCGGGATGATTTGTGCCGAAGATGAACTCGGCTTGGGTGAAGGACACGAAGGAATCATGGTTTTGGATGATAAGTACGAACCTGGAACCTTATGCAGTGAAATTTTTGAAGTAGAAAACGATGAAGTCTTTGAAATCGGATTAACTCCAAATCGTGCAGACGCCATGAGTCACTACGGTGTTGCGCGTGACTTACGTGCAGGATTGATACAAAGAGGTACTTCTTTGGAGTTGATAACCCCTTCGGTGACAAAATTTCACATTGACAATCGACTATCAAAAATTGATGTAGATGTTCAAAACAAAGAACTCGCACCTCGATATACGGGATTGACTATCAGCAATGTAAAAGTAGCCGAATCCCCCATGTGGTTGCAAAACAAACTGAAAGCCATCGGACTTACTCCTAAAAACAACATCGTTGATATTACCAACTATGTACTCCACGGACTGGGACAACCGTTACACGCTTTCGATGCAGATCACATCGTAGGGAAAAAAATTATCGTAAAAACGTCAGAAGCTGGTACAAAATTCAAAACCTTAGATGGTGTTGAACGTATCTTAGATGCAGAAGATCTGGTGATTTGTGATGCTGAAAAACCTTTGTGCATTGCAGGAGTTTTGGGTGGACTCAACTCGGGGGTAACCAGCAGCACTCGCAACATCTTTTTAGAAAGTGCCTATTTTAACCCTGTTTCGGTTCGAAAAAGCGCCAAACGCCATGCTATCAACTCCGATGCTTCTTTCCGCTTTGAACGAGGAATAGACATTAGCGAAGTAAAACACGCTTTAATGTACGCTGCTATCTTAATTGAGAATGTCGCAGGAGGACAGATTTCATCGGATATTATCGACTTATACCCCAAAAAACATGAGGATTTTCAGGTATTTTTAGCATTCGAACGCGTTCATAAAGTTATTGGACAAACCATTCCAAACGACACCATTAAAAGCATATTACATTCATTGGATATCAAAATCAACTCAGTTACAGAGCGCGGTTTAGGATTAGTTGTACCTTCATATCGTGTAGATGTACAACGTGAAGCGGATGTTATTGAGGAAATTTTGCGTGTCTATGGATACAATAACATTAATTTTTCAGAAAAAATTAATGCCTCAATGTCACACGCTTCAAAATTTGACGATCACAACGTTCAGAATGTAATAGCTTCCCAACTTGCCGGACAAGGGTTTTCTGAGATAATGACCAATAGCTTAGTATCTGAAAAAACAATTACTGATTTTGAAGAAGATCTTACAAAAGTGGTAAAAATTCTGAATCCTTTGAGTAGTGATTTAAATTTTATGCGTAAAAATCTCCTACCCTCTGGATTGGAGATTATTGAATACAACATTAACCGAAAGCGTTCCGATTTGAAACTATTCGAATTTGGGAAAAGTTATCACAAAATAGGTGATAATTTTGTAGAAAATAAACACCTAATGATTTATATCACAGGTAATCAACTTCCTGAAAATTGGAACATTATTCCTCAGAAAACAGATTTCTTCTTTTTGAAAGGAATTGTTGAATCCGTTTTTGAACGATTGCAACTAAAAAATATTCATACGCAACCTCTAGATAATAATCTCTTTATTCGAGAAGGATTTGAATGGATTATCAATGGAAAATTGCTTGGAAGTATAGGCGTTGTTAAAGGTAAAATATTGAAAAAATTTGGTGTCAAGCAAGAAATCTTTTTTGCCGACATCTGCTGGGATATAGTTCTTGAGAGCATTAAAAATCAGAAAAATACATTCAAAGAAATTGCTAAATTCCCAGAAGTAAGGCGTGACTTAGCATTACTCCTTGATGAAGCTGTTTCGTTCAGTGACATTCATAGAATAGCATTTGAAACCGAAAAATCTATCTTAAAAAATGTAGGCCTGTTTGATGTATACCAAGGCGAGAAACTTCCTACAGGCAAGAAAAGCTATGCAATTAGTTTCACCCTACAAGATGATTTTAAAACACTCACGGATAAACAGATAGAAAAGGTAATGTACAATTTACAAGAACGTTTCAAGGAAAAATTACAGGCATCTGTTCGCTCATAATAATTCATTAATATTCTAAAAAAATAGAAGCTGTCAAAAAAAATGTTTTTAAATAAAAGTATATTTATAAAATCTTGATTATAAATGTCTTTTAAATCTTCGAAATTAGTTTTTTTGACAGCCTCTTTTCGTTTCAAATCGTAGAGATATTCCGTTATTAATCGACTTTAACTCTCCAACCAAAAGGGTCTTCAACTTTGTTATATTGGATATTCAAAATGGCTTCTTTGATTTTTGAAGCGTATAAATCAGCTGGAGGTGTAAACGTATATTTTTTGTCTTTATAACCAAATCCTGAAATTGGACTTATAACGGCTGCCGTTCCACTACCAAAAATTTCTTGAAGAGTTCCATTTTCAGCAGCTTCAATCAACTCTTTGACTCTTACTGGACGTACCTCGGTTTTGATTCCCATTTTTTCAGCAATTGTAAGTACGCTTTTACGAGTAACACCGTCCAAAATACGTTCGCTTGCAGGGCAGGTCATCAATACATTATTGATTCTAAAAAATAGGTTCATCATTCCTGCTTCTTCTAAAAATTCATGTGTAGCATCATCTGTCCATATAACTTGCTGGTAGCCTTCTTCAATCGCTAATTGTGTTGGATAGAACTGACCTGCGTAATTTCCAGCAGCCTTGGCAGCACCAAAACCTCCATTAGCAGCACGGCTATAGTAATCTGCAATTTTCACTTTCACGTCGCCTGAATGATAGGCCTGAACTGGCGAAGTGATAATAATAAACATGTAATCCGTTGCAGGAGAGGCTTTTATTCCTGATGTGGTAGAAATCATAAAGGGGCGGATGTATAGTGAATTTCCAAATCCTTTTTGAATCCACTCGCTATCAATTTTCAACAAAGCTCTCAACCCTTGGTCAAACCAACTTTCAGGAAACTCTGGAATTGCTAACCGAACCGCTGATTTATTCATTCGTTTGTAATTCTCTTGCGGACGAAACAAAAAGATGTCTCCAGCATCATCTTTATAAGCTTTCATTCCTTCAAAAATAGCCTGTCCGTAGTGAAAAACACTTGCTGAAGGTTCTAAAGTTATAGCTGAATATGGCTTAATTTCAGGTTGTTGCCACATTCCATCGGTGTAGTGGCATACGAACATATGATCTGAAAAAATTTTTCCGAATTGTAGATTCGAAAAATCTACTTCATTAATACGACTTTCTTTCGCTTTCTGAATACGTAAATTAAATGCAAGGTTATCCATAATTTTAAATATTTTCTGCGAATGTACTATTTTTTTTCGACATTTGGAAAAAATACGAAGCTCTGTTCAGATAAAAGCAGATTTTGAAATTAATTTTCGTTTTAAAAAGACATTATGTTTTATGTAATAATAAAAAGAAGGAAAGGTCTTATGGGTTTTAAGGATAGCTAATCATTTTCAAGAAAAAAATATGTAAATTCGATTTATTTGAGATTAGCTGTATATTCCTTGATAAATATTTATTACTAACAAAAAATGAGGCTGTCCAAAAAGGTCAGCCTCATTTTCGATAATAGTTTGTTTTAATTTTGTCTAAACTTTTCCATGCACTATCTTGTGTATATTCATGAAAAAATTAGTCCCATCCAGGATTTTGTTTATACCCAACCAATTTTAACTCATCTGTTGGTATTGGATATAGATACATTTTATCATTCCACGTACGTCCGTTAGGAAATGCTGGGTAAACAATCAAATATTTCTCATTGTCCACGGGTAATTTATTGATAGCGTCTTTGTTATACTCCGCTTTCAACTCATCTGTTAATTTCATTCCTTTTATAGTTTTCGGATTGTTAAGCAGTTTTCCAGCCTTCCAACGTAAGATGTCATTAAATCGGAAACCTTCTCCTACAAGTTCTACACGACGCTCTCTGCGTATTTCGTAAAGAATGGGAGCTACGTCATACCCATAATCACTAGCGTTAGCATCTGCTACTGCATCCATCGTTAAATGGGGCATTGCAACTCTGTCTCTTATCTTGTTGATTGTTCTGTCTAAATCTGCTTGAGACAATGTTCCTAATTCATATTTAGCCTCTGCATAGTTTAACAGTACCTCTGCATATCGAAAGATAAACATATCTGTATCGCTACTGTACGCTTCTTCCTGTTTTGGATCGTTTGACATTCCTTTGATAAACCAATACCCTGTGGTAGTTACTGGTGTGCCTATTTCTGGAAGATTTACAATCACTGGCGGGGTAGAACTCGTTTTTACGAACCCTGGGGTGGCTACGGTTTGTGCATAGCGTGGATCTCTGTTTTCAGCTTCTTTACTTGGGGTGCTGTCGTCATAGGTGTAAGAGGTAGTACTAATTGGTTTTCCATCTTTAAAGAGGTAGTACTCCATAAAATCCTTGCTACATCCGTTGTTAGAGCCTTTGGCTGAACGGCTATATTCGTGTCTTCCAGTTTCAACAGCACGCAGATAATGTCTGTGGAATATAGCTTCTTTATTGCCTGCCAAATTATCCTGAATGAATAAATTGCGATAATCCTCATTTGGCTTTCCTGTGGAATAGATTTCATATCCTTTTGCCATCAGTTTTTCACTGGCATCAACGGCTGCTTCCAAAAATACACGCTCATCACCTAAATTGTGATACTTACGGAAAGTACCTTCCCAAAGTGCAATTCTTGATTTGAGAGCAAGGGCAGCATCTTTGTGTAACCTTCCTGCCTCTGCATTTGCCTTTTCGGGCAGATGCTCAATAGCAAAATTAAGGTCTTTCAAAACTTCGTCCATCACTTTTTTGTGAGGTTCTCTTGGACCGTATATTTCAGGTGAGGCATCACCTACTTTTTTGAGTATTAACGGCACATCACCAAAGCGAACTACTTTTTCCCAATAGTATAACGCCCTGAAAAAACGAACCTCTGCCGCATATTTTTCTTTGGTTGTTCCTGAAACTTTTTGGTAATTTTCTAAAAAGAAATTACAATTTCGTATGCCATTCCAAGCACCTGTGTCCCAACCTCCTCCTGATGAGGGAACTGTGTATGTCCCAAATAAAAAGTCATCAGGACTATTAGGTACCATATTATCCGACTGTACATCTCTATGTTGTAAGATGCTCAAAGGCAAGCTTCCGTAGAATCGGTTAGCAAAAAAACTCAATTCTTGTTCTGTTTTAAAATAGGAAGGCTCGGTAAACGCATCAGGAGGAAACTTGTCCAAAAAATCATCGTTTTTACAAGAAACGATTGTCAGCACAGCCGATAATCCTATTGCGATATGTTTAATTTTATTCTTCATTGTTTTGTTCTTTTTAAAATTATTAGAATCGTGCTTGTACCCCAAAGGTAAATACTCTGTTAAGTGGGTAAATCTGATTAAGCAATTCAGGGTCGTATGATTTTATGAGTTTGGTAAATTCCATTACATTTTCTCCTGTTACATAAACCCTCAAATTACTCATTCCAATGGCTTGCATTACGTCCTTAGGCAAGGTGTACCCCAATGTGATTTGTTTTACACGTAAGTAAGAAGCATCTTGCAAGTAGCGTGTAGAGGTTTGGAAGTTTCCTCCCCCGAAACGCTGTCTTGGAAAATAAGCATTTGGGTTTTCAGGTGTCCAATAATCCAATTGCTCGGTAGTAGGTACTGCCCATTGGTTGGTAAAGCCCCAAAAATAAGTGCCACCCAAAGCATAATCTCTTTTTGCCGTACCTTGTAGGAATAACGAAAAATCGAATCCTTTGTAATTAGCCCCCATATTTACCCCGAAAGTGTAACGTGAACGGTTGTTTCCTATAATGCTCATATCGCCAGGATTATCTAAGGTATTATCTCCATTATTGATTTTGCCATCAACTTTCAAATCCTCAAATTTTACGTCTCCCGCCAACCATTTGTAACCAGCCAATTTTTTCTTATCAAGTTTAGCGGCATCTTCATCGGTTTGGTACAAACCATTAGAAGTATACCCCCATATCTCGCCAATTTCAGCTCCTTCATACATAATATGACCATTTACTCGATGTCCAAGACTATTGATAGGGTTAAGATCATATTTGGTGATAAACGCCCTACTGTCCGCTAAATTGAAACTTATATTATAACTAAAATCTTCGGAAACTCGGTCTTTCCAGCCGATGGAAAACTCAAATCCTTTGGTTTCCAAATCGGCAGCATTTCGCTGTGGAGACCCTGTTCCCAACACTTTGGGCAAAGGAACTCCGTTTACCAACATTCCTTTGGTATTTCGGATGTAATAGTCAAACGAACCTGATAAGCGGTTGTTAAAGAAGCCGTAATCTACCCCTATGTTACGCGTTTCTACGGTTTCCCAAGTAAAGTTATCGCTCACTAATCCAGGAGCATTTACGTAAGGAAGTCCTGCATTGCCGAACAGATAGCCTGTTTGTGCTCCATAGCCCATTGTTGCCAAATACGGGTAATTTCCTCCCACATATTGGTTGGGTAAATCACCGTAGGACACACGGAATTTCAAATCACTTACTACTTTGGTTAGAGGCTCAAAAAATCCTTCCTTAGAAATACGCCAACCCAACGAAGCCGAAGGGCTGAATACATATCTGTTATTTTTGCTGAATTTAGAAGAACCATCATAGCGTCCGTTGATTTCTAACAGATATTTTTCAGCAAATACGTAGTTCAAACGGAAGAAAGAACCTATCAAAGCCCAGTCAGAAATTCCACTACCTACGCGAGGTTTATCATCATTGTTTAGTTTCAGGTACGGATAATCTTGATTGATAAGGTTTTTCGCACTTGCCCAAAAAGATTCGTTGTGTTTTTCTTCTTGGCTATACCCTACCATTGCTTTGAAATAGTGTTTTTCAGCAAAGGTGTTTTCATACTGTGCATAAATGTTAGCTGCTTTGTAAATGTCTTGGCTACTGCTTTCATCTACTCGGGAAGTATTGGTGTGTGCGAAGAAGCCCAAATCAGTAGCTTTTGTAGAGTCAAAAATACTAACACCATCGGTAGGTGCTCCGTATTCTTTGAAACGTTTTACGTTTGTTTTACTATTGTTTCTATACGAATTCCAAGTATAGTCCCCTACCACTTTTACGTTTTTAATGGGTTTGAATACAAAATTTCCTGTTACCCATATATCATCAGAAGCGTACTTTTCTCTTCCTCCTGTGGCAATCATCGCGAACGGATTGGCAAAAACACCTTGTCCTGAGAAATTTCCGTCAGGGTGACGCACTGGCATCAAAGGTTTTAAATCACTGGCAAAACGTTCTGTCTCAACACCATTACGCCCGTTTGAAGTCTGGTCGTTTTGTTTGCGATTTAGGCTTGTTTTAACTCCAAGAGTAAGCCACTTGGTAACATCAGTAGTTAGCCCGAGATTTAAATTGTAACGATTGAATTTTTGATTAGACACTTTGAAAAGCCCTTGTTGCTCAAACATTCCTCCAGAAGCTATATAAGTAGTTTTTTCTGAACCTCCTGAAAGAGAAATGTTGTGTTGCGATTGTGGTGCCCAACCAGGGTACATTTCCTCAATCCAATCAGTATTGCCTACATAACGGTATTTTCGCGGATCGGTAGGGTCAATATACACAGCATTTTCGGGACGTGGGTCAGCCATATATTTTTTTACTCTGTCAATGTCTTCTTGCCCAAAACCTTGACCACCTCTAGAACCACCAGAGACGGCACCTGTTTCATCTGCCAAGAGATACATTGTTAAGTATTCTAACGAATTTACTAATTTAGGCAAACGTGTTGGGCGTGTAAGCGAGTAATTTGTAGAAATGCTCACTTGAAGCGGAGTTCCTTTTTTTCCTTGTTTGGTAGTGATAAGCACTACCCCAAAAGCGGCACGCCCCCCATAGATAGCTGCCGAAGCGGCATCTTTAAGTACGGTTACATTCTCTACGTCATTCGGGTTAATTTGATTAGGATCCATTTGCACTCCATCAACAAGTACTAAGGGATTTCCGCCATTGATGGAAGTAAAACCGCGAATATTGAAATTGGCACCTGTTCCTGGACGACCATTACCCACTCCGATATTTAAGTTAGGGACTAATCCCTGTAACCCTTGTCCGATGGTAGTGAGCGGACGGCTTTCTAATACTTTTGCATCAACGGTTGCTACCGCCCCCGTTAAGTTTTCTTTTTTCTGAGTTCCATACCCAACAACTACTACATCTTCCAATTGTTGAGCTTCTTCAACAAGTAAAACGTTGATAGTCAGGTTATTACCCCCCCCCACTACTTTTTCTTGTGTTACAAAACCTAAGTAACTGAAGACAAGAACCTCGCCTCGATTCGCTTTGATTTCGTACTTCCCATCAAAATCGGTAGCGACCCCACGAGTGGTGTTTTTGATCAACACACTTACGCCTGGTAGTGGCACTTTACTCTCGTCAGTAACCGTTCCTTTTACTGACACCGTCTGTGCAGAAAGTGTCAAACACCAACTGAACACAAACGCGAACAATGTTAAAATTTTTAATTTCATAAGCTGTTTGATTAATTTAAAATTCGAGTGTAAAGGTACATCTTTTTTTTCATTTCATGAAAAAAAACTATTTTTTTTTGTGAATATATTCTTAAATAAAAATCTAAATAAAAGAGCTTCATTTGATTATACTTCGAAAAAATACAACAGTAATATTCAAATATTAAGTATATAACCTCCTATAAATTATAGCACCTGGTCATTTAACTTATGTTTAAGAACACGAGGCTGTCTCAAAAGAGTTATTTTAAGCAAAATATTAAAAATAAAACACTTATTTTCAGTAGATTAATTTTGTGAAATTGCTAAAATTTGACTTTTTGGACAACTTCATTATCAGTGGCAAGGACGGACTTACTATAAACAAAGAAGCTACCCTTTTTGGACAGCTTCTTTGTTATAAATATATAAAAGTTTACCAACCGGGATTCTGTTTCCAATTATTACCTGTTAGTGATAACATACGTAACTGAATTGGCAATAAATAATCTCTGTTGGGATTAAATCGCAATCCATTACTATATCCAGAAGGGTTGTATGGATAAATATATCTCTCGGTGTCATTTGTAGAACCTGTCAAGAAAAAATTATTTCCACTTGCTTGGTCATACTTTAAAGAGTTACCGTATTGAGGATGTCCTTGCAAATTGCTACCTACAAATAATGCTCCTGTTGGAAGTTTTCCTACAATGAGCTCTTCGGCAGCTGCCCAACGTAAGATATCTATTAGACGTACCCCCTCACAAGCTTTTTCCACACGACGCTCTCTTCGTACAGCTTGGATATATTTGTCTAAATTACGGAAGGGATAATCCATTTCTTGATTATATTCTCTATCAAAATCCATAGAAGGCATCCCAACTCTGTCACGTAGTGGTTTCAATAAAGAAATAATAGTAGCTGCATTTGCTGCACCATCAAGTTCCGCTAGGGCTTCTGCATAATTTAACAATACATCAGCATATCTGAATTGAATAGCAGGTGTTGCTCCTTTGTATTCAGCATCTAAACTTCCTGTATAGTCAATTTGAACATGTTTAAGTAAAGAGTACCCTGTTACATTTTGATGGTATGATCCACCTGTAAGTGGAGGGACAACATAGGAGCCTTCATCAGGACGTAACTTTTGCCCAGGTATACATACGGTTTGAGATAAACGAGGGTCTCGTACTGTTGGCAATAGTTCATTTCCGAAAACTGTTTTTGCGGTTTGTTTTTCCGTTCCTATGAATGGAGTTCCTGATATAGTAAGATAATCATCAACCAATGAAGCTGTAACTCCAACAGAACCACCGCCTTTGTTCAAATATCTATTTACGTTGTTACCTACTTGGTCTCCGTCATAAAGCTTAAACCATAAAACTTCCTTATTAGTTGACAGATTGGTTGTTTGAAAAAGTTTTCGATAGTCATTATTTACATCCCCCGTTGAATAGATTTGCCAAACACCTCTATCAACTACAACTTTCGCTGCAGCAACGGCTTGTTGTAGATAGCTTTTAATTTTTTCATCTGTGACCGAAGGATCATAGAATGCATTTCCTTTGGCTTTATGATACTTTTCCCAGGTTGCTTCAAAAAGAGCTACTTCACTTTTTAAGGCACGAGCAACATCTTTGTGAATCCTCATAGTAGCACTGGAGTTTTGCTCAGAAAGCAACTCAATAGCTTTATCTAAATCAGAGAGGATGTTATCAGCGATGGTAGTACGACTATCTCTAGGAAGCTTCATTTGTTCTAAATCTGGGTCTAAAGGCTTTTCAACCCACGTTAGTTGTCCGTAGTTTATAAACATTTGGTAATAATACCAAGCTCTAAAATAATACGCTTCACCAACACATTGGTTGTAAGCAACACTTCCTTTTTCTTGACTATAGTCTAAATTATTTAAAAGAAAATTTATATTTCGAATTTGTGTATAATTTCCTAAACTTTGGGCATTATTTAGTGACAATTCTCCTGCAAGACGAGTACTCGCTGAACTTGCAGCCATATTGTCACTGTGTATGTCATCTCCTGCGATTCCACCACCGCCACCTGCTGCAAAACCTTGGTGACGAACGCCCGATTCATAAAACTGGTTGATGTAGTTTTGCATTTCACTTGCCGTAGCGAACGGGGCGTCCGTTGAGAGTACTCCCTCTGGTGATTTATCTAAATCATTACATGCTAACAATAATAGAGTAATGCTCACTCCTATATATTTTGTAAGTTTCATAGTCTTCAAATTTTAAAAATTAACAATTATTCCCATTGAAACAACTTTATTCATCGGGTAGTTTTTACCACCTTCGCCTGTATACGTATTTCCTGTAAAAATAGCTTCAGGGTCGTATATATCCATTAAAGATGTGAATGTCAATAGGTTTTCTCCTGAAATAAACATTTGTACCTTTTGGAAATTAAATCTTTTAATGATCTCTTCAGATAGCGTATAACTCAATGTAACATTTTTAAGTCGGCAATAAGCTGCATTTTGTAAATATCTGTCACTCACTGCTTTGTTCTTGCTCTGGAAAGTTCTTACTCCTCCTGCAGTATGAATATAAGGTTTTGGATAATAGGCATTAGGATTCGTTTCGCTCCAATAATCTAAATGTTGTTTAAAAACATGTACTTGTGCGTAAGGCCCTGAACCCCAGAAATAAGATCCGCTTTCAGGATGCCAATCGCGCTTGCCAACTCCTTGAAGCATTACATTGAGAGCTAATCCTTTCCAACTAATTCCTCCGTTTATGGTGTATTGATATCGTGGTGTTGTATTACCTATAATGGTCATATCTCCCATATTACTGAGTTTATTATCTCCTCGATCAATTTTTTTATCATTATTTAGATCTATGTATTTTACGTCTCCAGGAGTCCATGCCTTAGGACTTAAATAGCTCATATCGTAGGTTTTATTATATTCATCAGCCTCTGCTTGGGTCTGTATTAATCCTGACGAACGATATCCCCAAATTTCACCTACAGATCGACCTTCATACCAACTATTAGCAGGTGCAGTTCCTTCAGGATTCGTATATTTCGTAACTACTGAAGTTGCGTCAGAAAGCATTCCTCCAACATTAAAGCTAATGTCTTCTGTTATTTTTCCTCGATAATTGATTTGTAGCTCCCAACCTTTGTTTCGCATATTTGCATTGTTTGTTTTAGGGGCGTCTGCTCCAAAAAAATCAGGAAAGCTGAGAGCTGTTCCCAACATATCTTTAGTATCGCGTTGAAAAACATCAAACGAACCTGTTAGTTTATTGTCGAATAAACCAAAATCAATTCCAATGTTTTTGCTTTCTACTTTTTCCCAAGTTGTGTTTAAGTCAATCACCTTAGGTGCTTGTGTATATGAATGTCTTCCATCAGAAAAAATATAACCTCCTAATCTGTTACTCAAAGGCATGGTAGCGGCAAATGTGTACAGGTCTGCACCAGCTTGGTTTCCTAACAACCCGTAAGAGGCTCGCAATTTTAAATTAGATAGAAAATTGGAAGTCGTTTCCATAAAGCTTTCTCGACTTATATTCCAACCCATTGATAACGAAGGAAAAAAGCCCCATCTGTTGGCTTTTGCAAATCGAGATGAGCCGTCGTAACGACCGTTAATTTCAAGAAGATAACGACCATCATAATCGTAGTTAATTCGCCCAAAAATTCCTCGGGTTGCCCAACCATATCGACTATCAGTGATTACTTTATCCCCTGCTCCCATCCCTACATTAGGATTTATAGTAGAATAAAGTTTTGTAGTAGAATTTTTTAGGTAGCTATACGATAAATCTTCCTCCTGATAACCTGCCATAAAAGTAAAATTATTCTTTTCGGCTAATGTAAGTAGATAATTTGTGTAAAGGTTCATTGTTTTGTATCCTTCACGAGCGTAGTAGCGAGTAAATCGCCCATCAGGGGTAACGCTCAATTCGCTTCTTACACCCTTTGAAGTAGTAACCCCATCAGCAGCATAAATATTAGGCGCAACACTTAAAGCTTCGTATTCATCATTACCTTGACGATGAGTGTAGTCAAAAAATATGAACCAGTTTTTAAGAGGTTGCAATTCTGCCCCTGCAGTAATGTTCAGAGAGTTTCTGTCTAAAGTAGTGTATGTTCCACTTTGTAAATAAGGAATCATTGTCAGTTCTGTGAAATTTCCGTTAGGGTCTATGTGTGAAACTGTAGGACGGAAACGAGCTAATGAGTGATAAAATCCTTCTGACAAACCACCATCTCCAAAAGGAGTGTTATTTTGAGAAGACAAAAATTTTGTGTTCAATTTTATTTTTAACCAGTCGATCATCTGTGAAGAAATGTTAGCAGTGAGTGTATGGCGTTTGAAATCCATTTTAGCATAGCGTAAAATACCGTCTTCCTCATAATATCCGCCCGAGAGATAATATTGAGCTTTTTTGTTTCCTCCACTCACGCTAAGATTATGGTTGATACGAACAGCATTATTCTTATAATGCAAATCAAAGTAATCAACGTTTCCTACACCTCGTTCAGAGTTTTCAAAAGCGGGATTCATAAGGCTGTTTGCAGGAAGTTCAAACCACGGATTTACGCTATTTGGATCAGTGATATACTGTTGCAATAAAGCCATTTTTTGGTCGCTGTACAGCCTTGTTGAGCCTGCATTTTTAACTCCAGCGTTCCAATATTGAGCGAATGAATAAGAATCAACCATATCAGGTAAAACGGTAGGTGAATGGAAACCCATTGTTCCTTGATAGTTTATTCTCATTTTGTCCTCCTGTCCTTTTTTTGTCGTCACCAAGATAACGCCGTAAGCTGCTCTTGCTCCATAAATTGCACTTGCCGCTGCGTCTTTCAAAACCGATATATTTTCTATGTCGTTTGGATTTACATCGGCTAAATTCATTTCAACACCATCTACTAAAACATACGGATTTGCGGTGTTACTCAAATTTCCTTGCCCCCGCAAACTGAGAGAACCATTAGCTCCAGGACGTCCTGAACCTGAATTGTTAACAAATAAACCCGAAACCATACCCTGTAAACTCTGCGTTGCGTTAGCAACAGGACGAGTTTCAAGAGTCTCTCCCTTTACAGAAGATACGGCTCCCGTTAAGTTTACTTTTTTCTGAACGCCATAGCCCACAACAACAACATCTTCCAGTTTTTCAGCATCTTCTCTTAGTGATATGTTTATTATCAAAGATTTACTGCCATCTGCAATTACATTTTTAGTTTGAGATTGATAACCTATGTAGCTGAACTCAATAATATCGCCTTGATTAGCTTCAAGCGTATAGTTACCATCAAAATCGGTAACAACTCCTTTCATAGTCCCCTTTAGTATCACATTTGCACCAGGAAGTGGACTACTTGTCTCATCAGTAACTTTTCCAGTTACCTTAACCTGTGCCGTTAACGTTATTGCTGATAACATCAACAGCACTGCCAACAAAAACTTCTTAGTCATTTTTTAAAATTTTAGTTAAACTTTACTCATTGTACTCCACAATAGAGCTATGGCAAAGATAAAATATTATCTTAATAATAACAATAAAAAGTTTTTTTTTAACATTTTAAGGGTTGTAAATTTGTTATGACTATTTAGTTCATGTATTTTATGAATTTTATGAGGTGAAATTTTAGGAATTGAAAATAAAAAAACAATCCAATCTGAATAGTTTATCTCATAATTATAAGATATAAATTATTGATATTATGAGTTTTATATTTCAAACAGAAGACCTATAATCTTTACTTTATTTTTTGTTAACAATTCACAAGTTGATGTAATTATCAATTAAACCGTATTTATTTTGCCTTCTTCATGTTAGGAAAGAAATTCTGTTAGAAAAAAATCCGTTATATTTTATAGTACGTAAAAATAAAAAATGTATTTTTGCAAATTGAAGCTATTCGTATAAAATAGCAAATGACTAAAAGACAAATACTAATCGGACAAGGTTATTTTCTAACAATATCTATTCAAAACCTTGTTTTTCAATATAATAAATAACAAAGAATGAGTTGCAATAGTTGCACAACAAAAAATAAAAAAGGTGGTGGATGCAGTGGAGGATGTAGTTCTGGAGGTTGCAATAGCGGAAAATTAGCTGTCTTTGATTGGCTATCAAATGTGCGCTTACCAGGGGGACAAGATTTTTTTGACTGCGTAGAAGTCCGCTTTAAGAATAGCCGTAAGGAATACTTTAAAAATACAGAGAAATTATCGTTACAAATAGGTGATGTAGTTGCTACGGAAGCCAGTTCAGGACATGACGTAGGAGTGGTTACCCTCACAGGTGAATTGGTTCGTTTGCAAATGAAAAAGCGAAAAATCGATTGGAATGGAGAAGGAATTCCTAAAGTCTACCGAAAAGCAAATCAGCGAGATATTGATATTTGGCAAGAATCTCGGGATAAAGAGATTGAAGTGCAAAAACGCTCGCGAGAATTAGCGATTGCTTTAGGATTGGAAATGAAAATTTCAGATGTAGAATTCCAAGGAGATGGTTCTAAGGCTACGTTTTATTATACAGCTGAAGGTCGAGTCGATTTCCGTCAATTGATTAAGGATATGGCACGAGCCTTTTCGGTACGCATTGAAATGCGACAAATAGGTTTCCGTCAGGAAGCGGCTCGATTAGGAGGGATCGGTTCATGTGGGCGTGAACTGTGTTGCTCAACATGGCTCACTGATTTTAGAACTGTAACCACTTCAGCGGCTCGTTATCAGCAACTTTCACTGAATCCACAGAAATTAGCAGGACAGTGTGGAAAGTTGAAATGCTGTCTCAATTTTGAGCTGGATTCCTACGTGGATGCTCTGCAGGATTTCCCTCGTACAGAAACTAAATTACATACGGAAAAAGGGAAAGCAAGTTGTCAAAAAATAGACATTTTCAAACGTTTGATGTGGTATTCTTATGACGAAGACCCTATAAATTGGCATAAATTGTCGGTAGAAAGTGTCAAAGAAATTATTGCCAAGAATGGTGCAGGTGACAAAGATGTCGTATTAGAAGATTATGCCATCACAGCCGAAGCAGATGGAATAGGTTCTGGAATTGGAATGACAATGATCAAGGAAAATACCGAGGATAGTCTTACTCGATTCGACAAACCCAAACGCAAGAAAAAGAAAAATGACAAGCGTTCCAAGAGTAACAAGGCAGGGAACCAAAATGGTAATGAAACAGGAAAATCAGAAAGTAAAGTAGAGATTCCTGAAAAACAGGTAGATGCAAATGTTCAACATAAAAATGAGCAGCGAAAAACAAATCAACAGGTAAAAATTAAGAAGACACAGCCCCAATCTCAAAAACACAATATTCCTATTGAAAACGAGAAGGACAAACAGAAGAATAATATCGCAAATCAGAAAAACTCAAAAAATCCAAAGCATTTGAAGGAAAAAAATCCAAATGCAAAACGAAAATCGAACCATTTTAATAAGAATAGCACCGATAATAATAAATAATGAGATTTTTAACCCTATTTTTGGCCGTCCTGATGTGGAGTAGCTGTCAGTCAAACATCGAATATAGCGAATATGTTTCACTTTCAGATGGAGAAGGTTGGCAAAAGGCATCGCCTGTGTCGTTTCAATTTCAACACTCCGATTCTATTGCTAAAAAAAACATATTCATTATGCTGAGAAATAATGAAAAGTATGAGTTTAGTAATTTATTTCTTATTACTCACATGGAATTGCCTGACAGAAGGCTCATTATAGACACTTTGGAATACGAAATGGCAACCCCAGAAGGGAAATGGTTAGGTTATGGATATTCATCTGTAAAGGAAAATAAGTTGTGGTATAAAGAAAACTTTGTGTTTTCAGCCAATGGAACATATACTATAAAGGTAGAACAAGCCATGCGAAAAATAGGAGAAACAGACGGTTTGGAACAGCTCAATGGTATTACCGAAGTCGGATTGCAAATAGAAAATATTCAGGAAAGATAATCTACTGTTAGATAAATTTTGACATTAGCTTAAAAGGAATGAAAAAAGTTTATTTGATGTTCGAATTTATTATTTAAAAATATAATTATCAAGATATTACAAAAATACATAATGAAAAAGAATACAACGAAAGAAGGAAGTAAAAACAAGTTAGTTAAACTGTTTTGGTTGGTATTTTTCGGAGGCATTGGGTTTGTGTGTCTACTTTTTGCTTTTGGCTCATGGGGTTTTTTAGGAGAGATGCCTGATTTCAAGCGATTGGAAAATCCAGAAACAAACTTGGCAACAGAGATTGTTACCGCTGACGGAAAAACATTAGGAAAATTCTATTTGGATGACAATCGAACTCCTGTAAGATATAAGGATTTGCCAAAACATTTGGTTGATGCTCTGATAGCTACGGAAGACGAGCGTTTTTATGACCATTCAGGAATTGATGTGCGAGGAACTCTTCGTGCCTTTGCTTATCTCGGAAGTAAAGGAGGAGCGTCAACAATCACGCAACAACTTGCAAAACAGTTATTTCACGGTACGAAGGCTCGTGGTTTGGAGCGATATACCCAAAAAATCAAAGAGTGGATAATTTCTACTCGCTTGGAAACACAATATACCAAGGAAGAGATTCTTACAATGTATTTTAATATATATGACTTTGGATATCAAGCAGATGGAATACGTTCGGCAGCACGTATTTTCTTTGATAAAGAACCTATGGAACTGAGCTTAGAGGAGAGTGCTGTATTGGTAGGAATGTTCAAAAATTCATCGCTCTACAATCCTGTACGAAATCCTGTAGGGGTTACTAACCGACGTAATGTAGTCTTGGCACAAATGGCAAAAAATAATTATATCACTCAGAAAGAAAAAGATTCATTGCAAAAATTGCCTTTGGAATTACGCTTTACTCCAGAAAGTCATAACGAAGGAATAGCAACTTACTTTCGTGAGTATTTACGCTCATTTATGAAAACATGGATAGACCAAAATCCCAAACCTGATGGAACGAAACATAATCTTTATTTGGACGGTTTGAAAGTTTACACCACCATTGATTCAAAAATGCAGACCTATGCTGAATTGGCGGTAGAAGAGCACATGCAACGACTGCAAAAAGTATTCGATGCTGAAAACAATCCAAAGAAAAACAAAACCTTTCCGTTTGTAGAAGTATCAAAAGATGAATTTAATTCCTTGATTAATAGAGCTATGAAACAATCGGAGCGTTGGAGAAAGATGAAATCTTTGGGCTATTCCGAAAAAGAAATAGAGCAATCGTTCAAAGAAAAAACCGAAATGCGTGTTTTCTCATGGCAAGGTGAACGAGATACGATTATGACACCTTTAGATTCGATTTTGTATTATAAAGCTTTTTTGCGAACGGGAATGATGTCAATGGAGCCTCAAACTGGGCATATCAAAGCATGGGTAGGAGGAATCAATTATAAACATTTTCAATACGACCAAGTGATTCAAGGTGCTCGACAAACAGGATCTACTTTCAAGCCCTTTGTGTACGCAACCGCCATTGACCAGTTACACTATTCACCTTGTCATGAACTTCCTGATATTCAGACATGTATTGAAGCAGGGAAATATCAAAACTTGACTGCTTGGTGCCCACGAAACTCTAACGGAAAATTTTCAGGTGACATGATGACTTTGAAGTATGCCTTAGCAAACTCAATTAACTCCATTACGGTGAACTTGATGGATAAAGTTGGGCCAGTTCCTGTGATTAATTTGGCTCGTGAATTGGGAATTTCAGCAGAAATTCCTGAGATGCCGTCCATCGCATTAGGGACAGCAGATATTACGGTTTATGAAATGGTTGGAGCTTATGGAACTTTTGCAAATGAAGGAGTATATGTGAAACCCACATTGGTAACGCGTATTGAGGATAAAAACGGAACCGTACTTTTTGAAAATACGCCTCAAACACGCGATGTGGTGAGTGCCGAAGTAGCCAGAGCTGTTGTTAACCTTATGGAAGGAGTTACACAGTATGGTTCAGGTGCCAGATTGAGAACCAAAGGAGCGGATTCTTATAACAGTATGTATAAAAACGTAATTACGGGCTATCCGTATGCTTTTACCAATCCAATAGCAGGGAAAACAGGAACTACGCAAAACAACAGTGATGGTTGGTTTATGGGCATGGTGCCAAATTTGGTCACGGGTGTTTGGGTTGGAGGTGAAGACCGAGCCGTCCACTTCAAAGGAATTACCTATGGGCAAGGAGCAACTATGGCGTTGCCTATTTGGGGAAATTACATGAAAAAATGCTATGCTGACAAAGATTTGAATGTGTCTAAATCACCGTTCCCTGCACCACAAAATATTGAAATTCCGATGGATTGTAAAAAAGTGGAAGCTTTGGAAAATGATAAAGACGACTTCGGAGACATTGATTTTTAGTATTTTGAGTAGCCTTAAATTACTATGAAAATTCAGCGAAAAATTATATCTTTGTGGACATCTAAACATACTATTTAAGGTGATGAAAAAATGTTATTTTCTTCTGTGGTTATTTCTTATACTTTCGATGAAAGCTCAAGAAAATCAAGGTATTACTCACTCCAAACAGCTTACAGGACAAGTTCCTTTTCCGAAAGAAACTTTTATAGAATTGCCAAATCCTGTGAAAGCCAACCCTCAGGAGTGGAAAAACTTCAAGGGAACAACTGCAGGTTGGGGTTCTACGGATGTCCGCTATAAAAAAGAAACTCCAGCTAAGGACTTAAAATTGGCTCAAACTTTAACCGCTTGGAAAGGAGAGCGTATTTCGGGACAAATTGTAGTAGTTAATGCCAACAAAGATGCTGAAATTTCAGTTGACATCAGTGATTTTAAGCATACGAAACTTAAAAATAACCTTAAAAAAGAACATATTTCAGCTGATTTTATTCGTTATGTGATGACGGACGAACTCAATAAGGATGGCAAAGGAGGCTGTGGTTATCGTACCGCAATTAACTTTGATTCTACTCTTGTAGCAGATGCAATTGATCACTACGCTAAAAAATTGGTCATCCCTGCACAAACCTCTCGAGGAATTTGGGTAAAGGTGCAAGTGCCTCAAAATGCAGCCTCAGGAAGCTACAAAGGATTTATTTCGGTAAAAAATAAAGGAAAAGTATTCCAAAAACTTTCGTTGGAAATAAAAATATTAGACCGAGTTTTACCCGCCTCAAAAGACTGGCACTTTCATTTAGATTTGTGGCAAAATCCGTATGCAGTATCTCGTTATCACAATCTAAGACCATGGAGTAAGGAGCATTTCGATAAATTGCGAATAGAGATGCAACCCTATGTGGAAGCGGGAGGGAAATCAATCACAGCATCAATCATGCATAAGCCATGGGGAGGACAAACTTACGACGCTTTCGGTTCCATGGTTACGTGGTTTAAAAAGCTAGATGGCTCTTGGCATTTTGATTTTGCGGTGTTCGACAAATGGGTCGAATTTATGCACGAAATGGGAATAACCAAACAAATCAATTGCTATTCGATGGTTCCTTGGAAGTTGTCTTTTCAGTATTTTGATCAAGCTACTAACCAAGTGCAAAAAATTGAAACACAACCAGGAAAACCTGAATACAACGAGGTTTGGGGAGCTATGCTCACCGCCTTTGCAAAACACTTAAAAGGTAAGGGATGGTTTGAAAAAACGTATATTTCTATGGATGAGCGTCCTATGAAAGTGATGTTAGAAACCCTGAAAGTTATTAAACAAGCTGATCCTAATTTCAAAGTATCTTTTGCTGGTGATTGGCATGAGGAAATTGAAGCCGATTTGGATGACTATTGTGTAGCTCTATGGAAAAAATTCTCCGACGATGTAAAAAACAAGCGTAGAGAGCAAGGTAAAATTTCTACTTATTATACATGTTGTACTGAACCTTACCCAAACACTTTTACGTTCAGTGAACCTGCTGAAAGTGAGTGGTTAGGTTGGTTTGTAGCCAAAGAAAACTTAGATGGATACCTACGCTGGGCATTGAATAGTTGGACAATTGAACCCCTTCTTGATAGTCGTTTTGTAAGTTGGGCGGCAGGCGACACCTATTTAACTTATCCCTTAGGTCGAAGTTCTATTCGTATGGAACGAATGATTGAAGGTATCCAAAATTATGAAAAAGTTCGTATTCTCCGTGAAGAATTTAAGAAATCGGGAAACATTCAGGCGTTGGAAAAAATAGAAGAAGTCTTACAGACCTTTGATGAATATGGTATCCCGAAAATCCCTGCTAAAGAAACAGTCAGCAAAGCAAAATATATTATAAATTCATTGTAAATTCTTGTTTATCTGTTTTTTAGGAGCTGTAATATACTCAAATTAGATACGATTGTGGAGCAAATCCATCGAATTTTATAATGTAAAAATATCGTATACTTAAAATTTAAGGCATAAAAAACTAAGATACAAATCTTTACATCTGATTTTAATATCAATTTAAGGCTTGAAACGGAGATATATTACCAACAAATTTAAAGTCTTAACCATACTAGTAATCATTTTACAAATTATTTTGTAACAAAATGAAATATTCTGATACTAACAGGAAAGATTTGTTAGTAAATATATTTTTTAACACGTATTCTTAAATATTCATAGAAATTTTTACTTTTATCATATATGAAAAACAAATTATTTGTAACAGCAATGATGCTTTCAGGAAGTTTTGCTATGGCACAACAAGTTGCCTTTGAAGAATATGACCTGCCCAATGGATTGCACGTCATTTTACATCAGGATAATTCAGCACCTGTGGTGGCTGTGGGGGTGATGTATCACGTAGGAGCGAAAGATGAGGATCGTTCTCGTACAGGGTTCGCCCATTTTTTTGAACACCTTTTGTTTGAAGGAACAGAGAATATTGAGCGAGGAAAATGGTTCGATATCGTTTCCTCACACGGTGGAAAAAACAATGCTTTCACCACACAGGATAAAACCTATTACTATGAAATATTCCCTTCAAACAATTTAGAATTAGGACTTTGGATGGAATCAGAGCGTTTATTACATCCCGTAATAAATGAAATTGGGGTGAGTACGCAAAATTCGGTGGTTAAGGAAGAGAAGAAACAACGTTTGGATAATGCTCCTTACGGAAAAATTATGTATAGAACGGGAATCAATCCACATTTATTTAAAAAACATCCGTATGGAGAGTCTGTTATCGGGCAAATTGAGCATTTAGATGCTGCAAAATTGGAAGAATTTATCGCCTTCAAAAAGAAATTTTACAATCCAAACAATGCTGTTTTGGTGGTTGCGGGAGATTTTGAGAAAACTCAAACTAAAAAATGGATTCATGATTATTTTGCTTCTATTCCAAATACAGGTGATAAAATAGTACGCACAAAAATTGAGGAAGAGCCTATTAATCAAACAATTAAAGTAACAGACTATGATCCTAATATTCAGTTGCCAATAAAAATATACGCTTATCGGACGCCAGGTATGAATGAAAAGGATGCGTATGTTTTAGACCTTATTTCTTCTATTTTGACAGGAGGAAAGAGTTCTCGTCTCTACAAGAAGATGGTAGATGAGAATAAAAGCGCTTTGCAAGTATTAGCTTTTTCCGATTCACAAGAGGATTACGGTACCTACATTATGGGGGCTTTGCCAATGGCTGGAATTTCTCTTGAAACCGTTGGAAAAGAAATGGATGAAGAAATTGAAAAATTACAAAATGGTCTTATCTCGCAACGTGAGTTTGAAAAACTACAAAATCAAATTGAAAATCGTTTTGTGAGCACCAATTCTAACATGGAAGGAATTGCGTTGTCATTGGCGAATTTTTACACTTTCTACAAAGATACAAATCTGATTAATAAGCAAATAGATATTTATCGTTCTATCACTCGTGAGGATATTCAGCGTGTGGCTAAAAAATATCTAAGTGCTAATCAGCGTTTAGATCTTGACTATTTACCAGAAAATGCAAAACAATAATTGAAAAAAGAGTACGTATGAAATCGAATATAAAATTTGTTATAACGTTAATATTTGCATCAATAATAACAATGGCAACAGCTCAAATTGACAGATCCAAAATACCCACTTCGGGAAAAACTCCTGTCATTAATTTAGGAACTCCATATACTTACAAACTATCAAATGGAATGACCCTTTTGGTGGTTGAAAACAATAAATTACCACGTGTCAGTATAAGTCTGAGTATTGACCAACCGCCTGTGCTTGAGGGGAATAAAATGGGAATAGCAGACCTTACTTCATCTTTGTTGGGTAATGGAACCACTTCTATTTCGAAAGATGCTTTCAATGAAGAAGTAGACTTTTTGGCAGCAAATATTTCATTATCAGCAGGTGGAGGATATGCATCTTCGTTGTCAAAATATTTTCCACGTGTGTTGGAGTTAATGGCTGATGCAGCTCTGAATCCAAACTTCACGCAAGAAGAATTTGAAAAAGAAAAGGCGAAATTACTCCAAGGAATTAAGTTTGGCGAAAATAGTGCTGAATCTATCGTAGGACGTGTACAAGGAGCGTTAGTTTATGGTAAAAATCACCCTTATGGGGAGTTTTCTACCGAAGAAAGTATCAACAGCATTACCTTAGATGATGTAAAAGCCTTCTACAAAGAACACTTTGTTCCTACAAATGCCTACATTGTGGTTTCAGGAAATATCAAGGTCAAAGAAGCTAAGAACTTGATTACAAAATATTTCAAAAAATGGAAACCAGGAAAATCTACTCCAAAACCTATTACTACTCCTTCGGATGTGGAATTTACCCAAATCAATTTTGTAGATCTGCCAAATGCAGTGCAATCTGAAATACGCTTTAACAATTTAGTAGATTTGAAAATATCTGACAAGGATTATTTTCCTGTATTGATTGCTAATTACATTTTAGGAGGAGGGTTCGGAAGCTATATCAATATGAATTTGCGTGAGAAAAACGGATTTACTTATGGAGCCAGTACTTCTGTAGGTGCCAATAAATGGACAAGAGGAGATTTTGAAGGTGCTACTAAAGTAGGAAACGATGTATTGGACAAAGCTATTGTTGAAATATTAAAAGAAATACAACGTATTCGTAATGAAGAAGTTGCAGATGATCTTATTGCACAAGCGAAAGCTAGCTATTTAGGTAGCTTCATCATGGCAACAGAAAACCCACAAACTATAGCTCGATACGCGATTAACATCAAAACGCAAAACCTACCTGCTGATTTCTACAAAAATTATGTAGCAAATATTAATGCCGTTACCAAAGAAGATATTAAACGAGTAGCTAATAAATATTTCAAAAACAACAATTTACGTTTCACAGTAGTAAGTAAAGGAAGTGAAGTTGCAGACAAATTAGAAGCTATTACTTTCAACGGGAAGTCAATTCCTGTGTACTACTTCGATAAGTTAGGTAATCCAACAGCTAAAGCTGTATATACTAAGGAAATTCCAGCAGGTGTGACGGCTAAAACGGTATTGGAAAATTATCTAAAATCTGTAGGGAAGACACAAAGCGTTAAAACCATTGCTATCCAAGCGAAAGGTGAGATGCAGGGAATTGCTCTTGATTTTGAAATCAAACGTAGTGGTACTGATAAATTTTTACAACTTATCACAGGAATGGGTATGACCTTGTCAAAGCAAATCGTTAATGGTAAAACAGTTTCGGTCGAGGCTCAAGGACAAAAAATACCGGTTTCAGATGACGAAGTGGCAATAGCTCAAATGGAATCAGGTGTTTTCCCAGAAGTTAATATGCTGAACAATAACAATATAAAATTAGTTGCTATTGAATCATTTAATGGAGCTGATGCCTATGTTATCGCTTTGACAGATAAAAAGAATTTGTACTATGATGTAGTTTCAGGACTTAAAGTAGGAGAGAAAACCACAGTTGAAATGGGAGGTCAAAAAATTGAAAATATCGTTATTTATGATGATTATCGTGAAGTGAAAGGAGTAAAAGTTCCATATGCGATTTCGGTTTCATCTGCAGGAATGACTTTTGAATTCAAGACTTCTGGCGTAAAGATAAATGAAGGCGTTTCTGATGCTGATTTTAAATAATCGCTGTTAACATATAAGTTAAACGAAAGGAAAATAATACCTTTAGAGCTATACCCCATAGAAACATAGAATTATTATGTTTTTATGGGGTTTAGAACTTAATTTGGGAGTTCTTTTAGGAATAGATTACGTGTTTTCTCAGAATATTCACATCATTTCATACACCATTAAAAGCCCTAAAAGACTAATGCCTATCCATAGTAAAACGGAAAAAATCAGAGGTTTTACACCTACATTTCGTAGGGTTTCATAAGAGAGTGTACTGCCTATAAGAAATAGCGTAAGATGCAATCCTGCTTTTGCTGTGAGGGTAATGGTATTTGTAATCACCTCGGGAATAGGAAGGTAAGTATTTACCAATATGGCTAACACAAAACCACCTATAAACCAAGGAATTTTTATTCGGTTACTTTTGCCCTTGAATAGCCACATCGTCAGTAAACTCAGCGGAATAATCCAAAGGGCTCGGGCTAATTTTACCGTTGTAGCGATTTTTAGGGCTTCTTCGCCATAATTATTAGCGGCACCCACCACCGAACTCGTATCGTGAATCCCTATGGCACACCATAACCCGAATTGTTCCTGACTCAGTCCAAGCAAATGCCCCACAGGAGGATAAATGAAAAGAGCAATGGAATTGAGCGTAAAAATAACCGCTAAAGCCACCGAAATTTGCTTGCCATTGGCTTTAATAATGGGCGAAATAGCTGCAATGGCACTACCCCCACAAATGGCCGTCCCCACACCGATGAGGTAGCTGAGTATCTTATCGAGTTTTAATATTTTACTCAACAATCCGCCTAGTATCAGTACAAAACCAATACTCATAATGGTAATCAAAAATCCGTTTTGCCCTGCTTTGAGTGCTTCATTGAGTTGCAATCCAAAACCTAATCCTATGATGGAAAACTTTAACAATCGATGAATAACCGGATTGATTTTAGGCAGTGGAAATGGTGTTTTCAGTGTAAAAGCAAAAGCAATTCCTAATGCCAAAGCAATGGGCGAAGACACCCAAGGAGATAATGAAAATACCGCAAGCATCAAGAAAAGGAATTTTCGCAGGGTGTTATTTTTCATAAATGAATATTTTTTTATCGGCTATATCAACGTACTAAGGATATTGAGGTGCAAATTTCAGTAGTTTTTTATTATTAACCAAATGAGGAAGAAACTATTTGTTGTGACTACATTTACCCCTTAAGTACAATTTCTTTTAACCAATCGTAAAAAGCAAAAATCACTTCTTGACTTACATCAATGACAGGGTAGAAAAAACCGCATACCTTTGCAGCGAATTTAAAAATAAACAAGATATGTCAACAGTAAAATGGTCATTAGATACCGCTCACAGTGAATTGAATTTCAGGGTAAAACACCTTATGATTTCTAACGTAAAAGGAAGTTTCAAAGATTTTTCAGTGGAAATTCTTGGCGAAGATTTTGCAACTTCAAAAGTAAATGCACAGGTAAAAACTACTTCTATTTTTACCAACAACGAAGACAGAGACAACCACTTGCGTAGTGCCGATTTCTTCGATGTAGAAAACTTCCCAGAAATGAAATTCGAAGGAACTTCTCTTACCAAAAAATCGGACGATGAGTACACTTTGGTAGGAAACCTTACTATAAAAGGTATTACCAAAGAGATAGATTTAGAAGTAGATTTTGGAGGAATTAGCAAGGATCCTTGGGGAAATGAAAAATTAGGATTTTCTGTAAGAGGACGAATCAACAGAAAGGATTTTGGACTGAACTGGAATGCCGCTTTGGAAACAGGAGGCCCAATTTAGACAATGCCAAATGAAAACCTCCTAAACCTGCAAACAAATCAATAAATTTCATTTATGATGATTTTTCTCTAAAGAGTTTTATGAACATACAAAGTTACAATAATTGTTTTTAATAAAACAAACTCTTGCATATAATCAATAAAACCTCTACATTTGCCTTGTTATACATAAATTCTGTTCTTTAAAAATAGATAGGTAATTATTTATATTTCAATACATTAGAATATTGAGAGGATAAGTTGTTTCAAAGAGTATCCTTTCTTGATTTATATCAATGTTTAGCGGTGGATGTCCGTAGTATCTTTGCATCATCAATAACAAAGTATTAAAAAATTAAATCGATGCGAAAAATTTTATTATTTTTAAGTGCAGCACTTTTGAGCAGTTGCAGTTTCGGACAAAAAACAAATTCAAACAATAAAAATAACAATCAAATGAAAGCAGTTTATCATAAAGCAGACAGCAGAGGACACGCAAACCACGGAGAATGAACTTCGGTGTTCTTCGTGTATTAAATGACGATACCGTAAAAGGTGGGATGGGCTTCGGAACACACCCACACCGAGATATGGAAATCATCAGTATTCCTTTGGAGGGCGACCTAAAACACGGCGATAGTATGGGTAATGAAGGTCTCATCCGTAAAGGAGAAATCCAAGTAATGAGTGCTGGAACAGGAATTATGCACAGCGAAATGAACGGCAACCAAGGTGAAACCGTGAAATTCTTGCAAATTTGGGTTCTTCCTCGTCAAAAAGGAGTTAAACCTCGTTACGATCAAATCAACATCGAAAAAGATAAGAAAATCAACGATTTCCAACAAATCCTATCCCCTAACCCTGATGATGCTGGTGTATGGATTCACCAAGATGCGTGGTTCAATATGGCGAACTTTACCGCAGGAAATTCAAAAACATACAAGCTAAATAAAGAAGGTAATGGGGTGTATGTATTCGTTATCAAAGGAAAAGCAAAAATAGGCGACCAAGTATTAGACCAAAGAGACGGTTACGGAATTTACGATACTTCAGAATTTGATTTAGAAGCACTTGAGGATTCACAAATTCTATTGATGGAAGTACCAATGCAGTTACCATAAAAATTAAATTACGATGAGTATATTTCAAAACAAAGATTTAGGACTTTTAATTCTTCGTCTTTCCGTAGGATTGCTAATGATTCCACACGGAATCCATAAATTACTGAATTCAGGAGCGTTGGGATACATTCAGTCGCTCTTGGAAGCCAAAGGATTACCAACGTTTATCAGCTATGGTGTTTTTGTAGGAGAAATTATTGCACCGCTCCTCATCGTAATTGGTTTCCGTACGCGTATCTCGGCATTGGTATTGGCAGCCACAGGTTTGATGATTCTGTTCTTAGGATACGACAACCTTTTTGCCCTCACACAGCACGGCGGTTGGGTGGCAGAACTTGCAGGATTGTTCCTCTTCGGAGCTTTGGCATTAGCCTTTACAGGCGGTGGGAAATACGCTGTATCTACGAATAATCAGTGGGATTAAAACAAATAAAATGATAACAAAACGCCCCTTAATTGGGGCGTTTTTTAAGTTGAAGCCTAGTTTGAAAAAATCGTGGATAAATATTCTTTTCGTTAAAAAAAACATTTTTATTTCACATCTGATATTATGAAAAACAATTTTTTAGAGTACTTAAAAACAGGTTATTGTGATAGAAAATATGATTTAAACAAACAGAAAATAGAACAATTTATAGATTCTTTTTTTCGGTTTATATTTTTCTTAGAGCCTCAAAGATGTGATTCTCAAACGGAGATTGAAAGCCGATTTGTCAGTTTTAAAAATCAGTTTAAAGAAATAATAAACGATGTAAAACAAGAAAATACCGCACAGATATGCGAAACTTTTTTTAATGAGATTCCTAGCATTTATGAAACATTAGAAAAAGACGCTCAATTTTTCTTGGAAAGTGATCCTGCTGCCACGCATATAGAGGAAATTAAAGTTTCATACCCAGGGTTTTATGCTATCGCAATTTATAGATTTGCAAATCAGCTGCACCTTCAAAAAATCCCACTAATTCCAAGAATTTGGACAGAGCTTGCCCATAGCAAAACGGGAATAGATATTCATCCAGGGGCAAATATTGGAGAATATTTCTTTATTGATCACGGCACAGGAATTGTAATAGGAGAGACCACTCAAATAGGAAATCGTGTAAAAATCTATCAGAATGTAACATTAGGGGCGTTGGCTGTATCTAAAAGCATTGCCAATACCAAAAGGCATCCTACCATAGAAGATGAAGTAACCATCTATGCAGGAGCTACTATTTTGGGCGGAAAAACCATCATTGGTAAGGGGGCTACCATCGGAGGAAATGTTTGGATTACAGAAAGTATATTCCCTTATAGTTTAGTATATTATAAAGACAAAACCATCATCAGAAGCCAAGAAAATTCACCCGAACCGATTAATTTTTCCATATAAACCTATTAAATGATATGGATACACCGATAAATTTTCCTGTAAAAAGGAAAAAATATAACAAAAAACATTCTTAATATTTAAAATCATACAGAATATGAAATTCAATAATGTATTAGAAACTATTGGGAAAACGCCGGTAGTCAGATTGAGTAAAATTTTTCCTAAACATAATGTTTGGATAAAATTAGAACGAAGCAATCCAGGGGGAAGCATCAAAGATAGAATTGCTTTAGCAATGATAGAAACCGCTGAAAAGGAAGGAAAAATCAATAGAAATACCCAAATCATAGAACCTACTTCGGGGAATACAGGAGTAGGATTAGCTATGGTTTCGGCAGTAAAAGGTTATCATTTAACATTGGTAATGCCTGAAAGTATGAGTGTTGAAAGAAGAAAACTTATGACTGCCTATGGTGCCAATATCGTATTAACACCAAGAGAATTAGGTATGAAAGGAGCCATTGAAAAAGCTCAGGAATTGGCACAGCAAAACGAAAACACTTGGATTCCACAGCAGTTTGAAAACTCCTCTAACCCTGAAATTCATCGTAATACAACTGCTCAAGAAATTCTTAATGATTTTCCAGAGGGAATTGATTACCTCATCACGGGCGTAGGCACAGGTGGACATATTACAGGAATTTCGGAGATTATAAAACAGAAATTTTCTGAGTTAAAATCTTTTGCTGTGGAGCCAGAACTTTCCCCAGTTCTCAGTGGAGGAAATCCAGGAGCACACCCTATACAAGGCATTGGTGCGGGTTTTGTACCCAAAGTTCTCAATACTGAAATTTTAGATGGAACCATTCAGGTGAGTAAAGAAAATGCCTTTGTTTATACCCAAAGACTAGCCCAAGAAGAAGGTATTTTAGCCGGAATTTCCACAGGAGCATCTCTCGCAGCCATTGCACAAAAAATAGATGAGTTGCCTGAAAACACCACCATTCTTACCATAAATTATGATACCGGCGAAAGATATTGGTCAGTGGAAGGACTTTTTTAAATTTATGAAGTGATTGGAATTTTTTCCAATCATTTATTTTATATGTGTTTGTTAAGAACGCTTTTTATTTCGTACCTTTGCTTCAAATAAAATAGAACATGATGAAAAAAAATATATTGATTATTGCATTATCTTTAGCGGCACTGTGCAGTTGTAATAAAACTACCACGCCCAAGACCGAAACCCCACAGACGGCATTAGAAAATGTCCCACAGCCTTTTATTTCCAGTATAGAATATTCTAATTTGGTAGATAAAGCCAGCCAAGAAGAAGTAAAAGAGGCAATGTTAAAGGCTGGAATTACACCTTTGGCAGTAGATACTTTTTTTGAAAATGTAAATACCTTTAACCAAACGGTTACTGATGTAGGAATGGTAGATAAAGGATTCGTCATTTCCAATGAATTAGCACCAGAATATAACGAAGCAGGTATACAGATGCAATGGGAATCCAAAAATCCAGTATTCCCTGGCTACAATTGTCGTATCACTTCGTTTGATATGTTTGCCGATTTTTTTACCGTTGATACAAAAAAAACAATCAACAACAAGAAAAATCTGTTTTTAGACGAACATGCTCTTGATAATTGTGATAAAGAAATATTTTCAGCAAAACAACGAGAGAAATTTACAATTTTTTATGCTCAAATCCCAACCGTAGAAGGTAAAGAAGTAACCAAACATGTGGAAATTGTTCAGAAATATTGGAAAGATAGAGGCATTACTTTTCTTCACAATCAAGATAAAACCAAGGCTTCTCTAATCTCGGTATTTTTCCATTCATTTTTCGATACCGAAGACAATCATTTGTTTATCGGGCATATCGGGGTATTGGTACCTTCTGAAAATGGAAAACTTATTTTCATTGAAAAATTATCTTTCCAAGAGCCTTATCAAGCACTGAAATTCAACAATCGAACGGAACTTAATGATTACCTCATGAACCGTTACGATGTGGAATGGAACCAACCTACAGCCGCACCCTTTATCTTTGAAAATAATCAACTGATAGAAGGCTATAGACCCAATCCGAATAAAAAAATAGAACAGAGTTCGTAATGTCCAAAGATATTTGTTTTGCTTTTATAATATTTTTTCAAATCTTAAAATGATTATTCGCAGTTTGTAATCCTTAAAAAATGTCTTATAGCAATATTTTTTTGATTTGTTCTGACTATCTTTGCTCAGAATAATTTAAAAACGATAAAAATGGCAACAAGAATCAATCCGTATTTGAATTTTAACGGGAATTGCGAAGAGGCGTTCAATTTTTACAAAAAGGCTTTCGGAGGCGATTTTACAATGATGGTTCGCTCTGATGAAACTCCAATGGAAGTGGCTGAAAATGAGAAAAACCGCTTGATGTACATCGAACTTCCGATAGGCGAAAACGATAAACTAATGGGTTCGGACATTTTCGAATCGCTTGGGCAGAAACTTACTACGGGCAATCACAACTATGTGAGCATAGCCGTAGATAGCAAAGCCGAAGCCGACCACCTTTTCCACGTACTTTCCGAAGGGGGCGAAATAGAAATGCCTATGGAAGAGCAGTTTTTTGGCTATTTCGGAAGTTTCCAAGATAAATTTGGTATCTCTTGGATGATTATTTTTGAAGGGTGAAACTTTTACCACACATAAACCTATTTTCATAGACGACCTCAAACATGACCAATTCTGTGAATTGTGCAGAAGAAGGAAGATGTATTCTGTCCAAATAGGCGGTAGGGTTTAGATAATAGGAAATAGTAAGGAAGCTGTTGGAGACTTTTCCAACAGCTTCTTTATTATTAAAACTATCGGATGAACCCTTATGGCTAAAAAAACTTATACTTATAGATTTTTAAAATATAAGTACCACTTTATAAAGTTCTTTTAGCCCCAAAACGAAGCCCTCTATGCAAGGTTAATTTCTTCTTGGAGATAAAAAGTTATAATAAAAAAGGCTTCACTATAACTCTTATAATCTATAAAAAACAATAATTTACAAGGTTTTTAAGCTCCATTTTTACCACATTGTCTATAAAAGAAGGCTGTCCATAAAAAATCGGACAGCCTATATTTTTCATTCTTAAAAATTATTTTTTTGAGTTCATTATTTATTTTCACACACTGTTCTTTTCCTTAGATGAAGAAGAACCAAAAGTGCGATCCGCACGGGCATTAAAAAATAAGCAGTCGGCTTCCGACAAATTTTTCCAAACCTGCTTTCTGCGGTCGCTTCGAACAATGGAAAATTTTCCACATACTAAGCTCCAAGTTTTCGCTTACTTTGTTTTATTCGTTGATTTTCCTAACGCCAAATCTTCAATGCCGATGAAAAGTGGCCAAAATACTGAAAAATCAGTGTTGAACCATTAAAAAATATATCAATTAAGTACTGAACTCAAAAAAATTAATGCCACTGGTAAGTTATACCTGCAAAAACATTGATTCCCTTGGTATTGTTTGAAAATAAATTACTTATAATGCTACTTGAACCAACTACTAATGGCCCTACACGAAGTCCTGTACCTATTGTTGTTCCTACTTGTTGTGTATTAGCTATGGGTAAATAAAATCCTATCCATCTTGATTCGTATCGAGGTGTTAGTACAAAGCTATTAGCGTAGGCAGCGTTGTAGATTTTATCTTTCTTGTCAGATGAAGCAAATTGCCCTGAAAAATCAACGAAAAATTTTCGCAAAATACGAGCATCCGCATAAATTCGCAAAGCCACGGGAAGAGATGAAGTAAAGGTTTTCCCCTTTAATGAGGTTTGGCTAACCAAATTGCTTCTATCCAGATCACGTTGCAAATTGTCTAAGTTCAATGCTACGGACGTTACTGACGAATTAATTGAGTATTTTTTTGAATTTTCAGTGGTTGTATAATTCAATCTTCCTGCATCGGTGAAAGCTAATCCAAACTTAAAGTCGTAAGGAGTCTTTTCACAATCTGGACAAGGCTCTTTTCGGTATTCGTATGCAAATCCAGCATCAAAAACAAAAGTTGAAGCACTTGATTGCAGTCTAAACTTAGAATCCGAATCTTCTCCCCAAATATTAATACCTCCGTTATTGATACTAAAATCACCTGTACCAGATACGTTTAGAATAACATCATCCTTTTTTTGCTCCAATTTAATAGCTCCAGAAAAATCATCAAAACCTGCACGCGAACTAATAATTCCTTGGATAGCTTTCAAGGTAACTCCAACTTTGATTGTATGTTTTTCATTACTAAAAACAATACTTCCCCATGAAACTCCTACTTCGGAGAAAGCATTTACCAAAATATGCTGATTATCAATTTTAATAGAAGGATAAGCTGCTAAATCCATTAAATTTGTGTCAGAAAAATAAGATTCCAAGATTTTAGCATCTATTCCTCTTGCATCGGCAATGGCACGAACTCGTGAGGTAATAGCAATCGCATTTTTATTCCCTATATTAAAGAAAGCGGAAGGACCAAGTATGTCTAGATTGAAATCCGCATCAAGGTCATTGTGAGAAAACACGGAACCTTCTCCCGTTTTTGTAAATTTTTCAAAACTATCAGACAAACCGCTGAGTGATAAAGGCACCTTATTATTGGAAAAAATTCCATCAAATGATAAAAGATTAACTCCTTTTTTGTGCATTCCACCAACAGCTTCAGCTGGGTTATTGATAATTGAATAAATACCTCCGTACGGGCTGACTCTGAACCCCGAAAAAGACTGCTGAGCTCTTATACTAAAAGTACTCAGCATCAGTAGTAAAAAAAATATTTTTTTCATGTGCTTGGTGTGTTTAATTTAGGCAAAATTAAGACCTTTTATTTACATGAAAAAAAAAGTTATACTTAAAAAAAAGTTAATATTTTCACAAAGAGTTAGTTATAACAATATTTAGAAGCTAATTTCGGTTTATCCTGAACAACCATTCGCTTACACAAATTAAGAAAATACCACTTGCCAAACTCAGTAAAAGAAAGTAATTTTCAAAAAAAGCCCAACCTAACCAAAGACAAATACCTTTGTAAGCAATTAAAAACTCAGTAGTGAGAAATCCTGCAATGTATACAAGTATTGATATTCTACTCAAATTCAAAAGATTATTTTCTTTCAAAAGATATAACAACCCAAAATTGACAACTCCTAAGAAATTAAAGTGCAAATAACTCATTATAAAGTCATTATTGTAAAAAATAATCTCTTTGAAATAAGGAATAGAAGCGAAAAACATCATACAAACCTTAGTAATAAACAAAAAGACAAACCCGTTGCTTAAAACATTTTTAAAGGGATATTTCTGTATGTAGAAATAGATGACAGCTCCTATCGAAAGCATCCAAACTAGGGAACTAATTGTAGCAATAAGATGTAAGAAAATACTATCAAAAATACTTATGTATGAAACAGCTATTGCTCCAAAAACACCAATTTGAAAGCCATAGAAAATTTTATTAATCCAAGGAGATGTAATTCTATCAGTATGATTTTTTTTAAGAAAAAGTCCCATCAGGGTTGTCAAAACCCAGCCATTATATTGAAAATCTAAGAAAAAGAAAATGGATGCTTGATACAGGTTTGAATCTTTTCCAGTGGTTGCAATCGCTACAGGAATCATCCAAATACCTACGCTTGAAAGAATTAAATAGAAAATACCCATTCGTACAAACCGGTATGAAATCAACTGCTTATGCTCTTGTGTATTTGAATTTTTAAGGAAAAAATAACTGTAGTAATATGAAAATAGAAGGAACAAGACACTAAATGAAATCGAAATAGCTCCGTATCCTTGGAAAGGGAAACTGAAAAGCATCCCCAATAGAGAGATTTGTGTCAGATAAAAAATACGACGATGTTGCTTAGCTTTTTCAAGGGGAATAAATGAGTAGCTAAGTAGGGCTGTAAGGGTTGTGTAAATCCATCCCAAAATGGCGATATGCGAGTGTGTATGTAGAACATATCGATAATTATAACTAAATAAATCAGGCACTGCATGTGTTAATCGCATGAAAGTCCCGAATCCTATAATAATTAAAAAATAGGAAAAAGACCAATACAAATCTTGCCGAATACTGATTTTCATTTAATTATTTTTTCGATGTAGCAAAGGTATAACTTTTATCGAATAAATGAAAATAGAGGCATCCGAAAAGTCAGAGTAATATCATTCTGAGAAGGGATAAATCCTTATAAGTTGTGCTTCTTTTAAAGATTTTCCCTTTTGTTGGAATGACAAAATTTTACAAATACTGACTTTTCGGATAACCTCACTGGTTTATTTTATATTCCTAAAAACCAATTGACTATTGAAAGAATCTACAAGTATCACGCTGTTGGTGGTAATATTTCCCTGTAAAATTTCTTTTGAAAGTTTGTTGAGCAGTTCTTTTTGTAATACGCGTTTTACGGGTCTTGCTCCAAACTCAGGGTCATAACCCTTTTCAGCTAAGTAATCAATTGCTTCAGGGGTAGCATCTAGCACGATATTTTCACGTGCAACGAGCCTGATGATATTTCGGAATTGCAATTGCACAATTTCTTTAATATTTGCCTTTGAAAGAGGTGTGAACATTACGATATCATCAATACGATTAATAAACTCGGGACGTACGCTTTGTTTAAGCAACTGTAAAACAGCATTTTTAGCCAATTCAGTAGCCTTTTCAATATCCTTGCTATGTTTTTCAAAACTTTCCTGAATCAGATGACTACCAATATTGGAAGTCATGATGATGATGGTATTTTTGAAATCGGCAGTACGTCCTTTGTTGTCGGTCAATCGTCCCTCATCCAGTACTTGCAATAGAATGTTGAAGGTATCAGGATGTGCTTTTTCAATTTCGTCCAACAGCACTACCGAATAAGGTCTTCGTCGTACAGCTTCAGTGAGTTGACCTCCTTCGTCATATCCCACATATCCTGGAGGAGCTCCTATCAATCGGCTAACAGAGTGACGCTCTTGGTATTCGCTCATATCAATTCGGGTCATAGCATTTTCATCATCGAACAAATATTCAGCAAGAGCTTTTGCAAGTTCGGTTTTTCCGATTCCTGTTGTCCCTAAGAAAAGGAATGATCCAATCGGTTTTTTAACATCTTGTAAACCTGCACGACTTCGGCGAATGGCATCAGAAACCACTTCGATAGCCTCTTCCTGACCAACCACACGTTTGTGAAGTTCTTCTTCCAAATGGAGTAATTTTTCACGTTCTCCTTGCATCATTTTGGTTACAGGAATGCCCGTCCATTTAGCGATGACTTCTGAAATGTTTTCGCGAGTAACTTCTTCTTTAACAAGGGCTTTATCCTTTTGGTTGTCCAGCTCTTTTTGCAGAGTTTCAAGTTTGTCCTGTTCTTCTTTTATCTTACCATAGCGAAGTTCGGCTACTTTTCCGTAATTGCCTTCACGTTCGGCTTTCTCTGCTTCCAATTTGTAATTTTCAATGTTGGTTTTTGCCTTTTGAACCTCATCTACTAAGGTTTTTTCGCTTTGCCATTGTGCAAAAATATGGTTGCGTTCTTCTTTAAAATTTGCTAAATCTGCATTGAGAGATTGAAGTTTTTCGACGTCATTTTCACGCTTAATTGCTTCAATTTCAATTTCTAATTGCATAATTTTTCTATCCAAGACATCTAACTCTTCAGGTTTAGAATTGATTTCCATACGCAATTTGGACGCAGCCTCGTCCATGAGGTCTATTGCCTTATCTGGCAGAAAACGGTTGGTGATATATCGTTCTGAGAGTTCTACCGCTGCGATTATAGCCTCGTCTTTGATACGTACTTTATGGTGGGTTTCATACTTTTCTTTAATCCCTCGGAGGATAGAAATAGCACTTTCCGTATCAGGTTCTTCTACCATAACTTTCTGGAAACGACGCTCTAAGGCTTTATCTTTCTCAAAATATTTTTGATATTCATCCAAAGTCGTAGCTCCGATGGCTCTGAGTTCGCCTCGTGCCAAGGCAGGTTTCAAAATATTGGCAGCATCCATAGCTCCCTCGCCTCCTCCAGCACCTACTAAAGTATGGATTTCGTCAATAAACAAAATGATATTGCCATCGGAAGTTGTTACTTCTTTCACAACCGACTTGAGCCTTTCTTCAAATTCTCCTTTGTATTTGGCTCCTGCAATCAAGGCTCCCATATCTAAAGAAAAAATAATCTTATCTTTCAGGTTTTCAGGAACATCACCTTGTACTATACGATGAGCCAAACCTTCGGCGATAGCCGTTTTCCCAACTCCAGGCTCACCGACTAACATAGGGTTATTTTTGGTTCTTCGCGAAAGGATTTGTAGCACACGGCGTATCTCCTCATCTCGACCAATCACAGGATCGAGTTTTCCACTATCGGCTAATTGATTTAGGTTTTTAGCATATTTATTCAGCGAATTGTAGGTTTCTTCGGCAGAAGCTGAAGTCACACGCTCTCCTTTGCGGAGTTCGAGAATAGCCTTCTCTAATTCTTTTTCCGTAATACCTTGATCTTTAATAGCTTGTGATAATTTATTTTTTGTTTTTAAAATTGCTAATAACAAATGCTCCACAGAAACGTACTCGTCGTTCATTTCCTTGACGATATTACTCGCTTTGTTCAACATTTCGGCACTTTCACGCGATAGCGACATACTACCTCCACTGACTTTAGCGTAAGAATCCAATGCTTTTTGAACGTTTTGATTCAGCATACTTACGTTTACATTCAGTTTTTTCAAGAGAAACGGAAGTACATTATTATCTACCTCTTCAATTCCTTTGAAAATATGTTCAATTTGCAAATCTTGATGCCCATAACCTTGAGCAATTTGCTGGGCTCTTTGAATAGCCTCCTGCGATTTAATGGTATAGTTGTTAAAATTCATCGTTTACATTTTTTAGATTCACTCAATTATTGTCAAGTTATATACCATTGGATAAAAAATGACTTTTTGTCAGTTTTTAAATATTAAACTAACACAAAGCATGACAAAATTTACTTATTATCAATCATTAATGCATATATTTGAATAGTTTTCAACTCTAAAAACTTGTAAAAAAACAGAAATAGAGTCACTGTAAATTAAATCTAAAACCACATAGAGACACAGCGTAAAATCTATGTTCCTATGTGGTTTGAAGGATAGTAACTCTAAAGATAATATTTCATACGTTGCCCTAACCCAATGCGTAAATATGGGTTAAGAAGACGAATCACTAAGCTCTTTTAAGTCAATGGAAAGAATTTTAGAAATTTTAATAAGTTGTTCAGCTGAAAGTTTTTGTTTTCCTGTCTCAATTTTAGCATAGGCTGATTGGGAAATACCTAATTGAAAAGCAATATCTTCTTGGGATATTTTTTTCTCCAATCGGATTTTTTTGATTTTAGTTAAGTAATTCATAGTGTCATTTTTTAGGTTTGTACGAAGATACGAAAAAAATAATGAAATAAAAAGTTATTTTTATAATTATTTTAAATTTTAATGGAATTATTCTAAATTAGAATAGTTTTATTGGAATAAACCGTATACCTTTGCTTACGGATAATTTTAATAAAAACAACATGATTCGATTTACTACCAAAATTCAATTAAAGGCAATAGCTTTGACATTATCAGCTATTTTGCTAAAAACTTCTTGTTCAATAAAAACCTGCTGGGTTTGGAGATGGCGTGGTTTTAGAAGTGGATTGTACCGAGAAGTAACTCGAATGACAAACACAGATGCTTTAGCCGATGAAGCAAGACATCATTTAGGAAAAGAATACGTAAAATGGTATGAGTTTGCAACTGCCAAATGGGCTGCTCCAAGACGTTTTACTTGCACAACCTTGGTTTGGTGGTGTTCCAAAAAAGCATACGGTGTGAATGTATCCAGTTGGTATAGCCCTTTGGTAACACCCAGTGGTCTTTTTACGGATTGTAACACTTATTTAATACGAGAGGTACGATGAAGAAGTTTTGTTTTATATTCGCATTGTTAGGTGTATTCGCTTGTTCGGAAGATAAAGATATGACGGCTGATTATTTTAAATCTCAAAAAAGAGACAGCCGTTTCTTTGGGAAATGGATATACGTTAATTCTGAAACATTTGAGGAAGTTGTCTCTACTACGTTTTATAGAGAATATACAGAAATTGGGGAACTTCTTCGCATATATCAAGAGACAGGAGAAAAAAATAAAAGGGTGGAATATTATTATACAAAAGGAGATAGACTCTATGTGTTAAACCCTGGCTCTGGCTTTAAAGTTTCTGCTTCGGTATATGAATTTCGATATGAATTTTCTGATTCGGATAACATTTTGGTTTTACAAGACTATACAAACGGAGAACTAAGTAGTTACAAAGAATTTTTCAAACGTAAATAATACTTTTATGAAAAAACTTTATTTTTTATTCGCATTATTGGGTGTATTCGCTTGTTCGGAAGATAAAGATATGACCCCTGAACATTTTAAAGCCCAACAGCGAGACAGCCGTTTCTTTGGGAAATGGGCAGTAATAAATTCTAAAACATTTGAGGAAATTGTCACTGTTACGTTTTATAGTGAATATACAAAGATTGGGGAACTTTTTCTCATACATAGAGACACTGAAGAAAAAGATAAAAGTGTGGAATATTATTATACAAAAGGAGATAGACTCTATGTATTAAACCCTGGCTCTGGTTTTAAAGTTTCCGCTTCGGTATATGAATTTCGATATGAATTTTCTGATTCGGATAACATTTTGGTTTTACAAGAATACACAAACGGAGAACTAAGTAATTATAAACGATTTCTGAAACGTAAATAATACTTTTATGAAAAAGTTTTATTTTTTATTCGCATTGTTAGGCGTATTCGCTTGTTCGGAAGATGAACATATGACGGCTGATTATTTTAAATCTCAAAAAAGAGACAGCCGTTTCTTTGGGAAATGGAAGGCTGTAAATCCTAATACCTTAGAGGAGAAAATAACATCCTTTTATAGTGAATATACCGAAGAAGGGGTGTTTGATTTGATAGACCGAGAAACAGGAGAAAAAGATGAAAGAAAGAGATATTATTACACAAAGGAGAATACATTGTATGTATTACACCCAGGTGCTGGTTTTAAAGTTTCCGCTTCGGTAAGTGAATATAAGTATAAATTCTCTGATGACAATAATATTTTAATCATTCAAACATTAGAGGAGTATCGAAAAGGCGATAAAGGAGAATTTTTCAAACGTAAATAACACTTTCATGAAAAAGTTTTATTTTATACTCGCATTATTGGGTGTATTCTCCTGTTCGGAAGATGAAAATATGACGGCTGATTATTTTAAAGCTCAACAACGGGATAGCCGTTTCTTTGGAAAATGGAATGACGTAGACATAAACACCTTAGAAGAAGTAATGACCACTGTCTATCCTGAATACTCGGAGAATGGAGAGTTGATTCATATATATCGAGAAACAGGAGAAAAAAATAAAAGAGTAGAATATTATTATACAAAAGGAGATAGACTCTATGTATTAAACCCTGGCTCTGGTTTTAAAGTTTCCGCTTCGGTAAATGAATTTCGATATGAGTTTTCTGATTCGGATAATATTTTGATTTTACAACGATATACAAACGGAGAACTGAGTAATTACAAAGACTTTTTGAAACGTAAATAACACTTTCATGAAAAAGTTTTGTTTTATATTCGCATTGTTAGGTGTATTCTCCTGTTCGGAAGATAAAGATATGACAGCTGATTATTTTAAAGCCCAACAGCGAGACAGCCGTTTCTTTGGGAAATGGAATGACGTAGATATAAACACCTTAGAAGAAGTAATGACCACTGTCTATCCTGAATATTCGGAGAATGGAGAGTTGATTCATATATATCGAGAGACAGGAGAAAAAAATAAAAGAATAGAATATTATTATACAAAAGGAGATAGACTCTATGTGTTAAACCCTGGCTCTGGTTTTAAAGTTTCCGCTTCGGTAAATGAATTTCGATATGAGTTTTCTGATTCGGATAATATCTTGATTCTACAACTATATGTAAACGGAGAACTAAGTAATTACAAAGAGTTTTTGAAACGTAAATAACACTTTTATGAAAAAGTTTTGTTTTATATTCGCATTATTGGGTGTATTCGCTTGTTCGGAAGATGAACATATGACGGCTGATTATTTTAAAGCTCAACAACGGGATAGCCGTTTCTTTGGGAAATGGGCTGTAATAAATTCTAAAACATTTGAGGAAGTTCTTACTACTACCTTTTATAGTGAATACACAAAAATTGGGGAACATCTTCGGGTAGACCGAGAAACAGGAGAAAGTAATCAAAGAGTAGAATATTATTATACAAAGGGAGATAGACTCTACGTGTTAAACCCTGGCTCTGGTTTTAAAGTTTCTGCTTCGGTATATGAATTTCGATATGAATTTTCTGATTCGGATAACATTTTGATTTTACAAGAATACACAAACGGAGAACCAAGTAATCATAAACGATTTCTGAAGCGTAAATAACACTTTTATGAAAAAGTTTTACTAAGTTGCTTATTTAATCAGATATCAAATCTGTATGGTAAACAGGTTATGTATCAATTATTCGTTTGATAATATTGTTATTTTTTTTGAATTGAGAATGATTTATTCGCATAAACATTTAGCCAAATATCTATGAATATTAAAGGCTGAAATCTTAGAATAAGTCATTCTCAATGAAGTTTTACTTTGAACGATAAATTAGCCATACCAAATATCAATTTCAAAACAAGTAAAAAAACTTCCAAATTTATCTTTTGAGTTCAGTACTTAATTACATATATTTTCTTAATGGTTAAACACTGATTTTCAGCATTTTGACCACTTTTCATCGGCTTTAAAGACAAAGTCCGCACTGCGGAATATGTGCCGTTAAAAAAATCAATGAATGTAGCCTAGAAAATCTATACTACCTGAGCGTAGCGAATTTAGAAATTTTCAGCAAAGTATGTGAGAATTGATTTTTGGTAAAGTATCCACAGCATTGAATTTTTGGTTCCACATACTAAGCTTTCGCTTACTATGTTTCAGGACAAAAGTACAAAATATGAAAATAAATAATGAACTCAAATTTATTTTTTAAAATCTTCATCATTATCTAATCTCATGAGTCGAAAAGAAATGAATTTATGTAAAAAACTCAATAAAACACATCCAAAAATAGCATAAAAACATTGAAAATAGGTTTTTTATGACAAATCTTTTTTTTGCAATATATCGCTTTTTTATATCTTTGCCACTAAAATATTTTATATGCTTACACTAAGAAAAAGTCATACCTCAATCTACGCTATTTTTGAAAAACATATTAACGCTACTACGAGTGAAGATATCGACTTTATTTTTGATTTGGTGGACTACTATCGTCAGCAGTACAATAAAAAAACAACAATTGATTTGACTGAATTGCTTTCTGAAATACGAAATGATAAAGAAAAAGCCCATTTTTTGAAAGCAAAACTCGTTTCTGTCTTCTCAGATAAAAAAAAGACCATACTCCTAACCGATGCAGGATTACTCAGTAGCACCTCATTTTTCAAAGAACTTCGACGCCGTGTGTGGCATAAATTGATTCCCGATCAGCCTTTGAACAACAGTATTCAGTACGTCCTAAACCAATTGTTTTACAAATCTTCCGACACAAATTGGTTGAGTGCTATTCCTATGGACAATTGGTTTGAATTTTTAGAAATACTTTCTTTATCAACCTTTTATGATGACACAAAAAACCGAAGAGTCACCAAGGAAATCCTTCTAGCAATTATGATTCTTTCCCAGCGTATGGGTGGTTTTGCTCTACAGACGGATGTAATGCGGATGGTTCCCGAGTATTCCTCTTTGGAAAGTCCATTTATTGCTTTGGACGATGAACTTAACGCTTTGCATCGGACTATAATGACCCAAGACAAGCCTTATTTAAGTTTAGAGGATCATCATTTAGATCTCAAACAACTGGACATCTTAGTAAAGCAGTGTGAGGATTTCGTAGAAAAAGCTGTAAACAACACTTCTAAATATGGGGTTTCATTCAATGTAAATCAAACTCTTTTGCTCATTCGTCAACAGGTACGTCGTATCCGGAAGTTATATAATTTCTTGTTTATCAGCGGTGAAGAAGAGAAAAAACGAAAAAGCATTGAATTTTACTTGAGTTTGGTACGTGTTAATTCTAAAAAGAACAATATCAGCAAATTAATTGACGATAGCGTGTATAATATCACCTATGAAATTACGAATTATACAGGCAAAACGGGAGAACATTACATAACCTCGAATGCAAAGGAATATTTTTTGATGTTCAACACCGCTTTTTGGGGAGGTATTATTGTGAGTTTCATGTGTTTAGTTAAGTTAGCACTTTCAAAAACGGAATCAAGTGAGTTTATCCATGCCTTGAATTATAGTTTGAATTATGCCATCGGATTTGTAGTCATCTATTTAATAGGGGCAACTTTAGCAACTAAGCAACCTGCAATGACGGCATCAACAATTGCTCGAACTTTAGAAAATTTAGAGTCCAAAGACACGAAAGAGAAAAATAAACGCTATTCAGAATTTTCGGCCTTGTTTGCTCGTTTGTTCCGTTCGCAATTCGTAGCCTTTGCAGGAAATGTACTGGCGGCTTTCCCAATGACGTTACTACTTATTTGGGGGCTTACTTTCTTGTTGGATGGATATAACTTGGCAGAAAGTAAACATGATAAATTATTAGCCGAGCTTGATTTCCGACAAACACCCGTTTTTTTACACGCTTGTATTGCAGGAGTATTTCTATTTCTTTCTGGAATTATTGCGGGAAATGTAGCCAGTGTAAATAATTTCAATAATTTTTACTACCGATTGTCAGAACATCCTGTCTTGAAAACCATTTTAGGCAAACAACGAATGATTAAAATTTCCAATTGGATGAAAAAGAAATGGCCCGGAGTGGTTTCCAACATATGGTTCGGATTTTTTATGGGGTGTACAGGAGTAATAGGTACCTTTTTAGGCCTAGATTTAGACATCCGACACATTACTTTCGCCAGTGGAAATTTAGCATTGGGCTTATTTGGTGCAAACTTTGACATAGGTTTAGAGCTATTGCTATGGTCAATTGCAGGAGTATTCATTATTGGATTTGGAAATTTTATAGTGAGTTTCTCACTTTCACTGTTCATCGCCTTGCGTTCAAGAGAAATCCCTGTGTTTGAACTTAAAAACCTAACCAAATCCGTTTGGATACGATTCAAACAGCGACCAATGTCATTTTTCTTTCCAAGTAGGGAATCAAAAACAGTAGAAAGTGTTTAGAATATTCCCAAGCTAACATCATTTTCTAAGACACTTAATTTTTTAAACAGATAATTTTTTAAAGTAGAAAACATATTTATAATGAAAAAATACATACTTGCATTAACCTCCCTTTTTTTTGCAATAAGTAAAGCTCAGACCCCCAATCCATTATTAGCAGAAGATGCTGAAAATCAGAAAAAATGGGTAGAAGAAACCTACGCAAAGATGACACTGGAGGAACGTATCGGTCAGTTATTTATGGTTTCCGTATTTTCAAGTCAAATTAACACCCGAAATACCGAAGTGGTAAAAGATTTTATCAAAAAATATCACATTGGAGGAATAATTTTTTCCAAAGGAGGGCCAAAAAGACAAGCAAAACTTAATAATGAGTATCAATCCCTATCAAAAGTACCACTTTTTATGGCAATGGATGCCGAATGGGGACTGGCGATGCGTTTAGATTCTACCTATGCCTACCCGTGGAATATGACTATGGGAGCTGTAAAAGACGAAAAACTTATCGAAAAAGCCGCTTTCCGCATCGGGCAACACTGCAGACACATGGGGATGCAATTCAATTTTGCACCTGATATTGATGTGAATACGAACCCTGCTAACCCAATTATTGGAAATCGTGCTTTCGGTGAAGATAAAGAAAATGTAGCTATCAAAGGGATTGCTTTTACCCATGGAATGCAATCGGCGGGTGTGTTAGGCAGTGCCAAGCATTTCCCAGGACATGGCGACACAGCCAAAGATTCACATAAAACCCTTCCGCTCATTGAATTTTCAGCTCACCGTATTGACAGCATAGACCTTTATCCATTTCGCAAATTGGTGGATAGTGGAGTAGCAAGTGTAATGGTTGGACATCTAAATATTCCTGCTTTGGAACCCAAAAAAGGACTACCCTCCTCCCTATCCTATACCATCATTACCGAGCTTTTGAAGAATAAAATGGGATTCCAAGGCCTAATTTTCACCGACGCTTTAGGTATGAAGGGAGTAGCAGAATATATGCCTGTGGGAGAAGTAGAAGTAGCAGCTTTTTTGGCAGGAAATGATATTTTGCTAATGCCTGAAAATATGGCGGTAGGTTTTGAAGCTATGAAAAAAGCCTATCAGCAAAATCGGATTACTGAGGAGCGTTTAGCATATTCAGTAAAGAAAATTTTAATGGCAAAATACAAAGTAGGATTAACCTCATTCACCCCATTGGATGAAAAGACCATATACGATAATTTACATAGCTTGGAGGATGATTTGCTTACTGAACAGATTTTTGAAAACGCCTTAACAGTAGCTAAAAATAACAATAAAACTCTACCAATCAAGGATGTAGACAAAAAAATTGCTTACGTCAAATTTGGAAACGACAGTGGGTGGACATTTTACACAACGCTTCAAAAATATACCGATATCTCTCTTATTGAACCCAAATCGATAGAACAATTACAAAAAGATATCGCATCCTTTGAAACCGTTATCATAGGGCTACACCGTCCGAATCGAACTCCATGGGATGCTTACCAATTCACCAAAGACGAGCTATTGTGGTTAGAAAATATCGCTAAGAAGAAGAAAGTGATTTTATCCATATTCACTCGCCCATATGCATTGTTGGATGTCAAAGACATTTCAAACATTGAAGCAATTATCGTTTCCTATCAAAATCACAAAGTAGCACAAGAGAAAACAGCTCAGTTAATTTTCGGTGCCATTGAAGGACAGGGGGTGCTTCCAGTATCCGCACATCCACTCCTACCTGTAAACACATCTATACAAACTCCAAAAATAGGAAGATTATCCTATGGATTACCTGAAAGTGTCGGAATTAGCTCAACTAAACTGAATCGCATTGACAGTGTGGCAAAAGAGGTATTGTCGAAAAGAATGGCTCCCGGAATGCAAATTTTAGTTGCCAAACAAGGAAAAATTATCTACCGTAAAAATTTCGGAACTTTGGACTACAACGATAAAAATAAAGTTACCGACAACACCATTTATGATTTAGCTTCACTGACCAAAATCTTAGTAACCGTACCACAATTGATGAAAATGTATTCAGAAGACAAATTCAATGTAAATGGTACATTTTCAGATATATTACCCTATTTAAAGAACACCAACAAAGGGAAAATGAAAATTTTGGACGTATTGTCTCATTACGCCCAATTTCAGTCCTGGATTCCTTTTTACATACAAACACTCGACCCCGATAAAAAACCATTATCAGAGTGGTATAGCACCCAAAAAACAAAGGATTACAACGTGCAAGTAGCAAAAGATTTATTTATGAAATCCGAGTATGTCAACATAATGTATCAACGCATCGACAGTAGCGATTTAATTAAGAAAAAACGCTATTTGTACAGTGATTTACCTTATTACTATTTTAAAAAATATATTGAAGAAACCTATAAAAAAACGTTAGACCAAGTAATTGATGAACATTTTTATGCAAAAATGGGAGCTTATCGTCTGACCTATTTTCCTTTGAAACGTTTTTCGTTGGGAAGCATAGCACCTTCTGAAGTAGATACATATTTTCGTCATCAAGAAATCCGAGGCTACGTACACGATCAAGGTGCCGCTATGCTCGGCGGAGTGGGAGGACACGCGGGACTTTTTGGTACAGCAGACGATGTAGCCAAAATGATGCAACTATTTTTACAAAATGGCTACTATGGAGGCACTTGGTTTTTACAACCTCAAGCACTCACTTTGTTCAATACATGTACATTTTGTAGCGAAAAAAACCGAAGAGGACTCGGTTTTGATAAGCCACAACTCGAAGGAGAAGGCCCTACTTGTGGATGCGTACCAATGTCGAGCTTTGGACATACAGGTTTCACCGGAACATATGCTTGGGCAGATCCTGAGAATGAGGTGATTATCGTATTTCTATCGAACAGGACATTCCCAACAGCTGAAAATAATCTACTAATCAAAGAAAACATCCGTCCAAAGATTCAACGCATTGTGTATGAAGCGTTGAAATAATAGAAAGCATATTGTATTGCTTTTGTAGAGAAGATTTACTCCATATATAAATCAATCAAGCCTTCAGGGGTTTTGACGATGATTTTTTTGTGCTGTCTATCCACCTTTTCGATAAATTCATCGTTCATGGGGATAAGTAATTCCTTTCCGTCATTTTCGACCTCAAACAGAGCTTGTGAAGTAATGTCATTCACGCCGACAATTTTTCCAACGTAACCATAATTCACATCCTCCATCGTGAAGCCTATAATTTCGTGAAAATAAAACTTATTCCCTGTCAATTTTGGCAAGAAAGACAATGGTAAATAAAGTTTTGATTTCATTAAAGCATCAGCATCTGCCTCACTTGAAACATCTTCAAATTTGATACGCAGTAAGTCTGTTTTATGCAAGGAACATTTCTCAACAAAAAAAGGAACCAGATTATTACCTAAGGCAATAAAAACTGATTCCAAATTTTCATACAATTCAGGGTCGTCTGAGTCTAATTTGACTAAAACTTCGCCTTTAAAACTGAATTTTGATACAATTGTTCCTACATAGAAGCAATCTTTCAAAGTCATAATTATGCCTCAGTTTCGTTGTTTTCAGGTGTTTCAGCGTTTTCTTCTACTTGAGCCTCAGCTACGGCAGCATTTTTACGCTTTTCACTTACCTCTTTTTCAGCTGCCAAAGACTTAGCTTTTGCCTCTGCTTTGTCTTTCGCTAATTTTTCTTCTTTAGAAGTAATTTTTCCTGATTTTTCTTCCAACCAAGCGTTGAATTTAGCCTCAACTTGCTCTAATGTTAAAGCTCCTTTGGCAACACCTCCCAACAAGTGATATTTCAACAAAGCTCCTTTGTAAGAAAGGATTCTTCGAGCTGTGTCAGTAGGTTGAGCTCCGTTTTTTAACCATTTTACCGCAGCATCAACGTTTAAGTCGATTTGAGCAGGGTTTGATACAGGATTGTAAGTTCCAATTTTTTCAAGGAATTTACCATCTCTTTTTGCACGTGAATCAGCAGCAACCACCCAATAAAATGGTTTTCCTTTTTTTCCGTGTCTTTGTAATCTAATTTTTACTGGCATAAAAGTTTAATTTTTAGAGGTTCTCGACCTCAGTTATTAATTCAAGGTGCAAATATAGACTATATTTTTGAATTATGAAGAAAAAAGTAACTTATTTTCAAAAAGCAGCTACATTTTGTCCATTCTGATGATTTTTATGACGCTAAAAGGTTTTCCTCCTCGTCCACATAAGTAGTGAAACTTGGTATGAAGATAACTTACTTTTACATGTAATCCATTGGTTTGAAACTGATTATCAAAACCATCCATAGCAAAATATATCCCATTAATTTCTATGAGCCAACCACAACCGTCCGATGCAGGATTTCCCATATCAACAATTTTTCCATTACTTATGATGACTCCTTCAGGATCATCCTCAATTTTACTACCACTACATCCGATGATCATCAACCATATAGATGCTAAAAATAAAATCTTTTTCATCACTTTATTATTTTTGAGTTCCTATTATAATGAATCTATCTCTACTTATTTTAAAAAAATAATCATTAAAAAGTAAATAAAATTAAATATAATGATTCTTTCGTTAAAAATCCATAAAAAGATTTATGCAAGAGATTTAACTTAATGATTTTCATATTTTTGGCACTTTGCCAAAGTCTTAAAAACTTTGGCAAAGTGCTTTGAGATAGTAATTTAAGCAAAATAAAAAGTCAAGACGAGTTCAATCTAAAACAAAAATACAGCACCGATTTAATCAAAAATCCGGAATATTTTCTTTCAAACACGCTTTTATTTTATAACATTTGTTATAAAATAACTCTTAACACTATCAATAGACTGCACAACACACCTACAAAGGTAATAAAAAAAGGAACTATAAACAATTTATAGCTCCTTTTTTGTAATAACCTCAAAAAATATATTAGCTTTCGCTTGTATTTTTCTTATCAAAATCTTTTTCCAAAGTATCGTAAATCATAGGTGCTGCTATGAATAGTGAAGAATAAGTACCTACAAGTACACCTACAATCATAGCGAACATAAATCCACGCAAGGATTCCCCACCAAAGATAAAGATAGTTACCAATACTGCCAAAGTAGTAATAGAGGTGTTTAACGTACGGCTAAGTGTACTGTTAAGTGCTACATTGATTTTCTCTTTGGTAAAATTAGGCTCTTTCATATACTCACGTATACGGTCATAGATAATCACCGTGTCATTGAGCGAATATCCTACCACAGTCAAGATGGCTGCAATGAAGGCTTGGTCAATCTCCATATTGAATGGCATAAAACTATATGTCAATGAGAAAATACCTAATACCAAAATCACGTCGTGTGCAGATGACACTACTGTACCCACAGAGAATTGCCATCTTCTGAATCGGAATAGGATGTAGAGAGCAATCACAATTAGTGAACCAATAACTGACCAGTAAGCACTACTCTTAATGTCTTCTGCTATTGTTGGTCCTACTTTCATTGACTGAACGATACCAATAGCATCGGTCTCTGCATTCGAAAACTCTTCGTAGCTATATCCTGCTGGTAAAAATTTTTGCAATCCTTTGTGAAGCAATTCTTGAATTTCATTATCTACCTGAGTGCTTTCTTCCTCTACCTTATATTTTGTAGAAACCTTAATCTGATTTGCTGCACCAAATGTTTTTACTTCAGTAGTTCCTAAGTACTGCTGTAATTCGGCAGCCACCTCCGAAGCTACAACTGGGTGTTCAAAACGAATCTGGTAGGTTCTACCTCCTACGAAATCAATACCTTGATTCAATCCTCGTGTAGATAAAGATATGATACTTACCAAAACAGCTATTCCAGAAACAATATATCCTATTTTACGTTTTCCTATAAAATTGATATTTACGTTTTTGAATAAGTTTTTAGTCAAATTTGTAGAGAAAGTAAGATCATGTTTTTTCTCTAAGCTATATTCAATCAAAATACGTGTGATAAAAATAGCCGTGAACAACGAAGTGATAATACCTATTAGTAAAGTAGTAGCGAAACCTTGGATAGGGCCACTTCCAAAGAATAATAAGATAATAGCAGTCAATCCTGTTGTAATATTCGCATCTAAAATGGAAGAAAGAGCATTATTGAAACCGTCTTGAACAGCTTGTGCTACTCCTTTCCCTTTAGCCAACTCTTCTTTTGCACGTTCAAAAATCAACACATTCGCATCGATAGCCATACCGATAGTCAATACGATACCCGCAATCCCAGGAAGAGTCAATACAGCCCCTAAACTTGCTAATACGCCAAAAACTAATAAGATATTCAAAATCAATGCAATATCTGCATAAACCCCTGCTCTTCCGTAATAGAAAATCATCCAAGCAAAGATAAAAATAGTAGCAATCAAAAACGAATTAAACCCGCTATCAATAGCCTCTTGTCCCAAAGATGGCCCAACTACTTCCGATTGAACGATGTCAGCTCCAGCAGGTAATTTACCTGCACGAAGTACGTTAGCCAAGTCAATTGCTTCGTTTAAAGTGAAATTTCCTGTGATTTCAGAACGACCACCCGCAATAGCTCCATTAGTAACTCCTGGTGCTGAATAAACTATGTCATCCAACACAATAGCTATATTTCCTTGTTCCTTAAATGCTTTATCAGTAAGGTTTTCCCATATTCTCGCACCTTTACCATCCATCTGCATAGATACCGCAGGTTGGTTTCTCATATCAAAGGTTTGAGAAGCATCTGTAATTACGTTTCCTGTCAAGGATGCTACATTGTCTCGGTTACCTTTCAGAGCATATAACTCAATCACATCCGTATTTTTAGCTGGTTTTCCCCAAACGAATTTTACGAATTGTAAATTTGGTGGCAACAAACGTTTTGCGTCTGTTGATTTTAAATAACTATTTACTTTTGCTGTATCCTTAATACTTGCACCGAATAGCACTGGAGAACCCTCGTAAGTAGGTACAGGTTTCAGTAAATCAAACAAAGGATTGACTTGATTTACAGAGTCTTTCTTAACATCAGTAAGTAGTGAGTCAATCGCAGAAGTGGTTTCCGTAGCCTGTGGTTTGATAGTTGCTACCAACTGTTGGTTTAAAGCCTCTAAATAAGGAAATACCTCTACGTTTTTAAATGTTTCCCAAAACTCCAGTTGAGCTGTACTTTGTAACAAAGTTTTAACACGGGTAACATCTTTGGCTCCTGGAAGCTCAATCAGAATACGCCCCGAAGTTCCTAAACGTTGAATATTAGGTTGTGAAACTCCAAACTTGTCGATACGTTTACGCAATACCTCAAAAGCTGAAGTGATAGACTCATCCACTTTGCGTTTAATTATTGGACGAACTTCATTATCAGGCATTTGTATGTTTATCTCATCGCTCAACGCTTTATTAGCGAAAACCTCAGGAGATGCCAATTTTCCACCATTATTTTGGTATGCCTCAAAAAACAAATCCAAATAAGTGCGGTCTGTTTTTACCAAAAGCTCATCAGCCTCAGCTAATGATTTGTTAAAAATAGGGTCTTTTGAATTGTTCGCCAACCCTTTTAAGATGTCTTTTACAGAAATTTGCAGGATTACGTTAATACCTCCTTTCAAGTCAAGACCTCTGTTGAGCTCTTTTTCTTTGACTTCACCGTAGGTGTATTTCGTCACACCGATGTTATACACCGATTGTCCTAACATAGAGTCTAAATACTGAGATTCAACTCTTTCGCGTTTAGAAACATAGTCCGTTTCTGAACTTAACACCTTTGCCTCAGCAAATGCTTTAGCCTTGTTCTCTACCCTATTCGCCACAAACGTAAATGAAAGCTGATACACGCTCACAAGTCCGAACAACAGTGCAAATAGTTTAATAAGTCCCTTGTTTTGCATTTTAAATATTAATTACTAATTCTTTTTTTCTTCAATCGGCAAATATATACATTTTGAGGAATATACCACCATATGTAGTTGTTAAAATTTTTAAGTTTTTTTTAGTAACAAAAGCTTTATTTTATAAACAATTGATTTTCAAAGTTTTTCAGATTCTTTTTTAAAGATATCTTCTTTAATTTAGTTTTTCATATGTATTCTTTTTCTGAAGTTTGTTAATTTTTCATCTATTCGAGACAAATTATTTTAGTTATTATATGTGTAATCTTACTTATATATTTTTGAATATCAAAAAATTATACTGATTTTACGAATCATAAATAAGTCGATGTCAAGCAAAAAAACAGACAACAGAAAAGAATAGTATTGGCTTGAAAAGATATTGCACATTACTTGATTTTTTCATACCTTTGTGCGTCCTTTATACAAAAAAATTATCCTACGTACGAAAACTTAAAAATTATAAATATATGAAAACATTTATCTTACTGCCTTTCTGTTTTTTATGGCTTTTTTCTTGTACTCCAAAAGGAGAATTGACTGCAAAAGACGCTCAGGAACTGATTATTGATCATTTGGAACAGCACCCTATTTTTGAGCAAGGTAAATTTGACACTTCAAAACAACGGATTGACTCGAAAAAACAGCGGGAACTACTCACCTCTTTAGAAAAGTTACAAGAAGAAGGATTGATTGAAATCAACAACGAAAAAACCCGAAAAAAATGGTTTACAAAAGACTCCATTTTTGTGGTAACAACAAACTTAACAAAAAAAGCATTGCCCTATGTAGTACAACAGAACAGAAACCATACGTTGGTTAAAACTATTCTATACAAACTCAATGAAAGTAAGGAAGTTGTGATTGAGAAAAAATCAGAGAAAAATGCTGTTTGTACCGTATTTTTAGATAAAGAAAAAACTCCATTTTACTACTTTGGAGATGATTCAACCCCAAAATCAGATTTTATCTCTCGAAAATTCAAACTGAAATTCAGTGAACAAGAAGGATGGAAAGTAGCTAAGTGATTAACATATTTATGATTTACGAATGAAAAATGCTATCATACTGACGCTCTTTCAAGCTATAAGTAGCCTTGTTTCAGGGATTCTTATTTCACAAATGTCTTTCCTTGGACGCGTAGGAATCAGCTTGAAATACAGAGAATATCTCGTTTTCAAAACATGGTGGAAAACTGCTTTACTGATTTTTGCTGTGCATTTGGCTATCATTTTGTTACTTTACCTCTTGCGAAAACTGATCGGCTTTTGGGGAATGAAAATTGTAGTTGCCTTATTGTTTGCCTTGGGTGTGGCGGGTGTCTACTTGACTTATCAGGACTTCACAACCACAATGCACAAGGTAATGAAACAGAAATTTCATTTTGGGTTCTACTTATTTTGGCTGAGTTGGTTTATCACTTGTTTCTATTTTCTATTGATGAAGAAACCGAAGATAAAATCATATAAGGAAAATCAACAGCTTCATACCTCTAAAGAAAGAAATCACCATACGATTGTCGAATAAAAAACAATATCAAAAAAATAATGAAATTACCCGCTATCAAACTTGCACAACATATCATCCAAGCATGTAAGACGAAAAACATACAGCACATAGTCATCTCACCAGGTTCACGTAATGCGCCTCTGACTATTGGCTTTTCCAACGATCCTTTTTTCACGTGTTACAGCATTGTTGATGAACGTTGTGCTGCGTTTTTTGCATTGGGAATTGCTCAACAGAAAAAACATCCTGTAGCAGTAGTTTGTACTTCAGGATCGGCTTTATTGAATTATTATCCTGCTGTAAGTGAGGCTTTTTACAGCAACATTCCTATGGTAGTAATTTCTGCTGACCGACCTTCAGACAAAATTGATATTGGTGACGGGCAAACCATACGCCAACAGAACGTATTGATGAACCACAGTGGCTATAACGCTAATTTATCGGATAAACAACATAGTGATGCGAGTAACATCTATGAACTGAACCGAGCTTTGAATACTGCGATTGCAGAACGATTGCCTGTACATATCAACGCTCCTTTTGAAGAGCCTCTCTATACAACCACCAACGAAATTTTTCCTTTCGAGAATTTTTCGGAGAGAGAACGTATTTATAGTACAACACCCGCTCAGAACAAAAATTTCATACAGGCGTGGAATCAGTCAAAAAAGAAAATGGTATTGGTTGGAGTTTTATCGCCAAACGAATTAGAAAATAGATATATAGAAAAATTGGCCGAAGACCCTTCTGTTCTGGTTTTAACAGAAACTACCTCGAATTTACATCACGAAAAATTTATTCCCTATATTGATAAATTACTAACTTATACGGAAAAAGATGAATCCCTAAAAGCAGATTTACAACCCGATTTTTTACTTACTTTTGGTGGATTAGTAGTATCAAAAAAGATTAAACAATTCCTCCGGAAATATCAGCCTAAATTTCATTATCATATTGATAGATACAAAGGTTATGATTCATACTTTTGTCTGACCGATCATTTAAAAACAGATATAAATTCATTTTTTACGGACATATCGCTGGAATTAAAAACCATTTCATCGAATTATCAAAAACGTTGGACTACTGTAAATACGGAAATTCACAAACGTCATCTGGAATATATTAATCAAATTCCTTATTCTGACTTGAAGGTTTACAAAAAAATATTTGAAAACATTCCTGATAATCAAATGGTTCAATTAAGTAATAGCTCTACTGTTCGCTATGCTCAGCTATTTCGCTTAAACCCTTCTTGGCAAATTTTTTGTAATCGGGGAACGAGTGGTATTGACGGAAGTACTTCAACAGCCATCGGAGCTGCCATAGGAAGCCAGCGACCGACCCTGTTGATTACGGGAGATTTGAGTTTCTTCTACGATAGTAACGGGCTATGGAATCACTACGTTCCGAAAAATTTTCGTATCATTCTGATAAATAACCAAGGAGGAGGCATTTTCAGAATTCTTCCTGGGGACAAAAACGATAAGCATTTCGAAACTTATTTTGAAACTCCACATCAACTTACAGCCATGCATCTTTGTAAAATGTACGAATGGGACTATAACCAAGCTGACAATATCACTGATTTAACAAATAAACTACATATTTTATTTGAAAAATCAGACCGACCACGCCTGTTGGAAGTACACACACCACGCACTGAAAACGATAAAGTTTTGTTAAACTACTTTCAGGTATTAAAAAAATAGACTAACTTCACACTTTAATTTATAAACATTGATTGATATGAGTAAAAGAGACGAACTTATTGAGGTTTACGCCAAAGATTTAAAAGAAAAGTGTGGAGTTACTCCCGATTTAGATTTTCTAAAAAAAGTGACCGTAGGATTAGGTCCTTCCATTTACAACGCGGATTCATCAACTGTTGCAGGTTCTGACCAAATGGAATTGGATCGCGTGAAGCAAAACTTTTTAATTAAAAAGTTAGGATTAAGCGACGGGCCTGAATTAGACAAAGCTATTGATTCAGTTATCGAAACTTACGGAAGATCCAACAAAACAAAGCATCGTGCTGTAGTTTACTATCTATTAGCGAAACACTTCAAGAAAGAATCTGTTTACAACAAGTAAACCCGATTAAATTAACGATTTTAAAAAACTGTCTTCGGGCAGTTTTTTTATTTATGTTGAGTTTTAAAAAATATTTTTTTATCATTAGACAACATTTTTTCACTGAAAATCAAGTTATTTTCTTTGCTTACAAAATATTTTTTTCAAAAAACGAATTATCTATACAAAAAATTTGTACTTTTGTCTGAATATAAATCAAAATAGACTAGTGATATGGAGTATTTAGATTTTGAACTGCCAATCAAAGAATTAGAAGAGCAAATGGAGAAATGTGCCATCATCGGTGACAAAAGCGATGTGGACATGACGGATGCTTGTAAAAAAATTGAAAAGAAACTCAACCAAGTTAAAAAAGAAATATACGGAAATTTAACCCCTTGGCAACGAGTACAGATTTCACGTCATCTGGACAGACCTTACACGCTTGATTATATCAATGCATTGTGTGGGGATTCCTTTTTAGAACTTCACGGTGATCGTACTGTAAAAGACGATAAAGCAATGATAGGAGGATTTGGAAAAATCGAAGATCAAAGTTTCTTGTTCATAGGACAACAAAAAGGGGTAAATACAAAAATGCGACAATACCGAAATTTTGGTATGGCAAATCCTGAAGGATATCGGAAAGCATTGCGTTTGATGAAATCGGCTGAAAAATTTGGCATTCCCATTGTTTGTTTGGTTGACACACCTGGAGCTTTCCCTGGAATTGAAGCTGAAGAAAGAGGACAGGGCGAGGCTATTGCCCGTAACATATTGGAAATGTCACGATTGAAAGTACCTGTTATTGTATTTATCATCGGTGAGGGAGCCTCAGGAGGTGCTTTGGGAATTGGGATTGGAGACCGTGTGTATATGCTTGAAAACACTTGGTATTCAGTAATTTCGCCTGAATCGTGTTCTTCCATTTTATGGAGAAGTTGGGAATATAAAAAAGAAGCTGCCGAAGCTCTGAAGTTAACCGCTCCTGACATGAAAAAACTTAAATTGGTCGATGAAATCATCAGAGAACCATTGGGAGGAGCTCATCGCGATAGAGAAACTACCTTTTTGGCTGTTCGCAAAGTTATTTTAGAAACCTACAACGAACTGAAAAAGTTACCAACAGACAAACTTGTTCAAAAAAGAATGGATAAGTACTTGAATATGGGGGTTTTCAAAGAATAGGGATACAAATCTATTTAAAAATAACAAAAAAGGTAAGTGTTGATAATCAATACTTACCTTTTTTTAATGAAGCTTTTCAAACTTTATCAACAGCTTATTAACAAACGATGTTCATAGATCTCTCTTCTTTGAATTGTTTTTTTTTCTAATTTCGCACTATGAAAGATTTACAACCATATACAACCATACAAGAAACTTCACCTGTTTCTTCTTCAATCATTAATTTAGAACGTGGAAAAATCCCTCCACAAGACATTAGTATTGAGCAAGTTGTACTCGGTGCTATGATGATTGACAAAAAAGGAGTAGATGACGTTATTGACAAACTCACACCTGATGTTTTCTACAAAAAACAACATCAATTTATTTACCAAGCTATTTACGACCTTTTTCAACAATCGGAACCCATTGACTTATTAACAGTAGTGGAGCAGTTGCGTAAAAATGGTAATCTGGAGGCTGTAGGGGGAGAATATTACCTAATCCAATTGACACAACGAGTGTCTTCTTCGGCACATATTGAGTTTCACGCACGAATTATCATGCAGAAATTCATCCAACGTAGGTTGATTCAAATATCATCAGAAATTATTGAGGAGGCGTATGATGAAACCACCGATGTTTTTGATTTGTTGGATTCGGCAGAGTCTAAACTTTATGAAGTAGCTCAAGGGAATTTAAAACGGTCGAGCGAATCAGCGGAAGAGTTGGTAATCAAAGCATTAAAAAAAATCCAAGATATATCAAACAAAACTGATGGATTTAGTGGCATCCCTTCGGGATTTACTAAATTGGATCAACTTACATCAGGTTGGCAGGCGAGTGATTTAATTATCGTAGCCGCCCGTCCGGGGATGGGAAAAACAGCACTTACTCTGTCGATGGCTCGAAACATTGCTGTTGGTCAAGGTATTCCCGTAGCGTTCTTCTCGTTAGAAATGTCGTCGGTACAGCTAATCACACGTTTAATATCTTCGGAGACAAGCCTTCCGTCAGAAAAATTACGTACAGGAAAATTAGAGCCTCACGAGTGGCATGTATTGAGTACGCGTGTGAAAGATCTGGAAAAAGCTCCTTTGTATATTGATGATACACCGTCCATTTCGATTTTCGATTTACGAGCGAAAGCACGTCGTTTGTCGTCACAATATGGTATCAAATTGATTATCATTGACTATTTACAGCTGATGACCGCAGGTGGAGGCTCTAAAGGTGTCGGGAATCGTGAACAAGAAATTTCGACAATCTCACGAAACCTAAAAGCATTAGCTAAGGAATTGGACATTCCTGTGATTGCTCTGTCTCAATTATCGAGAAATGTGGAGGCTCGTCCTGGACATAAGCGTCCACAACTTTCGGATTTACGTGAATCGGGAGCTATTGAGCAAGATGCTGATATTGTATCTTTTATCTATCGACCTGAATATTATAAAATCATGGAATGGGACGATGAGGCACAGTCCTCAACCAAAGATCAAGGGGAGTTTATTGTAGCTAAACACCGCAATGGAGGATTGGAAAACATACGCTTAAAATTCTTAGGTCAATTTGGTAAGTTCGACAATTTAGATGATTTCGATACGTTTGGAGGAGGAATTCCTCAGGAAATAAGTTCACGAATAAATGATATTGACACATCAAAACTTCCGTCCGTGGAACAGGCTTTTGGAACACCTCCGCAAATCCCAAATGATGAAGATATCCCGTTTTAGGAAAGAGTTTATTCAAAAAACTTCGCCAATATATTGCTTTTGAGCAGACAACTTTGGCGAAGTTTTTGTATAATTCGGATTCTTATGGTGTTTTGTACATTGGCTCCACTCCTATCGAAAATTTATAAAACAAAGAAACTATATTTGCAACATAACTTCACGGCTCTGAGTAGAGACAAGCAAAACTTAGATTAATGGAATATTGTGTTTCAAACATTCTTCCCTCATAGATTCTGGCCAAATACTTGCTTGAATTTCACCAATATGAGCTTTATGTAGCAAAAACATACATAGACGCGACTGTCCAATACCTCCTCCAATAGAAAAAGGTAATGAACCTTCAATCAATCGTTTGTGGAAATAAAGCTCCAATCGGTCTTCTTTTCCTTCCAATTTCAACTGATGTAGCAGAGCAGCTTTATCCACACGAATTCCCATTGAGGACACTTCAAACGGAAGTTCCAACACAGGATTCCATAAAATAATGTCACCATTTAATCCGGCTAATCCGTTTTCGATTGTACTCCAATCATCATAGTCTGGAGCTCGACCATCGTGTTTTTCGCCATGACTCAATTTATTACCAATACCCATAATAAATACAGCTTTGTATTCCTTTGCAATAGCTGCTTCGCGTTCTTTAGGTGTTAAATTTGGATATTTTTGTAATAATTCTTCGGAGTGAATAAAATGAATTTCAGGAGGTAAAATAGGCTTTATACTCGAAAAACTTTCGCATACTAAATACTCCGTACGTAGTAAAGTTGCATAAATTCTGCGAACAATATTTCTCAAAAAATCGGTGTTGCGTTGTCCTTCGGAAATAACCATCTCCCAGTCCCATTGGTCAACGTACAGGGAATGCAAGTTACCAAGTTCTTCATCGGCACGAATCGCATTCATGTCAGTATAGATACCGTATCCTTGTTCAATGCCGTAATCGGCTAACATTACTCTTTTCCATTTTGCTAATGAATGTACCACTTCGGCACGAACTTCATTCATATCTTTAATAGGGAAATTTACAGCTCGTTCCACACCGTTCAAATCGTCATTAAGCCCTGTACCTCGCAATACAAACAAGGGTGCTGTTACTCTACGAAGACGCAGTTCAGCCGAAAGGTTGGCTTGAAAAAAATCTTTAATTTTCTGGATTCCTAATTCCGTTTGTTGTAAATCAAGTGAAGGTCGATAGTTTGTAGGTTTAATTAAATAACTCATCAATTATTAGTTTTTATCTTATTATTTAGAAACAAAATCTAAGGCTTTTGGAAGCGATTCTTTCCAAAATTGCCAATTGTGTTTTCCTTTTCGACGAATATAATCGTGTGAAATACCTTTATTTGTAAGCATCTGGTGGAATAGATCGTTTGAATGGATAACTAAGGTATCTTCTGTACCACATTCCATTATATAGCGGGGTAGTTTTGTCAATTCCTCAGAATTTTTCTCATCTAAAATTGATTGAATAACAGGAATAGCTGTTAATAAAAAGCCTCCACTCATGGAATAAACTCCTCCAAATTTCTTGTGATGCTTAAATCCAAGATAAGTAGCCCCAAAACCTCCCATAGAAAGCCCTGCAATGTGTCTGTTGGATTTATTGTCTAAAATCCGATATTTTTTTTCGATAACGGGGATAAATTCTTCCATAAAAAAATCTTCGTATTGCATCTGTTCTGTGTTGTAGTAGAGTGAATTATATCCATTTGGACAAATAACTATCACCTCTGGAAGCCCTTCGGAAATAGCCTTATCAACAATATTTTTCAAATCACCATACGTTACCCAATGCTTATAATCTTGATTCATTCCATGCAAAAGGTACAATACAGGGTATTTTTTCGTAGTATTGGAAGCATAATGAGGAGGTAAATATACCGAATAGGGTTGCTGTCCACCTAAAATCGTACTAAATATAGACTGTGACATATCCACTTTGCTATCATTATCAATCTCAACAACAAGCTGTTCTTTTCGACACGAAACGCTGATGAATATCAACAATACGAAGTAAATGTATCTCATATCTAATAGTTTTTTCAGCTGCAAATATATCATATTTTTACTTTGTAATGAATTGCTATTTGTGAATTATTTTTTGGAAGTGTTGTAAAAAGTATGATACCTTTAATAAAGTGGATATTTCTGTCAGGCTGAGCGTAGTCGAAGCCCTGTAATTACGAGGCTTCGACTACGCTCAGCCTGACAATCAAAACTACCATCATACTTTTTATAACACAACCTATTTTTTGTTATTTGTAAAATTGTTATTTGTCAAATGAATCATAAAAAAGGCTGACCTGTTTTTTTGGTCAGCCTCTATTTTTATCTGAATAAAGTCATATTTCCGAGGAATTCACGACTATCGTCTTTATCCTCATTCAATCGGATAATGTACCAATAGTCACCCGTTGGTAGATGCTTACCTTCGTAAGTTCCATCCCAGCGTTGTCCTTTTTCCAATTGAGCTATCAATCGACCATATCGATCGTAAATTGCAATGGTCATATTCGGATAACTTCTCGGATCATTTGGCCCCCAATCGTCATTATTTCCATCTCCGTTAGGTGTAAAATAGTTCGGGATTTTGATGTCGATAAACTCTTTTTCAATGGTCAGTGTTCTCGTACATCCTAAATCGTCTAGCACCTCAACATCAATTTGCTTGATAACTTTTCCGTCAGGAGTAACATATCCTTTATCTGCTGGCATGATGTGATATTCGTTACCGTCGTCACTAATAATTCCATTGAAACGGTAAGTGTAAGGAGCTTTTCCTCCTGTTGCTTCTACCTTAATAGTATTCAATGATTTAGGATCTGTTTTATCTGTCAACATCAACGGATCGTACTCTTCAACATCGAAATACTGACCTACAGGAATGGTGTACGTACACGTTTTATAGAAAATAGTGAAGTACTGATCTTTACCCGCTGGAATATTTCGTATGATTGCTTTGTTACCTATGAACTCACTAAATGGTACAGCGTCTACTAAATTGGTACTATTCAATGCATAGAATGTGTTGCTCGCTGTCAAAATCGTATTATCGAAGAACAACTCTATGTAATTTTCACTTACTGAGGTATTATCCCAACTTTCACGACACTGATACTGAACCTTGATAGCTTTTGAATTTATCGGTTCAATATTTGGTGCTTTGCCTACTTGGATTGTAGCTGTTTTCGTACACAAGGATGCATCGTCGGAATAAAGCAATTGATATGTTCCCGGAACTAATCCTGTTTTTGATATTACTTGCCCTTGTACTATTCCTGTTGCTGATTCCACTAACGTACCATCGGGAGCTGTCAACGTATAAGCATATTGAGGTCGTCCGCCTTTGATTTCAAAGAACAACTGTCCATCATTAACTTGATAACACGTTTCGGTGACAGAACCTGTTTCTACGTATAACACATCAGGCTCGGCAAACGTAAATATTTCAGTTAGTACACAACCCAATTGATTATCACGTACGGACACTTCATAAGTTCCTGCTGGTAAGCCTCTAAAGGTTCCTGTTGTTAGGTCAAAAGTTCCTATGTTCGGTGCTATTCGATAGGTGTAACTTGCTGAACCTCCGGTCACTTGCATTACGATACTTGCATCACTCTCTCCATTGCAGGAAACTTGGGTTGTACTTGTCACAACGGTCAATGGATCGTAATGAGGTACAAATACAGTGGTTTGAGTCGTACATCCATTCGGATGAGCCACAGTAATGGTGTGTGTTCCTGACGAAACATTTGTGAATATATTATTTCGCTGTGGTGTACCTCCATCAAGAGCATAAGTTACTAACGAAGCATAGTTCGAATTTACTAAAACAATTACTTCACTGCTAATTGTATTTGCGGAAACACATTCTACTTTAGCTGTTGCCGACAATTGCAAATCAACTCCTGCATTGATGCTCGGAATGACTACATAAGTACTACATCCATTGGCATCTTTAACAAAAATGACCTGATTTTCACCGGCAGGTAAGTTGTCATAGTACACACGACCATCATTGCTTTGCGTCCATGTTGCAGAGACTGCGTTTGAATTGAAAGCTGTATGGTAAGGTGCTTTACCTCCCGAAATAGTGATAGATGCTGTTGCATCGGCTGCTCCGAAGCAAATCTCATGTGTTACAACATCCAACACAGCAGTTAAACGAGTGGCTGCTTGGATAGTTACATCAAAATCAACATAACATCCATTTTCATCACTTGCTCTTACCAAATAAGTGCCTGGTGCGTATTCCTGCTGATTAATAAATTCAGCTGTCACGGCTCTATCCAATCGTGGCGAAATAGCGTAAGTAATGCTTCCTGTTCCTCCTGTAGCCATTACTTTTATCGTTCCATTATTCTCACCAAAACATGTTTCATCGGTGCTGGTAGCTGTTCCCCAAACCAAAGCTGGAGCTTCGTTGATGATTATCGGATGGATTGTTGAGGTTACACAATCGTCACTCTTCAGCGTAACTTGATAAGTTCCTGTAGCTAAACCTACAAAAATTCCGTCAAGAGTTGTACGTGTAACGACACTTCCATCAGCTAAGGTACCTTTAAGTTCATACTGATAGTTTCCTAAACCGCCTTGGGCAGTCGCTCTAATCTCTGCTGTACTCTCTCCATTACATTTCACATATGCATCGGTAGCATCTACAGTCAATGTAAGCGGTTCTATTGGTAATATCTCAATCGTATTTGAAACTTCAGACAAACATCCGTTACTATCTTTCGCATAATAGGTATATGTTCCCATTGGCACTGATAACACGTCAGCCGCTGTAAACGTTCCTGTTGGCGATGTGTTGAATGTGTATCCAGTACCTGAACCTCCTGATGCAACCAAAGTAATTTCTGCATTTGTTAAACAAGTCAATCCTTTGGTAATAGTAGCATTCAAACGTACTGGAGTTGGTTCGGTGATAGTGATATGTACGGTTGAAACTTGGTCACAACCCCATCCGTCTATTACTTTCACTTGGTAGACTCCTGCTCCTAAATTAGTGAACGTTGGACTATCCTGAGCTCCAGATTCATAGACTTCAGTTCCAATAGTTGAAATCAACACATACTTGTAGTTACCACTTCCTCCCATGACACTTACAGCTGTGATACTGGCTGATTTATCACCGTAACAAGACACCTGAGTCACGCTCGAAGTCAAATTAAGTGTTATTGGCACTGGTGGAGCGATTGTAATAGTGGTCATGGTTGCCGTTGCAGATGCTGTAAGTTCACAACCTCCCATGTCGCGTACTTTCACTTCATAGTTTCCTACTCCTAAACCTACGAAAGTTGAGGTGGTAGTATAAGTACCGTACGTTGGGTGAGGAATTCCATTCATCCACAATTGATATTCGTAGTTACCCCATCCATATTGAGCTTGGACATCTATTACAGCGTTGTTTCCTTCACAAGTTAATGGTGCTATGATGGTTGCCGTTGCTGTCAAGGCTCTTGTAGGGCCCGATACGGATACCAACGTTGAGGTTACCGTACAGAATGGTATTCCATTTTCTGTCAATTCTACTTTATACATACCTGTCGGCAATCCACCAATATCCACACGGTGAGGCAAACTTGCCATAGTTGTCGTGGCCGTTCCTGAAGCTACCATCAATGAAGTAGCATCATCAATTACTCGATACACATAACTACCTAAATAACCTGTTGTTTCTAACGTAATAACTCCGTCAGAAGCTCCATAACAAGATGTATTTACTTTTGGTGAAACCTTGATTTCAATGTTATTATACGGATGTACGGTATATGTAGTCACAGTATAACATCCTGTATGATTATCTATTATTTTAAATTCGTACATACCCACCTCGGTAATCTCAAAAGTGGTTGTTGAAGAACCTGCTATTATGGTTCTCGTGGTTGGTGACACCACTCCTACTCCCGAAATACGATTTCCTTCGACCGTATACCCTTGATTTGCTCCACCTGTGATGGTTACAGCTATGGTCTCCGGATTCGCACAGGTAATGCGATTCGTTCCCACTACCGACACGCCTTGGATAGCAGGGAATGGCTGCACTGCTACAGTGGTTGTAGTTGCACATCCGTGCAAATCTTTAACGTACACGGTAATGGTTTGTGTGACTCCCGTGTCGGTAGTAGTGAACACTCCTGAGGTGTTAGTGAAATCTGTTCCGTCGATGCTGTAATGGTACGGTACTGTTCCACCGTTACCTACTGCTGTGATAATCACAGGTTGTGGTAAGTTACTTGGGTCACAAGCAAAAGGCGTTGTTGTCGCCGTAACCCCCACTACAGTTGGTTCGCCTATGGTTACTGTATCTGTAGTAACACAACCTCTTACGGAGGTCATCACTACGGTGTAAACCCCTGCTGATAAATCTTTAAACAAGAGAGAAGTTGGCACATTCGCTACGGTTCGGGTTTGCGTAACGAAACCTGTCGCCGTACTTGTTACTACCACTTGGTAGTCCAAATGCTGTTGTGTCTGTGGCACATCGACCGTGAACCATCCATCAGCACCTCCGTTACACTTCACATCGCTACGCGTAGTTGTAAACGTAGGTGATACTGTTGGTGTTAGTTCAAAGGTAACAGACTCTGTTGCACAACCCGTAACCATATCGTACACCTCAACCGTATAAATTCCTGCAGTAAGTAAATTCGTAAACAAACCGCTATTGATTTGTGTTACAGTTGCTCCTCCCCCTGGAGGAGTCACTGCATAACGGATGTTTGTTGAATGTCCTGCACTGTGGGTGATGGACACGGTTCCGCCTGTTGGTGTACTACATGTGATTTCTTTCATCACCATTGCATGAACGTTTGTGATAGGTGTATGCAAGGTTGTTGAAAGCGTTGCTGTTGTGATGGTCTGGCAACCCCAAACATCAGATACTTCCACATGATATGCCCCCGCATCTAAGTTTGTAAACATTACAGTGGTTGCCGTTGTGGTATTCAACACCGCATGGAAATTTCCATTTCTGAACAGTTCAAACGTGTAGCCCTCTCCTGCTCCACCGCTCACTGTTACGCTCATTACTCCACTTCCTGCCACACAGTTTTGTGAAGCAATGGTCATCGTGGCTGTCAGTGGCACTGGATTGGTAAGTACTACGGTCGCTGAAATTGTTTCTTCACATCCTGTACCTGCCTTATCACTGATTTCAACTTTATAGGTATCAGCTACCAAGCCCGTAAATCTCGGATTGGATTGCCAAGCTCCTGTTCCAATTCGGTAACGATAATCTCCCCAACCGCCCGTAGCGTTGATTACTTCAATCACACCTGTGTTAGGAGCTACGCAAGTGATAGGCTCTGTGGTTACAGAAGCCGTCAAGGCGATAGCAGGTTCAACCACTGTGAATACGTACGATTTGTCACAAGTTGGTGCGGTTTGTTGCCTTACAGTTATCGTGTATGTTCCTGCCAATAGGTTGGATAGAGAGATGTTCTGCGTTGTTGCTCCTCCCACCGTTGTTCCTACCGGTAAGGTTGTAGTTCCTGACTGTACGGTGTATTCATAAACTCCTGTATAAGTAGCATCGGTTAGCGTTATGTTCGCTGAACCTGTTCCTCCTTTACAGTCCGGATTGGTGATGACAGGTGTGTTAATCACAAAGGTATTCGGGTCTTTTACCGTATGTACCGCTGAAATCATACAACCTGTTTCAATATGTTTCACCCAGAAACGATGTGTTCCTACTGATAAGTTTGTAAATAAGGTCGATGTTGCTGTATTCCAAACAGGATCATTGACTGCTGGTGGAATATCACCTTTAATGTACCTAAATTTAGTGTCATCTCCTAAGGTTGAGGTCACAGTAACACTCACACTTTCTCCTGCAACACAAGTGATTGCATTAGTTATACTCACCGTTGCTGTTTTTAACTCGTCATACGGAGCAATGGTTACCGTTATTGGTGTTGCTGGTGGATTCTTACAACCATTAGCATCGGTAATAATTGCCTTCACAACGCCACCAATTCTGTTTGTAACAGTCATTGTTGTGCCGTTAACGGTAATATCATCGGTTGTAATTGCTGTTGTTCCGTTGTCATATACCAACTGGAAGGTGTAAGGAGGCGTTCCTCCTGTCACTTGCGTTGGGTCAAGAGTTACCACCACTGCATCGGAAGTATTGCCTGTCGTACATTTGAACGCCGTTGCGGTTAGTACTCCTGCTGCTGATGTTATCTGTGCTGGTTGCCCTACGGGAACAGTTACCGTTGTGGCACAGCCATTATTTATATCTGTCATTGTGATGTTATACGTACCCGCTGATAACCCTACAAACGCTTTTATGGCTGAATTAAACGTAGCTGGTGGTACCAGTGCTGGGGCTATCGTATACGTGTACGTACTTCCCGTTACTTGGTCGTGGATAAATATCTTACCATCATTACCTCCATGACAAGTTACCGACACTGTGGTTGTCGTAAACGAAGGTTGCACTGCTGGGGCTACCGTTACTGTATAGGTCTTAGCAGGACAGGTCGTTCCGTTGTCGTACAAATGAATTTGATACGTTCCAACAGCATTAGTAACATACGTAAACGGATTCGTTGGTAATGCCCCTCTTGTTACAGCAGCTGCTCCTGTAATTGCATAATCATAATTTCCTGAACCTGCGGTCACATCTATCTTAATTTCTGCTAAATGTGTACAACCCAACAATTTCGTCTGTTGCACAGTTGCCTGCATCATCGGATGTAAAGTAACGGCTGTTGTTCCCGTTGTTACACAACCCGTTGTTTTATCTTTAATCAATACAGTGTAGTTACCAGCCACCAAATGGGTGAAAGTTACGCTCGATTGCCATGTGCGTGGTGTTGGCCCTGCAAGTGCATACTCATAGTTTGTTCCCATTGGACTAACTGTGATTGACAACGGCTCTGAACAACTGTTTGCTGTTCCCGTTGGCACTGGCGGTGGAGCTGGCACATTGAGTGTCAAAGGTGTAGTAAGTGTTAAATCACAACCATATTGGTCTCTCACATGCACTGTCACGCTGATGTTTCCTGTTGTTACTGCATTGATATTACTACGTGGAATTTCAATAGGATTATTGCTCGTCCATGCTATTGGGTTAACAAAAGCAGGACTGGTCAATTGGTATTCGTAACCACCGCCACCACCCGAAACATTCTGTACCAAAATACGTGCTGACATATCACAAGTTACGCTTTGCACGGTCGCTGTTGCCGTTGCTTGAATCGGATCAAGTACTCTCATTTCCACATTTGCACTTGCCCACTCACAGTTAGTTACTGCTTCTTTTATAAGCATATAGTAGGTTCCAGGTGCTTGAACCGCTACAGGAGGCAAGGTTACTGACGCACCTTGTGCAGGCATCATTACTCCAGAACCTGTTGAAACTGGAGCTGTTTGTCCTATTTTATATACCTTCCAATCAAAGGTTGTTGCCGTTGTTGTTGATGAAGCCGAACGCGTTACTGTAAATTCTATTTCCCCCGTTGTTGTTCCATGACACGCGGGTTTCACTTTAGTTGCGGTAATATGCACTGGTGGTACGTAGTTATCATAAAGTTCCTGCGTATTTTCTTTAACACAATTAGCACTATCCAATACCAAGAAGCGATAGCTACGCCCTGGAACCAATCCTGTAAACCTACGCTCTTTTCCATCGGCTGACGTTGGTGGTAGCCAAAGTAATGATGTTCCTAGTGGTATTGGGTCAGAAGCGGAATGCAATATAGCAAATTTATACGGCCCTGATCCACCACTTGCTCCAACGACTACTTCCATTCCTGCTGGATCACAAGTAGCAGTGAAAGCTGTCAAATTCGTTGAAATGGTTAAATTGTGTAATGGTAACGGTACGGTCTCTGTAGGCATTTTTTCAATACAAACGGGTGGTGCTCCGTGCCCTGCTGTATTTGGTACAGTTTTAAACCAAACCGTGATTTGATCTCCTGTACCGAATCCTGCAATTGTATTTGTTGGATTCAACGGAGTCCAATTCACTCCTAAATCGGTTGAATAATACAAATCATACCCTGACAAATTATACGCTGTTATGATCGTTGGAGACACTGTTAATTCCAAAGGAACCTCATCTCCGATTTTAACACAATCAGTAGCTGTACTTTTAATGATTCCCGTAATCTGTGGTTTGCCTGTAATGGTCGCTGTGTATGTCACCACACAACCATAGCGGTCAGTAACCGTTACGGAGTACGTACCCGAAACTACATTCACAAACGTATAGTTTGTAGCAATCACATTGTTAAATGTTTGTGAAATGGTTGGTGTTACGGTATTTTTCAATGCAAATGTATATGGAGCATGTCCTGTAACGTTTGTTAATGCTACCGTTCCATTGCTTCCGAAACAAGCAGGATCATTAGCCGTAACAGTAGCTCCTACTGCTGGAGCTGTTCCAATGGATACCGTTTGTGAAATTATACAATCTGCTGATTTCAAATACACCATGTAATTTCCTGCTGTGGTTACTGCAAAGGTATTCGTTGTACCCAATGTTGGCATTGGAGCTCCCACTGGTGCAAAACCATACTCATAGTTTCCGTTTCCTCCTTGAGCGGTTACCGTAATGCGTCCATCGTTACAACTCTTATCAATTGTTTGTAGATCCATGATCAACTTCGGATGAATAACTAATGTTTGAGTCGCTGTACAGTCGTAACTGTCAAGCACACGGATAGTGTACGTACCGTTTGATAATCCTTCAAAAGCATGTGTTGTTGGGTTTGTTGGTGTTATCCACGCACCACCGTTGATGCTAAACTTATAACCTCCGTTACCATCTGTTACATTCACTTGGATCGAAGCATCATTATTCCCTGAGTAACAGTTTTGTGTAGTAGCTGTAAACGACACGGTTTTTGGAGCTACCAAATTCACTGTGGTCGTAGCTGGACAACCTTTGGCATCTTGCACCGTAAAGATTTGTGTTCCATGAGGAACACCTACAAATTCTGGTGAATTTCGTGGTGTTCCCGTTCCTAATTGGTATTGGTAAGGAGGCGTTCCCCCACCTGCTGTTAGGCGTACGGTTGCTCCCGTATTGGAACATTTCTGTGGTGTAATAAGCGTTGATGTTAAGGTCAATGCCGTTGGTTGTGTTACTTTGAATGGCACTGTAACGATACAACCGCCACCTACGTGTTCCAATGTCAAGGTGTGAGAGCCTTCCCCTAAATTAGAAATCGTTAGGGTTGAATTGGTTGTAGCAGTACTCCAAGCACCTGCGTTCAAACGATGGCGATAGCCCGTTGCAGCAAAGTTTTCGACAAAGAACTGAGCCGAACCATCGTTACCTCCATGACAGGATGGTTGTGTAATTGTACCCGCTGTAGCTCTAAATTCTTTATCCGTAGCTACTTGTACGGTTTGGGTTACTGTGAAATCACACATTTCTGGTTCTTGATATACCAAAATATCGTCAAGAGCAAAGTCATTACCCGAAGTGGTATTATGTACAGTTCTTATACGGATAATCAAACTCGTATTATTTTGTGGATCTATCGTTCCATAGGCATCGGATGAAAACTCAGCCCATGCATCCGCATTTCCTCCATTAGGCTGTACGTCTGCTGAAAGAATTTGTTGCAAAACAGTTTCTGCATGCGTCATCGGGTCTCTAACTACCACTTGAATCTGCATACTCGGATTTACTCCTGAGGCAGTGCTGTACAAATTAAATCCAAACATTTTGAATTTAATAGGTTTATTTGGTAACACATCGTGTACTTCTTTCTCATAAAGCACACCTCCTGCCGCCAACTGTGTTCCTATATCCACAGCCATATAACGTCCTCTTGGGTCTGTACCTCCTGTCGTACGGTCATTAGGGGCAAGCCATCCTGAAACACAAGTGCCTGCATTTGAAAAATCTGTTTTATTCGTTATCGAATAAAGATTGTGATTCAAACAATTAGTTCTCGTATCCACAAATGAAAATGCACTTGTCACATTTGAACTTGGCTCTGGTGTTCCTGAACCGAAATCTTCGTGAATCAAAATAACAGGATTTGGTGCAGTCACCTGTCGATACTTAATCGTAATAATATTATTCCCTGTGGGTAAATTCGTCAAAACGTTGGTGGTGGTTGGTGTACCTCCATTCACTGAATAAGTGTACGAATACGTTCCTTGGTCGTTGGTAATGGTAACCGTTCCTTTTCCATGACAGTCGTATGCCACAGCAGTTTGCGTGAACACAGGTGGTGTCAGTTTTTGTGGTACGTTCACTTTCATTTCAAATGGACATCCGTTGGCATCGCGCACCCAAACACTTTGGTTATTGCCCGCTGGCATCCAACCTTCATTTTGATTTACCCAATCGCCATCAAAACGATATTTATATGGAGGAGTTCCGCCCGTTACGTTGGTTATACGCACTTTCGCCTTATCTGCGTTAGCTCCTGTACCACAGCCTATAAATTGAGACACTCCTGCAAATCCACGAATTGCCGTAGGTTCTGTAATAGTTACCGTTTGTGTTGCATCGCAATTTTTAGCATCGCGTACGGTAACGGTGTAAGTTCCCGCAGACAAGTTATTGAAAACATTAGAAGTTTGTGGTGTTCCTCCATTCAATATATAGGTATAGCCTCCAATTCCAGTAGTTACATTAACTGTAATTGAACCTTTACCTCCGTTACACAAAGCATTCGTTTGGGCGGGGGTGAACGTTGGAGGTACGGGAGTCGTTAAGGTATGTGTCGCTTGGGTTTTACAACCTTTGGAATCGGTAATTTCAATGGTGTACGTTCCTGCTACATCGCTTTCATAAATAATAGTAGCCCCTGTTACAGCCGTTGTTCCCTGCACTGTGGTTGTTCCGCGTTTCACTACGTAGGTTTCTGAACCATAACCACCTGCTATATTCACCCGAATACGACCCCGATTGTTAGGTGCTGGGTTACAGGTAATGTCACGCTGTACAGACGAAGCCGAAACATGCAAACGCGGTGCAATTCGAATGGTTTCCGTTTTCGTACAACGATGAGCATCGGTAACCGTAACGGTATAGGTGTTCGGTTGTAGGTTCGTAAGCGTATGACTCGTAGCGTTCGTAGTCGTATGAACAGCCCCATTAACTCTGAAAACAAACGGTGGCGTTCCAGTAACATTGAGAGTAATAGAAGCTCCTGTTCCCGTTGTTACGCAATAGTTAGAAGTCGGAGCAATAGTAATGTTCACTGGCGGTGCAGGATCAACTCTAAAACTTGTAGCCACTGAACATTCATTGATGTCCTTCACGTGAATTTTATAATTACCTACACTATTAATTTCAAATGAAGGGCTACTTTGATAAGGAGTTGTTGTTATAACTCCTCCAATGTTGGATTCTAACGCGTACGTAAACACTCCTGTTCCTCCTGAAGCCACCGCCGTTACGGTCACCTTAGCAGGATTGCAGCCTAAATACTGTGTCGGAATTGGAGTAACGGTAATGGCTGGTGGTGCTTTAATTTCGAATGTATCGGTAATCTCACAATTCGTTGAAGTAGCACTATAACGGAATTTCACCGTGTGATTTCCTACTGACACATCATTCCAAACGAATGGATTCGCGGTTTCTAACGTCCACGTTCCTCCGTCTTTTGACACATAGTAACCTGTTGCGGCTGCGTTTCGTAAATTAATTTGGTATTTACCTTTGCTGTTAGGTGTTGTTGTAGTGGTTGGATGACATTTTGCATTCTGAACGACACGTGTATTCGGATTCGTAGCAAACTGCTTGTCTGGCAACACAATAGCAGTTACTTGTGCATCAAAACCACATACCTTGGGCACTTGGTATACAAAAATATCGTCAATTGCCAAGTCATTACCATTGGTTTCAGGACTCATACTTACCACCTCAATACGCAATGAAGTTACATTAGGAGCGGCTAACGTTCCTGAGAAACGTTGCCACGCTCCTCTAACCTTTCCATTAACAGGAACGTTTCCTGAATTTTGTTGCGTTCCAATGATTTGCCCCGTAGCAGTGTTTACCAAACGAATAGCAAATATTGGTGGTTTACATGAAGTACAGTGACATAGGTTGTAAACGTACATTTCAAAACGAATTTCCTGATCTGGAATTACATCGTTTACCTCTTTATAGTAAATTGGCTTGTTAAATCCTACACTTCCCACATTCATTGCTAAATACCTTCCTGTAGGATCTGATGGCGAGGTATGGTCTGTTGGAGCTGTCCAACAGCCATTAGCCAACGGACCTGAAGTAGGGTGAGTAATAGTACCCGCTGGCATAACAACATATTGCCCATCAGCTATGGTTGAGGTATATTTGTATGTATAATTAGGATGTACGTTGGGGTTAGGTGTATAACTTCCGTACCCAAAGTCTTCTTTTATCAAAATACTGGGCGTGGGAGCCGTTGGATCAGCATATTTGATAGTAATTGTATGTGTCCCTGGTGGTAATCCTGAAATGGTGGACGAAGTATATGTATTTCCGTTATATTCATAGGTATAAAGAAACCCACTTTGGTTATTGTTAACCGTAATGCTTCCTCGTCCTTCACAGTCATACGCCACAGAAGTCGTAAAATTTGGGGCTACAGGACGGTTTGGCACATTTACTTCCATAGGACCAAACTCACACTCATTGACCTTATCGCGTACAAACACATTATGTGTACCGGCTGGTAACCACGCCTCGGAAGAGGTTATCCAATTTGCTTTGTTATCGAAACTATATTCATAGTTACCTGAACCTCCTTGTACGTTGGTTACACGCACTTTGGCTTTATCCACATTCACTCCCTGACCGCAACCAATCAACTCGGTTACTCCCGCGAAGGCTGCCGTAATTTTAGCGTTGTTCACAGGTGGTAAAGTTACCGTTGAAGTGAGTGTACAAGTAGCTGAACCTGAAGAAATCAATAAAGATGGTGTATATGTACCTCCAGGTGTCAGCCCCACAAAAGCGTTTCCTATCTGTGAGGTAAGCCCTCCATCTACGCTGTAACGGATTTGGAAATTCGATGGATTGCTCGTCACATTTATCTGCAATGCTACTTTTTGTCCACAATCGGTTAATCGAGATGTGGTGGTAAATGTTGGATGTGTCAAAGCATTGACGGTAACCGATGTATTAACACTACAATTGTTAGCATCGGTTACTTTAACGTTATAAGTGCCTGTTGCCGTTACCGTAAATTCATAGAAACTGCCTGTGTAGTTATACATATAGCTATTTCCTCCGTCAATGCTATATCCATAACTTGTTCCAGGAGTACCTCCTTGTGCCTCCACTCGAATGATGGCCTCGCCACACATCAAATGACGTTTCACCGTAGCTGTGGCTTTTAATTCAGGGAGTTTATTAATTGTTATAGCTCGGCTCAATGCACAACCATCGGGAGATGTTACCTGTACGAAGTAGCTTCCATCATTCAAATTAGGTACAGTGATGTTGGTGGTATCCGTAGCATTCACTTGGTAGACTACTGCCCCTGAAGCAGATGCATTTCTTATAATATAGGTGTAAGGTGGGAACATATCCGATACGCTAATTTGCAAACTACCTTTGGAATTCTGACATGCCAACGGTGTTGCTGCTACAGCCAGATTCGGATTTTTACGTATAATTGAAGCAGGAAGCTCAAAGATACAGGGAGTGTAAGTCGATCCTGCTGGTAATGCCTGACGAATCAAGACTGTATAAGAATCTGGATTCGTAACAGTAAATTTATTTGAATTCTGATAATTAACTACAATGTTTCCATCACTACCTCGCAAAGCATATTGATAACCTGAAGTTGGATGAGTTACAGTGATTTCACCTTGTTTTGTACAAATGATGTCACGTGTGGTTACCGTAGGGGTAAGCTCCGTTTTAGTTACTCTAAAATAGAATACCTGCACACAACCTCCCGCGTAATTAATTTCAACTCGATAATCTCCCCCTTGGCTAACATTGTAAGAACTTCCTGTGTGTACTGTATTCCATGTACAGCCGTAGTTATCCCGTACGGGGCAAGTATCAGGATGCGTGGCAGGAATGGTACAATTATTGCGTTTCTGCCAATTGTAACTAACTGCTCCTGCGGTGTTTAACTGCAACAGTTTGGTCGCAGAAGTACCACAAAGATAAATTTGCGGATAGTCCGAACCGTCATTACCGCAAGTCAGCACCAAAGAAGCATACTGATTGATTGGATTGGTTGCCTGAGCATCTGAGTGCAAAACTACTTCTATTTCTTCACGCATATCAGCACAACCCGTTTTTTTCTTTAAAACCTTATAAGTACCAGTCTCTGTAACTTTTAACGTTTGTGATGTTCCAATGATTGTTGAGCTACCCCCTTTTGTCCAAGCATAGGTCGCAAAATCTGCACCTGCTACCAAATCAAGCGTTTTCTGACAGAGAGTTTCTTTTCTTTTACTCACACAAGTTCCTAAATCAGCAATGAAAATTGAAGGCCCTTCAATACCGTTTAAACATGTTCCAAAACTGCTTGAACTTTGCGCTTGAAAATCCGAAGGATTATAACTCCCTTTATAAGTTGCCTCTATAATATTTCCGATTCTATTGGAACAAGCATTTCGCAATCCGTTACAATCATTGGGAACCTTAACCTCAAATGAAATTTTATTCCATGTCGTTTGTTCTTTTTTCACAACATGATTTGGAACATTGAATTTAATAGTGTGGTTTGCAGGATTATAAACATAGTCAACCCCCGCTACAGGATTCGAATTCCACCCGAATTTAACAGATGAAATAATGTCTGTATATATTAAATTTTCAGACAGTACGTCTGTAAGCTCCAAATTTTCAGCATCATCATTTCCCGCATTCCTGAATTTGATTTCATAACGTAACTTATCGCCTAAATTAACCGTACCTCCTGTTACATCAGCCTCTCCATTGACTTTATATATTTTCTTTTCTATCAATATTTTGGGAGCAATCACATCAATCCCAAAAGCAAACATATAGGGATAGATTACATCCCACCCTGTGGTAATTCTCAATTTGGTAGCTGTTTGATTATTTGCTAATATGTCATTGTTTGGATTGTCTACCTTGAAAATACCTGCATCATATCCAAACAAGTTAGTACTATTGGGTCTTTTGTGATTATACATTCCATTAACATCGGTAATTTTACTATTAAAAAAATCATGCTGAATTGACCAAACACTACCTGTTGGTTCTCTGTCAGGAGCCGTCAATGTATGTACCTGCGTACCATTCACTATTTGGAGTACGTCCTGAGGCTTACGCTCTCCTTCTAAGGCACTAAATGCTATTTTAGCATGTACGGGGCCCGTAGGAATTGTTTTAAATCCAGAAATAGGAATATCAAGAATCCCGTTATTTTTAACTACGGAAAAGCCATCAAACAAGGTAATATGTTTACTACTAAGTGTTGAATTTTCATATACTACGTACAATGTCCAACCTCCTGCAAACCCAACTCGCCCATCAGTTCCATGAGCTGCTCTCAAGTTTGCCACTACATATTCTCCCAAAAAATTTCCTCTATCAATTTCTGTTTGCTTCAACAAATGGGTAACATCGGCAACGTAAACATAAGCTCGTTGATGATTTCCATCATTAGTGTTGCTTGACAATATATCTCCACCATCATAAACCATTTCCCCTGTAAGCGTCTGATAGCCTGCAGATGAAGGAGTTTTAAATTTCACTTCTTTAAATTTCGCTTTTTGCAACTCGGGTTGCGTTGGAGCTAATTTCTGATTCATATAAACAGCACTCCAATAGAGATATGCCTGTTTCACCTTTGAACAAGGAACAAGTCCACTTTCCAAAACTATAGAAGCTGCACTTGAACTAAACGTTGTAGGATCACTGTCTATATCTATATAGTAAAGTGGTACATTTTCGTTACTCGTTGCAGACCCCGTATAAACTTGATTTGCTTGAGTTGAATTTGTTCCATAATTCAAAATAGAATTCCCTACTACGAGCATGTCTCCATTCAGTGTAACATTATACCTGTAAGGTACAAAACTCTCATAGGACTGAGCTTGTGCAAACACTCTGTTACCACCGACTATTGCCAGTAGTAACATAAGAAAAAAAGATGAATTTCTCATATTTACAAACATTGTTTTCTGTTTATTTTTTTGAATAACCTTACACGCCTCCGAAATGTCTCACTGGTCAATTCTTTTAACCTATTTGAATCCATCAAAGGAAAACATTTCAGCCTGATAAAAGAGCGATAGTGATTACAAATCAAAATATCACACTATTTTAATTTCTAATCACTATCATCTCTCTATAATTTAATTCTTATCTTATCGTCTGACACTCAATACCCAAATGCTCTTATTAGCAAATTCTGGTCGCTTGAGCATTTCTGTCATAACCACGCCTGCTTCTCCTTTGCTATTGTACGCTTTGTTAAAGTAAACATACGTCATGCTATTTTCAGGGTGAACAAAGGTATGTACTGTCAATCCAAGAGCTTTTACATTTTGCACATACTGGTATGCTCCTCTCGGATTTCTATAAACTCCAGCAATAACATAGAATCCTTCTGAAATTTTATCATTTGCAATCTTGTGTTCCTGTACTTTCAGACGTTCTTCCAATCGTTGCATAATTGTTTTCGGTTTCTCCTCTGGCTTCGGAGGAGGCGGTGTTGTTTGAGTGGTTGGCGTCACCACCGCTGGTTTTTTCTTCTCTTCTTTGGCTCTTTCAGCAGCCTTACGTTTGTTTTCTAACTCGACCTCTTTTGCTTTTCTGTCTTTTGCTAATTTTTTAGCCCTTGCTTGACGCTCACCTCCGAAATTATAGGCAAGAGTAATCTCATAAGTCCCTCCTAAATTGCTTACATAGGTACCTATGCCTTGTTCGTAGCCAAACCCTGCACTTAGGTTAGCGTTCACATTGAACCCTAAACCTGCTGATACTCCATATTTTTGATCATATCCAGCATGTACCCAACCTAAAGTAGGCATGTCGAGCATTGCATGTCCACCCATTTGAAAATTATCTGCACTTTTTCGTCCTCTTGCTAACACGGACAAAGTAGCCTCTTCCAAAACTCCACTACCTGCTGTCATCGTATTTCGGTACATTACGTGCCCTGTAAAAGCTTTATCACTAAAAGGTACTGCCATCTCACCTCCAGCTAATGCATAATCAATCAAATTTTCAGCATTCAATCCAAAATGTATCATCCCGAAATTTATATCGAAAGCTGGGTTTATATTAAAAATCCCAGTATTGCTAAAATTCGCTAAAAAAGGATCAGATGAATCATTAGCTACAATCTTCCCTTGAGCAATACCACTCATACCAAAAGAGGCATTAATCCCTAATCTCAAATAGCTCTCATCTCCCAAACCTATCTGATGAACATAATTTCCTAAAAAACCTGTATTCTGAAACACTCCAATCTTTTTCTGAAATGCCATAACATTAATCACCTCATTATCAGACCATTTTTTACCATAAGTCCCCATAAAAATACTAAAGTTATTTTGAAAATTCATCCACTGCTGTCTGTGATACAATGCCACATGTGACTCTTTGTACCCAAAAATTGGAAAAGCTGGATTCATCAAAAACGTGTTGTATTTTACAGCTGTATGTCCTGGTAAATCATGTGCTAAATAATAGTTATTCTTTTGCTGTGCCCACGAAAACTGAACTAACAACATCAAAATAACCCATGTAACAGTATTTCTATTCATCATCTTCTTTCTCTATCTGAACAAAGTTATGGTACCTTGCTTATCTACTTTATTATCTACTTCTATTATATACATAAAGATTAAGGCTCTTTTACCCAATTCTTTGTATGTTTCAACATTAGGCCAAGTTTTATTGGTAAATCTTGTACCAGAGAAGACTGCCTTCCCTTCTTGCGAATATATGCTTACTTTAACATTATCCTTATTCAGATACTCCTCAGGAATCTCCCAAAAATCATTACTTCCATCTCCATTAGGCGTTACCACGTTGGGGATTTTAGAAATTTCAAACACTTCCGCTGAAAAACGTAACTCCACCGGTGAACAAGTACCGCCTATAGTAGCTGTCAACACGTAATCTCCTGTTTCTTTTATAATAATTTGCTGTGCGAAAACAGAATTACTTGGCGTACTCCACAGATAGTTTTCCGCTTTACTATTCCCTCCAACAACTTTGATTACCTCTCCTTTCGATGCTGTAACGCGACTGCCTGAAGGCACTTCCGAAACTTCTACTCCATCACTATTGACGCGTACTAACTTTAGTGAACTAGGATCAAATACAGAAACTTTCACGATGTTAGTCGACTGTTTGGTACAAGCTCCATTAGAAATTCGCAAATAATAATCACCAACTTCTGTTGCTTCATAGGTTGCTTCTACTGCTCCTTCGATAGGAACTGCTCCCTTATACCATTGATAAGAGAATGCCTCCGAATCTATAGGAGCTTTGATAATAGTTGAACCACCTTCGCAAATTTTAGGACTATCATCATCACTTTCCGAAACTAATGTGATATCCGGAATAGTTGAAAAAGATACATTCAATTTATTTGACGGGTCAATGATCGTTTGGTAAATTGCTAATAGCGAATAACTTCCAGTTAAGGCATCTTCTTTTGTAACAACTAATCCCGTCGGGTCAGATTGTCCCATAATTGGGGCATCGTTTCTGAGCCATTGAAAACTGAAATACTGATAATCAGTCTCATCCCCCTCATTACCTATCAAAACAACCTCACCTCCTTCTAATACAGCTTCTAACTTTTTCAGCTTCAATGTTGTTTGAGTTGCCGTACCATCACAATTTTGAGACTGGACTTCCGCAAATCCTATATTAGGTTTAAGCTCTTTTATCTCTATATAGCTCCGCAAAGGTAATACAATTTTTGAACCTGCACACCCCGAACTTGAACTTTCTACCTCAGCATGATAAGATCCCGGTTCCGTAACGGAATAGGTAGGAGCAGAAACTCCCTGAATTTCAGTCCCATTTCTAAACCATTTGATAGTTGGATTATTCATGTTGTGACTGATTGTCAACATATAGGTTTTACCAGGTATAAAAGCTCTTGGGATTTGTGGCAAAACCCAATTTGCCCTGATTTCTCTTTTAACAAGCACTAATGAATTTGACGTAGCAGGACAAGCCTCTGAAGTTCCAGACATTGCCACGTAATAAGTCCCCATTTGGGTTGCTCCATATTCGTAAACTCCTGCTCCTTCAGATACCTTAACACCATCTTTGTACCAAGTATAAGTGGCATTAACGTCAAGTGGCGAAGCCGTCAAAGTAACTGCACCTGCACAAACCTCCAAGCTCGTTTGTCCTCCGTTCAACTGTACCGCATTTGGATCTGTCAACTGTACGGGTAACGAATTAGAACGTTGTATGTTGTTCACCCCCGGGGTAGCTATTTTCAAAGAGTAATTCCCATTTTGAGTAGCCTTATTTAAGGTAAGTTCAAAACCACTGTCATCATCATCGTCATCGTTGTCATCGTCATCATCATCCAAAGCCTGATCGTCTTTATACCATTGATAAGTAAATGCACTGTAACTTGATGCCTCTAACAATACTTCTCCTGAAGGAGTGACAGCAATGATTTTTGCTAATCCTAAAGTAGCTTTATCAAACATACAAGGTTGGTAACCCGAGGACTTATATCGAATCTCCACCTTAAATTCATTCGGACTTTCAAGCAATACCTTATTAGAAGTCTGCAAAACTCCCGCACAACTTCCTCCTTGAGTTACCTCAACGGTGTACTCTCCAGGCTGTCTGGCTTGATAAGTAGCCTCCGTAGCTCCTTGTATGGGGGCTCCATTCAATTTCCATTGATATGAAGGGGATTCGGCTGTAGTAGTAGCCTCTAATTTTTTCGTCCCTCCAGGCAAAATCAGCACATCACCCTGTACCGTAGCTGAAACCGTGAAGTTTTCTCTGAATTTTATTTCAATTTCATTTGTTAATTCCTCACAAGTACTACCTGGAACAGAAATTCCTAGCTTGTAGGAACCAGCAGCCGTGTCATCGGTAGGAGCTGTATAAGTATGCATACCTGCTCCCTGTTGCACTACCGTTCCGTTACGATACCATTTATATAGATAGTTCGAATCGTTAACACTTGCTGTTAAGGTAAAAGGCTGACCTTTACAAATATTATTACCTGAAATCGAGTTGGTTATAACGACCCCGAGACTTCCTCCCATTACTACAGTCACATTGTTTGAACGTGAATTAGACGAACCCGAGCAATAATTTCCATAATCTACAACGGCATGATACGTCCCAGCCTCTGAAACTCGGAGCGTATGCTTGGTTTCACCAGGAATTAAGGTATTGTTACGATACCATTTGTAAGCTTTTTCACCTTTTTTGTTTACTGATATTTCTTGCGAATGCCCTGGACAAAGATTGATATTAGATACCCCTCCGTTTAATTCCATAGGGCTATTTACATTTACATAGTAAGCCGAAAATGGATTACTTGTAATAGAAGATGATGGATTGGTGCTACTAACACGAATCCTATACGCATCGCCATGCATGGTGTTCGGAAACTGAACGTTTACTGAGTATTCAAACTGTGTATTTTGCCCTGTCAACGTTGCTAATGTTACAGGATTTGAAAAATCACCATTCGCATCGGATAACTCAATAATATATTGATTCGTAGCATTGGGCAATGGCGGTTGCCATTTGAATGAAACTCCAAAGTTATTATATGAATCCGAAACACAAGCATCACTAAAACCCAGAGAGATAGACTCTATCCTCTGAGCGTGTACATAGCTTACGAACAAAGAGAAAATAAGCAGTACTAAATACTTGTATGAAATATCTATTTTCATTATTTCAAAATCTTTTTTCACGGTTTATTTGTATTAAACACATGTGACAGCATTGCAAAAGTAAACAAATTAATTGGATATAAAACTATCGGATGTTAGTTTTTGCGATTTCAAAAAATAAGAATTAATAATCCTAAATCGTAAATAGCAGTTATCATACAAAAATAAAATAAAAAGAAAAACATTTAACATATTTTTATTACGAAAAAAGCACAAAAACTTCCGTTTTTTCTCTTTTTTGACATTTTTATGTTTTATCTAAAAACAATGTTAATTGTGATTTCTTTAAGAGTAAGCAGTACTTTAAATATCAAAAAATCTGAAGAATTTTGATTTTTCGGTAACAGTTCAAAGCGTATAAAATACGGTAGAATCCTGAAAAGTACCTAATAACAATCAACTTTATACTGTTGTCTGTTTTGGAAATAACTCAACGGTTTTTGTAATTGTTCTTGGCATATACTTTCTAATATCTCAGCCACTCCTCGCTGCATCGCTACTGAACCGCAAATCATCACCACACCTCCACTCTTTAGGAGATTTGCAAAAAACGTAGATTGCTCTAAAACAATATCTTGTACATATTTTTTCGCCCCCATTCTGGAGTAAGCAATTTGTAGATTCGTCAATTTTCCAACTCGAAGTTGCTCTTCCAAAAATGATTTGTAAATAACCAAAGACCTGTCGTTTTTTCCGCCCCAAAATAGCGTTAACGGTTGATGGGCTTCATTGTCAGCTATCATTCCCAAAAAAGGAGCTATACCTGTTCCTGTAGCAATACAAACCACTGGTTTTCCTTTTTTGGGAAAGTGAAATTCTGGATTTTTATATATCGCCGACTTCAAAAGATCACCTGATTTTAAATTATTTAACATATTGGAAATCAACCCTTTTTCATGTCGTTTCACACTCAGTAAAATCTCATTGGAAGCCGTTTTCCCTATGGAATAGAGTCGTTCTCTACCATCAACCTCTGATGTTATACCCAATAAATCTCCTGATGTAAAACGCACATTTTCAATAGTTTGCAATCGAACTAAAAAAGTTTCATCGGATTGAATAGTTGTTTTTTCTATCACTTTGAATGTGTGTTGTTTACCTTTCTTTTTAGCCAACTTGTTAAAGGGTAAATTTAGTGAAAAACCTTGTTGCCTTGCCCATTCATTCGCCCAAAGTGAAAAAGACTCAACAGACTGATTATTAATAGTTTGCAAATATACTATTTTTTTACCTATGGAGGTTTTCGCTAATAGTTCATCTACTTCATAAGCATATTTGCAGTAGTCGGGATATGCCAAAGATCCAAACCCCACTACTGAATAGGTAAATGGTTTTTGGATCGTATTCTTTTGCCATAAAGATTTGAATTTTGTTGCATTAACAGGCTCATTTCCTTTGCCATAGGTACAAGTCATCACTATTAAATGCTCCATTTTAGGATATTCTGACAAGGAGTTCATTTCTGCTAAATACGATTTTTTTCCTTGACGGATAAGCTCATGATGTACCAAATTAGCAAATCCTAAAGTCGTGCCTCCTTCTGATCCTACCAAAATCACGTATTGACAATTATCTTTCGTGTATGGATTACGGATTTTTGATTTCCTGCGTTTCAATGTTATAACGAATCCTGAGTAGATAAAAAACAAAATACTAATACAAGATAAAAACAAAATCACAGCCCATAGCACCGTACCCCTACCGGTATGCAATATCATGCTGTAATAGGTCATTGCCTTTACAGTTGACTTAGGCGATTGTGCCAATACTTCTCCTGTAAACTGATTTATAATCAACTCACTATCAATCAATTCTAAGCGATAAGTTTCTTCTATATCTTCAAATATAGGAAAGGTGAGTTTTTTTACGTCTGAAAGTGGGATGTGAAACACCTCAAAATCTGCAATTGACCTATGAGGTTTTTCGGTAATTTGTTCGTAGTCAATATCTTCAAAATCTATTTTTGGGGAGGTAATCAACGAAAAGCCTTCCAAGGAAAGGTATATTCCTGTAAGAGTAATGACAGTTATAGGAATGAGTAACAGTCGACCTAAAAAGGTATGGTAGTGGGGAAAAAATCGTTCTTTTACCAATTTATTGAAAAAGCGTTTCCAACTTTTTTGCTTACGAACAATGAGAATCATTCCTGAAACAGCAATCAAAAACAGTAAAAATGCAGTTACAGCCATCACAATTCTCCCTACTTTTCCCATGAACAAAGAACGATGTAAAGTAGTGGTAAAACTAAATAATTCAGGTCGTTTGTAAGTTTCACCAACAGTTGCTGCCGTTTTAGGGTCTATATAAAAAATCATTGTATCGCCCTGTTCATCAACAACTTCTGTTTTAACAAACCGATTTTCATCAACCTCAAGAGATAATACTTCTGTGTATTTTTCCTTTAATTGTAATACAGTTTCGAATAGCTCAACATCTTCAAAATTAGAGCTCTTCAGAGGTTTTAATTGATTTGAAATAGGTTCAAATGCTAAAATCATCCCCGTAAGGGTAGCTATCAGAACAAAAAACGAAGCTACTAAAGCTAATACCAAATGTGCATATCTCCAAATGGACAGAGTCATTTTTACAATTGTTTTTATTAAGACTGATTATACATTTATATCAATAAAAATAAGAGTCCTAACGTATCTTCTGCGTCGTACCTCATGTCAAGACCCAAAATTTAACTAAGATTCTACATTATCAATCTAACATTGCCTGTGCAAATCTGTAAGGTTCGTTATGGTTAAGTAAACTAATTTTATTAACCCCATTTTTACGGAATTTCAAACACAGTCAACTTGATTGGGATAAAAAGCAGAAAGATATTGAATAGGAACTCTACAAATCCAAATCAAATTGTTTAATTTTCCGATAGAGTGTTCGTTCTGAAATTCCCAACTCTTTGGCTGTTTCCTTACGTTTGCCTCCATTTCTCTCTAACGATTTGATTATCAACTCTAATTCTTTATCGTGTAAGGAAAGAGATTCGTCTTTTGGAGCTTCCTCATAAACGTACTCTTCCGCATCGTCAATCACCTCGGTAGGAATTGTCGCCTCAACAGGAATGAATGAAATTTCGGGAGTTACCTCAGAAGTATGTTTCTTATTTTCACCATAAATTCGATGGATCAATCCCTTATTATCCTCTTGAACTTGTTGCGAATTTCCTTTTTGCAATAACTCCAAAGTCAATTTTTTCAGATCATTGAGATCGCTTTTCATATCGAACAACACCTTATATAATAATTCTCGTTCGTTTGAAAAATCACTTTCACTACGTGTGGTACCGACTACTGTTGGCAGATTAACTCCCTCGTCAGGCAGATAGTTACGCAAAATTGTGGCAGAAATCTCCCTTTTTTGTTCCAAAATAGAGATTCGTTCAGCTACATTACGCAACTGACGTATGTTCCCACTCCAGCGGTAGTTAACCAAAAGATGTACGCCATCATCAGTCAGTTTTATGGGCGGCATTTTGTATTTTTCAGCAAAATCAGAAGCAAACTTTCTGAAAAGCAGGTGAATATCGTCTTTTCGCTCTCGAAGTGCGGGTAAGTGAATCTCAACGGTACTCAACCGATAGTACAAATCCTCACGGAATCGTCCTTTTTTAATTGCTTCGAACATTTTCACATTGGTTGCTGCCACAATGCGTACATTTGTTTTCTGCACTACCGATGACCCTACTTTGATAAACTCTCCATTTTCGAGTACGCGAAGCAATCGCACCTGTGTGGTAAGTGGTAGTTCACCCACCTCATCCAAAAAGATTGTGCCTCCGTCCGCTTCTTCAAAATATCCGTTTCGAGTCGATGTAGCTCCTGTGAAAGCCCCTTTTTCGTGGCCGAATAGCTCGGAATCAATTGTCCCCTCGGGGATGGCTCCACAGTTCACAGCAATGTACTTACCGTGCTTACGCATTGACAATGAATGAATTATCTTCGGAATAGACTCCTTCCCTACTCCACTTTCTCCCGTAACCAATACAGAAACATTAGTGGGAGCTACTTGTGCTGCCTTTTCAACAGCTCGATTGAGTTTAGGGTCATTCCCGATGATTCCAAAACGTTGTTTTATAGTTTGTATGTTTTCCACAAGTTGCAAAATTTAACCGGTCAAATATACGAATTTTAACTCAATGTAACGTCAAAAACAATGTCTAAGATCTATCATTATCTTGTTTTCTACTCGAAAAAAATATTTCGGGCGGCAAATATATAATTTATTTTTTAAAAACAATGCTTTTATAAAATATTGAAAAACAATGATTTACAAACAAAAATATTTATAATTAACTGAAAAACTGACATTTATCATATTTTATTTTTACGAAAAATTTTATCTTAGCCGAATAAAAAAACGCTACAAAAATGACAATGATTTTTAACATTCCTCTTTACAACCACACAGCAGGTGTTTTCATCATCGGTGTCTTCGTTTTAGTTTGTATCGCCTTTGTTGTGATGACGGTTATGTTTTTCCGCAGTGGAAAAAAAAAGTAATTCATTGAATCTGAGATAAGTTGGTTTCACTGAAGGAATTTTGATGGGGACGCTGTGTATTGCGTCCCTACGCTTACGGTTCACAGTTCTGTTTCTAAAATCCGTTGAGAATGAGAATTTTTCTGCTCAAAAACGAATAAATCCGTATATTTGCCTTTGTGAAATTCACTTTCAATGTTACGATTTTTTAATTACATAACTCAAAAAATTAAGCAAAATCCTATCAAAACTTCTGTTTTTGGAGTTGTTCTATTGTTGTATTACTTTTCATTGCCAAAAGCACTGTTTCCCGACGATTATTCCACTGTGATTGAAAGTGCTGAAGGAAATTTGTTGGGTGCAAAAATCGCGAATGATGAACAATGGAGGTTTCCTGAGCTTGACAGTATACCTTATCGATTCAAAAAAGCAATTATATACTTTGAGGATGAATACTTTAGCTACCACTGGGGAGTGAATCCTATTTCGATGACTAAAGCCTTAGTAAATAATTTACAACAAGGAAAAATTGTTCGTGGAGGCAGTACAATCACGCAACAGGTCATCCGTTTATCTCGTGAAAACCAACAACGTACATATTTTGAGAAAATTACTGAATTGATTTTAGCTACACGTTTAGAATTTCGACATTCTAAGGACAAAATTCTACGGCTTTATGCCTCACACGCTCCTTTTGGCGGAAATGTTGTAGGGTTGGATATGGCAGCATGGCGTTATTTTGGGGTGTCTCCACATCAATTGTCGTGGGCAGAATGTGCAACATTAGCTGTATTACCCAATGCCCCAAGTTTAATTTTTCCAGGAAAAAATCAACAACTTTTATTACAAAAACGTAATCGACTACTCAAAAAACTGCTTAACAATCAGGTTATAGACAACGAAACATACGAACTAGCACTTGCCGAGCCTCTACCTCAAAAACCACATCCGTTACCACAGATGGCTCCTCACTTATTGGAACTCATTGCTAAAAAAAATGAAGGTCATCGCATCAAAACGACTATTGATTTCTATTTGCAAGAAAAAGTAAATCAAATTGTTCGTAACTACTATCACCATTATTCTCAATCAGAAGTTTATAATATGTCGGTACTAGTTACGGATGTGAAAACTCGGAATGTGTTAGCATATATTGGAAATACTCCTACAAATGTTGCTCACCAAAAAGATGTGGATATTGTCCATGCCCCTCGCAGTACTGGGAGCGTGTTGAAACCTCTACTGTATGCGGCTATGCTTCAAGAAGGAGATTTATTGCCTCAAATGTTAATCCCAGACATTCCTACGCATATTTCTGGATATTCTCCTCAAAATTTTAACAACACCTTCGAGGGAGCTGTTCCTGCAGATATGGCATTAGCAAAATCACTAAACATACCATTTGTATGGCTATTGCAACGCTTTGGAACGTATCGTTTTTACGATATCATCCAAAAAATTTCCCTTACGGACATAAAAAAACATCCTGATCATTATGGTTTATCTATAATTTTAGGAGGAGCTGAAAGTAATCTATGGGATTTAACAAGAGTTTACGTTAATTTAGCTTCCGAATTGAATGTTTTCAACAAACAAAGAGCCTATCGAAGTGCCGAATTTCAGGATTTAAACTATGATTTGTCTAAAAACACTATTGATTTTGGTCATTTTACCACAGAAATTCCCACATTGAGAGCAGGAGCTATATGGCAAATGTTTGAAGCCATGAAAGAAGTAAATCGCCCAACGAGCGATGTAGCGTGGCGATACTATGAGTCGGCTCGAAAAGTAGCATGGAAAACAGGAACCAGCTTCGGAAATAAAGATGCTTGGTCAATTGGTATAACTCCAGAATATGTAGTTAGCGTTTGGGTGGGTAATGCTACAGGCGAAGGTCGTCCGTCACTAACAGGTGCTTCGTTTGCTGCTCCAATTATGTTTAGTATTTTCAACACCTTGCCTAACTCAACATGGTTTCAGAAGCCTCACGAAGACCTTAGAGAACTCTCTGTGTGTGAAGTTTCTGGATTTTTAGCAAAAGAAGAATGTCCCAAAAAAACGATCTACTCAACCATTAGCAATTCCGACAACGAACAATGTAAATATCATAAAATTGTCCATTTAGACAAAAATGAACAATTTCAAATCAATGCCTCTTGCGAATCTCTTGATAAAATCGTCACAAAATCATGGTTTGTTTTGCCTCCTGTGATGGAGTGGTTTTACAAAAAACAGCATGTTAATTACCAAACTCTCCCTCCTTTTAGAGCTGATTGTCAACATAGTAACACGATAAAATCATTAGACTTTATCTATCCTAAGCACGGAAACATAATTTACACGACTAAAGGATTTGGAGGTGATTTACAACCTTTTACAGCTAAAGTAGCCCACAATGAAGGCGAAGTATTTTGGTATCTGAACAGTTCTTACTTGGGCGTTACCACGCATTTCCACGAAATGGACATCTATGCACCAAAAGGAAAAAATATATTACGGATTATCAACACTAAAGGCGAAGAGCGAGTTATTGAAGTGACTGTAAAATAATCATTTATAAATTCTATAACCTTTAAAATAAGAAATAGGATTTGTGGATGTTGTTTCTTGTCGTATATTTGCAGTTCGGATTTAGCTTCTTTTCATATCATGATTGGAAGCCTTTTTATTCGGTTTTTCACTGAAAATCAACTGATTTATTTGATTAACAAACTACATCTGTCAACATCTTTGACGTAAGACCTCGTTCGATGATTTTACCAAACATACATACCCCCCATGACCTACGTCAATTACCGAGAGAACAATTTTCTTTATTGGCGAAGGAAATACGTGACCTCATTATTGATGTGGTTTCACGACAAGGAGGACATTTGGGAGCTAGTTTAGGAGTAGTAGAACTAACAATTGCTCTGCACTATGTATTTAACACTCCTGATGATAAACTTGTTTGGGATGTAGGACATCAGTGTTACCCCCACAAAATACTTACCGACAGAAAAGAAGCATTTGAAAACATACGTCAATTTGGTGGTATCAGCGGATTTCCAAAAATTGAAGAAAGCGTGTTCGATGCTTTTGGCACAGGACATTCTTCAACTTCTATTTCGGCGGTGCTGGGTATGGCTGTAGCATCGGTTTTACAAGGAAATCGAGACCGGCAACACATTGCCGTAATTGGCGATGCCTCTATCGTCAGTGGTATGGCTTTCGAAGCTTTGAATCATGCTTCTACGACCGATGCAAATGTTATTATCATACTGAATGACAATAACATAGGTATTGACCCATCAATAGGAGCTTTAAAAAACTATTTTGAACAGCAGAAAAAGGAAAAAGGAAAAAACGAGTCTTTTTTTAAATCACTGAATATCAAATACAAAGGAATCATTGATGGACATAATATCCCTGAACTTATCACCTCTTTTGAATCTGCGAAAAAGGAAAAAGGTATCCAGCTACTCCATGTAACCACAATCAAAGGTAAAGGTTTAGAAAAAGCTGAAAATGACCAGATTACCTACCATTCTCCTCGAAAATTTGATAAAATCACGGGTGAACAGTATTCAGAAAGTGTGGAACTTCCTGCTAAATACCAAGATGTTTTTGGACTGACTTTAAAAGAGTTAGCCGAACAGAATCCAAAAATTGTAGCTATCACTCCTGCAATGCCAAGTGGAAGCTCTTTGACCCACATGCAACAATCGTTCCCAAATCAAGTTTTTGATGTAGGAATCGCTGAACAACACGCTGTTACATTCTCTGCTGGATTATCCTTACAAGGAATGATTCCGTTTTGTGTGGTCTATTCAACTTTCTTGCAACGAGCGTATGACCAAATAGTTCATGATGTGGCATTGCAAAATATACCCATAATTTTCTGTATCGACAGAGCGGGATTAGTGGGGGAAGACGGGGCAACCCACCACGGTGTTTTTGACATGGCTTTTCTACGGTCTATTCCTAATCTGATAATCGCCTCTCCACGAAATGCCACAGAGCTTCGAAACCTACTTTACACCGCTCAACTCAATGTAGGACAACCCTTTGCAATTCGATATCCACGAGGCAGATGTTCTCAAACTGATTGGCTACAGCCTTTCCAAAAAGTCGAAATCGGCAAAGGAAGACAACTCAAATCGGGAACCAAATACGCTGTTTTAAGTATCGGAAGCATTGCCGATAATGTAACAAAGGCATTGGATTTGTTAAAAAATAGTGAAGAGTATGCTCATTTTGATATAGGTTTCTTAAAACCTTTGGATGAATCACTTTTACACACTATTTTTGCAACCTATACAATCATTTTTACCGTTGAAGAGGGAATCGAAAAAGGAGGGTTTGGAAGTTCCATTGCTGAATTTGCAAACGTTTACAATTATAAAAACAAACTGAAAATCATAGGTTTACCTGACATTTTCATAACACATGGTAATGTGGAGAGATTACAAAAAATAGTCGGTTTAGATTCCTCCACCTTGGCTGAAAAATTCAGTCTACTGTAGTCAGGAGTTTGTAAGAAACAAGCTCTGCTCTACTCCCTCTCCCAAGGATTGTTCATTGTGGAAGTAAGTAAATAGTTGAAAGTGTTTTGTAAAATCAGTAAAATTGGAGATGAACCCCACCAATTTGGCTACATTCACAAAATTCTACGTACAAACTTCTTCTAAAAAAATGTGTAATCACTAAAAAACAAAACCATTAAAAGTACAATATAGAAATGAAAAAAATCTTACTTACTACCCTTTTGCTTATAAACGCTGTCTCTTTTGCTCAAATCCGAAGGGCGAAAGGAGAGATTCAACCTATAAAAACTTATCCGATCCAGATTATTAAAAATCAAAGAGCTATTGAATTTGCTATTGACCGTTTTAAAAAAGAACAAGAAAAATGGTTTAAATTCAATCGTATCAATTTAAGTATCAGCGAAATGGCTTTCTCAAATTGGAGTGCAGGAGGTGACAATTCGGTAACAGCTTTATTAAATGCTCAGTTCAGACGTCGTTTTTCTGAAACAACCTATTTTTGGGATAATGAATTAGAAATCAACTATGGAGCCAATGCTCAAAAAGGTCGAGGGCCTCGGAAAACGGACGATAAATTTTCGATTACTTCTTCCTTTGGTTATCGTGGAAATTCAAAATCACGTTGGTACTACACCGCTAAATCACAATTTCTGACGCAAATTTACAACGGATATGCCTATCCGAATACGGAAACTGCTATCTCTAAATTCATGGCTCCCGCTCACTTTACGCTGGGGATAGGATTGGAATTTGTACCAGATGCCAAACGCTTTAATATATTCATTTCACCGATAACTCATCGAACTCTTTTTGTTTTAGATAAAACCTTAGCTGATCAAGGTGCCTTTGGTGTCGATAAAGCGGAATATGATGCCAATGGAAATATGATAAAGCCTGGTAAAAAAACTAAATCACAGTTAGGTTTTTATTTATCAGGGAATTGGAGAAAAGAAATTGCTAAAAACATGCAGTTGGAAAATCGTTTCAATTTCTATGGTGACTATCTAAAAAATGTAGGAAATATTGACATAGACTGGGAATCAACCCTTAATTTGAAAGTAAATACCTATGTTCAAGCGCGTATTGGAATACATTTGAAGTATGATGATGACATTAAATTCTATTCATATAAAGGTGCTAACGGTGCTATCCATCAATACGGAGCAAGACCCCAACTAAAACAAATGTTAGCTGCTGGACTTTCTTACACTTTCTAAAAAAAAACGTATTAACTCAAAATCATGTTTTTAGAAAACACCACAAATCATTCAGAAAAATTCGGATGGATAGAGGTCATCTGTGGATCTATGTTTTCGGGGAAAACCGAAGAACTCATCCGTAGGTTGCGACGAGCTCAATTCGCTAAGCAAAAAGTAGAGATTTTCAAACCTGCTCTTGACACTCGTTATGACGAGAGTAAGGTCGTTTCACATAACGCTAACGAAATTCATTCGACCCCTGTACCAACAGCTACTCATATTTTACTACTTGCTGATGGTTGTGATGTAGTGGGAATTGATGAAGCCCAATTTTTTGACAACGAAATAGTAAATGTATGTAATGATCTAGCTAACAGAGGAGTACGGGTTATTGTTGCAGGGTTAGACATGGATTTCAAAGGCAATCCTTTTGGTCCAATGCCTGCACTGATGGCTACGGCTGAATATGTTACAAAAGTCCACGCTGTTTGTACTCGTACAGGAAATTTAGCTCACTTTAGTTTCCGAACTACTGACAATGATGGTTTATTTGTGTTAGGAGAGAAAGAAAGTTACGAACCTCTGAGCCGAGCCGCTTTTTTTAAGGCTATGAAAACAAAAAAAGACAATCTCGTTGAAAATACCGAAAAATAACTAAATTTGCCGAAAAAATTAGTATCACATACCTATGGAAATTTTATTTACCGCCGATGCTTTAATCGCATTTTTGACCCTGACATTCTTAGAAATTGTCTTAGGAATTGATAACGTGATTTTTATCTCAATCGTTACGGGAAAATTACCTGAAGAAAAACGCAAAAGAGCTACCCAAATCGGGTTGTTTTTAGCTATGTTCATGCGTATTGCCTTACTGTTTGCCATCACATGGCTTACCAAAATGAAAAGTACACTTTTTACCATTGACTGGGGGTGGTTTACTGCCCACATTAACGGACAAGCATTAATTTTACTCAGTGGGGGTATCTTCCTAATTTACAAATCAACCAAAGAAATCCATGAAAAAGTAAATCATATTGAACACATTACTGACTCAAAAGGGGCAGGACAAAAACGTTCTGTATCTTTTTCCTCTGTTATCTTTCAAATTTTAATGATTGACCTTATTTTTTCTGTGGACAGTATTTTGACCGCCGTGGGGATGACTAATGGTTTATACCCTGCAGAAGTTGAAATATGGGGAATGCGTCCTGAGTTATTCATCATGATTGCAGGAGTAATTGTTTCCGTAATTGTAATGATGAGTTTTGCTGTTCCTGTGGGTAAATTTGTCAATCGTAATCCATCAATCCAAATTTTAGCATTGTCATTCCTAATTTTGATTGGATTCATGCTAACCACGGAAGCTTTGCACCTTTCAGATGCTGTTTTGGCAGGAGAAACTATCGGAGCTGTTCCAAAAGGATATCTATATTTCGCTATTGCATTCTCTTTAGGAGTAGAGTTTCTAAATATGCGTATGCGAAAAAAAACAAGCTAATAACTGACAAATCTAAGACCAATGAACTTTGGCAAACATTTTGAGTATAGAAAAAAGATAATTTTTAATTTTTTTAATCACTATGATGGGATATTACCTTATTATTGGAGCATTAACTTTGGTTAGTTGGCTGGTTAGTTGGCAGTTAAAACGTAAATTCAAGCACTATTCCCAAGTGCATTTACGCAATAACATGTCAGGTGCGGAAATTGCCGAAAAGATGTTACACGACAATGGGATTTATGATGTGAAAGTTATTTCAACACCTGGAATGCTTACTGACCACTACAACCCAATGAACAAAACCGTAAACTTAAGTGAAGGGGTTTACAATCAACGCAATGCGGCTGCAGCGGCAGTAGCTGCTCACGAAGTGGGACATGCCGTACAACACGCTCAAGCATACAAATGGCTGACTATGCGTTCTAAGTTAGTACCCATTGCAAGTGTTTCCTCTAACTTTTCTACTTATTTGATTATGGGTGGATTAATTTTGTCCACAATGTCAAGTTTTGGAATATATGTCGCTGTTGCGGGTCTGATTATGTCGGCTTTGGCAACATTGTTTACAGTCATCACACTCCCTGTGGAATATGATGCGAGTAACCGAGCTTTGGCATGGCTGAAAAACAAGAATATGTTAGCCCCTCAAGAATATGCAGGTGCTGAAGACTCTTTAAAATGGGCTGCAAGAACCTACTTGGTAGCTGCTTTAGGGTCATTGGCTATGCTTGTTTATTGGGCCTTGAAAATCGCAGCCGCTTCAAGAGAATAAATTTTAAGAGTATTATTTAAACAATCAAATCCCGATTTTGGAAAAACCAACTTCGGGATTTGTTATTTTTTAGGAAAAAGTTTCTAATTTTCGCCACTGTTCTCGAGAAACTTTAATGGATAAGTCGTTTTCCATAAAGACATAGGGCTTTACTATTGTTTTAATAAAAACTTTATTAATAACAGATTTTCGATTATGAGCCACAAAATAGTCAATCTGAGATTCCTCTAACAAAGTAAAGATTTCTTCCCAAGTTTGTTTCAGTTCGTACGAACAATTATTCTTCAAATATAACATTTTCGAACGTGTTCCTTCCTGTTGTAAAACGGCAATAAATTCCGACATAAAAATACGTACCTTTCCCAAAGATGTGTCTATCAAAATACCCTCAGATTCTTTGCTTTCTGCTGAGCTTCCTTTTTTGGAAACCGATTTGATAGCTTGTTTTTCGGCTTCTCGAACATAGCTTTGTAGATGATTCGTTAGGTTTTCATATATGGGTTTAACGATGTATTTATTAACTATTGGAAAATCGTTGATGATTCGTTGAGGGATTTCAGGATTTTCTGACTGATATCCTGTAAAAAATATAACATAAGGATTATAATTTTCAATTGTTGAAATGTAATTCAAAATCTGATATGCATTACCTCCACGAATGCTCCAGTCTGAAAAAATCATTTCTGGAAGATGTTGCGTAATTTTTTCAATCGCATCGGTCAATTCCGATGAAAACTCCAAGGCCTCCCATTGCGGATAGCTTTGCATACGAATACGGATATTTTCCCAAACATTGGTATCGTCCTCAACGACAATATATCGAAATTTCATGATTAATATTTTTTTAATATTTTATCAATTTAATTGAGTTTTATTTATATAAAATAGCCTTTCCTTCTCTTTTTATTAGGGGGGGGGGGGAATATATTTTTAAAATTTATATCTTTTCGCATCCGAATAGAAACTATTGTACCAGGATACTCCTGGTCATCAGGATTAAATTTATTAATTGAGTTCCACACTTAACTACATATCAAATTCCGGTGATGAACAGGTTTCTTCTCAATCATTCGTTTGATGAGATTATTGAATATATTATCTTTCGATTGAGAACGGTTAATTCGGTATGAAAATTCAGCCAAATATCTATCCATATTGAAATCTGAAACTCGACAATAAATCGTTCTCAACCAACTTTTTACTTGGTGTATTATGGTATGTAAAATAGGAAAATTCTTCCCTTTATTACTCGGTATTTGTTTGATATTGAAATCTTTAATAGGTCTGTAACCTTTCCAATCATCAGTGGTCACTTGGGCGGATTTATCAATATGTTTATCAAAAATTGTCCGTAATGATTTGGCAGAATAATCTTCTATTTTATTGGCATAGAATCGTTTAACCTTCCCATCATCAGTTAGTTCTATGGCACAAACAATCTTTTTTTTCTTTGAATCGTAACTCCTACCTTGTTTGCCATCTTCTTTCCCTCCCACAGTAAACTCGTCCACTTGAACTTGACCATTCATTTTATGTAATTCATTGGATTTCATTGCTTCACGAACTTTGTGCATAAACAATCGAGCCGTATTTTCGGTAATTCCATAACGAACAGACATTTGTAAAGCTGATAGGTTTTTAGTGGTTGCACACATCTCAAAACAAATAAAAAAAGCCTTACGAAGCCCGAATTTTACTTTGTGAAAAAGTGTTCCTGCCGTAGGGCTTTCTGTATCAGAACAAATGTTACAAGTTCTTGAAAAATCCTTGCGGATTTGGCTTTTTGTATGCCCACATTTACGACAAACAAAGCCTTTTTCCCACTTCCAATGAGCTAAATATTCTTCACAATCTAAGTCGGTTTTGAAGCGTTCAGTGAACTCTAAAAGATTTTGACCGTTAAAAATTTCCATAACTACCTGATTTTATGAACTGCAAATATATGAAATTATATGAGGAACTCAATTTATTAATTCTTATGCTGAAAGCTCGTTCTATCTTGGTATTGATAATTTCTATCATTGCAGCAATATTATTCAGACCTGTACCTCTTCGTGCAAATTCATAGAATTTTTTAGAATGTTCCATCCCTACCCCATTGTCTGAAATCGTGATATAGTAGAAAAAATCATCTTCAGTAAAATCAATATTCAATAAAAATGGAGCTACTTTTCGATGCCGAACACCGTGAAGAAGTGCGTTTTCTACCACCATTTGAAGCGTCCCAATGGGCAGACGATAATCCAAGGGAACTACTTCTACATGAGAAATTTTAATATGTAATTCTTTGACATACAACTCTTTGTAGATATCAATAGTATTGAGTGCTAATTTCCATTCTTGAGCGAATGAAATACAAGGTTGATTCTCTTTTGAAAATAAGTGAATAATGTTAATATTTTCGCCTATGCGGCTAATAATTCGCTCGGCGTGAGGCTTGTCGTACAAAGACGCTCCTAAACTGTTGAGAACGTTCAACATGAAATGAGGACGAAATTGTTTACCAAGGCTAAGCATATTCAACTGAGTTATTTCCTTTTGTTGACGTTCCATTCTTTGTTGGATTCTAACCTGTTTAATTACAATCAACGTTGGGAACAAAAGCAATAAGAACCAAAACCACCACTGTTGCCAGATGAATTTAGTAATCGTGATGGGATATTCATGCACCGAATAGCTACCGTCTTGCTGACAAATTAATACTTGAAAAATATATTGTCCAGGAGATAGATTCTGAAAATTATAGTTTTTTTGTATAGCTATATCTTCTATTTTAGGAGTTTCGCCCTTCTTAACCAAGTGTGAACGCATATACCGAGGCATATTGTCCTTTCCTTGGTAGGTAACTTGAATTTCGAAGGAAGTTTTTGACGGAGAAATCTTTAATGCTTCATCCGTTTTTAAATCTATTGAGGATTCTCCTTCATGAAGTTGCACACGTGGGGTTACATGAAAAGTAGGTAATTTCAACCATTTTTCGATATCCCATTGGTAAAGCATATCGCTTGTAGCAAACCACAGCGATTGATCTCTGAAATCGGTCAATACGGTATTTTGCTCGGTCACACTTTCTATTTTACATTCCATTGGATTTAGATACCGAACTAAAACTTTCCGATCCTTATGCCAAGTAGCTATGTTGAACAAAAGTACCTTATCTTTAGCTCCCAATACTAACCAATCATTCCACTGATGGATGAAAGTAATCATCTTTCCTTTTACTAACAGAGGGTGCTCAATCCGTACAAAACTTTCAAATCTAAAATCATCTTTATGCTTTCCATTCCAGTAGAAAAGTTCCCCTTGAGAAGTTCCAAACCACAAGGTATCATAAGTATCTTTGAGCATCGCTATAGAACCAAATGGAATGTCTTTTTCCTTAGCATAAAGCGAAATAGCTTGGTTTTTATCTTCTTGAAAAACAGCTAATTGACCTCCAGCACCTGTCCAAATATTCCCGAATTTGTCCTCGGCAACCGTGAGGCACGATTGGAGTTTCATCCCTTTATCTTTACCTACAAACTTCCATTTAACAGATTTGTTTTCAAGGTCTTTCAAAGGTTTATACATCAACCCGTAATTAAAAGTCCCTGTGAAAAACATACCTTTACTACTCACAAAACTGAAATATCCACCAACAGTATCATTCAAAATAGTATATTTGTTTTCATTCTCGTAAAGGAACGTTTGTGCAGGGGCATCAACATAGACCAGCATTTTGTTTCCGACCGACATAGCTCCAGGCAAAATACGTTTTCTTTGTTTGGACTGTACTATTTTACGATCGTCAATAACAGAAAAATTATTCCCATATGACCCGACCCAAATCTTACCATCTGGAGATTGTGTGATACTGTGAATGGATTCGGAATTGTCTCCATCAAAAATACGAGGATATTTCTTGATATACGGAAAAAGCCTCCCCAAATGCTGTGGAGTCGACACATAGAAACTGTGACTTTCAGGTGAATAAGAGTTCAGATAACGCAACTTTATATCCGAGCTGACAGCCATAAGCTGTGGTGGAGTTTGTGACAAATCATAAATGCGATATGCCTCTTTCTTTTGCTCTCCATAAAACTTATTTTTTAAATAATGGTCGGACATAATTCCTTCAAAAACAGGAGTTGAAACCCCATCTTTGTAGTGATACAAAATAGTATTAGAATTTTCAAAATAAAAATCATCAGGTGAAATAATATAACCTATCGCCGAAGTAATAAATGGGTAAGTTTTTACCAATTTAAAATTGTCAATAACATCATAAATAAACGTTTTCCCTTCCTCAGAAACTATAAAATAAATGGTTTTATCATTAGATATTAAACGATTTAGGTTATTAAATTCGGTTTTTATATTTTTAAACTGTTTATTTTCAATATCATAAACGTACAACCTTATTTTATTTCGTTGAGTTATATGAATGACAGTGAAATAGATATGTTTTTCATGCTCGACTACGTGGCTAATAAGAAAATCCTCTTCAACATCAAAAGGAAGTCGCTCAATTTTTTCACCACGTTGGCTGTAAATTGATTTTTCAAAGAAAAAATAGGTCACACCATCTTTTTCGATTATACCTGAATATTCGTAGTTTCCATCGAACTTATCACTGATTGTACTAACTGTATTACTTTCCAATCGCTTCAATTTCTTGCCATAAGGGGCTAAATATACGCTTCCTTCTGAGTTTATATGTATAGGTCTAATAGCATTAATGAAATCATCACCAAAGTTATATTTATTGTAAATGAAAGTATTAGACTCACATATAGGCAATTCTTGTCCATGGATATAACACATCCCAACGAGCAAAGCGCATATTTTAATAAAGGTTTTCATTTAAACAATTTTTAGTACGACATCTTCCTTTTTTAGATGGAAGTATACAAAATCACAAAAGTAGGGGTATTAAGAATTATGTAGGGATAAACTCCGTGATGCTGAATGAAAAAACTCAATCAATCGGATTTGATTCGTTTCGTTCTTTAGTTTTTTTAATTTCCTCGACATCGTTTTCTTCAGGAGTTTTAAATGCTTCAATGGGTTTAGGAGCTATTTTCTGTGCCTCTTCACTAAAAATTTCATTCTGATGGCTGATGCGTTCTTTACCTCGCCAAATGAATTCTTTAAAAAGTCGTTCTTCTTTGGATAATTTTTCTTCAGGGTACAAATTTCCGATAGGTTGTGTGATAAATACCACTTGTGCAATCTGTTGATTTTCATCCAATCTCAATTTTATGTGACTACAGGTAAGTTTATTGATACCGACCAATTCATTTTTTTCGGTGTAGACGTACTGAATAGATTCCGTATTTTGAATGAAGTCAATTTGTTTTAATCTATTTTTTTTAAATTTCCCATATAAAACCCTACCTTTCACTTGGTTATATCCATCACCTAAACTATCTTTTTCTACTACCAAGGCATTGTTAAATACCTTGAGGGAGTCCATTTGTTGAGTTCTTTTATCAGCAATCAGATGTATGTTCTCTCCTGTTATTTGACTTTCTCCTGTCCAAGCTACTGGATTTCCAATGAGCTGTGTAAGCCCGTTTTCTTCATTCGAATGAATGGAATCACATTTGGCTTGTAGGTCAGTTTTGTAGATTCGTGCGTCGTGAAATACCCGTATGTTTCGCTTACCTTCCTTGCCTGTAACCAGTATCTTTTTTCCATGCATATACATCGAATCCCTTTCTACCAAAGTGATTATCAATGGTTTTTTAGTAATAAACATAGAATCTTTTGCCTTATGAACCTCCCCATAATGTCCCTTAACTGTGGTTTTATTAAGGCTATCCAAAATAATTATGTTGTTAGTTGCGGAAGCAAATTGTCGTTTTTTATCGAAATAAAGACTATCTCCTTTGATTGTTTTTAGGTCATAATCAATTTTAGCATTCTGCTTGAAGTACCCCTCCTCACGGCGAGTGTCATAAAACCCTTTTTCGCTATATGTTTTATAATCCTTTCCTACAATAGTGGTAGCTCCGTAAAAGTACGCATTTCCCGTGTTATGAAAATAGTCCAAGACCTGAGAATCTACCGTAAAATCCTTATTTACAATCTTCACAGCATTAGTAAACTGATTTTTTTTAGTTTCTATGAAATATTTACCAACCTTGCTCGTTAGCTCGTTTTCAATGTCAGTAATTTTACCAAAGTTGTTGTAGTAAGCCACTTGAGTATTCCTGTCGAGGAATAGCTCTTCAGTTTCTAAAGTCATTGTTTCATTTTTCAGCACCACCTCTTCCTTAGCAACTGCAGTTTTTAGGTTTCCGTTGTAAGAAATATATTTGCTGTTCATTTGTAAAGTATCACCTTGTTGCAAAAGTACATCTCCATAAGCAATAACCTCATTTCGAGCTTCATAAAGCACTGCCAAATCACACCAAACATCCAACCCTTGATGATGAAATTGCACTCGCTTACCGTCGGATTTAAAGATTGTAGCTCCTGGATATTTCACATGGTCAATGGTGAACTCCCCTCCATAAACAATCTCAATACGCCTTTTTTTTCCTTCTTCTTGTTGAGCAAAAAGACTGAAAGTTGTTACTAAAAAACTGACTATTAAACAGATATACTTTATCATTTGCAAATAATATTTTCTTTGAGTCGGTCACCCCCCGACAACTTTTCCTAACGTAGATTTGGTTATTGTACTTCCACAGAAGAACTAAAAAATATTTTATTAAAATCTGACCTGCACCGACAGACCAAATTGAGGCTGTGCAGTAAATTCATTGATCTCTATAAACGGTTCAAAGCTCAATTTCTCATCAACATTGAACTGTTTTAGATGTGCATCCACATTAGCATCGACAATATTCAGTGCATATAACCCAATGGTTATCAACAAGGAAAGTTCTTGATTTCGACGATAAAACTGTTGAGCTCTCCGCAGTCCATCAGTACTCAATCTTGGCTGTCCATCGGGACGATTACCATAAAATTCATCATCCGTAAACCCCGCGGCACGTCGTTTGTAGGCAGCTTGATAGCGGTTAAATTCGCGTGTGTTAGCGATATAAAAATAAATAGGTGTGCCGATAGCCACATAGACTATCGGCATTTTCCAGTAACTTTTATTGTAGGCTTGTCCTAATCCAGGAAGTATGGCAGCATAAAAAGCTGCTCTTGCTGGTGAAAGAGGATCCGTATTCCACGTAACCTGCCTCACTTCCTTTTTATCCTCGACAGTACTAATTTTCAGTGTATCAGATAAATTGGTTTGCTGGGCCTTGGCTACATATCCTCCCAAAAATAATAGTATCAAAAAAAATCTATTCATTCCCTATTTAATAACCGTTGAATTCGTCTGAAATCTTCTTCCGAACTGAATGGAATGATCAACGTTCCTTTACCGTTTTTGGCTACTTTTACGCTTACTTTTGTACCAAAGAAGCGATCGAACGTATCCATACTTTCAAGCACATAACTAGGAGTAGTTCCTTTGTTGTTTTCTATCTGAGGTTTAGGTATTTCTATTCCAACGATGTTATTTTCTGTGGTATTTATTTCCGGATTTTGCAATTTACGTACCAAATCCTCTGTTTCTCGAACTGATAAATTATCAGAGATAATGCGTTGATATATCTCAGCTTGGACTTCAGGATTTTCAATGGTAATAATGGCTCTTCCATGTCCCATTGAAATAAACCCATCGCGAATACCTGTTTGAATGATAGGAGCTAACTTCAACAATCTTAGATAGTTAGTAATTGTCGAGCGTTTTTTCCCTACTCGTTTACTCATTTGGTCTTGCGTTAGGTTGATTTCTTCAATCAAACGTTGATAAGACAATGCTATCTCGATAGGATCCAAATCCTGACGCTGTATGTTTTCGACCAGTGCCATGGTAAGAGATTCATTGTCGTCAGCAATACGAACATAAGCTGGAATGGTTTGCAACCCTGCTAACTTTGATGCTCTGAAACGACGCTCTCCCGACACAAGTTGGAATTTATTTACGCCAATCTTACGTACTGTAATAGGCTGAATAACACCCAACTCCTCAATAGAAGAAGCTAGTCCTTGCAATTCTTCCTCATTGAAAGATGTACGTGGTTGAAACGGATTTACCTCAATACTATCTAACTCCAACTCAATGATGTTCCCCACCACTTTCTCAGCGTTCTTATCAGCGATTGAATTAATGTCATTTTCAGGACTATTGCCGAAAATAGCAGAAACTCCTCTCCCTAACGCTTGTTTTTTAAATGCTTTTGCCATTAACGTTGTCTATGCTTTATTTTTTTCGATGATTTCTTGTGCTAAATTCAAATGGTTGGTAGCTCCTTTACTTCCTGCGTCATAGTTGATAATAGTTTCTCCGAAACTTGGTGCCTCACTCAAACGAACGTTACGTTGAATAATCGTTTTGAAAACCATATCGCTAAAGTGCTTCTGAACTTCTTCCACTACTTGATTTGACAAACGTAAACGTGCATCATACATAGTTAACAACAAGCCTTCAATGTCCAAACTTGGATTGAATACTTTTTGAACACTTTTGATGGTGTTCAACAGTTTTCCTAGTCCTTCCAAAGCGAAATACTCACACTGAATAGGAACTATTACGGAATTTGCTGCCGTTAGCGCATTTAGGGTAATCAATCCTAATGAGGGTGCACAGTCTATCAAAATATAATCGTACTGGTCTCTGATAGGCTCTAACGCTTTTTTGAGCATATACTCACGTTGCTCTTTGTCGACCAACTCAATTTCAATCGCCACTAAATCAATGTGAGCAGCAATCAAATCCAAATTCGGTGATTCAGTTTTGATGATCATATCTTTAGCAGGAATCGTATGCTCTAATAATTCATAGGTTCCGTGTTCAACAGATTCTACATCCACCCCCAATCCTGAAGTTGCATTCGCCTGAGGATCAGCGTCAATCAACAATACTTTTTTCTCGAGTACGCCCAATGAAGCTGCTAAATTTACGGAAGTTGTAGTTTTTCCAACGCCTCCCTTTTGGTTTGCAATAGCGATTATTTTGCCCATAATTATTTTTTTATGCTATATTTACCTTATTTAATTTCAATTTTCTGAGTATTTAAACGAACTTTGAGCCATTTTTCTAAAGCTTCAAGCTCCTTTTTCTTCGTACTTTCATCAACATCTTTTTCCCATTCAAAACGAAACACTGGGATAGTATCCGTTTTTTTAAAGTTACTACGCAATTCGTTAGCAAACGAAACTGAAGCTATCAAATCACTTTTAGCAGCAATCTCCTTACTAATTTGATCAAATTTCGAGGCTTCACGCATATATTTGTTTAAAGACTCTAATTTGCTTTGCAATAGTTTTATTTCTCCTTGACTTGAAGCAAGTTGTTCTTTATTGGTATTGTAAAGTTCTGCTATGTAACCACTTTGATCTTTATTTTCACTATCACTCAAAATTCGTAACTGCGTGTTTTGTAGATAGCTATAACTGTTCTTTTGATTCTCCCAAAGAACTCTGACCTCAGGTGATATGCTTACATCTCCAAAAAAAACTAACTCAATATACGGATTTCCATCATTATAATTTGCCTTTGAGAAATCTTTAAGAAAATAGCCTTTTTCACCAAAATCGTAGACTTCTATGCTATTTTTGATGAAACGATTGGCATCTATCTCAAATTTTGATTCTTTCCATACTCCATAAAACGTATATCCTGCAGGAATCATCATCAATGTGGAAACAAAATACGCCATCTGCGAAATACGTTTTCTTTTGGATGAATTGGCATAGACTACCATTGGAATTTTGATAATACGAAGTATCAAAAATGTAGCCAAAGCAATAAAAAACGTATTAATTAAGAACAAATACAACGCTCCCGAAGCTAATTTAAAATCCCCGATTGACAAAAAATAACCTACCGTACAAAGCGGTGGCATCAAGGCTGTAGCAATGGCAACCCCAAAAATAACGCTTGCCATGGTTCCTTTTTTGGCTCTCGCAATCACAAGTGCCAAACCACCAAAGAAGGCTATCAACACATCGCGTATGTCAGGTGCAGTACGTGCTAAAAGTTCAGACGAGGTATTGCTTAATGGAAAAATGTAGAAGAATGTAAAAGCAGAAACCACACTCAAAACTACCATCACTCCAAAGTTTTTCAAAGCTCTTTTCAATAAGTCGACATCGTTCATAGCCAACGCTAATGCCATCCCCAAGATAGGTCCCATCAATGGGGAAATAAGCATCGCACCGATGATAACCGCCGTTGAATTTGCATTTAATCCTAACGACGCAATAATAATGGCACAAATCAAAATCCACGAAGTATGTCCTTTCAGCGAAATATCGGCCTTAATACTTTCTATAGTAGCCTCTTTATCAGTCTGCTCGTGAATATTCATCAAATCTGCCAAAAAATCTTTTATCTGAACAAAAATACTTTTTGGACTCTCTTTAAGCGTATGTTCGTTATTTTGGTTATTTTCCATCATTTAAAATTTAGATGTATGAAACTTTTCTGTTTTTAAAACAACCCTGGTATGTTTGGCAATCCTTGCTTTGCAACAGCTGCCAACTCGGTTTCGTTAATTTGGGTAGCTTTTTCAATGGCTTTGTTCAGCGTAAGTACCAAATAATCCTCCAATTGCTCTCTGTCCTCTAAAAGACTATCGCTAATTTCCAACGATTTAATCTCCCTGTTAGCGGTAATCGTCACTTTAATACTTCCGTCGGACGAGGTCTCGTCAATCAGTACGTGATTTAATCGTTGTTTTGTTTCTTCTACTTTTTGCTGGGTTTCTTTAAGTTTGCCCATCATCCCCATAAGGTCTCCAAACATAGTTCTTATTATTATTTTTTATGTGGACAAAAGTAAGAATTTTTTTTGAAGTAGCAAGTTTAGAGATTTGTTAAAAAAGCCACCGCTAAAGTTAAGTTCTATTTTTCTTTTCGGAAGTATATTGTACGTTATTTTTAATAGCTAAATTGATAATTATATGTAGGTTAAGTAAGTTTTTGAAGTCCTGAACAAGTCAAAATCAATTATTAATCAACAAAGTACGACCTACTATGTAATAGACCTTCCTTTGAAGAAAATTAACGTAAAGGTTGATATCTATTTTTTTTAGGATTTCCTCTGTAAATCTAAGATTTTCCAAAAGGTAGCTTCTTCGGTTTTATCAATGAAGACAGTTTCGATGGGGAGATAAAAAATATCCGACAAGCGACTTTCTAAACGTACATAATCCTTTTCTGTGGTAAGTACACGAGGGGATTGTTTGAGTTTTTCGATTTCGGTTTCTGAAAAATGATGATGATCAGCAAAATTCAAATGCTCAAAAGTTGCTCCACATTTATTCAAAAAATTGAGAAGAGGAATGGGATTTGCAATGCCCGTTACCAAGAGAAAAGGTAATTTAATAAATTCTTCTAAATAAACAGATTGATTAGCTGAAATCACTTTTTCTCCATAAGCAATGGTTGCAAAAACCACGGATTGATGTTCTTTCTGGCGTATCTGCGTAGCAATTTTTTTTCGCTCCTGCTGACTGATATGGGGTGAGCATTTAGTAACTACAATGACGTCCGCCTGTTGTACTCGTGAAACAACATCTCGCAAGTTTCCAGTAGGTAAAAGCCAATCATCGGTAAATAAATTTCCATAGGCCGTCAAAACCACATTGATTTTCGCTTCTACTTTGCGATGTTGAAAAGCATCATCAAGCAGGATTACTTCGGGAGGCTGTGGTAAAGCCAACAGATGGGATATGCCTGAAGCTCTGTCTGCATTTACCACCAAACTAATTTTAGGATATTTTTTCCAAAATTGAAATGGCTCATCCCCTAAATCGTACACGGTAGAAGTAGTATCAGCCATGACTAATCCCTTTGTTTTTCTCTTGTAACCTCTACTAACTACTCCTATCTTATAGTTTTCCTGTAGATTGCGGATTAAATATTCAACCATAGGCGTTTTTCCTGTACCTCCAACACTGACATTTCCAACACAAATGGTCGGTATTTCAAATTGTACACTCTTCAGAACACGTTTATCGTATGCCAGATGGCGTACCCGCACAACGATGCCGTACAACACTGCAAACGGAAAAAGCATATACCGCAATAACTGTATCATTTTTTAATATCAAAATAAACTTGGAAAGCACAAAAGTACGCAATTCTTAGAAATTATTAGGAATTGAAAAAAAATGATTGTCCGTTTTTTTCTCGTAGAACAGTTACAAATCCTTTTTAAGATAAGGTTCATAGCTTTAATAACTGAGCAATTTACAGATAATAAAAAAACAAAAACTTGTAATAAAAGAACTAATACAGTATTTGAATCCAACAAGTTATTGGTAATGAAACATATCATTAAACAATTATTCTGAAAATTGCCACCCGACTAATGTCCTGTTTGCCCATTTCAATTTATTCCGTACCTTTGCCTCCTTATGAGTCGAAAAAACAAAAATATCATATTCGAAAACGTTGAAGTAATTGATGCAGGGGCTAAAGGAAAAAGCGTTGCAAAAGCTCCTGATGGACGCGTTATATTCTTGTCGGATGCTATTCCTGGAGATGTTGTTGATGTACAAACCACCAAGAAAAGAACTGCTTATTTTGAGGGATTTGTTATCAAGTTTCATAAAAAATCGGACAAACGCACTGAGCCGGTCTGTTCGCATTTTGGTTATTGTGGTGGATGCAAATGGCAGAATATGAGCTATCAACATCAACTATTCTACAAACAAAAGGAGGTAGAAAACAATCTGAAACGTTTAGGACGCATTGAAATTCCTGAAATGCAACCTATTTTAGGGGTTGAAAATCCGTATTTTTACCGTAATAAAATGGAATTCTCTTTTTCTGACACTCGTTGGCTGACCCCTGAAGAAATCAAAAAAGTGGAAACGATTGACAATCGCAACGGATTAGGATTTCATATCTCAGGTGCATGGGACAAAATTTTGGATATTGACACATGTTACCTGCAAGAAGACCCTTCCAATGAAATCAGACTAAAAATAAAACAGTTTGCTATTGAAAACGAGATGCCTTTTTACAGCCCTCGTCAGCAAACAGGTTTTCTGCGTTCAATGATGATTCGCATTACTTCGATTGGGGAAATTATGCTCGTTATTCAGTTTTTCGAAGAAAACAGGAAAATGCGAGAGCAATTGTTAGACTTCATAATTGAAAGTTTCCCACAAATCACCTCCTTGCAGTATATCATTAACGGAAAGCAAAACGATTCAATTTATGACCAAGAGGTGATATGCTATAAAGGTCGTGATTGCATCTACGAAGAAATGGAAGGATTGCGATTCAAAATCAATGCTAAATCGTTTTATCAGACCAATTCGAAACAGGCATATAACCTCTACAAAGTAGCACGTGATTTTGCGGAATTGAAAGGTAATGAATTGGTGTATGATTTGTACACTGGTACGGGAACCATTGCTTTGTTTGTTGCCCAAAAAGCAAAAAAAGTGATTGGTGTTGAAGCTGTTCCAGAAGCGATTGCCGACGCTAAAGATAATGCTAAAAACAACAATATCAGCAATGTTTCATTTTTTGTGGGAGATATGAAAAATGTTTTTAACGAAGCATTTATAGAGGAAAATGGCACACCCGATGTTATTATCACCGATCCACCACGTGATGGAATGCACAAAGATGTTGTTACTCAAATTTTAAGCATTGCACCTCCAAAAGTGGTGTATGTAAGTTGCAATAGTGCAACCCAAGCTCGTGATTTAGCTCTAATGGATGCAATGTACAAAGTAACTAAAGTACAAGCAGTGGATATGTTCCCTCAAACGCATCATGTTGAAAATGTGGTTCTATTGGAAAAAAGAATATAGTTTATAATTCACATACTTTTGGAGATTCGTAATTAAACCTTTATGAAAAAAAATAAAATAAGAAAATTCAGTCTATTTTACCTTGCACAAAAGTTTTCGATTATTTAATCCAATCATTAACCCGATTAGCATCCAAGCGTAGAAATATAAACAAAAGAATAGTAAATGCCCATAGCCCTGAACCTCCATAGCTGAAAAAAGGTAATGGAATGCCTATGGTAGGTATCAATCCAATCACCATACCTATATTTATACAGTAATGCATGAACAAAATTGATGCCACACAATAACCATAAATTCGGCTAAATTTGGAGCGTTGTCGTTCCGCTAAAAAAATCAAACGAAGAAGCAAAAAAGTAAAAATCACAATCACTGTGAGCGTACCTACCAGTCCCCATTCCTCGCCCAAAGTGGTAAAAATATAATCCGTATGTTGCTCTGGCACAAAACTCCCCTTAGTACGAGTACCTTCTAAAAATCCTTTTCCAAAGATTCCTCCTGAAGTAATTGCCGATTCGGACATGTAGGTATTATAGCCAAAGTCACGACGCATCTCACTGATTTTCTGAGGGTCTTGCTCCATACGTAACCATAAACTCAACCTGTTTCGGTGGTGCTGTTTCAAAACCGAATCAAATACAATCGATGTGGAAAACGATGTGAGCAAACAAACCGACAAAAGGATAAATATATTCTGAAAAGGAATTCTATTGGTTCTTCTTTTATACCAAAATCCGTAGAAACCAATCATTAATAAGCAGATGATTACAGCGAAAAGCACACCAAATTTCAAAGTTATAATAAAAACTATGGCTACCAACACCATGTAGAACAACAAAGCAACGTGCATACCTTCACGGAACAGCACAAATGTTAAGGAAAAAAAAACCAGTAAACTCCCTACATCAGGTTGCAGAAGAATTAAAATAGCGGGTAATGCCAGAATAAGTATTGCCTTAAAAAGATCTTTAAAATTCTGTATGTTAGTATGAATATCACTCAAAAACTTTGAGAAAAACAATGCTGTGGCTACTTTAGCAAACTCACTGGGCTGCACAGTGATAGACCCAATAGCATACCACGATAAAGCTCCGTTGGTTTTCTTTCCTAAAACAAATAGTCCCGCTAATAAAGCTAATGAAATAAGATAAAATACAAAAGAAAAATTTTCGTAAAATTTTGAATCTATTGCCAGAATAAAAACAATAAGCAATAGTCCAAGCCCAATAAAAAGCGTTTGTTTTCCGTAGAATTGATCAAGGTCAAAAATAGAAGTTACCTCAGCCTCATTATAAGTAGTTGAAAAAATGGCTATCCAACCAATACTAACCAATAATATATAACAAAAAACGGATAACCAATCTAAATTTTTTATAAGGCTTTGTTTCATAAAATCTAATTTGAAAGTTGTTTTGTTTTTCTAAATAATAGATTTGCGTTTTTATCGGACATACATTGAATCTGTGTCTGGTTTTATCCTATTTTTACACAAAGTAATCCGCTATATAATTGAAAAACATAAATTCACTTAGTATTTTCATCGTTACCTTTTATTTGAATTCCATATGAATACCACGATACAGTTTGCGCAAAAAAATAGAAGAATATGACTTTGATTGAAATATGAACAATATTTTCTAAAATTACCTTTATAACGATGAGGTTCCGACTACATATCCGAAAGGAATGTAATTGAAACCTCAAATTTTTAACTCTTTATATAATTACTTTTTTTTGAAAAAATAGTACAAAGCATAGTTCAGAATAAGACCAAACCAACGACTTTTTGGTTTGAAAAAGCTCCCTCCTACGTTTGAAAAAGCACTAGCCATCAAATTCTTAGGAGCTAAGCTATCCGTAAAATTTGAAGTACTGTTCTTCAACTGCAACCAGTCAATTTCTTTTTTGAGTCTCAAGATTTTTAAATCACTTTCAATTTCCTCAAAAGATTGATAAATTCTATTTCTCCTCATCCTCTTCTCCCGCTTTAAAATACACCTCTGAAAGAGTCTTCAATAAAGGTCTTTCAATCATTTTCTTTCTGAAAAGATAGGCTATACACATTACTAAACAATAAAAAAGTGCCATAACAACAAATCCTAAGGCAATGTTGCCAATCCAAATTCCTATGGCGTAGGCAAACGCGAAAGAGAGTGAAAACAATACCAATAGGCTTATCATGCCCAATACCAAAATGGATAATAGCCCATAAGAAGTCTTCGCTATAAACCTGAAAACAAATAGTTTATAGTAAGAAACATTTGTTTCTAACGCTTCATTTCCTCTATCGGGGAGTTCTTTAAAAGCCTCTTTTATGTTATTCATCAACATATTTTATTTTTGCAACTTAGCGTTTGCCTCTTTCAAAGCTGCTAATTTTTTTTCTAAAAAAGTAATCACATCTTCAGCTTTGTAACTCGATTTGGACAAGACTCTGTCCATATTTTCCTCCAAAGAACCTTTGATTTCAGTTGTTTTTAACTTCACCTCCTGCGTTAAATGATCAATTTTTTCCTTCAACTTGTGTGTTGTCTCATCTACTGAATCTTTGATTTTTTTACGAGTATTTTTCCCTTTGTCAGGTGCAAAAAGAATTCCCACTCCTGCTCCAATAGCTACTCCTGTAACTAATGCTAATAATACGTTTCCTGTTTTTGCCATAATAATTTAATTTTTTAAAGGTTTAACATTCTGTTTTTTGTGGCTTATAGCCAAATAATTGCTTTTCTTTGATGATTTCGGAAACCCCACCTGGCAGTAATTCCTCCCAATTGGGTTCGCCTTTCTCAATCATCGAGAGAATTTCTCGAGAGAATATGTTGAGATGTGCCTCATCATATCCCTCAATATCCACCACCTTTCCGTTGAATTTGAAAAACTTGTACAATTCTTTCATACGTGGATGCACACGCAAATTCTCACTGGTGATGATTTGACCTGTTTCTGGGTCTTTCATCGGGAACAAATATATTTTAATATCGCGATAAAACAATTTTCCAAATGCCTCTAAAATACCTCCACTCAAATGTCGGTAATATTTTTCATCGAAAATCGCAATCAAATTATTCACTCCCATCGCCAACCCCATTCGCATACGAGTATAATTTGAAAAATATTCTACCACTCGATAATACTCTTTAAAATTAGAAATCAATACTTTTTGACCTAAGGAACACAACAATTTGGCTCTGTCCATAAAATCTTGCTCATCAATTTCTCCTTCTGCTATCAAATTCGACAGCGTAATTTCAAAAATCACCTCAGTACGGGACGGATTGACTTTATTTTCCGCCAAAAACATCTCCAAAGATTTTTGATACATATCCATATTGACCTTAGTCACAGGTCGGAAACTCCCTCGCAGAGTCAAGACATTTTTTTTGTAAAGATGCTCCGCAGGAAGAATATTATTCCCATCAGGGCCAAACATAACCGCTTCAGTCATCCCATTTCTAATAAGTTGTAAACTCATCAATCGATTGTCCACATCCTCAAAATCAGGCCCTGAAAAATTTATCATATCAATTTCTATCAAATCCTTATCAATATGGTCATATAAATATTTCAATATTTTTTTAGGTTTTGACGTTTTATAGAAAGCTCCATAAATGAGATTCACTCCCAAAATTCCTAATGTTTCTTGCTGAGCTCTGGCTTCAGTTTGGTGAAAACGCACGTGCAAAATGATTTCGTTATACGCTCCATGAGGTTTGGTTTGGAAACGCAAACCCACCCAACCATGTCCTTTATAACGCTTTGAAAAATCAATAGTTGCGACGGTGTTGGCATAAGAGAAAAACACCTTGTTGGGGTGATTATTTCTCGTCAAACGCGTTTCGATGAGTTTGATTTCATAGTCCAACATTTTTTTAAGTCGGCTTTCAGTTACGTAACGTCCATCTTCTTCCACTCCGTACACAGCATCGCTTACCTCCTTGTCATAGGCACTCATTGCCTTAGCAATAGTCCCCGAAGCTGCTCCTGCTCTAAAAAAATGGCGTACCGTTTCCTGACCTGCTCCAATTTCAGCAAAAGTTCCGTAAATATTTTCATTCAAATTAATACGCAATGCCTTGGCTAAAGTCGAAGGTACATCTTCAATGGCTATATCCTTATCTCCTTGAATTATGACGCTCATTTTTTTATGCTTTTATTTTTTCAGGTTAATATCACCTCTATTTCCTAAATACTTTAATTTCTTTTATATAAAACACGGCACACACCCTCTTTAAAACAGAGGATTAGCCTCATTTAAAAAACTATTTGCACAAAAATAGGAAATTCTATTGAAAATTCCTATTTTTGTCGTAAATTTTTTTGCTTTGAAAATTATTTTTTTAGGAACAGGCACATCACAGGGGATTCCCGTCATTGGAAGTAATCATCCTGTAGGATTAAGTAAAAACCACAAAGACAAGCGATTACGAACTTCTGCCCTTATCTCATGGGACAATATAAATCTATTAATTGACTGCGGCCCCGATTTTCGGCAACAAATGCTCACTCACAAAATTAACCATTTGGAAGCAATTCTCTTTACGCATGAACACGCCGACCACACTGCTGGGCTTGACGACATTCGTCCGTTTGTATATCAACAAGGCGACATGCCGATTTATGCCTTACCGCGTGTGATTTCTGAACTGCGACAACGTTTTGACTATATTTTTCGCACTGAAAATCGGTATGCAGGAGCTCCGTCTGTGGCTGTCAATGAGGTAAACAATGAGTCATTTGAGTTTTATGGAAAAACTATTCAGCCAATTCATGTGATGCATGGTGATTTACCAATTTTAGGCTATAGAATTGAAAATATCGCTTATATTACGGATGCTAAAAAAATAATAAACAACGAATTAGACAAACTTCACGGACTGGATCTTTTGGTGCTAAATTGCCTACGTGAGGAAATTCACCCCACGCATTTAAACTTGGATGAAGCTTTGGAAATTATCCGTATTGTACAACCAAAAAAGACCTATTTCACCCATATCAGTCAAACGTTTGGATTTCATGACGAGGTGTCTAAAAAACTACCAGAAAACGTTTTTTTGGCCTATGACAATCTGATTTTAAACAATATATAAGTATTTAAAATCTAAAAAATCCGTCGGGAGTAGCACAGTAATCCAAAGGAATATCAGTTGAGAAAACCCCTTCAATTTTTAATTCAGGGAGAAAAAATGATAGACCTACCTTTAAAGTAGTTACAGGACAGTTTGATAAAAATCGGTCATAAAATCCACCTCCATACCCGACCCTATTCCCTTTTTGATCGTAAGCCAGTAACGGAACAAACACCACATCTATTTGAGCAGATTGCACCTCAAATCCGTTGGAAGGCTCTGTAATTCCTAAATGATTTTGTCGCAAAATAGTTTGCTCTGTGAGTAAAATATGCTTTAACCTCCCGCTTTCTTCATCTATCTTAGGTAATACGATATTTTTATCTTTTCCATGGAGAATATGTAAAATATATTCGGTGTTAATTTCAAACAATTTGGCTATCGGAAGAAAAATATGATAATTTTCCCTATCCCAAATAGGCATTTTCAATAACTGATTGGCTATTTGCAAACTTTTTTCTTCACGTTCTTCCTCTGAAAGACCTTTCCTAAGTTGTTTGTAGTGGGTTCGTAACTCTTTCTTATTCATAAAATGTTTTTTAGATGAGTAAAAACGAAAAAATTATGTGTTTTTTCACTTATTTCGTCCTATTTCTTCTGGATAAAGCTCAAAAACGGGGTCACTTTGCCAAAATTCTTTGGTATTGATATCCATCACGGTGATACGTCCTTTGAATGCTGCCCCTGTATCAACGTTCCACACATTATTGGCATACATCGGTTTATCGGTTTCAAAACGAACGGTGGGCGTGTGTCCTATAAAAATTTCAGAATAGAGTTTCAATCGATTGGGATAGCGAGATTGTTCAGGAGACATTTCCACCGAAATAGCTAATTCCCAAAGGGTTCTGTCCCAATAAAAAGCCTTGTGAAAATATTCATATTCTACGCCTCTCAAATTGGTAAATCCTGCGTGAACAAACAATCTATTTTGGTCATCTAACTGATAATTAGATAATTTTCGTAAAAAATCAATATGTTTTTGCTTTGTTTCTTCAGAAATAGACTCATAGGCTTTCTCGGTGGCATCTCCCCCGTGAAAATACCACATCTTTTCCATGGATTTCCCCGATAGAAAATCCAAACACAAATCATCGTGATTTCCTCTGAGAAAAGTGCAATCGTATTTTTTACCAAAATCTATCAGAAAATCAATAACTTGAGGTGTTTGACTCCATCCATCAGCATAATCTCCTAAAAATATGAATTTGTCTTGATCTTGAATATTCACTCGTTCAAGTACTTGAATCAATGCCTTATATGCTCCGTGAATATCACCTATTACTAATGTTCTCATCTGTGAGTATTGTATTTTAATTTACGCATAATGCGAAGTGTCCGCTTTAAAGCGGGGTAGGATTCCCTATCTATTTCTCTGTATTTGAACCGAGCTTCTTCTAATAACTCTTTGGCCTGTATGTAACCACTTAAATAACACGTCAAAAAAGTGGATGGTAGCAGTTTTAATTTATTCAAACTACTGTTATTCAAATCATTCCCCTCTATTATATTTTTAACTATGGGCATATACTCGTCCCATAAAAGAGCCGATTTTTCAAGATTATACGCAGGAGGAATAAAGACCAACTTTTGATGTATTTTGTATGTTCCATTATTAAAAAACTCGATGGTGAGTGTTTCCAATGGGTGGTATTTTTGTGAAAAATCAGTTGCTAATTCGATATATTCCGTAATTTGGAATGAATTTGCTTGAATATGGATTTCAACCAAATCCAAGGCAGAAAAAAACAGTTGTACTTGTTCGTTAATCAGCTCAATATCAACTCTTGAATAAAATAATTTTCCATCAACACGCTCTGGCTTCCCTGCGTAACATAGCACAAATTGTTCTCTGAAAACGTGATAAAAAGCCTGTAAATCCTTGTGTCGGTGATTTAAAAAATGGATTGTGGCATCAAGAGTATGTTGAATATTATTACTTGAAAGTTTTTCTATTTGCCGAACTGTTTTTAGGTTTACATCGCTTATTTTAAAGGTTTTATCAACAATTTTACTGTTACTACCCTCTCGTTTGAAAATGGTTCCTTTCGGGTATTTCCACACACCTTTTGATAAAGAACATATTTTTTGAGATGATCGTACTGTAACCAAACCAACCACTTTATTTTCAGCAATATCTGGAAAAATAATATTTTCATACATTACTGATGGGGGATTTTCTAAATAGGAATTGACCAGATTTTGAATATGGCTGTCATCGAAAAAATCCACCCCAAAAATTAAGCGTGATTCATCTTCAACACCAACAATTATAAACGCATTATTATAGGGATTCGAATTGGCTAAAGCACAAACTATTTTCAAAAACTTAGCCTTTCCTTCACGATCACTCAAATTGATGAAACGCTTACGATCATAGAAACTGTTTTCGTCGCTATGAGCTAATAGGTTCTTAATTAGTAAGCGCTTATTTATCATATTAGTGTTACTTTATTTTGAGATACTTTACAACATACTTATTTCCAAATCATTACGATCAGGAGCAAATTCTTTTAAAATTTCGATATTTCCGTTAGCCAACCAACGGTGCTTCGGCTTTTCAGTGGCATCATTTAACAATTGATTTTGACTGAGTATGTTTTTAGTTTGTCTAGCAACGGCATATCCAGAATCAATCACTTGAATATTTTCGGGGATAAGTTGCTTAATTTGAGGTAATAAATACGGATAGTGAGTACATCCCAACACCAGATAGTCTATTCCTTCTTCTACCATTGGATACAAATATTTTTTGAGCAAAATCGTCATTTCAGGACTATTAATTTTGCCTGACTCTATGAGTTTTACCAAACCTTCTCCTACCCTTTCAATAAATTCAATACCGTTATTTTGTGCTAAACTATTGCTATTTTTCTGAAATAATTCACTCGTCAACGTTCCTTGAGTAGCTAACACTCCTATTTTTTTGGTGACACTTCCTAAGGCTGCAGGTTTAATAGCTGGTTCAATACCTATGAAAGGTATATGTCTATATTTTTCACGAAGATAGGAAATAGCGTTAGTCGTACCCGTATTACAGGCTAAAACAATGATTTTCACATCATTATTGAGCAAACACTCTGTATTCCTTTCGCATAAAGCAATGATTTCGTCCTTCGTTTTTCCGCCGTAAGGAGCATTTTTATTGTCTGCTAAGAATAGGGTGTTCTCATTGGGCATCAATGCTACGACCTCTTTCCAAATGGTGGTTCCTCCAACACCCGAATCAAATAATCCAATAGGAGCTTGTTTTTTCATAACACAAAAGTAACACTTTTTACTTGAAAAACGAAATAAAGAGTTTTCGTTTTACTTATTCTCTCTTGAAAAGTAGTAGAAATCTTTAGAGGACTTTCTGTTCAGCTTCAACAGAAAACCATAATACAAAAAGATGATTCCGATCTGTTCATCATTCTTTTGCTGTTGAGTGAGACCTCTGAGTAATAGCATATTGACTGTCTCGCCTATTACGCCTTTGTGAAAAGCATGACCTTGTTTTAAAAATTCTATAATAGACTCAATTACTACTCTTTTCTTATGTACCGAATTGAATTTTATCCTTGTATAACTCTGTATCTTTTTAGAAGTATATAATAAATTTGGTATAATCGATGAACTATAAAGTCTTGAGAAAGAAAAAAGTGTTTTTTCCTTCTGAAGCAGTCCTTAATAATCTCACTAAGTTAATTATATTCCAATTATAAATGCTTTATCTCTCCTTAATTCGATTCGAAAGAATCAATTCAGCCGTTTTTTGACTTGCTCCACTTCCCCCTAATTGATTTCGTAAATCCATATAGTCTTGCAGTAACTTATCGCGATGTGTTGGAGTTAAGAGTTTATCTATTTCAAAACGTAAATTTTTGGTATTCAACTCCTCTTGAATAAGTTCTGTAACTACAGGTTTATCCATAATAAGATTTACTAACGAAATATACTTCAAATTAATCACTCGCTTTGCAATTTGATATGACAGCCAATTACCACGATAACAAACCACTTCTGGGACATTAAACAAAGCTGTTTCCAAAGTAGCTGTTCCACTGGTCACCAATGCACAAGTGGCTATGGATAATAAATCGTAAGTTTTTCCACTAACAAAATATACATTATTATTTTTGATAAATTGCTGATAAAAACCATAATCTTGTGATGGAGCTCCTGCAATAACAAACTGATAATCAGGATAACAATCCACTACTGAAAGCATCACTGAAAGCATTTTGGCGATTTCTTGTTTTCGACTTCCGGGAAGTAAAGCGATAATGGGTCGTTGGTCTAGATTATTTGCTACCTTAAACGCATGCGGATCTATTGGTTCACGATTAGCTATAGCATCCAAAAGCGGATGTCCTACAAAATGAACAGGATAAGCATGTTTTTTTTCATAGAAATCTTTTTCAAAAGGCAATATCACATACATAAAATCTATGTCGCGCTTAATGGCTTTTATACGATTTTCTTTCCACGCCCAAATTTGAGGCGAAATATAGTAATGTGTTTGAAAACCTTGCTGCTTCGCCCACGTAGCGATACGCATATTAAAACCCGGATAATCAATGAAAATCAGTACATCTGGTTGGAAATCCTGAATATCTTTTTTGCAAAAAGCAATATTCTTTAAAATAGTTTTTAGATTTGTGATAACTTCCCAAAAGCCCATGAAAGCCAAATCTCGATAGTGCTTGACAAGGGTTCCTGCAACGGATTTCATTTTATCTCCTCCCCAAAAACGTATATCGGCACTGGAGTCTTTGGCAATAAGTGCTTTCATCAGATTGGCTCCATGTAAATCACCCGATGCTTCACCTGCTATGATGTAGTATTTCATCTCTTGTTGGATTGTTGTTTACGTTTGAGGAAATCAAACAATTTATGTAATTTTTCAAATTGAAATAACCCTTTATCCGTAGTAACACGAATGGTTAGATATATTCCTAAAGGAAGTAAAATCAACGTAGAAAACCATGGTGCAATGACAGGGCTTACCGTGTTATTTTCTGCTATATTCTTAACAAACAAACTTATAAAGTAATAAGATAAAAACAGAACCATTGCCACTACAAAGGGCAAACCCAATCCTCCTTTACGAATGAATGCACCTAACGGTGCAGCCACAAAAAACAATACAAAACAAGAAAATGTCAAGGCAAATTTATCACTCAAATTCAGAATATGGAGGTTTAATGTTTTGTAACGATATTCAATGTCACGCTGCCTGAAATCTAAATTATCATACTGACTTTGAGCATTGCTAACAGCCATATCCCATATCTGCCGTTTTTTGTAAGTTTCGAATAGGTTTAGCAGTTCTGAAATATCCTCAACATTGTTATTCTCAGAAGTTTTTATATTTTTTTCAGGTAGAAAAATACCTGTACGACGCATCATACTCCCCCCATGATCAGCTATATGTTGTTTAAAGTCATTCCGCAATGAATCTATAGCGTAGTTCAATTGTCCAACATTCATCATTCGATAAGTAGTAATATTGGTTTTCTCATTAAAATCAACATTGTTCAAATGGGAAAGATCAATATTGATGACATATTTATCAAAATGTACTTTCGCAAAAGGGAAACGCTGTTGTTGGGCATAAGTTTGAGTCTTGATATCTTCGTAATAATTACCATCTTCCAAGATAAGTTGCAAAAAATCACTATTTTTAACATTTTTTAACTCGCCTCGTTCTGCAATAATTACAGTCCTGTTCACACGGTCAGGTGATTTTTTATGAATAACCACCTTTTCTAAAAATTCATCATTTTTACCTGATTTTTTATCAACTTTGATACTGATATCATCACCTATATCTGAAAAAATTCCTTCTGCAATAGCCATTGCTGGTTTCACTTTGGCAATGTTTCGACGTAGGTCAAATAATTCCGTATAGGAAACAGGAATCACCACATTGACCAAAAAAAAAGTAAATAAACTCAAAAATCCCATAAAAACCAACAAAGGTCGCATGGCTCGTTGCACCGAAATTCCTGATGCTTTCATTGCTGCAAACTCGTAATTTTCAGCAAATGCTCCAAAGGTCATAATGGAAGAAACCACCACCGCCAACGGCAAAATGATCGGAATCAATTGCGGAATGAAAAATATTAAAAACTTAGCTATAATCCACATCTCCAAACCTCTACCCGCTAAATCGTCGATATATGTCCACAAAGTATGGAACATAAATATCAGAATTAAAACGAAAAGAGTTCCTAAAAAATTCTTTAGGAACTGTGTTAAAATATATCGGTCTAATATTTTCATTATGTGTACGTTACTACTTATTTGGACATCTCACACCGTATTTGATTTCCTGAGGTGAAACTACAATTCAGAGATGTAATATCCTTCTTTTTTATATTTTTCTTTATCAAATTTAAACAAATTTGCTGGAATCGGTTGATTGGTTTTGAACGTATTGACCGTGATGGTGGTTTTCGTATTGTTTTTCCCAATTTCGATTAGATTGTAAATATGCTTTGTTTGAACATCAATCCCTAATAAAATTTGTTTTACATCTGATGTTTTTTGAGGTTTAAGTTCCACATATTGTATCTTTCTGCCCCGTACATTTTGTTCAATATCCCATTTGTAGGTGTACCCTTTTCTATAAAAGGTAAGCATTTTTGAAGGTGTGATGGACGTTTCCTCATCTGAAGTCGATTCGATTACAACTTCTTCATTTTCAGGAATTATGGTATATGATTTATTACCATCATATATTTTGGTAGCTCCCATATAATTCAAAACATACTTATCCTTAGCCAAAGTTACATTTCCTTTGATTTCTTGATTAATATTTTCGGAAATATTATCTAAATTATACCGAAACTCAATATAAATATTGTCGTAACTTGTCATTTTGTTATACACCTCATCCAATAAAGTCTTTGCTTTATTCGCGTTCTGAGCTTGAGCTACAAAACTACATAAAGTGATAATCGAAATTATTATTTTTTTCATTTTTTTGATGTTTTTCATAATTATTACTATAATGTGCATTCATACGTAAGATACTCCGAAAGAACCGTTTCATATCAAACCACAAAAAAATCTCATTAATAAATTATTAATCCTTCTCTATGGCCGAGTACAAAATTACGTAAAACGATGCTCTTTAACGACTTACTACCATGAATACCAATTTCCGTTCCAAAATTAACGTCCATTCAACAAATTTTCGAGCGATACGATGTCAGAAACAAGTACCTTTCGGGCTTTACTTCCATCAAAAGGCCCCACAATTCCTGCGTGTTCCAACTGATCAATAATACGTCCTGCTCGATTATATCCTAAACTCAATTTACGCTGTAAGAGCGATGCCGAACCTTGCTGTGCATTAACAATGATTTCAGCCGCTTCTCTAAATAATTTATCACGGTCAGCAGGATCAAAATCCAACTCCGTAGCTTCACTTTCACTACCTACATATTCAGGCAATAAGTAAGCATCTGGATAAGCCTTCTGAGCTCCAATATATTCAGTAATATGATTGATTTCAGGGGTATCTACAAAAGCACATTGGATACGAATAGGTTCATTTCCTTGGGTGTAAAGCATGTCTCCTCGCCCTATTAACTGCTCAGCCCCCGAACCATCTAAAATCGTTTTTGAATCTATCTTCGAAGTTACACGAAACGCAATTCGAGCAGGGAAATTTGCCTTAATAATCCCTGTGATAACGTTCACCGATGGACGTTGCGTTGCAATAATCAAGTGAATACCAATGGCTCGTGCCAATTGAGCCAATCGTGCAATGGGCAACTCCACTTCTTTACCTGCCGTCATAATCAAATCGGCAAACTCATCAACCACCAAGACTATATACGGCAAAAATCGGTGTCCTTCATTCGGGTTTAGTTGCCGTGCTTTGAATTTTGCGTTGTACTCTTTGATGTTACGAACCATTGCATTTTTCAACAGCTCATAACGATTGTCCATTTCAATACAAAGAGAATTCAACGTGTTGACTACCTTTTTGTTATCCGTAATAATAGCTTCCTCACTATCAGGAAGTTTTGCTAAAAAGTGGCGTTCAATAGTGTTGAACAAAGTCAGTTCTACCTTCTTCGGATCTACTAATACAAATTTCACCTCGGCAGGATGTTTCTTGTAAAGTAAAGATGTGAGTACAACATTAAGCCCCACAGATTTACCTTGCCCTGTAGCACCAGCCATCAGTAGATGGGGCATCTTAGTGAGGTCAGCTACAAAGGTTTCGTTGCTAATGGTCTTTCCGAATGCTACAGGAAGCTCCATCTCCGAGTGTTGAAACTTGGGCGAAGTAATCATGGAACGCATAAAAACAGTGGTCGGTTTCTTATTCGGAACCTCAATACCAATAGTCCCCTTTCCTGGAATCGGTGCAATAATACGAATACCCAAAGCCGCTAAGGACAAAGCTATGTCATCTTCTAAATTTTTAATTTTCGAAATGCGAATCCCCGCAGCAGGGACAATCTCATAGAGCGTAACCGTTGGACCAATGGTAGCCTTTATCTGTGATATTTCAATTTTGTAATCTCTAAGGGTCTGAACAATTGTATTTTTATTCTCCTCCAATTCCTCCTGATTGATAATAATACCACTTTCTTTGGGCTCGTTCAAAAGTTCGATGGTAGGAAAACGATAGTCACTCAAATCCAAACGTGGATCGTATTCTCCGTAGTTTTCAACCAATTTTTTAGCTAATAATTCAGGATCAACTTCCTCACTTTGCTTTGGTTTTTCTACTTGCAGATCCAACTCTTCAGAAGGAGTATTGGTTATAAAGAAATTTTCTTCATTCTCTTCATTTGTCAAGAAAGGGATTTCTTTTTTATGAGTGAATACATCTAATTTTTCGTCAGGTTTATTATTGTCAATAAAGATCTTTTCATTATTAACATCTGTTGACTTCAAAAAATCATCATTATTTTCCTCAGGATTCGCTGGAACAGCTACTTTCTTTACTAGTTTAGAGGGACTTAAAGTATCCGAGATTTTGACTTGATTGATTTTAGTGAAAACTGTCTGAAACATTTTGCTCACTTTTTCGGGCGTAAGTTCAGCTTTCAAAATAGCATAAAGTAATAGAAATAAGATGAGTAGTAACGCTGTCCCAAACACCCCAATGTAATCTTGAACAAAATGATTGATTTCGTAACCTGAAATACCTCCCAAAATACTAGCTTTGCCTGAAAAAAAACCGAAAAAAGTAGCAATAAAAATCATCCACAAAATTCCCCAAAACCATCGATTGAAAAGAGGCATTCGCAATCCGAATGAAAGTTTTAAACCTGTCAAAAAAGCCAATACTGCAGGAATAAACATCGCAATTCCAAATCCTTTATAGATAAAAAAATGTCCCAAAAAAGCTCCAATTTTACTCACCAAATTCTGAGCTTCTTGCTGTCTATCCCCTAAAGCCAACCAAACACTTTGATCGGTTTGCCAAGTAAAAAGATAAGACACAAAAGCTACAATAAGCATCAGTGAAACAAAAGTAAGGACAACACCGAAAATTAATTTCCGTTGTTTGCCTTTATCCGTCTTTGTTTTAGTTTTTTTATCGGAGTCCTTTTGTTTTTTTTGTGACATTTTTTTAGTTTAATAGGTAGCAGATTGAAAAGTTAAATCATCACGCAAAAGCCTACAAAAGCTACGTGAGATTTTTCAACTTGATGACACTTATGTTTGTTCTACATGTTATATTTAAAACTACAATTTTGCCAAAGCAGCTGCGTAATTTGGCTCGTTAGCTGTTTCTGCAACTTGTTCGTTGTGAATAACATGCCCTTTTTCATCAATAACAACGATACAACGCGAAAGCAAACCTTTGAGAGGGCCATCAGTAAATGTTACGTGATAGTTTTGAGAAAATTCACCTCTGAAATCGGAAAGCATTACCAAATCATCAATACCCTCAGCTGCACAGAATCTGCTGAAAGCAAAAGGTAAATCTTTTGAAATACAAGCTATTACAACATTATCCAATGCAGCAACCTCTTGATGAAATCTACGTGCAGAAGCGGCACAAACTCCCGTATCTATACTTGGAAATATGTTTAAAACCAGTTTTTTACCCTTAAAATCTTGTAAAGAAACCTCTGATAAGTCTGTTTTTACTGCTTTGAAATCAGGAGCTACTGCCCCTACTTGTGGAAGTTCACCTTGTGTATGAACCGCTCCTCCCTTAAAAGTGATTGTAGCCATAATAATTATTCTGTTTTTTAATCCGTAACCGCAAAGGTACGTAAAAAAAAACAAAAACCAAACTTTAATTTTAGGAGGATTAATTGGGGAAGGATTACATTATAATCAATACATTCGGATACGCAAACAGAAATTTTCACAAGAGATAATTATGTCTGTCAAAAGTAACAAAACTCTAAATCAACAAACACAAAACCTCCTAAAACGTTATTTTCAGGAGGTTTAACTATTAATATTTTAGAATTCTACAACTCTAAAGCTGCTTTTATGTTACCATTCATTAGGATTTCAACTGGATTTTCAAGAGCTTCTTTCACGGCTACTAAGAACCCTACCGATTCGCGTCCGTCAATGATTCGGTGATCATACGAAAGAGCTACATACATCACAGGAGCTACAACGATTTGTCCGTTTTTAACAACGGCTCTGTCCACCACGTTGTGCATTCCTAAAATTCCCGACTGAGGTGGATTGATTATTGGAGTAGATAACATTGATCCGAAAACGCCTCCGTTAGTAATCGTAAACGTCCCTCCAGTCATCTCATCTACAGTTATTTGCCCGTCACGAGCTCGTAATGCTAAGCGTTTTACTTCAGCCTCTACTCCTCGGAATGACAAGTTTTCAGCATTACGGATAACAGGCACCATCAGTCCTTTAGGGCCTGAAACGGCAATGGAGATATCACAAAAATCATACGTAACTTTCTCTTGTCCGTCAATCATTGAGTTTACATCAGGGAACATTTTCAACGCACGAACTACTGCCAAGGTGAAGAAAGACATAAACCCTAAATTCACATTATGCTTATCTTTAAAAGCATCTTTGTATTGGCTTCTAAGTTCGTAGATAGCCGTCATGTCCACTTCATTAAAGGTAGTAAGCATCGCAGTTTCATTTTTAGCACTCACCAAACGCTCGGCTACCTTACGGCGAAGCATCGACATCTTAGCTCTTGTTTCGGTTCGTAAACCTCCTGTAGGAGTTCCCATAGATGGTTTTGAAGCCTTAAGAGCATCTTCCTTAGTGATGCGTCCGTCTTTGCCTGTACCTTTCACAGATGAGGCAGGTATTTCTCTTTCTTGCAATATTTTACGAGCTGCTGGACTTGGTGCGTTAGTAGCGTATGTCGTTTTTTCAGCTACGGAAGCAGCCACTGGTTTAATTTCTTCTTTCTTTGGCTCCTCCTTTTTAGTTTCTGCTTTAGCAACTCCTTCGGTAGGCTTAGTAGCAGAGGTATCAATCAAACAGACTACCTGCCCTACTTTGACAGCGTCCCCTTCCTCTGCCTGAAGCGTAATAATACCACTGGCTTCGGCAGGAAGTTCAAGAGTAGCCTTATCCGAATCAACTTCAGCAATAGCTTGATCTTTAGATACATAATCTCCCGTTTTCACTAACCAACGTGCAATTTCAACTTCCGTTATGGACTCCCCCGGCGAGGGAACTTTCATCTCTAACATAGTATCTTAGTTTTAAGTATGTGTATATTAATTATTATTAAATAAATTCTTTATTTTTCCAAACAAACTGCTTGTTTCTGATTTTTGATAGATAATGTCTTGCATATCCGATTTTGAAAGTTCAACAATCATATAATGCCCGTCCAATTTCTCGATTTTTTCTTCTGGAAGTCGTTCCAAAAAGGTTTTAAAATCCATATCACCCATGACTTTATAACTATTAGGGTCGTCCTCATCACCTTCAATCGTTACTAATGAAATACGCCATCGACTGATATCCTCTTGGTTGAGTGAGATTTTGGTAATATCAATAAAGGGTGGATATTCATAGGGTAAAATGGTTGGTAAATCTTCCGTTAAAGCATACACACCAATAATACCTTCATTTTTATCTAAACTACTTTCATAGAATCGTTGTTTAGCGAAATAGGCATCCACATACTGATGAGCCTCCACCATTTCGCTGAAATACGTCGCCTTATCATCAGCAGACAATAATCTGTCTATCATTTCTCCATTCAGGCACATTGGATAATTGACCCCAAAAATATATTGCCCCTCTCTTCCTTCATAGCATTGAATACCAAACTCAATGTCTCGTAAATAATCATACGTTATACTATCGGCTTGGTATGTAGTATCCTCTTCATCAACCACTTGCACTCCTAAATATCTTGCCAAATTTACTATAAATTCAAACGCACCTTGCCAATCAGCTTTGGTACTCGGAGTAAAAACCCGCACCTGATAACTATTTAATTCGGCTTGATAACAAACTTCAAATCCTCGTCCACTCACAAACTCTTCTCCCATCAACATACTTCCGTAATGATCAATAGGTGAGTTCATTACATCTAAAAAATGCTCCTCTTCATCATGAACATCGTACTGAATAAAAGTAGGTGGCTGGAGCGACAAAATCTCATTCGGACTCATCACTCGGGGTGCTTCTGTGTTTTTAATGTAAAAACTCCTACTCATGATTAACTATTTTTTATCCTCAATTCCTGATATCTTTCTGCACGATTGTAAAATTGTTTTTTTGATCTTTACCGATTTGGACGTAAGTTCAACTTAAAGTTTTTTGTAATCTTCCTGCGAGGTTAAGTACACAGGGGACAATTATTAACATTAAAATCGTACCTAAAAACATCCAAAATAGCATTTCCGCAACAGAAAAATCACTATACTCAAAAACGACATAAAAAGCGTAAAAACAATAAGGCAACGACAAAAACGATGTAATAATAGCAGGAATATACTTCCCATAAACTATCCATTGTCCTATATGAATGAACAAATGTACAAAAAAAGCTGAAAATACTACAAACCACCATTGATAAACACCCAAATACAACGAAATAAAACTCATCAAGGATACCAAAACAAAAATGACACACACTGCAAAAGCAAACGTAGAGGTTGATAGTAGAAACATTCCTCCTTTGTCGAATCTTTTTTCTATTCTAGGAAAACGTTTTGCCAACTCTTCCCTATTGTTTTTCAACCACGATTCAAAACCTATGATTTCTTCAAAATCATGTAGCATAAACACGACAGGAAATATCGCTACTATTTTATCTAAATCACTCATTTTGAAACAGAACCCTATCAAACTAACAAATTATAGGCTCTTGAAAATCTTGTCCTACACGAAATTTCACATAATGTTGCTGAAAAATTGCTTTCAACCTTTCGATACTTTCTGGTGTAATACCTGTCAAATCCAACCTACGTACTACGTCATCGTGGCGTGTAACTCTCAGCTCTTTTTCCAAAAATTCAACCGATTTAATATCTTCAAAAGAAAACGTTCGTGAGAAAACCAGCGTATTCAACTTTAAGGTAATTCCTCTTTTATTCCACTCAACAGAATTTCTATAAAGAAAGGGAGTCAGATAATATAAGGAGAATCCCAAATATGCTGATACTCGTATGTACGGTCTCAGTATTGAATCTTCTAAAAAAAACATTTCAAGAAGAAGCATCACCATTGCGATACCTGAAAATACAAATAACCAAAAGCGAAAACTTCTCACATTACCAAAGTTAAAAAACTTTATTTCTTTCATAGTTCGAGTATTTTTAAACGAACATTTGAATATACGGTGGCATACTGTTTACCAAATTTTGTAGGGATATGTGACATCCCTACAAAATATTAAAAATTCTTTTTCGCATCCGCTTTTCTGTCGAAAACCATTGCTATAGCTTCGGCATGGCGTTTTCTATCACGGGTATGGCTTCCCGATGCAGGAGCTGAATACACCGTATTCGACGCCAAACGCCATTGAATGAAATCAAAGAACATCAACATGTAACCGTAAGCTCCCATATTTTTAGGTTCTTCCTGAGCCCAAACGTAATCATCTGCATTTTTATATTTGCTCAAAATAGCTTTAATTTGCTCTACTGGTAGCGGGAACAATTGTTCTATACGGATTAATGCAACATCGTTTCTGCCCAACTTCTCACGCTCAGCATACAAGTCATAATAGAAACGTCCTGAACAGAACACCACTGATTTTACGTTATTTACATCAGCTATTGGGTCGTCAATAACCTCTTGGAAATGTCCATTAGCTAAATCTTCAGCCTTTGAAACTACCTGTGGGTGACGTAACAAACTCTTAGGCGTAAACACCACCAACGGTTTTCTAAAATTCGTCTTCATCTGACGGCGTAACAAGTGGTAGAAATTCGCAGGGGTTGTACAGTTGGCTACATACATATTTTTGTCAGAACACAACTGCAAGTAACGTTCAATACGTGCAGAAGAATGCTCAGAACCTTGTCCTTCATACCCGTGAGGCAGTAACATAACCACACCATCTTGATTTTTCCATTTGTCCTCCGTACAACTAATGTATTGGTCAAGCATAATCTGAGCCCCATTGGAGAAATCTCCAAATTGAGCTTCCCAAATGGTTAAGGTGTTTGGACTTGCCAACGCATAGCCATACTCGAACCCTAAAACACCGTATTCGGACAACAAGGAGTTATAAATATGTAACGAACCTTTACTGAATTTATCGTGTTTTTTAAGTTCGTTGAGTAAAGTTATTTCTTCTTCCGTATCTTCCGTTTTGACTACAGCATGACGGTGCGAGAATGTTCCACGCTCCACATCTTGCCCCGTTAGACGAACGTCAAATCCTTCCGAAAGTAGAGTCGCGAATGCCAAATGCTCAGCTGTTCCCCAATCTATATTATCATTTGTATACGCTTCTTTTCTATCGGAAATAATTTTTGTGATTTTATTGATAAATTTCTTATCAGCAGGAAGTTCTGTTATAATTTTCGCTAACTCATCCAAATCTTTTCGGTCAAAAGAAGTATCGAATTTCTCTAACATTTTTTGGCGAGAAGCTATTTCAAATCCTTTCCATTCATCTTGCATAAAAGGTTTTATAACAGTCAGATTTTCCTTACGAGAATTTTCTAAATGCATGTCTAACACTGACTTATAGTCCATTTCAATTTGGGTTACAAAGTCATTGGTAATAACGCCCTCTTCAATAAGTTGCTTTGCATAAATATTTCTAGGATTGTCGTGTTTGCCGATAATTTTGTACAACTTAGGTTGGGTAAAACGAGGTTCATCTCCCTCATTATGACCATATTTACGGTATCCCAACAGGTCGATATACACATCGCTACCAAATTGCATACGGAAATCCAACGCAAAGAGAAAAGCATGTACTACTGCCTCAGCGTCATCTGAATTTACGTGTAATACGGGTGAAGAAGAAACCTTCGCTATATCAGTACAATACGTCGTAGAGCGAGAGTCTGTATAGTTGGTAGTAAACCCTACTTGGTTGTTAACCACTATATGTACTGTTCCTCCTGTTTTAAATCCGTCCAATTGGCACATTTGCATAATTTCATAAACAATCCCTTGTCCTGAAATCGCTGCATCTCCATGGATAGCGATTGGCAACACTTTACTGCGGTCTCCTGCTGTAAGTCTATCTTGTTTAGAACGAGCAATACCCTGAATAACAGCTCCTACAGTTTCCAAATGTGAAGGGTTATGAGCTAAATTTACGTTAATTTTTTTACCCGATTTGGTAACCAATTCCGAAGAAATCCCTAAGTGATATTTCACATCACCATCGAAATTATCTTCCATTTCATAGTCTTTTCCGTCAAATTCAGAGAAAATATCTTGCGGATTTTTATTGAAAATATTCGCCAACACATTCAAACGCCCACGGTGAGCCATTCCCAAAACCAGATGCTCCACTCCCTGCTCTGCAGCACTCTGAATCAGAAAATCCAATCCTGAAATTAGAGCATCGTTTCCTTCAAGAGAGAAACGTTTTTGCCCTACATATTTCGTATGTAAAAAGTTTTCAAAAGAAGTAGCTTCATTGAGTTTTTTCAAGATCTGTATTTTCTCTTCTTTTGAAAATTGGGTTTTATTGTTGTTACTGAATAGTCGAGTTTCAATCCATTTACGGATCTCAGGCTCACGGATGTAGGTGTACTCCACTCCAATGGAACGACAATAAATATCGTTTAAAGCACTGATAATATTACGCAGAGAAGTAGGTTGCAGTCCAATCTCTTTAGCCGAATCAAAAGTAGTATCTAAGTCCGCATTTGACAGACCATAGTTTTCTATGTTCAAATTCGGAACATATGCCTCACGTTCGCGAATCGGATTTATCTTAGTGAACAAATGCCCATAGGTGCGATACGCATTGATAAGGTTCAGCACTTTGAACTCTTTTTGCAACTTTTCAGAAGCTACACTATTGCCTGTATCCACGCTTTGAGCCATCACCTGTACGGTTTGGTCATAGCTACCTCCATAGTTTTCCTGTGCAAAATCAAATCCCTGGAAAAAAGCTCTCCAACTGGCCTCTACTGCATCCGGATTTTCAAGATATTTTTCGTATAATTCTCCAAAATAAGCCGTACTTGCGGCATTCAAAAAAGAATATTTGTCCATATAAAAAACGTTATTCGTAATAATGAAGTACAAAGATATAACTTACTTTCAAATTTCCGATTTTTTTTGATGACTTTTCAACAGATATTTTTTATGTTTTTTTTAGCAATTATTCAAAATTCTATATATCAACATGTTACAAAGACAGTGGTTCTTTATAAAAATTTCATTTTTTTGCTTTTTCAATTTCGTTTCATTTTGATTTTTTATAAGTAGACTAAAATTGATAAATTATTCGCAACAAGGCAAAACCTGGTAAAAGAATGTTTTTTTCAGAGCCAAACAAATAAATATTTTGCAGTTTTTCAATATTTTTTTACCTTTACCGAATTATTTTGAAAAAACTATAAAAAATTGGCACGATCGATAGATATATTCAACAGAAGAAGACTGATAACTTCCTATTTTTCAGTAACTATAAGCATAACTTTAGTACTTTTTCTACTGGGATTATTAGGATTTTTGTTATTGAGCACACAACGTTTAGCAAACTATTTTAGGGAACAAGTTTCTGTAACCATTTTTTTGAGTGATGATGCGAAAATGGCGGATATTGAGCAGTTACAACGTACTCTATCGGTAGCGGAATATGTAAAATCGCTTCAATTTATCTCGAAAGAAGAAGCCGCAGAAAGTTTTAGCGAAGAAATTGGTGAAGATTTCGTCACGTTCATTGGCGACAATCCTTTGCATAATTCGATTGACTTGAGTTTAAAAGCAGCTTTTGCTGAACCTGAAAAAATGAAGGAATTGGAGAAAGAACTGAGCCAACACTCTTTTGTTTCAGAAGTAGTATACGATAAATCGCTCATCACATTGATTCACGAAAACGTAAACCGCATAGGTCTTATTTTACTAATATTCAGCGGTTTGTTTACTTTTGTAGCAGTGCTTTTAATCAATTCATCCATCCGTTTATCAATATATTCAAAGCGGTTTATTATCAAAACTATGCAGTTAGTGGGAGCAACACGAGGTTTCATACGCCGACCGTTCATATGGACAAACGTTCGTTTGGGCATTTTGAGTGCTTTATTCGCCATGGGACTACTCTATGGGTGCTTACGATATATATACATTAAATTCCCTGAATTTCACATACTTGCCAACACAAATGACATGGTAATTGTCTTTACAAGTATATTTGCCATAGGAGTGTTAATCAGTTGGATAAGCACCTACTTTGCAGCACAACGCTTCTTGAACCTAAATACTAACGATTTGTACTATTAAAATATAAAAAATATGGAGGAAGAAAGAAAACATCATTCAGAACTTATTTTCGGGAGAAAAAACTATATCGTAATGGCTATTGGATTAGCAATCATTGCTTTAGGATTTATTTTAATGAGTGGAGGAGGTAGTAGCGACCCTAATGTGTTCGATGCTTCTATTTTTGATTCACAACGCATTCATGTAGCACCAACTTTAGTTTTAATAGGCTTTGCGGTTGAAATTTATGCTATTTTGTTAAATCCCAACAAGAAAAAGAATTAATGAGTGTCATCGAAGCCATAATCATCGCTATTATTGAAGGTTTAACGGAATATTTACCGATTTCATCAACCGCTCATATGGGTTTCACAGCCTCTCTTTTGGGAATGAACAGCGATGATGAATTTTTAAAAATGTTTCAAGTCTCTATACAATTTGGAGCTATTCTTTCGATTGTTGTGTTGTATTGGAAGAAATTTTTTGATTTTTCCAACCTTAATTTCTACATTAAACTTGGAAGTGCTGTAGTTCCAGCTTTGGTATTAGGATATCTTTTTGACGAGAAAATCGAAAGTGTTTTAGGAAATCAGCAAGTGATTTCAGCTGTATTAATTCTGGGAGGAATTGTGTTGATTTTTGTTGATCGATGGTTTAAAAATCCTGTGATTTTCGATGAAAAAGATATTTCTTTCAAAAAAGCCATCACCATAGGATTTTGGCAATGTTTGGCGATGATGCCAGGCACTTCACGGTCAGCGGCTTCCATCATTGGAGGCATGACCCAAAGGCTAAGTAGGAAAGCTGCAGCAGAATTTTCGTTTTTCTTGGCTGTACCCACGATGTTAGCCGTAACGGTCTATTCAGTATTTTTGAAAACTTGGGGCAAAAATACCGCAACCCCACAAAAAGGCTATGAAATGATATTGGCTACTGCTGAAAATACACAAGTTTTCCTATTGGGTAACCTCATCGCTTTTGTGGTTGCTTTAATCGCTGTAAAAACATTTATATCGGTTTTGACAAAATATGGGTTTAAATTTTGGGGATATTACCGCATTATCATCGGGATTGTTCTTTTTATTTATTTCACATATTATGGAAAATAATCCAATAACCTAATTTAAAGGTTATTAGAATAGCTTTCTCAATTAAAAAAGATTCTATTTTGTAACACAAAGAACACACATAGTTTTTGTCTTCAACAAAAAGTATGCACTGCCTAATCTAAAAAGAATTTAGAGTTTCGATAGATGTGTTTTTAATCGCAATTTGTAAATCAAATGACATTACTGAAATATATTTATTTTTTGGCAAAATCAACCAATCAGCATGGAGTGCATTCGCCTTTTGTTTACGATTTTATTACAAAATGCTTGTATTCAAGAAAAAAAATAGATGGAAAAGAATCCTATTCTGCAACAATAGAAGGAATTAATCCGAAACAATACAACTTACTACTGAAAAGTATGCGTTATTTCGGAGTAAAAACTGTCTTTGTGGATTCGGAAAATCTAAAAAATGCTATTTTAGGAGCAGGAATAGATGTTTCCGTAGACGTAAAACTAAAGGATAACCAAAAATACGATATTATTTTTTTACAAAATATATCACAACCTTCGAATATCACTTCACTATTGACGTATATGCACAACAATAGCGTTTTGATAATCAACAATTTGTACAAAAATACTCCTACATTGGCATGGCAAGAGTTTACATCGCATCCTCAGGTCACCGCTTGTATCAATATCTTTACACAAGGGTACATTTTTATACGTAATGAACAAGGTAAGGAGTTTTTTTACATTAGAGTTTGAAAAATTATGGCAAGAGATGAACAATTAAAATCGCGTTGGGAACATATCTGTAGAGAATTATCCAAAACCTTTGGCAATGGGGAAATTTTAGATGTAGACGACATTATATATCTTGTTGGTTTACAAGAGTTTGGAAAATTTCATCGGAAATTTAAAAAGGACGATAAAATCAATTTGATGCACATTGCTATCTGTAAACTGTTAGAGCCATACGGCTACTACCGTTTTGATTTTGTTGACCCTGATGGTTGGCCTCACTATACATTGGTGGAAGAGTTACCTCCTTTGAAAGCTGGTGAACAGTCTATTCTTATGAAAGAAGCTATCGTACATTACTTTGAGAAAAATGGATTTTTCGATTAGTCAATATGGTTTTCTACAGTCTTATTTTTTTCAAAACCATCTAAAATTTGCTTATATTCCTCAAAGCGATGTTCTCGCACAGGTCTCACAAATGGCTCTGTGCGAAAATAGAGAAGTAGGCAGGGGCTAATATTTTTGTATTTTTCAACAAATTCATATTTAATCAATTCGCCGTTATTGATGCGTTGTTTAATTTTGTTGTGATAAGGATACATAAATTACCGAATAAATACAGGTTCGTTGATGTTGGTAGTATGCTGTTGGCTAAAACGGTAGCCTTCATAGTCAAACCCTTTGAGTTCATCAAGAGTTTCTATGTTATTCTTAATCAAGTAACGCACCATCAGTCCGCGTGCTTTTTTTGCAAAAAAACTAATGACCTTCAACTCATCATTTTTCCAATCTTTGAAAATTGGCGTAATAAGTTGATTTTTAATCTGTTTAGAGTCAATCACCTTAAAATATTCATTGCTTGCCAAGTTAATAAATAATTCATTGGAACTAAGTTCTTGATTCAAGAATGTCGTCACAGACGATTTCCAATAATCGTATAAATTTTTAGCTTTTCCTATACTTATTTTGGTTCCCATCTCCAAACGATAGGGCTGAATTAAATCCAATGGTTTTAAGATACCATACTGCCCCGAAAGAATACGCAAAGATGACTGTAAGCGTTCAACTTCCTTATTATCAAAAGAATACACATCTAATCCGTCATAGACATCTCCATCAAAAACATATACCGCCTGACGGGCATTTTCCAAAGAAAAAGGCAAGGAAAAAGCCTGATTACGCTCCCAATTTAAATTTGCTAACTTATCCGATATATGCATCAAATCAGCCAATTGTTTAGGTGATAATTCCTTCAAGGTGGCATTTACAGTAGCTATTTTCTCAGGAAAAACAGGTTGAGTGTGTTCCTTAGTTGGTATGTTTCTTTCAAAATTCAGAGATTTTGCTGGAGAAATAACGATTTTCATTGTACAGTATTAATATTTAAACACTCCATATTCACTATGGATAGTCAATTTTTTGCTATCCGATTTTTCTACACGCCCTACAATTTTGGCAGGTACTCCAAAACTTTCTGATATGGCAATCAAATCATTCGCAATTTCTTTTGGTACGTAGAGTTCCATACGGTGTCCACAGTTAAACACTTGATACATTTCCTTCCAATCAGTTTTTGATTCTTGTTGAATAAGTTTAAACAAGGGCGGAATTTCAAACAAATTATCTTTGATAATGTGTAAGTTATCTACAAAATGCAATATTTTAGTCTGAGCTCCTCCACTACAATGAACCATTCCGTGAATTTGTGAAACGTCATATTTTTCGAGTATTTTTTTTATGATAGGAGCATATGTTCTTGTTGGAGAAAGCACCAATTTTCCAGCATTGATAGGTGCGTCGTCCACAGTATCAGTAAGTTTTTTAGATCCTGAATACACTAAATCAGCTGGTACAGAAGCATCAAAACTTTCAGGATAATTAGTCGCTAAATACTTTGCAAATACATCGTGACGTGCCGAGGTTAGTCCGTTGCTTCCCATACCTCCATTGTACTCCTTTTCGTAAGATGCTTGTCCGAACGAGGCCAAACCAACGATAACATCTCCTTCTTTAATATTTGCATTATCAATCACTTGGCTTCGTTTCATACGAGCCACAACCGTTGAATCAACAATTACAGTACGTACCAAATCCCCTACATCGGCAGTTTCTCCTCCGGTTGAATGTATGGTAACTCCGTGAGTTTTCAATTCTTCAATAAGCTCCTCCGTTCCATTAATAATAGCTGAAATAACTTCCCCTGAAATTAGATTTTTATTACGCCCAATGGTTGAGGAAAGCATAATATCATTTACAGCTCCTACGCAAAGTAGGTCATCAATGTTCATTATCAGAGCATCTTGGGCAATGCCTTTCCATACGGAAAGATCACCTGTTTCTTTCCAGTAAAGATATGCCAACGATGATTTTGTCCCTGCTCCATCGGCATGCATCACCAAACAATAATCGGGATCATGAGTTAAAAAGTCAGGTACTATTTTGCAAAAAGCCTTTGGAAACAAGCCTTTATCAATGTTTTTTATAGCATTATGCACGTCACCTTTTGATGCAGAAACTCCTCGTTGAGCGTATCGTTTACTTACTTCCATACTGAAAAATTAATCTAAATTTGTAGAGTGCAAAACTACATTTTTTTTTTGCATAAACCAAGTATTTTGTACGGATTACTCTCCTTAGTTTACCTCCTTTAAAAACTCAGTAAATACGATCGAAGCCTCTTAGCAATCATCGTTAAGTAAAATGTTAGAAAAGACCACTATCCGAAGTATGCACGAAATCGAAAAATGAAAAGAAAATAATTTCTGAAAAACATCGTACAAATCAAAAAATATTCAATAATTTTGCGGACAAATTTCGTAATCGCTTTTAATAAAATGACTGCTAAAAGTAAAACTATCAAGTATCTAAAATCTTTCTACGTCAAAGATTATTTGATTATCGTCTTAGGCCTTACAATTTTCACGTTGGGAATCACAGGTTTCATACTCCCAAACAAAATCGTAACGGGTGGGTTATCAGGAGTTTCGGCTATGATTAAGTACGCAACGGGTATCGAAATGTGGATAACTAACTTGGTCATCAATACGGTTCTACTGGCAATTGCTTTCAAGGCCGTTAGTAAACAATATGTTTTAAGAACACTTATTGCCGTGGGGATTCTTTCCTTGATGCTTAGTTTTGGAGAGACCTACTTACAACCTTATTTTACAGCACATCCGCCAGTAGGCGAACCTTTTCTTTCGGCCATTGTAGGAGGTTTATTCTGTGGAACAGGGTTGGGATTATGCTTTTCAGTTAATGGAAGTACTGGGGGTACAGACATTATCGGAGCTTTGGTTACGAAATACTTCAATATTCGATTAGCGAGAATACTGCTAATAGTGGATATTTCAATTGTAATTTCATCCTATTTCATTCTGGGAGGCGATAGCAAAGCATTAGAGAGAACCATCTACGGATTGATTCTACTACCACTGATGTGGCAAATGGTAGAAATGGTGATCAACGGAGCCAGACAGTCAGTTCAACTATTCATATTTTCAAAACATTACGAAGAAATAGCTAACCACATTAACTCCGAAATCAAACGCGGATGTACGATAGTAGATGGTATTGGATGGTATTCCAAAACACCGATGAAGGTTATCATCGTGATTGCCCGACGCACCGAATCTACCTCGATTTTCCGTTTGGTAGGAAGTATCGACCCTGAGGCTTTCATTACAAAATCAAACGTTATGGGAGTTTATGGAAAAGGATTCGACAAATTGAAATAAAAATAGTTAGAAAGAGTATCTACTAAACATTAGATTTTCTCATTTACTGATTTATAAATAATTACCTATTATAAATTTTGAATAAAATCCTGATTTTCTCAGTAGGTTTAAATGTAATTACTCCTAATAGTAACGTTGAATAGAAATAAAAGCAAAACAGACCTTTCCGCAGGTCTGTTTTGTTTTAGATTTTGGTAAAAAGAAAATACCTTTGAACTGAGGTTCAATATTTACGCCCGATTCATCAATTTAGCGACATATTTTCCGATGACATCGAACTCTAAGTTTACAATACTACCGATTTGAAGTTCTTTGAAAGTTGTGTGCTGTAATGTAAAGGGGATAATTGACACACTAAACTGATTTTCAATAGAATTTACAACAGTAAGACTTACGCCATCAACGGTGATTGATCCCTTTTCTATAGTAACATTTCCATTTTCGGACGAATAAGAAAAAGTGAAACGAGTGCTTCCATTTTCATCTTTAATACCAATACATTTACCCGTTTGGTCAACGTGACCTTGTACAATATGTCCATCCAATCGAGCATTGAGTAATATCCCACGTTCCAAATTCACCATGTCGCCTACTCTTAATTGACCTATGTTGGTTTTATTTAAAGTCTCCTGAATTGCTGTCACCTTATAGGTATCTCCTTGAATATCAACTACTGTTAAACATACGCCATTATGCGATACGCTCTGATCAATTTTTAATTCAGAGGTAAACCGACTCTTTACATAGAGATGTAGGTTTGACTGTTCTTGCTCTATGTGGGTGATGGTTCCTAAATCTTCAATAATTCCTGTAAACATAACATTCTCATTTTAAAGACTCTACATATTGTTCAAAATCATTTGTAATTCGATTACAGATTTCTCAATACGCTTTACAATTTTGGAATCGGTAATGTCGCGCCTGAGTTCTGGTTGTTGAAACCAAGTGGTGTCAATTCCTGCCCGACAATGACTAATCTCCAACTGTCTGTTAATCTCAACAATAAAAAAATATTCTGAAGGAAAATAAGCATCTTTCACATCAAAAAACACGATAGATTTAGGCAAATAGAAGTCGCCATATTCGTGAGTTTGATGGATGCGGTCGTTATTCCAAACAACTGCATATTTGAATCCTTTTTCATTGCGTTTCCAAGGCAAAATGGATGTCTTTTGTGGCAATTCAAAAATGTGCATTCCGTCATCAGGAATGAACGTAGTTTTTGATAGTATGTAATCAAAAAGGGGTAATGTAATTTTTTCGTTTTTGAAAGGTTTACCATTGATTTTCCTATCTCTGTAATATACCCTTGGCATGATAAAATTCGATGTTTTAATGACTGGGCAAAGATAGGTAATATCTTTCGATTTTTGGAACGCTTTTCTTTTTTGTTAATATCTTTTTTTTGCATACCTTTGAGGCGGAAAATACAGTCCAAAAATCCTTTTTAACACAATTAATCGCAGCTAATTACCATTAAATGAGCTTAAATTTGAATCGAATTGCGTTTATAAATTGTAAGTAATCCGCCTTAAAATAGTTAAAACAGGATATTGAAAAAACACACACCTTTTATATGAAAAAAATCATCATTTTCGCTTCAGGTTCAGGAAGCAATGCTGAACAAATCACAGCTTATTTCAATGAAAAAAACACAGCAAAAGTGAGTTTAATATTATCCAACAACCCAAATGCTGGGGTATTGGCTCGTGCAAAACGCCTGGAAGTACCCGCATTGACATTTGACCGTCAAGCATTTTACCATACGAATGTGGTGTTGGACATTTTGAAAAATGAAGCCCCTGACATCATTGTTCTGGCTGGTTTTTTATGGAAATTCCCTGAACATATCATCTCAGAATTTCCCGATAAAGTCGTAAACATACACCCGTCCTTATTACCGAAATACGGAGGCAAAGGAATGTACGGAAACTTTGTGCATCAGGCAGTTATCGACCATAAAGAAACGGAAAGTGGCATCACGATTCACTATGTAAATGAACATTATGACGAGGGAGCTATCATCTTTCAGGCAAAAACGGAAGTCCATACAGATGATACGGCAGAAACTTTGGCTCAAAAAATACATCTATTGGAATATGAATATTTTCCAAAAATCGTTGAGCAGTTATTGAAGTAAGGTTGTATTATAAAAAGTATGATGGTAGTTTTGATTGTCAGGCTGAGCGTAGTCGAAGCCTCGTAATTACAGGGCTTCGACTACGCTCAGCCTGACAGAAATATCCACTTTATTAAAAGTATCATACTTTTTACAACACTTCCTGAAGTAAAATAAAAACTCTGTGAGTTTCACGATGTATCAAAATCATAGGGTTTTGGTAAATTCAAAAGTAAGATAACGTAAAAAAATATAAACAATATAAAACAAATTATGAGTAATACAATCCCCTGGCAGGAACGTCCTGCTGGTTCTACTGACGTAATGTGGCGTTACAGTGAAAATCCAATTATCAATCGCTATGACATTCCAACATCGAACAGTATTTTTAACAGTGCCGTAGTTCCGTTCAAGGACGGATTTGCGGGTGTGTTTCGTTGTGATAACAAAGCCGTGCAAATGAACATTTTCGCAGGTTTCAGTAAAGACGGTATCCACTGGAAAATCAATCACGAACCTATTGAAATGAAAGCAGGAAACACAGATTTTCTACACTCCGAATACAAATACGACCCACGAGTAACTTTCATTGAAGATCGGTATTGGGTAACATGGTGCAATGGACATCACGGTCCAACAATTGGAATCGCCTACACTTTTGATTTCCAAGAATTTTTCATGTGTGAAAACGCTTTTTTACCATTTAACCGAAATGGTGTGCTGTTCCCTGAGAAAATTAATGGTAAGTACGCCATGCTGAGCCGTCCGAGCGACAATGGACACACTCCTTTTGGAGATATTTACATTAGCTACAGTCCTGATATGAAGTATTGGGGAGAACATCGTTGTGTGATGAAAGTATCTCCTTTTGTGGACAGTGCGTGGCAATGCACCAAAATTGGGGCAGGAGCTGTCCCTATTAAAACTTCTGAAGGTTGGTTGATGTTCTACCATGGAGTTATTAATACTTGCAATGGATTTCGCTACTCGATGGGGGCTGCGTTACTAGATTTGGAAAATCCGAGTGTGGTGAAATACAGAACAAAACCCTATTTATTGGCTCCTGCAACACTTTATGAAACTACAGGCGATGTGCCAAACGTGGTATTTCCTTGTGCCGCTTTGCATTCTCTTGAAGAAGATAAAGTTGCTGTGTACTACGGTGCAGCCGATACTGTGGTGGGAGTAGCTTTTGGTCGTATTTCTGAGATTATCAAATTTACGAAAGAAAACAGTCTATAGCAAAGAAATCGAAATATTTAATATTCAAAAAGAAGCTATCCGAAAATTAAATTTTAGCGATTTACCAAAAAAAATTAACACTCTAAAAATCAATAGTTTATTTTTAAAATTTCGCTAAAAACAGACTTTTTTAGATAGCTTCTTCACTTTTTTATTTAGTTAATATTTGTCAACATTGTTTTTTTTTAAATTTTTATTTCTACATTTGTGATGTATCACAATTATTCCCAAATATTTTCAAAAATAACAAAACTATACGTCCGAAAACTTAGCTGAACCACGAAATGTATTTTTCTCTACGTTTTCAGCAATCAAGTAAAAAAGGAATCGTCTATTCATCGTTTTTGTAAGATATTTTCACAAGGAAACTATAAATTACTAGAAAATGGACAATATATAGACAATTTTTGAGCCTGATATAAATTCTTTAATACAAATAGCACTATTATGAAACATCTTTTTTACAGTTTATTTTTAATTTTGACAGTGTCGTGTAGCAAAAGTGACACAAGTGACTACGCTACAGAGTCCTCTGAAAAGGGAATTATTGGGAAATGGCGTTTGGTAGAAGTGCATTCCAGTGATGGTACGCCTCAAGTGAATAAAGTTGATGTTAGTTCCGAAAATTACGTTGTAGTTTTCGATGCAAACGGAAATGTGGAATCTGTTGATTTTCCTTGCGTAGGGAAATACAACTTTGATTCTAATGCTTCAGGAAATTTAGGCAATAACCTTGTAGTAACATTCGATAAATGCAAATCAAACAAGAGTTTTTCGTATTCTATCAATGGATTGGCAAATGCGCGAATTTCGGATTATAATTACTTAATCCTAAACGTTGCAAACTGTGATGAACCTTGCACAAGAGTTTACAGAAGATTGAAATAATCCGATTTTGAAATCGATTTCACTGAGATAATAATCCTCGAATTGATTGAGCCTCATACAGGATTTGCCTCATTGAACAAATTCAAAACATTAGTAATTATCACAGTAAATTCAAATATTATTTGGTATTAAATAGGATTTAAAAACAGAAAAGGCTGTCCGATAGTTTTAGGACAGCCTTTTGTTTTATTTTTACCTGTTGTTTACTTCACAATACCGCTAATTTCGATATCAAAAATCAAATCACTATTGGGAGGAATGACACCTGGAGCTCCTGCTTCGCCATACGCCAAAGCCGAAGGAATAAACACACGTACTTTGTCTCCTACGTTCATCGTAAGCATAGCTTCTCTGAAACCTGGAATCAATCCAGCTGAGGTGTTGTAAGGCACCGGAAAAGGCTCATAACCTTTACCTCTTTCACGAGCAGGGTCATATTTTTGATATGCTTCTTCCACTGATTTAATATTGGAATCGAATAAAGTTCCATCAGTTAAATAACCTGCATAGCTAACCAAAACTTGTTCTGTGTTTTTAGGCTTTACCCCTTCTCCTTTTTTCAAACTAAAAACCTGAACACCTGAAGGATATTTCTTAGCTTCTGATTTTTGCTGAGCGATTTCAGTCAAGAATTGTGTTTTTAAAGCCTGTAAAGCTGCTTCTTTTTCTTTAGCTCTTTTTTCTAATGAAGAAAAATATTCCTCAATTGTGGCCTTTGCATCAAATTTTTTAGCATCTTTCCCATTGCGAATGAAAGTTATTTTATTGATTTTAACATCTTCTTTAGGTCTATCAGCCTGATGCGTTGGAACACTTGCGATAGTGTCTATCACCTCAAAACCTTGAACAGTTTCTCCAAAGACAGTGTGACGGCCGTCCAAATGTGGAGTTGGTACTTCGGTAATAAAAAACTGACTTCCATTAGTAGCTGGACCTGCATTTGCCATGGAAAGGATTCCTTTTTTATCATGTTTTAAATGCTCAACAAACTCATCTTCAAAACGATATCCTGGGTCTCCCATACCTGTCCCTGTTGGATCTCCTCCTTGTAACATGAAATTTTTGATAACACGATGGAAAATCGTTCCGTTATAGTAAGGTTTATTTTTGTATTCCGCTTTTACAAAGCTGTTTGTTCCTTCTGCTAAACTCACGAAATTTGCTACCGTAACAGGAGTTTGGTCATAATGTAGTTTTATAACAATATCTCCCTTACTTGTTTGAATATTAGCAAATAACCCATCACCCAATTTGGAATTTTTCTGTGATTTACAACTGAAAAATGCCAAACTTGTAAAAAACAAAGTAATTAATTTCATTGTTTGCATATAATATAATTTTAAATTAATGTTCTGTATTTTTTGGAACTATTGTTTGATTTTGCTCCATTTTTTCTTTAGCCTTTTCGATTTTGAACACCTGAATTTTGGCTATAACAGGCTGATTACTTTCTATTTTATTTTTATCTCCTCGATAGCCATACGCGGTCTCAGAAGGGAAGAAAAACACTCCACTCTCTCCCTCTTTCAAAATCTTTAGAGCGGAACGTAACCCGAAAAAAAGCTCCTCTTTCTCAACATGATACGTGTATTCACCATCCTCTTTTTCTTGATAAATTTCGTTTCCTTCAAGATCTGAGATACTGTAATCGTAGGTTACAACATCACCAAATGATGCTGTATAGTCAGATTCTGGATTTTGATTGGTATAATAAAATTTAAAGCCGTGTTGTGAATCAACATAGGTGTTTAGCGTATCTTTTTTGATTATAGAATCAATGATAGCCTCTTCCGCTTGGAGCAACAATTTGTTTTTCTTTGCCGATTCTTTCAAAAAAGTGTTAGTCGTTTTCACGGATATGGGTCTTCGAGCTTGTTTTTCGCCACAAGACACTAAAAACACAACACATATTAAGGATACATAAATGTTACGCATAAATCTGGATTATTAATAACGTTTTTTGATAATTTCAGGCAACACTTCCTTGAAGAAAGCCACTGCTTCTTCAATACTTCCATTGTATTTTCCACCCGCGGCGTTCACATGCCCCCCTCCTTTGAAATATTTTCGAGCAAAAACATTCACATCATATTGGTTTTTCGAGCGAAATGACATCTTTACATAATCTTTTTCTTGAATGAATATTACCGCTAATTTGGTATCTTTAATGGTTAATCCATAGTTTACGAATCCTTCGGTATCTCCTTTCTGAGCATCGTTTTGTGCTAACTCTTCAGCTGATAAAGTAATGTAAGCAGTGTCATAGTCTTTCAAATAAACCATATTTTTCAATGCTATGCTCAACAATTGCAATTTATTGTAAGAATTAGTGTCGAATACATTGTTATTTATCTGGCTATTATCGGCTCCTTTTTCAATAAGAAATGATGCTTTTTTGAACGTACTACTTGTTGTGGAGGCATATTTGAAATTACCTGTATCAGTCATCATTCCTGTGTAAAGACAGGTCGCAATGGTTTTATTGATAAGGTTTTGATCTCCCATAGCATCAATAAATGAACAGACCATTGAGCAAGTGGAACTTGCCTTAGGGTTGGAAAAAGCAATCTGTGCATAACCATCAGGTTCTTCATGATGGTCAATCATGACAAAGGTAGCTTTGGACGTTTCTAAAAGAGGAGTTAATGTATCCGCTCGTTTCAAAGAATTAAAATCTAATGTGAAAATGAGCTGTGATTTTTTGATTTGCTCCCTAGCTTTTTCGGGTTGATTATCATATATAAGAATAGTTTCCGCATCAGGTAACCATTTCAAATTACTCGGAAAATCATTTGGAGAAACAACTGTCACATCACAATTCTTTAATTTTAAATAGTGATACAACGCCAAACAACTTCCTATAGCATCTCCATCAGGATTTTTATGAGGGATGATACTTATTTTAGATTGCTTTTTAAGCAATAGTTTTGTGGACTCTATATCATGTATATTCATAGGGGACGAATGTACGACAATATTTTTAATTTTCGATATAGTTTATATTTTTTATAACGTTTATTTTGAAAGTAATAGGAGTGTGTTTTGTGTAATCAATGGGTAATTTAAGAGATGGAAAATACTATTTTCTTCTCTGAATTAACATTATAGCCAAATTAGAAACTAACACTTTATTTCCTTACGACCGAAAATGAGGTTTTCTAATGACTTATGGATTTTGTAAAATCTGGAATCTCAACAGGGATATTACCATTTTGTACCGAAAGTTCTGAAAGTTCCGTTATGCACGACCATAAGGCTCCATCGTAAACATTTTGATCCAACGGGAGCCCATTCTTGAGGCAATATACCAAACGATAGTCCATGATGATGTCCATTGGTTTTTGATTAGGAAGCAACTCTCTCAAATATGCTGTTTGCTTCACAAATGGATGTTCATTTTCTTGCATGTATAGCTCCATTTCATGGGTTGACAGCTGTGGCGTAGCTCTTTTATCAAAATATATTTGTGGCGTAGGATATTTCTGTACAAAACCATCAGTGCCACTTAGCAAAAAAATTCGTGAATAAGGACGTGGACTAGTAGCATCGTGTTGCAAAAGAATCGTTTTTCCTAAAGCTGTTTTGATGAGCGTCAAGTTCATGTCGCCTGTATACTGAACTTGTGCTTGTGGAGAATCCTTACCAAAGGTATTTTCAGCGTATCGTTGCATTCCAATAGCCAGTGAAGACATGGACACTAAACGCGTTAAATTATCTCCTCGCAAGATGTTCATCGCTTGGCAAATTGGTGCTATTCCATGTGTTGGATATGGATTTCCATTGTGAGTTTGGCTGTACTTCATTCGCCATTCCCCTCGAAGAGTATCGCGATCATTTTGTTGAAAATTCAAACGACGTAAATCGTGAATATACGCCCCTTCGCCGTGAACAATTTCCCCCAGTAGTCCTTTTTTAATCATCTGTAAGGTCATCAATTCAAAATTGTCATAACAAGTATTTTCAAGCATCATGCAATGTCGCTGAGTGGCTTCGGCTGTTTTTACAATTTTCCAACAATCGTCCACAGTCATGGCTAGAGGAACTTCAATGGCTACGTGTTTGCCTTGTTGCATGGCATAAACAGCCATTTCAGTATGCATCTCCCAAGGAGTAGAAATATACACCAAGTCAAGATTCGGTAGCTGACAAAGTTTTTTCCAATCTTCTTTTCCTGATAAAAAAACAGGAGCAACAGATTGTTTTTCAGTGATTTTTTTTGCTTTTTCGATATATTCGGGATAAATATCGCATATTGCCGAAATATGCACATCCAAGCACATATAACGTTTCAACGCCTCTACACCTCGAATGCCTACACCTATGAATCCGATTGAAAGATTTTCAATAGGAGCTACAGCTAAATTAAAAACACTTTTTGTCATTATTCCCCTTTTTTATATTATTATCGCTCATCCGCCATATCCACCTCTACACGTAAGTTATTGATGATAAACTCCTGTCTGTCAGGGGTATTTTTCCCCATATAAAAATCTAAAAGCTGATCAGTGTGGATGGTTTTATCCATCATTACAGGATCTAAACGAATATCCTCTCCTATGAAATGCTTAAATTCATCTGGAGAAATCTCTCCCAATCCTTTAAAGCGAGTAATTTCAGGTTTTCCTTTGAGCTTTTTGATAGCGTTTTGCTTTTCTTCCTCGCTGTAGCAATATATCTTCTGTTGTTTATCTCTAACACGAAACAAAGGGGTTTGCAAAATATACACATGTCCTTCTTTGATAAGTTCGGGAAAAAATTGCAAGAAAAACGTTATTAAAAGCAAACGAATATGCATTCCATCCACATCAGCATCAGTGGCGATGACAATGTTATTATATCGTAAATCGTCGATTGAGTCTTCAATGTTCAAGGCCGCTTGCAGTAGGTTAAACTCTTCATTTTCATACACAATACGTTTGGTCATCCCGTAAGTGTTCAACGGTTTTCCTTTCAAGCTAAACACGGCTTGTGTTTCCACATCCCTTGACTTGGTAATTGAGCCCGACGCTGAGTCTCCCTCCGTTATAAATAATGTTGTTTCTAAATTTCGTGAATTCTTTGAATCGGTCAAATGCACACGACAGTCCCGCAATTTTTTGTTGTGCAAACTTGCTTTTTTGGCATATTCCCGTGCCGTTTTTCGAATACCAGCCAACTCTTTCCGTTCACGCTCGGCTTGTTCGATTTTTTTCTTGATTTCTTCGGCTACTTCCAAATTTTTATGCAAAAAATCATCTAAATGCTTGCCTATAAAATCATTGATATATGCTCGAACTGAAGGCATTCCTTCACCCATTTCAGTTGAACCAAGCTTCGTTTTTGTCTGACTTTCAAACACAGGCTCCATAACTTTAATTGAAATGGCTGCAATTACGGACTTACGGATATCTGCTGCTTCATATGATTTGTTATAATAATCACGAAGCGTTTTCACGAAAGCCTCTCGAAATGCTGTTAAATGGGTTCCTCCTTGTGTTGTGTTTTGACCATTGACAAACGAATAATACTCCTCACTATACTGAGTGCGACTGTGAGTTATAGCAACCTCAATATCATCTCCTTTCAGATGGATAATTGGGTATAGAAAGTCCTCTTCATTATTATTATCATTCAATAAATCCTTGAGTCCATTTTCTGAATAAAACTTCTCTCCATTGAAGTGAATCGTCAGTCCTGGATTTAGATATACATAATTTTTGAGCATACGCGTAATATACTCATTCCTAAACTTATAGTTTTTAAAAATACTTTCATCGGGAATAAAAATCACGTTGGTTCCTCGCCGTTTGTTTGATTCCTCCACAGGGGACTCTTCAAGCAATATTCCTTTCTCAAAAATTGCAGATTTTGATTGGTTATCACGTACCGATTCCACTTTGAAATAAGTTGAAAGGGCGTTTACTGCCTTGGTTCCGACCCCATTCAACCCTACGGATTTTTTGAACGCTCGGGAATCATACTTTCCTCCTGTGTTCATTTTTGAAACTACATCCACTACTTTCCCCAACGGAATCCCACGACCATAATCACGTACATCCACACGATTATCGCTGATTTTCACTTCTATAGTTTTACCAGCTCCCATGACAAATTCGTCAATACAGTTATCTAAAACCTCTTTTAAGAGAATGTAGATTCCGTCATCGGAAGAGGAACCATCGCCTAATTTTCCGATATACATACCCGGACGCATACGGATATGCTCCCGCCAATCCAACGATTTGATATTATCTTCCGTATATTGTATATTCTCCATAAGTGACAAAGTATTTCAAAAACTGTGTGCGAAGATACTAAAATTTACATTTGTTCGAAAATTTGAAAATTATTTTTTTCAAATCTGACACCTCCTTACCCCTACTCCATTTCAAAACTGTGGATAATTTTTTGAATACCCTAACTATTTTTGATTGCTTATTTTGTAACTTTGTAGGCTAAAAACATTCAGACACTATGTACTTAATTTTCGATACGGAAACTACAGGTTTACCTAAACGTTGGGACGCTCCCTTTACAGATACCGACAACTGGCCACGTGCTGTGCAAATTGCATGGCAATTACACGACCGAATGGGAAATCTGGTGGAACATCAAGATTTTTTGATTGCTCCTGATGATTTTAACATTCCGTACGATGCTGAAATAGTTCACGGAATTTCCACAGAACTCGCTCAAAGTAAAGGAGTTCCGATTCAGGTTGTTTTTGAAAAATTCAACGATGCTCTGAAAAAATCACAGTATGTAGTAGGGCAAAACATAGGCTTTGATATCAACATTATGGGGGCGGAATTTCTACGTTATGGGGTAGAAAGCCCATTGACCACAATGCCTATTTTGGATACGTGTACTGAAATTACTGCCGAACTATGCAAGATACCTGGAGGACGAGGAGGGCGATTTAAATTACCTACCCTAACAGAATTACACGAATTTTTATTCGGAATCCCCTTTGCTGAAGCCCATAACGCGACGGCCGACGTGGAAGCCACCACACGCTGTTTCTTTGAGTTGATTCGCATCGAGCAAGGATTTTCAAAAGAGTTTATTACGCCAGAGTATGTTTCCGATTTTCAAAAACACAATCCTACTGAAATTCAACCTATTGGGCTTAAACACATCAATTTAAAAGAGGCCTCCGACAAAATCCGTCAATCTCAAAAAACTGAAGGTGGACTTACTGAGCAACAGATAGAAGCCAACATAGCTCTACTCGAAGATGCTCCTTTTGCCCATTTGCACAACCATACGCAATTCTCTGTTTTACAATCTACTACATCCATCTCTGATTTAGTAAAAAAAACCGCTCAAGAGAAAATGCCCGCCGTGGCTTTGACCGATAGCGGAAATATGATGGCTGCTTTTCATTTTGTAAAAGAAGTGGCAGGATATAACAAATCGGCAGAAGCTAAAAACAAACAGGCCATCGAAAATGGCGAACAACCCACTGAAATTACCATAAAACCAATTGTAGGTTGCGAATTTAATGTATGTGAAGACCATTTGGATAAATCACACCAAGATAATGGATATCAAATAGTTATACTCGCAAAAAACAAAAAAGGCTACCATAACTTAGCAAAAATGGCTTCCATAGCCTACACTCAAGGATATTACTATGTACCTCGAATTGATAAGAAAATCGTAGAACAATATAAGAGCGATTTGATGGTACTTTCGGGAGGAATGAACGGAGAGATCTCGTCCAAAGTACTGAATATCGGTCAAAAACAAGCTGAAGATGCTCTTTTGTGGTGGAAAGAACAATTTGGGGAAGATTTTTACATCGAAATCATGCGACATGGTCAGGAAGATGAAAATCGCGTAAACATAACGCTTATCGAACTCGCTAAAAAGCACCATGTAAAGCTCATTGCAACTAATAACACCTTCTATATCAACCAAAAAGATGCAAACGCACACGATATTTTGCTATGTGTAAAAGATAATGAAAAACAGGCAACTCCTATCGGTCGTGGGCGTGGTTATCGGTTTGGGATGCCTAATGAGGAGTATTATTACAAATCGACGGAGGAGATGAAAGCTTTATTTAAAGATTTACCCGAAGCGATTTTAAATATTTCCGAAGTTATCAGCAAGGTGGAACCCTACGGTTTGGGACGAGATGTTCTACTACCTAAATTCGATATTCCTGCTGAATTTACAGTGGAGGACGACCCCGATGGAAAGAAGGGAGAGAACAACTATTTGCGACATCTTACATACGTCGGTGCAGAAAAAAAATACAAGCAAGGCATCACCGACGAAATTCGAGAACGCCTTGATTTTGAATTATCTATTATAGAAAAAACCGGATATCCAGGATATTTTCTTATTGTACAGGACTTCATTGCTGCTGCTCGGAATATGGGAGTATCGGTAGGGCCAGGACGTGGCTCGGCAGCAGGTTCTGCTGTAGCTTACTGCTTAGGAATTACCAACATGGATCCAATTGAATACGACCTCCTCTTTGAGCGTTTTCTGAATCCTGACCGTGTGAGTATGCCTGATATTGATATTGATTTTGAAGATTCGGGTCGCCAACTTGTAATTGACTATGTAATAAATAAATACGGGGCAAACCAAGTAGCTCGAATCATCACCTACGGAACAATGGCCGCTAAATCATCTATCAAAGATACGGCTCGTGTTTTAGCTGTTCCCATTGAAGAATCAAACCGATTGGCTGGTTTAGTACCCGATAAAATGCCTTCGCTCAAAAAGATTTTCAATGCCGATGATAAAACCTTGAAAGAAAAAATACGCTCCGAAGACTTCCCTAAGGTCAACGAACTTAAACAGTTGTTAGAAGGCGATGATTTGAGTAGCCAAACCATCCAACAGGCAAGAGTTTTAGAAGGTTCGGTACGTAATACAGGGGTTCACGCTTGTGGAGTTATCATCACTCCAGATGATATTACTAATTTTGTACCAATTTCATTAGCAAAAGATTCGGATTTATTCGTTACCCAATTCGATAACTCGGTAGTAGAGAGTGCAGGACTTCTGAAAATGGACTTTTTGGGGCTTAGTACACTCACCCTTATCAAAGATACAGTGGAAATCATTAAATTACGTCAAGGAATTGACCTTGATCCTGAGGAGTTTCCACTGGACGATAAAAAAACTTATGAACTTTTCCAACGAGGTGAAACCGTCGGTATTTTTCAATACGAGTCCCTTGGAATGCAAAAATACATGAAGGAGTTGAAGCCTACTGTTTTCGCTGATCTCATTGCGATGAATGCTCTCTATCGACCTGGCCCGTTGGAGTATATCCCGAGTTTCATTCGCCGAAAACATGGTACGGAACCTATTGTGTATGACCTTGAAGCTATGGAGGAATACCTTAAAGAAACATACGGAATCACAGTGTATCAAGAGCAGGTAATGCTCCTTTCTCAGAAATTAGCAGGATTTACCAAAGGTGATGCAGACACTCTGCGTAAGGCAATGGGTAAAAAACAGAAGGACGTACTGGACAAGATGAAACCTAAATTCATCAGTCAGGCTGCCGAAAGAGGACATGACCCCGAAAAATTAGAAAAAATTTGGCGAGATTGGGAGGCCTTTGCAAGTTACGCCTTTAACAAATCACATTCCACATGTTACGCTTGGATTGGCTATCAAACAGCTTTTTTGAAAGCTAACTACCCCGCGGAATTTATGGCGGCCGTACTATCCAATAACATGAATGATATCAAGCAAGTTACTTTCTTTTTAGAAGAATGCAAACGAATGGGAATCAAAGTTTTAAGCCCTGATGTAAACGAATCTTTCTATAAATTTACGGTAAACAAAAACGGAGATATTCGCTTTGGGTTAGGAGCTATCAAAGGAGTAGGAAGAAATGCCGTAGACACCATAGTGGAACATCGTAAAGAAGGAATGTACACATCTATTTTTGATGTAGCAAAACGCGTTGATTATAAAAATATCAATAAAAAAGCCTTTGAGAATATTGCACTTGCAGGAGGTTTTGATTCATTTACGAAAGTACATCGAGCTCAATACTTTCACGCCGAAGCTGATGGAATTCCTTTTTTGGAAAAAGCAATCCGTTTTGGAAGTAAGTACCAAGAAAGTAAGAATTCTGCTCAGATGAGTCTATTCGGAGGCAGTAGCGAAGTAGATGTCCCTGAACCCATAGTTCCCAACTGCGAAACATGGGGTAATTTGGAGCAGCTACGCCGTGAAAAGGAAGTTATCGGGATTTATATTTCGGGGCACCCTTTGGATGAATTTAAACACGTTATTCGGCAATATTGCAACTTATCACTAAATCAACTATCTGATTTAAAACCTTTTGTAAACAGAGAAGTAAATGTTGCTGGAATGATTACGGACGTGAAACACAACACTGCTAAAAACGGAAAAGGTTGGGCTTCATTCATCATGGAAGACTATGATGGTGCGTATGAATTTCGTTTATTCAACGAAGATTATTTAAAATTCCGTAACTATTTGATCCCGTCGACATTTCTGTTTTGCAAATTCAAAGTAGAAGAAGGCTGGGTTAAAAAAGATACCAACGAACGGGGTGAACCACGCATCAAATTCATGGAAATGATTATGATGCAAGATGTTCTACAAAAGATGACAAAAAAAGTAGCTTTCGAATTTGGCGTAAATGATATTTCGGAACATACAGTTCATTTTTTTAAAGAGAATATAGCAAAATTTTCAGGAAACTGCCCTGTCATCTACAGGATAAAATCTGCCGAAGAAAAAATATCCATTAGCATGGACAATCCAAATCAAGGTGTACATATTTCGAACGAATTTTTAGATGCCTTAGACAAGGAAAAAATACGCTATCTACTAAACGAACGAGAACCTAAAAAACTCATCGACACCAAAGAAGATTCTAAAACGGTAGAAACTGAAGAGGAGGAAGAGATTCATGAATCATTAGTTGATGATAATGATTAAAGCGATAAAAAACATAACGAAACTTGTAAGAAAACAACCCTCAGTAGAATACCAGAAAGTAAAATGATTGTACTTATTAAGCATTATATAATTCTAATATGGGGAAAAAAAATAACACACTAAATCCGTAAAAACAAAGTAAAAAAGCTCGTATGGTGTCTCGTCCTGAAAAAAAATGATACAGGATTGAACAAATAAAAGGTTGTATCGTAATCCTTTAACTCACTCTGGTTTTACACACCCTTGCTATAATGCAGATACAGACATCAAAAAACTTACTTGGGCGCCTAAGGCAGATGAACGCAAACGTATTGATTTGATTTATTATAAAGGAAAAGGAATTAAAGTATTAGAAGCTAAACTTTTTGGAACGGATAGTTCTGTTTGTCGGTCGAAGCCTATTAAAGATGATTTTCAGGATACAATTATAAAACCTTTGGGGATATATCCCAGCGACCATAAAGGAGTTTGGATGAAGTTCAAAATCACCCCTTCAAAAAAATCAAGAAGATAAAAAAGTCATTATACTGTTTAGTAACAAAGGATTAAATCTTTAAAAGTTGAGGCAAACACATAAAATTTAAAATAATTTTCTGTACTCAGCATATCTACAAAGACTAATAGTAGTTTGTCATAAATTCAATACCTCAATTAGCATATTTATTTCAGCTAATTGAGGTACCTACTAACTATGAAAACTAAACCTATCTTCTTAACTATATTTTATCAAATCCTGTGTATTTTCTTAACACTTCTGGGATAACTATACCATCTTCAGTTTGGTAATTTTCTAAAATTCCAGCCAATACTCGTGGCAAGGCCAAAGAACTTCCATTGAGGGTATGAGCCAATTTATTTTTGCCTTCACTATCTTTATACCGCAATTTTAATCGGTTGGATTGGAACGTTTCAAAATTAGATACAGAACTGATTTCCAACCATTTTTGTTGTGCTGTGGAATACACCTCAAAATCATACGTCAATGCTGATGTGAAGCCCAAATCACCACCACAAAGACGTAAAATACGATATGGCAACTTCAATTCATTTAAAATTGATTTAACGTGTTCCACCATCATATCCAAGGCTTTATAGGAATTATCAGGGTGTTCTACACGCACAATTTCCACTTTATCGAACTGATGTAAGCGATTCAATCCACGAACATGAGCTCCATAACTTCCTGCCTCGCGGCGGAAACAAGGCGTATAAGCTGTACAACATATAGGCAACTCATTTTCAGATACTAACACATCTCTGAAAAAATTTGTGACAGGCACTTCTGCCGTAGGGATAAGATACAAATCATCTAAACCAACGTGATACATCTGTCCTTCTTTATCAGGCAACTGCCCTGTACCGTATCCCGATGCTTCGTTCACCACATGGGGTACTTGAAACTCTTGGTAACCTGCTTCAGTATTCTTATCTAAGAAATAGGTAATCAACGCACGTTGCAGTTTTGCTCCCTTACCCTTATAGACTGGAAAACCAGCTCCAGTAATTTTCACACCCAATTCAAAGTCTATAATATCGTACTTTTTTGCTAATTCCCAATGTGGCAAAGCTTTATCTCCTAAGTTAGGTACTTCTCCCGCTTGAAAAACTACTTCATTATCAGTATCTGACACTCCAAAGGGCACCAGCTCATTTGGTATATTCGGAATGCGGTACAACAATACATTAAGATTTTCAGAAATTTCATTCAAAGCGTCCGATAAAGTTTTAGATTTATCTTTAAGTTCACCTGTTTTGGCTTTTAGTTCATTCGCTTTTTGGGTGTCTCCTGATTTGAATAAAATTCCGATTTCTTTTGAAATATTATTTGATTCTGCTAATACCTTATCTAATTCGGCTTGGGTTGCACGTCTTTTCTCATCTAAATTGATGATGTCATCAACTAAATGTAAGTCTTTGAAATTTCGCTTTTTAAGTCCGTTTAAAACAACGTCTTTGTTCTCCCTAACAAACGTAAGTTGTAACATATTTCGTATACTTTATATTTTAGATTATTGAACTCACAAAAATACAATAATATTTCACAAAGACAAAGAATAACCTCATTTTTCTAAAAAAATTAAGTCTTATGATTTATTAATCGAAAATCATTTCTAAATTTGCGTATTAAAATATTTGAAATGGAAAACAAAGAATTACAATTCAAAACAAATCTTAATTGCGGAGGATGTGTATCAAAAGTACAGAATGAGTTAGATAACGCTTTAGGGAAAGACCAATGGAGCGTTGATACTGATAATCCTGATAAAATTCTACGTGTGAACAGCGATGTTTCTGCTGAAAAGATTATTGAAATCGTAAAAAGTAAAGGATTTAACATTGAATTTTTGGAGTCATAATCCAAAAAAACATTGTTTTTTCACTGACAGACTTTTTTAGAGCGTTGATGTTTCCTGTTTCGGAAAACATCCAACGCTCTTTCATTAGTCTCCTAAGCATAAATATATCACAGGAGTAATATCATCCTCGTAACCTTCAATTTCAAAACCTTCAAAGAAGATATTGTCGCCAAGTTCTTTGTTTTGCAAACAGTTGTGGATATTCCAAAGCAGTTCCAATGCACCAAAAGAATTATTATCTCCTGATTGAAGTTCTGCAATGATTTCCGCTTGATAAAAACCGTTTTGCTCGTTGTACTGATTAAAAATATTGTCAATCGGCTCAACGAATTCCTCAAATGGTAATAAATCTTTCTCGCTTCTAACCCATGCCTCGTAAATAACTTTCACTTTAGATGTTTTGAACAGGGTTGTAAAGGGGTTAAAATAATCTAAATCTTGTTCGATGTACTCGTTATAAGCCCGAACATCATCCCAAAATTGCATCAGCCCCACGTAATTGATTTTATTGAATGCCCATGCTACGCCATCCAAGGCAGCATGATTTTCAGATGGGACAAAATTTTCGCATACGTTCAATCGATTTACATCTACCACTGGAGGATAAGGAATTGCTTTCGCTTCGAATCGTTCAATGAGAGCTTCTGCCATATTTTGCAATTTATAAAGCATCTCTTCCTCATAGAGCGGTACTAAAGTGAAGAATTGAACTTGGCGTCCAGTAGGAAGTGTTACTAAGGCATTACTACGGTCTTTAGTTTCGCTTCCTATGAGCATCAAACAAGTGAACGGAGTATCAGGTAAAGGTTCTCCTGTTGGAATAGTATGCCCCCAATCTAAAAAAGTTTGTTGTTCAATAGGTAGCCGTGCTAAGGTTTTGAGCCATCTGATCGGCCAAAAATCTTTTTCATCATTTCCGTAAACATTCCAATCGGGAGGAAGGTTAATCATTAATTCGGCATTAGTACTCCCTTCATGATCTTGGGGAACGAGCATATCAAAGGCTCCCATTCCTCCTGTTATTAGGGTGTAGTAATTCCGTTCAGGCGTAGGCTTGATGATGTAAATATCACAGCGAATGTCAGATGAAATAAGTTCAGGGAATACATCATCAATTTGACCTATGTTTTCAGAAATATAATTCTTTAAAGTATCTAACTCATCTTCAGTGTAATAAACAGCAGAAAAGTCATCTGTGGTAGTAAACATTAGGGAATTGAGTTTCTCGTCATAGACAACAAATCCTTCTTCAATATTTTTAGTAGTGGTATAGAGCCACGACCAAATGTTGGGACTAACATAATCTACGTAATAACTTTGGAGCTTATCCGAAAGGGAAATACTGATCAGCTGCCCAAAGTCTTCTTCATTGATGCTATCAAAATCAAAACACAAATATTCTTCGTTTCCTTGCTCATTATGTTGCATCAAAAACGGAATCCAACGTTGGCTAAACAATTGATTTTTGATAATGTCGTCATCAAAAAAATCATCGGACGAAAATGTTAAATCTTGCCAATTTTTCCCATAGTTGTTTACAACAAATGAGAGCCATCGCTTTTGTAGTTCTTCTACTTCTTGAATGGAAATAAAACGTTGTGCATTATTAAGGAAAAAAACATTGTTATCCGTTTGTCCATCAAAAGTTTTATAAAAATAACGTACGTCTTCAGGCAAATTAATGCCCATTCTTTGCTCAAAAGCATCCAATGTTGTATCTGAAGCTCCTTTGCCAAGTACAGAAACTAAAGCAGGTGCTTTTTCTTGAATAAGTGCTATGAATTTTTCGAACAGAAATTCAAATTTCAAAGCTCCTTGTGGAGCAACTTCAGTGGGTTTCAATCCTTTTTGTTCAGCAATTTTGAGAAATTCCAGTAAATCTTTTCCATTACCCTCAGAGGCATGTGAAAGATGTTCTTTCGCTTTCTCTATATTATCTAAAAAGAAATAGGCATAGCCAATGCGATAGTGCCATATTTGGGAAGGTATATCATCTTTGACGTAGTTAAAGACACTCACAGCCTTTTGCAAGTAAGCACGATTCTCTTCAGAGGGCATCAGCCAATAAAAATTATTGTACGCACGGCCTAATTCACTTAAAACTTGCGATGTTTTTTGTTGTACAGGAAGGTTTTCAATAAATTCAATAATGGCGGATACTTTGTTGTCTTTATCCCACTTTTCTATCTTTGCTAAGATTTGTTTTTCAGTCATAAAAGTTATTTTACCAGAAAAATATATTCTAAGCGACAAAAGTAAATCAAAAAGATAGAACCCGAAAATATTTCAAATAAAACTATTGTGGTATTTTATAAAAGTAGTATCTTTGGCTCTCATAATATGATTTGATATAACCATGGAATATAATTTTGACGAAATCAACGACCGCAGTAAGAGCGATGCTCTCAAATTAGAAGCACTTCAACCACGTTGGGGAAGAACGGATTTATTAGCAATGTGGATTGCTGATATGGATTTTAAAACACCTCCTTTTATAGTGAACGCTTTGAAAAAACGGATGGAATGCGAAATTTTTGGATATACGGCTAAACCACAACAATGGTATGACGCTATTATCAATTGGCAACAAAAACGTTTTGGTTGGAATATCAGTCAAGAGATGATTTCTTTCACCCCGGGGGTTGTACCTGCCCTAGCAATGGTTGTACAGGCTTTTACGGAAAAAGGTGACAAAGTCTTGATTCAACAGCCTGTGTACTATCCATTTTCATTGGTAGTGGAGAACAACAACAGAGTTTTGGTAAACAGTCCTTTGGAACTGATTGACGGTCAATACCAGATCAATTTTGATAGATTGGAAAAAGATATCAAAGGATGTAAGGTATTTCTATTCTGTCATCCTCACAATCCAGGAGGTCGAGTTTGGCGACGTGATGATCTGGAACGTGTAGCAGACATTTGTCATAGAAACAATGTGGTACTGGTATCCGATGAAATTCATGCTGATTTAACTTTACCTCCGCATAAACATATCCCATTAGGTAGCGTAAGTGATCAAGCTCGTCAAATGAGTATTACGTTCGCATCACCCAGCAAGGCTTTCAATATGGCAGGATTTACAACCTCCTATGCCGTAATTCAAAATCCTGAATTGCGAGAGAAATTCCAAAGCTATGTAGAAGGAAACATGCTCGGCGACGGAAACGTATTTGCTTATCAAACGGTAATCGCTGCTTACACAGAAGGAGAGGAATGGTTAAACAAGCTATTGAAATATATTCAGAAAAACATTGACTTTGTAGTGGACTATGTGGAAAAGAACATTCCAAAAGTGAAATGTATCGTTCCAGAGGCTTCCTATCTGGTGTTTTTAGACTTCCGAGGGTTGGAAATCTGTCAAGAGAGTTTAGTTCATCTGTGTGTTGATGGAGCTAAATTGGCATTAAACGACGGAGCTATGTACGGCAAAGAAGGTGAAGGATTCATGCGTATTAATTTAGCTTGTCCTCAAAGCATTATTGCTCAAGCACTTCATCAGTTGAAAGATGCTATTGAAAAACAAGAAGAATGTGTTTAAAAAGTAGATCCACAATAATGTTCCACCTGATGTAAATTCCCTTGAGGGTGGAACGCTTTTTCTTGCTATCGTATGAAAATTTTGCACAATTTTCCTATTAGGAATAAGGTTAAGTTAATGGTAATTAAATTAATCCTTAGCTAAATTTTTACCCAGACTCCTTTTTTGAGAAAAGAAAAAATTTGTGTGAAGCCTAATGATTAATGTTTATAGAATGATAAAAAGTAAGATTTACACCTTTGTTCTGTTTTGTTTGTTGCCCTTGTGTAGTTACGCACAGGAAGATGAGGATGACGGAATGATTCAAAGTCCTTCCAAAGTGGATAAAAAAAATAGAGACTATGGAGTGAAATATTTGGAAGACCAATTTTATTTGGGACTAACATACAATATTCTAAGCTCAAAAGCATCAAGAGTAGTCCAACACGGTCTTTCCCATGGCATTCATACGGGTATCATGCGTGACATCCCGCTAAACGAACGTCGCAACGTAGGAATCGCCGTAGGGATGGGGTATGCCTATGATCTGGTATATAGTAACATTGTCGTTTTCAGCGAAAATGGTGTGCGAACCTATCAAATTCCCGACGGGATCAAGTCCTTGAATTTGAACAAAAATAACTTTTCATTACATACATTAGAGATTCCTCTGGAGTTCCGATGGCGAACCTCAACAGCGGAAGATCATAAGTTCTGGCGAATTTACACAGGAATGAAATTTGGTTATGTCCTAAAATCCAAAAGTTTTTACGAGCATAACGAGTTGAGTACTTCCTTCTCTAATCTCGAATTAAAAGGAAAATTTCACACAAAACTCTACGCTGCATTAGGCTACAACGCCGTAAACTTTTACGTGCAATACAGCTTGACTCCCCTGTTCAAAAATGTCAACACCATTGAAGGGACTTCCTTGAAAGCTAATATCCTTCAATTAGGAGTGATGTTCTATATTTTGTAAAAAGGTAAATTTAGAAAAGAATTTCACCTTTTAAAATTCAGTAAGAAAGTCTTAAATTAAGAAAATATACCTAATATGAAAATAATAGCCATGATACCAGCTCGTTACGGAGCAACACGTTTTCCAGGTAAACTCATGAAAGACTTGGGAGGAAAACCTGTAATTGTTCAAACTTTTGAAGCTGTACGTGCCACACAACTCTTTGAAGATGTGTACGTGGTAACCGACGATGACCGCATTGAACAGGCTATTATTGAAGTTGGCGGCAAAGTCATTCGTAGTAAAAGAGAATATCAGAGCGGAAGTGACCGATTAGCTGAGGCTTGTGAGTCTATGAATGTAGATGTAGTGGTAAACATTCAAGGAGACGAACCATTTACAGCTAAAAAAAACTTAGAGATGCTCATTGAGATTTTTAAAAAAGACACTGACAATCAAGTTGATGTAGCTACTTTAATGGAAGAGTTATATGATTTTGAAGATATAAAAAATCCAAACAACGTGAAGGTAGTTACAAACAACTCGGGAGATGCTCTCTATTTTTCGAGAGCTTGTATTCCTTTTCCTCGCGATGAAAAATCGTTAGGTAACTATTTTAAACATATCGGAATTTACGCATATCGCAAACCTGCATTGATACAATTTTCTCAATTGGAAGAGTCAATGTTAGAAACTACAGAAAAATTAGAACAGCTCCGTTATTTAGAAAATGGATTTAAAATTCGTGTAGCCAAAACAGATATCCCTACCATTGGCATCGATACAGAAAGCGACTTGGAAAAAGCTCGAAAAATTTGGAATAGTTTATAAAAACAGAGAAGAAATATTAAATGAAGAAAGGTTACTTAACAGAATGTCAAGTAACCTTTTTTCAAGAAATTAACTATGGAATTTAATTGGGCATCATTCGTACGTAACGGATGTATCCCTTGCCTTCAACCTTGCTTTTCAAACTCTGCGAAGTAAGTTCAAACTCTACATCAGTAGCGTAATATTTTTGGTCTTCCACCGCAGTTTCAAAACGGATTTTGTAGCCTTTATCAATTTTATCATCCTCTATTTCAATCACTTTCACAGCTCGTTGTCCTCCACTAATAGTTTCCCCCGTGATGGCATCGATGGTCTCTCGTTTTCCGTAGAACTTCCACCACTCCGGTAAATCACTATACCACTCTGGATCATCACCCAACACCTGCAAAGTCTTTTCATATTTACCCTCGGGATTCAACAAAGAAACCACAATATAAGCCCCTTCTCCATCGTAATTCGTAAGTTGAATCATACATTTATATTTAGAACTTGGTTGCTGTTTTGTGAATGAAAAAGTCACTAATACAAGTGCTAAAATCCCAATTAATTGTTTGATTTTCATAGTAAATTATTTTAAAAAATTAATATTCAATCCATTTAAGGCCTCATTTTCTTGTGCCAAATCATAAGCCGATTCACCAAAATCTGTGGTTACGGTTTTATCAGCCCCTTTTTCAAGTAAAAAGTTAATTATGTCCAAATTTTTAGCCGTCATAATAGCTTGATGCAATGGAGTAAGCCCTTCTTCATTTTTAGTATCAACGCTCACACTTGCTGAACTCGCCTTTTGTAACAAATCTAAATTCCCTTTCTGAACAGCTAAATGATAGATCGTATTACCATTAGCCTGAAGTTGAGCCATGTCCAATCCTTTTTCAAGCAAAATATCCCATTTTTTCTTAAAATCTTCTTGGTTACGCGGACTATAGCCATCCACCAAATAGTAAACTAAGGAATTTCCTTTATCATCTTTCACATTCACATCAGCTCCCTTACCAATTAAAAAATCAACTACTTCAGCTGAATTTCGGTGAACAGCTAACGTCAAAGCTGACTGTTTATGATTGTTAACGGCATTGATATTTTGCGTTTTATCCGCCAAGAGGGTAACAATGGGGAGTACATTCGAAGAGGCAGCATTCATCAACGGACTTTGACCAGAAGCGTTTGTTTGATTCACATCATTTCCTTTTTCAATAAAATATGACAATACCTCTACATCTCTATGTCTGAACGAAAGTATAAATAGAGGTGTTAAACCCTCTTTATCTTTTTGATTTGGATTAATACCTAAACTTTCAACATACTTGAAAAAAGATATATCGTTTGATTTACCTCGTCCTCCTTCAGCAGCTGCAAAAGCTATGTTTTGTCCCTTTTTATTGACAGCCTTTACATCTATTTTTTTCTTAATCAACTGATTGATAATATCTTGATTACCATAACGAGCCGCATAAAAAATGGAATTATCACCTTTATTATCAACATCTTTCAATGACAAACCTTTTTTGATAAAATAATCAACCTCTTTCAAATCTTTAAGGTGTGGAATCAGCAAGAGCAAAGCTGTAGCCCCATTTTCGTTTCTATCCTTAACATTGGCTCCATATTTTATAAGCATCTCGTAAAATTCAATGGATTTGTTTCCTCTAACAGCTGAAAACAAAAGCGGTGAATACAGATGAGAATCACGAACGTCCGTTTTAGCTCCTTTGTCAAGCAAATATTTAGCTACATCCAAACGATTTTGGAATGCTGCCCAAAAAATGTAAGTACGCTTGTCATGAGTTAGTTTATCAACTTCATTGCCTTTGAGCGAAAGTAAATAAACGATAATCTCAAATGAAGCTCCGTTATTTATAGCCAATGAAGTCGCATCATAAGCTCTTTCATTTAGAGCTACAGGGTCATTACCTTCAGCAATTTTTTGCTTTACCTGTTCCACTGAGGGCTTTGATTTCCAAAAATCCGCACTAAAAAAAACATTATTCTGTGCTGATATACAAGTTGTTATAAACACAAATAAAGATACAAGTTTTTTCTTCATATTAATTCTAATTAAAAACAATTGTGCAAATATAACTATTTAGATTTAATTTAGATAACATAAAGTCACTTTTTTTAAAATATTTTCTGAATATCCAAATTGTTGGTATTTGCAAATTACCAACACAATTCATATCTTTGGCAAAACTTTTAAAATCTATGATAGCAGAAGCATCTTTAATGGGTTTTTTGAGAACCCTTCTGATTGTTTTACTTGTAATTTTAGGACTTCGGATTCTTATTAGGATTCTAATGCCTTTTGTGTTGCGTTATTTTTTTAAGAAAGTAGAAAAAAAGATATATAACCAATTTCAACAAACTCAAAATCAATATCAAAGACAAACCGACAGTCGTCAAACCATTATGAATGACGATGCTCGGTCAAAAGAATCAACTTCGAGAAAGAAAAAAGTAGGAGAATATATTGATTTTGAAGAAATTAAATAATTTAGTTTCGAATCAGAAACATTGCGTCAACACAAAATTTTTGCGTATCAATTCTTCATCCATTCCTTTGTAGTATTCCTTTCGATTAAAATCCATTAAATAAATATATTTTATGTAACGACTCAATTGACAATAAACCAATGATTTATGGTTAAAATCTCCGATTACATACAACGGAATACGCTCGGAATCAATTCCTAATTGTTCGATACAGTAAAGCGTGTAAAACAAAAAATCTTCTGTGGTTTCGTAATAAAATCGATTGAAGTGATAAAGTTTTTTATCTTTAAATACTACAAAATAAAAGGAACTTTGTTCCGTATAGGCATACATAATTTGATAGGAATGCGAAGCATAATGCTTAAGCAACATACGCAAAAGGGAAGATGAAAAGTGGTTGTAGTCCACCATTCCATAGTGTTCAATTAAGATATTATTAATCAGAACATCAGGAACATAGACATTTACGATATCAATAGGAATAATTTTATCAACTTCGATGAATTTTTCTTTTAGCCCAGAGGTGTCAATGCTATATTTCAAATAATTAACAGCTTCTTTTTCGTCAGAAAAAAGAGCTTGTGGAACAAGGGTGTAAGCTGGTGTGTTGTGTAACACCTTGATATTGTTAAAATCCTGCCTTAAATCTTCTTCGGATTGTAAAATAGTATAGACTTGTTTTTCTATTTCCTGATTGCTTTTATTGAAATTTACAGAAAAATTGTAAATTGACTCAACGTAGTTCAACACAGGATTGAAAACACAAAAAGAAAGTCCATCCAAGTTAATTTGAATGGACAATTCTTTAAAATAAGGTTCTAATATATTATTTTCTTGCAGTTTTTGCATCGTATGAAGTTGGCCAGTTACCATTAATTGTGATATCGTCTAATGAACCTACTTTGATTAAATCACCCTTAACTTCTTCTACTGAATTTCTTGCTATTTCAACTTGAACATCATTTTCATCTTGATCCCATAGAACTACTTTCTTAGGCACATACGCCTCAAAAACAGAGGCTTGAACCCCATTTCTATCCAACATAGCTGTATTCATTACGAACTGTTCTTCTTTGCTTTTAGCGTGTGGTACATAACGTAAATTCTTATAGCGATCAGAATTTTTGAACAAGGAATCTTTCACAGCTACATAACCTAAGGTATCAACAACAACACCTTGTTTCAACATGTCAATTTTATAGACTTTGTCGTATTCAACCCAACTTGTGTCACGCTGTGAAGTGATAGTGAATTTAGCTGTTTCGATAAATGAAGTCAATTCATCAAAATTAGCTGCATACTTTCCTTTAACAACTCGGTGAGCTTCCTGTGCATCACGAATGTCTTTGAGTTTGCGGATTACTTCTGTGTAACGCTCTGTTTTAATTTTTTTAAACTGAATAGGACCTGTAACTGATTTGTAAATCATGAAGCAGAAAAATAGACCTACTGCCCAAAGTGCGATTTGTAAAACTTTTTTCATTTTTTAAAATATTATTTTATTCAAATTTCTTGACTGGTTAATGCAAAGCTACAATTTTTTTTTGTTATAAAAAGTTTTTTCGCAAAAAAAATTATATTTTTGAGGTCTATTTTTGACATGTATGGATAAAACAACTTTTTACAACGCCCTTTTAGAGGCTTTTAACCACTCCCCTACCCCTCTACAAAATATTGCTTTACAACAACTTAGTATTTTTTTACTTGACACAAAAACAAACAATAAACTTTTTCTACTAAAAGGTTTTGCGGGTACGGGAAAAACATCCATCACCAATAGTCTGATTCAAAATCTTCCAAAAATTAAACACAGAGCTGTGCTGTTAGCTCCCACAGGACGAGCAGCTAAAGTCATGTCTCATTTCGCAAAACAACAAGCATATACAATTCACAAACATATTTATTACCCCAAAAATCAAAACGGTAGTTTTTCTTATAATTTAAAACCTAATAAGTTCAAAAACACTTTATTCATTGTAGATGAGGCTTCAATGATTGCTGATAATGATGGGCAGTTTTTTGAGCGAAACTCTTTATTAGATGATCTGATGCTATACGTTTATTCGGGGGAAGGTTGTCGATTATTACTGATGGGAGATACAGCTCAGTTGCCTCCCGTAAATTCTCTGTATAGCCCTGCTTTAGATATCCGAAATTTAGAATCTCGCTACCAAAAGGATGTCTCGCATATTGAACTTACAGAAGTAGTCCGACAAGAAAAAAAGTCAGGAATTTTATACAACGCTACTAAGCTAAGAGAGTCGCTAAATCAAACTTTTTATAGCAATTTTGAGTTTCAAACCAAAGGTTTTAAGGACATCATCCGATTAAGAGAAAGTTCTGAAATTCAAGAAGCTATAGAAGACGCTTATAATGACTACGGAACAGAACACACCTCCATCATCGTGCGATCAAATAAACGTGCGGTACTGTACAATAAACAAATTCGAAAGGTAATTTTAAACAACGAGGATGAACTTACGGCAGGTGATTTACTGATGGTTGTCAAAAACAACTACTTTTGGTTAAAAGATTCATCGGAAGTCAGTTTTATTGCCAATGGTGACACTTTGGAAATACTTCGGATTTATGCCTTCCGTGAATATTACGGTTTTCGATTTGCTGAAGTCTCTGTACAACTGATTGATTATCCGAACCAACCTCCATTTGATACTGTCTTACTCTTAAACACTTTGGAATCGGAACAAGCCTCCCTTTCGCACCAAGATAGCCAACGCCTTTACGAGGAAGTACTATTAGACTATGAAGAGGAAACTTCTTCCTACAAAAAGTATCAAAAAGTGAAAGAAAACCCATATTTTAACGCCTTACAGGTAAAATTCTCATATGCAATTACCTGCCACAAAAGCCAAGGTGGACAGTGGAATGTCATTTTTATCGAAAAACCATATCTACCTAATGGTGCCGATGAGGAATACTATCGTTGGTTGTACACAGCATTGACACGTTCCACTAAAAAAGTATATTTACTGAATTTTAAAGATGAGGATTTCAAATCATAACTAATTAACCGCATTTTGAATTATTTAAAGTCAAAAAAAAACGATTTTTTTATCCTTAAAAATTCTCTATTTGAAAAAAAATATCGTTCTTTGCCTTAAATTACGCTGAAAGCGATAAAATTACATAGACTTATGAAAAAAATTACAAGTATTATTAAATTTTTAGTAGTCCCTATGATTATGTTCATTGGGTGCGACAAACCTGAAACTCCGCAACAAGCAGAGGAAATTGACGAAAACGGAATCGTTTTATCTAACGATTTCTACATCAAAGCTAAAGTTGATGGAGAGTGGGTAGTTGTTAAAGGTGACCGATGCACCTACACAATTAACAAGGATGGTAGTATACAAATCGAATCCTATCGTTCGGGAAATGATGCTACTGATAAAACGTTCTCTTTTTCGATAAGTTCAACTACTTTGGGAAATCATAAATTTGGTGATGAAAAAAATGGAGGAACTGGTCTTTACATCGTAAACAAACAACAGTATCTTACCATAGATGACGGAAATGTTGAAATTACAAAATTAGACTCTTCCAAAAACATCATTGAAGGACGCTTTCAGATGAATGTGAAAAAAAATGGAATCGGGGATATGAAAAAAATCACGGAAGGCGTTTTTCGCTGTAAACAAAAATAATCTATACATAATTTTAGTATTATTTTTAAACTTATTTAATATCATAATTTTATTTTAAAATACATATACTTGTACTTATGGTAAAAAAAATATTTTTAACTTTATGTTTGTTAGCAACTATAAACATCCACGCACAACAAATTAACAAACAGAAAGACAATCGATTAGAATGGTTTGAAAAAGCCAAATTAGGGATATTCATTCATTGGGGATACTACGGAGTGAATGGAATTACGGAGTCGTGGTCTATGTATCACAAACGGATTTCACACGCTGATTATTTAGCTCAAGGAAAGGAATTTACTGCTTCAAATTATAATCCTGATGCATGGTTAGACCTTTTTGAAAAAGTAGGTGCTAAATATGTAGTATTAACAACGAAACATCATGATGGTGTAGCTCTATGGGATACGAAATACAGCACATTGAGTACCGTAAAACACGCTGCTGCCAAAAAGGATTTGCTCACACCTTTCGTGAAAGCCGTTCGTAAAAAGAACATGAAATTAGGACTTTACTATTCGTTATGCGATTGGTCACATCCTGATTATAAACCTGTTACTTTTGAGCGTATCAAAACTACAAATAAATTTTATCCACAAAAGGGACAACAAAAATTATCTCCATGGGAACGTTTTGTCAAATTCAACTTCGATCAATTAGAGGAACTAAACGCATACAAACCTGATCTTTATTGGTTTGATGGCGATTGGGAACATAAAGCTGAAGAATGGAAATCAGCTGAAATCAAACAAAGTTTATTGAAATCGAATCCACAAGTAATTGTCAATTCACGACTCAATGAATATGGAGACTACAAAACTCCTGAACAAGGAGTCCCTATCGTTCGTCCTGAAGGAGCGTGGGAATTTTGCATGACAATGAACGACAATTGGGGTTATTTCCCATCGGATACAAACTACAAACCGATTTCACAAATCGTACGTACATTTGTTGAAGTAATTTCCACAGGAGGAAATCTTCTATTGAATATCGGACCAAAACCAGATGGAAGCATCGCTCCCGAACAAGTTGAACGTTTGGAAGCTCTTGGCAAATGGATTCAAAAGCACAAAACTGCAGTATACGACTCCGAAGCAGGACTACCCTACGGGCATTTCTTTGGACCTACCATGCTTAGTCATGACCATAAAAAAATATACTTATGCTTGTTCGACGCACCTAAAAACTACATTCAGTTAAAAGGAATTCAAACTAAAATAAAATCTATTAAGGTTTTAGGAAGTGGAGAAAATCTTTCTTTTGAACGCAACGGAGGGGCTGCCTGGAACAATATCCCAGGAATATTACGAATTTCCGTACCTTCCGAAAATTCTCTTGATCCTTACGTAACTGTTTTAGAAGTAGAATTAGAGGATAAACTCGTTCTCTATCGGGGACATGGAAACGCAGTGGAACTGAATATGTAGTAAAATATTCACAAACAATTTAACTTATTTTAAAAGTAAAAGAGGCTATTCCCAATATGTGGAATGGCCTTCTTGGTATCTATTTGATTTTTCAGCACATACATTTTCTTCTCTGCTTAACTAAATTTACGGAATCCATAGCAACTGACAAGTTTTTTTGTATATTTGCCCTTCACATATAAATGAATATTTACACTGATGAAAAACATACGCAATTTTTGCATTATCGCACACATCGACCACGGAAAAAGTACCCTTGCTGACCGACTTTTGGACTTTACCAAAACCGTTACCGAACGCGAAAAACAAGACCAACTCCTTGATAATATGGATTTAGAGCGTGAACGAGGGATTACCATCAAATCTCACGCTATCCAAATGGAATACGAGTACAAGTGCGAAACTTACATTCTGAATCTTATCGACACCCCTGGTCACGTGGATTTCTCGTACGAAGTGTCGCGTTCTATCGCTGCGTGTGAGGGAGCTTTGCTGATTGTTGATGCTGCACAAAGTATTCAGGCTCAGACTATTTCCAATCTTTATTTGGCTCTGGAAAATGATTTAGAAATTATCCCCATCTTAAATAAAATAGACCTTCCTTCGGCAAATCCTGAGGAAGTAAAAGACGATATTGTTGATTTGCTTGGCTGTGACCCTGATGATATTATCCCTGCTTCTGGGAAAACAGGTTTGGGCGTGGAGCAAATCCTCGAAGCTATCATCGAACGCATTCCTGCCCCAAAAGGCGACCCTGATGCACCGCTTCAAGCACTGATTTTCGATTCGGTGTACAATCCGTTTCGTGGTGTGGAGACTTACTTCCGTGTGATGAATGGAGAAATCCGTAAAGGTCAGAAAATCAAATTTATGTCTACCGGAAAAACGTATGATGCTGACGAAGTAGGGACGCTCAAACTCAATCAAGTAGCCAAGCAATCTGTAAAAACGGGCGATGTGGGTTACCTAATCACTGGGATAAAAGATGCTCGTGAGGTAAAGGTGGGCGATACGATTACTTCGGCAGTAAATGGCTGTTCTGAAATCATTGATGGATTTGAAGACGTAAAACCGATGGTATTTGCTGGAATTTATCCTGTTGATACTGAGGATTATGAGGAACTTCGAGCTTCGATGGAAAAATTACAACTCAATGATGCTTCGCTAGTTTTCACTCCTGAAAGTTCAGCAGCATTGGGCTTTGGCTTCCGTTGTGGTTTTTTAGGAATGTTGCACTTGGAAATCATTCAAGAGCGATTGGAACGCGAGTTTGATATGACGGTAATTACTACCGTTCCGAACGTTAGTTACTTGGCTTACACGAAGAAAGACCCTGAAACGCCTATCGTAGTAAATAATCCGTCCGACCTTCCCGACCCATCGAAATTGGACCGAGTGGAAGAGCCATACATCAAAGCATCGGTGATTACCAAAGCGGATTTTGTGGGGCAAGTGATGTCGCTTTGTATCGAAAAACGCGGACAAATTACCAATCAGACGTACCTTACTCCCGAACGTGTGGAACTAAATTTTGATATGCCACTGGCGGAAATCGTGTTTGATTTTTACGACCGATTAAAAACAGTATCAAAAGGTTATGCTTCATTCGATTATTCACCTATCGGAATGAGAGCTTCTAATTTGGTAAAAGTCGATGTGCTGATTAACGCCAATTCGGTAGACGCCTTATCAGCTTTGATTCACGCCGATAATGCGTATAACATCGGGAAGAAAATGTGTGAAAAGCTCCGCGAACTGATTCCGCGTCAGCAGTTTGACATTCCGATTCAGGCGGCAATTGGGGCGAAAATCATCGCTCGTGAAACTATCAAAGCTCTCCGTAAAGATGTTACCGCCAAGTGTTACGGTGGAGACATCTCACGTAAACGTAAACTCCTTGAAAAACAGAAAAAAGGAAAGAAACGTATGCGACAAATCGGAAACGTAGAAGTACCACAATCAGCGTTTATGGCAGTGTTAAAGTTGAATGATTAGCGGTGAGCCACCGGGCGGGGATTTTTAAAATAAAATTAGAAACAAGAAACGGATTATGCTAAATTTTATACCAGGCTACAGCACAGCTAAAAATGTACTGTCAGGTACAATGGGGTTAATGTTTGGGGCAGGATTAATGTCGATTATTAACTATTCCCAAAGGAGAAAAGAAAAGGAAAAAGTACAGTTTTTGGAGGAAGAAATTCAAGCCTTAAAACTTCATATCAGTCAAATAGATTTCAAAGCGCAAGAAAAAGCCATTATGAAAGTGGGTTTACTTAAACAAATGGCGTGGAAAGATGCTCAACTTCACGATAAAGAATATAAATTTATCGTTGAGTACATTATAAAAAATAAATGTATTGAACCCAACATAAAAATAATGCTGATTGATAATTTACAAGAATCACCTCCTCTTTTAGATTCTGTTTTTGAAACATTATTCAGTTTTTTAAAGAAAGAGAGTAAATTATTTTTTGAAAATGAAGAAGAGAAAATGGGGTTTATTTCCATTCTCGAACAGCTAAAAGAGGTAGATGACAGCATTCATAAAAGTGAAATTCAGTTTATAAAACGTTTAAAAAGCATAAAAGTACCATAGTATTACGGTCAATAAAGAAAAAAACAGATACACCAAATCAGTAATATTGAAGTCGGAAGGTTAAACCGTAATACAGTCGGGCGGGTTATTTATTGACTTAACGAAATCTTATTTTATGTCAGCAGGTAGAGATTTAACTAATTTTGTGAAAGAAAATGGAGGTCAATTAATAAGTAATTTATATACAGATTTAATTCAACCTTCTGCCAAGAATATAGGAAAGACATTGGGTAGTGTTGTAGAACTTATGACACTATTTCAAGTTCCAATGCAATATTTAAATGAAAAAATTAAACTTAAATATACTAAAAGATTAGAAGAGTATGCCAAAAAATTAGAAGGTATTCCAGAAGAAAAAAGATGTGAAGTTAATCCTCAAGTAGGAGTTCCTATAATGGAAAAATTAGGTTATATAACAAATGATGAAATAGCCGATTTATTTACAAATTTGCTAACAAAAGCAAGTTCTGTCGATACTGTTAATTTAGCTCACCCAAGTTTTGTGCAACTGATAGAAAGACTATCTGTTGATGAGGCAAGAATTATAAGATTTCTTGCAGATAAAGACCATATATTGAGTTTGTCAATCAAAATAACAGTTAGTGATAAGGGTGATTTTTTAGAACCAATGAGAAATAAAACTTTAATACCAGATATGATTGGGTTAGATTTTCCTGATAATGAAAATGTTTATTTAGATAATTTGGTTAGTATGGGAATATTAGATATTTCTGAAGGTAAACACATATCAAATGAAGATCTATACAACCCCCTTTTAGAAAAGTATTCTATGCGAAAAGCTGTAGGATTTGGAATTAAAAAGGTAGAATATCCAAAATCATTTTACCAAATAACAAACCTTGGAAAAGCTTTTATAAAAGCGTGTAATAATATTGATAATACTAATGATCAATCCGTTATGCATTTTGAATTTGCTTTATAATTATAATTGGTAATCAGTAACATTAAAAAAAACTAAAAATATGCCAGTAAAGTACAATGTCGTGGGACGCAAAAACCCACAAAAGCCCGAAGAGGCTCCGAAGTTTTATGCCAGTGCCAAAGCCGATGGCGAAATCACCCTAAAGGCAATCGCTAAAGAAATAGCAACGGGTTCGACTACCGTTTCGGATACCGACGTATTGGCAACGCTTAACGAACTTACCAAAGTGCTTATAAAACACCTCTCTAATGGAGAAATCGTCAAATTTGGTGATTTTGGAAGTTTCCAAATAACCATCACCAGCGAGGGTGTGGACGACGAAAAGAAATTTACCGCAGCCAACATCAAAGGAAACAAAATCCAGTTCCGCCCAGGTACTGACCTTAAAGAAATGCTTGCTACCGTAAAATACGAAAAGTACAAAAAATAAATCGCAATCCGTGAGAAACTTAAACAGGTACGCTTCCGCTGAAAAACGGGAGCGTACCTGTTGTTTAATAGGTACGTACCCATTGAACGACGGGTACGTATGTGTTAAGTAACAAATGCGCATACACTAAGCTGAACGCATTAATCTCACGAACCTATAATATAGTTTTATTAATCTGTAGACTTTAAAACCTCTGCAATATTTGGCGGAAAATAACGGGAACTTTTCATCACTTTGCCATCTTCTCGGTAGATAGGTTTTCCGTCAGCGTCAAGTTTACTCATGTTACTTCGGTGGATTTCACTAAAAATCTCGTCTATTTTGTATTGCATTCCGTGTTCGATGATGGTTCCACAAAGAATATAGAGCATATCCCCTAAAGCATCAGCTACTTCGACCATATCATTATTTCTGGCAGCTTCCAAATACTCTTGGTTTTCCTCTGCCATTAATTTAAATCGCAAGTTGATAGTTTCGGGGGTTAGCTCAGTGGTGGGTTGTTGTTTTACTCCCAATCCGAAGGCCGTATGAAACTCGGTTACGGCTTTTAATTTACTTTTCATATCCTTTTTTAGGCAACAAAAGTACATTTATTTTACTATTTTGAGCTACTTCATACCAAAAATATAAACACTTACTCCCTAAATTTTAATGGCGAGACATGGTACTTCCGTTTGAAAGCTGTGGAAAAATGTGACACATAATCATAGCCACAGGCTTCTGCAATCTCTGAAATACTCTTGTTCGTATCCAAAAGAAGTTGCTTAGCTAACTGCATCTTATGATCGAAAAGATATCCGAAAACGGTAGTACCAAATATCTCTTTAAATCCATATTTCAATTTATTTTCATTCAGACCTACACGACGAGAAAGCTCTGATAGGCTCAATGGAGCATGGAAATTATGCATTAAAAGATGACGCACTTCGTGTATTTTATCAATATCGGATTGGGTTTTGCAATGTTTTTTGGTTTTTATGTGCTGTCCCAAAAGTTGTTGCTGTAGAATAAAAAGCTCCAATATTTTGATTTCAGCATAAGTTTCACAAACATTTCCCATCAAATGACTTTGTTCTAACTGCTGAAGTATTGTATTCATCTGAGAAGTAAGCGGAAGTCCGTTTCTATCTGAAAGAATAAAATTTTTATCTCGTTGATACTGATTTAGAATGCTTTCAAATACTTCGGGATAAGTATTGGCAAGATGCAAAAAACGGTCGCTCGAAACGAAAAAACCAGAGAAAACAGTATGATCATTTTCCCTAAAGAGGTCATGCCCCTCCTCTTCCATATCGATAAATAAAACATTGAACATGCCTTGTTTCATGGTCAAATCAATTTTTTTCATTTTCATTTGCACACCGCTGTTGGACTGATTTAGAGCATAAAACCGAACAGATGGAACGGAAGCATTTCCATAAATTTGTGTAGATTCAGAAAAATGAGAATGCCATTTATAGATTGATATTTCCTTCATATTTTTTACATGAAGTTGTATGTTTCCTACTTCATTTTTCAATGAAAGATTAAAATTACCTTCATCTCTTCTTGATAAAACAACATCTTCTTCAACGATTTTATTAAAATCCATTTTTCTCATGGTAATTTCCTCCGTTAGATTAAAAAAAATATCCGTTAGATTAAACTGACAGGCAAAAATACAAACTAATTTTGCAGTCACAAATTTATTTAGAATAAAATTAAATAATCATATGTCAAAGCAATTTTTATCTGTTTTCATTTTTTTTATTTCTATTTTCATTACCTACTCACAAACTCAATTCGGCAATTTATCAGGTTTTGTATTCGACGAATCTACCAAAAAACCACTTCCTGCTACTGAGGTTTACTTCAGAGAATTTCAAAAAGGAGTGATTTCGGATAGTAAAGGATTTTTCCGGATAGAAAAAATTCCGCATGGAACGCATACCCTTATCGTATCTTACCTTGGTTATGAAACTCAAACAATAAAAATTTCCATTGAAGGAGATAAAACCATAAACGTAAGCCTGAAACCAGAGGTAGAATCTCTCAGTGAAGTGGTAGTAAAGGCTCAGAAAAATGAAGAACGTATCTTACGAAACAGTGCCATGACCGTTTCGGTGATTAATTCAAAACAATTTGAAGGTACAACAAGTTCTCTCAATGATGTATTAAACAAAACTGTAGGAGTTACCATTCGCAACACAGGAGGCGTAGGAAGTGCTTCTCGCATTTCAGTTCGAGGATTAGAGGGCAAACGTATCGGTGTTTTCTTAGACGATTCGCCCATAGGATTATTCTCTGATTATGTGTCGCTCTATGATGTACCTATTGACCTCATTGAACGTGTTGAGATTTACAAAGGCATTGTTCCCGCTCGACTCGGAGGCTCCGCAATGGGAGGTGCTGTAAATATGATTACAAAGGAATATCCACCTTTATACTATGATGTAAGCTACGAAATAGCGTCATTTAATACACACAAAATTCAAATGATGGGTAAGAGTAATCTTAAAGATGCCGGAATAGAGTTCGGAGCATCAGCAAATTACACATATTCGGACAATGATTATGAGATGGATTTGCCCCATCACCGTGGACTTCGAGTAAAACGTGACCACGATCGACATCGCAAAATGCTCATTGGAGGAGGTTTCAAAGCAACCAAATGGTGGTTCGACGAAATATCAATAGAAGCGGTTACCATCCAAACTGACCAACAAATACAGGGTATTGAAACTAACATCAAACACGCTTTCAGCAAGACTAACATGTTCGCCTTCATCAATGGATTTGAAAAAGATAACTTCCTCATCGCAGGATTGGATTTTGATATGGATACAGCCATCAGTAGTGCAGAATTCAATCTGAATGACACTTCAATGATGAGGTACAACTGGGATGGAATGTCCTATCCTTCCAGCGGAGAAATAGGATTGTATGCTTCGGACTCTTATCGGAAAAACTTCGCATTAAACAATCGATTAAATCTCAATTACATAATCAGTGAAAATCAAAATATAAACTTCAACTCACAATTAAATCACATCAAAAATTCACCTTTTGACCCTGTAAAAGAACAAATTATAGGCTATAGAACCGATTTTGATAATAAAATGATTAGCTGGGTTGCAGGAATTTCTTATGATTTAAGTAGTCGTAACAAAAAGTGGCTTAATTCTTTAACAGGAAAATACTACCATTATAAGAGCGATGCCAAACAGGCAGGTTTGTTAGGGCTTGGAGGCGTAAAAGACATTAATATTTCCGAAGGAAATTGGGGAATAAATAATGCCATACGATACAATTTTACAGATAATTTGATGATTAAAAGTTCCGTAGCCTATGACGTCCGCTTACCTTCGGACAATGAACTCTTGGGCGATGGATTTTTAACAGCTCCTGCCAGTAACCTATTGCCTGAGCGTGGAACAAATGCTAATATAGGACTACTATTTCACAAAAACACCTTAACAGACAAACGATTGGAAATAGAACTAACAGGTTTTTATTCTTATTTAACCAATATGATTCGATATACAGGTGGGCTGCTACAGTCTTTTTATGAGAATTTTGGTGAGATGCGTTCTTTTGGAGTAGAGTTTGATGCCAAAGCGGATATTTTTCCTTCTCTGTACGGATATGTGAATCTTACGTATCAAGATCTTCGAGACATGCGCGATTATGAACCAAATTCGTCCATTCCAAATGTAACTAAGGGCAAACGGATGCCCAACATTCCTTATTTTTTGAATAATATGGGATTAGAATACCACAAGGAAAATCTCTTTGGCGGACAAAATCAAAACACCCGATTGATGTTAGACAGCTCTTTTATAGAAGGATATTGGTATGATTTTGAGGTAAGTAAGCATCAAGAACGTCGCGTACCTCGTAGTTTAACATTCAATTTTGGTATTGAACACGGATTCAGAAACGGAAAAATATTGCTTTCATTCCGAATGAATAATTTAACAAACGAAAAAGTAATTTCAGAGTTTAATCGTCCGCTTCCAGGGCGTAATTTTGGTCTTAAGTTGCGATATCGAATGTAGAATTTACAAAATATTGATATGAAAAAGTCGTGTTATAAAACTAAAATCAATGTACCATCTGATCAGAAATATAATTGGTAGTGTTATAAAAAGTATGATGGTAGTTCTGATTGTCAGGCTGAGCGTAGTCGAAGCCTCGTAATTACAGGGCTTCGACTACGCTCAGCCTGACAGAAATATCCACTTTATTAAAGATATCATACTTTTTACAACACTTCCATATAATTAATTAACCTATAAAAATGAAATACAATGAAAAAAAATGCAATGTTAGTTGCTTGTTTAGCAACATTTTTCGCAGTAAGTTGCGATAAAGAGAATGAAACCCCTGATATTATATCTGGCAAAGGAGAAATTTTGATAGAAGCTACGGTAGTAAATACTGACCAATCAGGAAGTGGCTACATTCAATTGTTGGACGATATTTCTCCAAAAACGGTAAACAATAAAAACGCCTTTCCAGTTGGTCCCAGCATTCCTCCATTTGTGCATAAAAATTGGATATTTACTTTTCCGAACTTTTTTGGATCGGACGTTTCCGAATTGACAAAATTTGTTCGTGAAGATGGTGTTTTGAAAAAATCTGCAACCATGCCTTTACCTGGAAACTCACAAGCAACACACCTAACTGTCGTAAATGACACCAAGGCTTATTTAGGACTTACAGGCTTAGGTAAAATATTTATTTTCAACCCTACAACGATGGTAAAAACAGGTGAAATAGACCTAAACACCTATGGTGACCCGAATCCCGAGCCTTCGGGAATGATTGTTCGCGACAATTTACTCTTTGTAACCTTAGGACAATGGACAGCGGGTACTTGGTTTCCACAGGAGAAAGCTGTTGAAGTACTGATAATCAACACCCAAACAGATGCCATAGAAAAACATATCAAGGAAACAGCCTCAGGATTGTCCTTCCCGACCAATCCAGGTGACAGAATCTTGATGGACGAACATAAAAATATTTACCTCGTTTGTATTGGAGCTTTTGGTCAAGTAGATGGATTTGGAGGAGGATTTTTAAGAATCAAAGCCGGAGAAACTGATATTGACCCTACTTTCTCAATGAAATTTGATGACATTACAGTTGCTGATGCTCCTGGGAAAATTTCCTATTTCCTTCCCGCTCGATATATTAAAAACAACATAACCTACGGATATGTGGCTATTAAAGAATATACCCCAGACCAACAAATGAGTCCTTTAGCAGTTATGTATGCTCCTGTAAAAGTAGATTTAAGCAGCAAACAAGTAACTCTCATCAAAGGAATACCTGTTGCCAATGGTTATTCTACAGGAATGGGAATTTATAAAAACAATACATTTTTATTCGGTTCTATTAACCAAACCTCTAAGGGGTTTTACACTTACGACCTCTCTACGGGTAAAGTAAGTACTGAACCTATCATCAAAGTAGAAGGATTTCCTAAGTTTTTCTATTGGTTTGGAGAATAAATATCTTGCCCATGTACAAATAAAGTCTGTAAGGCTTAAGAATTTATACGTTTAGAATCATCGACAATTTCATAAATTTTTCACAGACATGAATATTTTCTATAAAACGTGTGGGAATTACAACATCGAAAAGCAACACTCTGACACCTTAAATATCCTTTTTCAGAAATGCAAACCGTTTCCGACTGTTTAAATAATTGAGATTGTCTTGATTATGGTAAGCTTCTCGCTCAAAAATGATGTTGTGGTATGCCTTTTGCCAATTTCGGTATTTGATATATTTAAAAAGAAAATCAAGTACGTACCACAGATAAAAGAAGACTACCAACAGTTCTTTTTGTTGTTGGAGGTGTATTTTTTCGTGATTCAAAAACTGTGGATCGTTTAAACACTCCTTTTTGGATACGAATACAAAAGGAAACAGAGTTATCCCTGAGTATCCTTTGGGAACAAGAAGACGATTAACAATGAATTTCATAGGGTTTATATAAAGAAGGCTATCGCAAAACCGATAGCCTTTTTGTATTTTTTACTCATTGTGTAAAAATTTCTTTTTTGCAGTGAGTTCCTCTTGAGTTTCCTTATTATCTTCATCTGGAACACAACAATCCACGGGACAAACTGCCGCACACTGTGGTTCTTCATGAAAACCAATACATTCGGTACATTTATCCACTACGATAAAATAGAAATCATCGCTCACGGGTTGTTGTACTTCATCCGCATCGACCTGCTTTCCGTTTGGCAAAACCACCCCTCCACTGAGTGCAGTTCCGTCACTGTAACGCCAATCATCAGCTCCTTCATAAATGGCATTATTGGGACATTCAGGCTCACAAGCTCCACAATTTATGCAATCCTCTGTAATCTTAATGGCCATAGATTTACCTATTAAATTCAAAAACTAGGGGCAAAGATACATATTTTCTATATCTCTCACGCTCATTTTTTGAAATTTAGAATGGTTTCAAATTGATTAAATATCTCGATTCATATCCCAATTTTCGAGATATTCGCCTACACGTTGCACAAACATACCTCCCAAAGCTCCATTGACAACCCGATGGTCATAGCTATGCGAAAGCATCATTTTATAACGAATACCTATCACATCTCCCTCGGGCGTTTCAATAACTGCAGGTGTTTTCCGAATAGCTCCAATTGCCAAAATTCCGACTTGAGGTTGGTTGATAATCGGTGTTCCGAAAACATTACCAAACGACCCGATATTGGTCACGGTATAGGTTCCGTCTTTGATTTCATCTGGCTTTAACTGATTGGCTCTTGCTCGTTTTGCTAAATCATTGACTACTTTAGTCATTCCTCGTAAATTCAACTGATCAGCGTTTTTGATTACTGGAACAATGAGGTTTCCATCAGGCAATGCAGTAGCCATACCAATATTAATATTTTTTTTCTTAATAATGGTCGTCCCTTCTAATGAAATATTCATCATCGGATAGTCTTTCAAAGCTTTAGCAACAGCCTCCATAAAGATAGGGGTAAACGTAAATTTCTCTCCTTCTTGGGCTTCAAATGCTTTTTTGACTTTATTACGCCAATTCCAGATACGCGTAACATCCACCTCTGTAAAACTCTGAACATGAGGTGAAGTGTGTTTACTATGTACCATATGCTCGGCGATGAGTTTGCCCATACGCGACATCTCAATGCGTTCGTCTCCTTTTTGGAAAGATGTCGCCTTTACCTCTGCTACCTTGTTTTGAGGCAACTCAGCAGACCTATTTACTGTTTGTTTCTCCCGATTTTCTAAGTAGGACAGCATATCGTTTTTAGTTACCCGATTATCTGCTCCTGTGCCTTTGATTTGATCAAGCTCTTGCAGTGAAATTCCTTCCTTTTGAGCGATACTTTTCACCAAAGGAGAATAAAATCTATCTGATTTTAAACCACTTACAACAACATCTGTTTTAGTCACATTCTGCTGTAATTGTTCAATTTCTTTTTCTATAACTTTAGCAGTGGTCTCAACCGTAGGTGTAGCAACAGCTTCTGCTAAAGCCTCCGTTTCGATGATTGCCATAACCTCACCAATTTTCACGACTTGGTCAACTTCAAAACGCAATTCAACGACTACTCCCGACACTTCCGAAGGCACTTCGGAATCGACTTTATCTGTAGCAACTTCCACAATTCCTTCATCGACCTCGACTGTATCTCCTACTTTTTTTAACCAATTCGTTACAATCGCCTCTGCAACACTCTCCCCCATTTGAGGTAGTTTTAATTCGTATTTAGCCATTTCTTGTTCTTTATTTAAAATTTAAAGATTCTTTTTTAATTTGTCGTTCAAAATATTTTTCACAAGTACCTCGACTTTCGGAAAAAAACAATCATAAAACCAAGGAGTTTAAAGAAGTAGCAAAGCCCAAATCCTATCTATTTACCTTCAAGAAATAACTTTTTCAAAAATAAATCGACTGACTCTCTACAATCCTTAATTTTTATCCTTTCAGAGCTAATTCGAACGGAATTCGTTGAGTTATACTTCGTCCCAAAGTAACCTCATCGGCATACTCCAACTCTCCCCCAACGGAAATTCCACGAGCTATAGTGGATATCACCACATCGTACTGTTCAATTTGTTTATAAATATAAAAATTTGTGGTATCACCTTCCATAGTGTTACTCAGTGCAAAAATAAGTTCTTTAATCTTACCCGACGCTACCTTTTCGACTAATGACTGAATGTGTAAACTTGACGGAGCTACGCCATCAATAGGCGAAATTTTCCCTCCCAAAACATGATATTGCCCAAAAAATTGCCCCGTATTTTCAATCGCAATCACATCTCTAAAATCTTCTACTACACATACAATACCGTTTTCCCGGCTCGAATTGTTACATATGTCACAGATTTCTACATCAGAAATATTATGGCATTTTTTACAGTACTGAATCTGTGTTCGCAAATTAATCAAAGCCGAAGCCAACATAACAGACTGTTCCTCAGGTTGTTTTAACAGATGTAAAGCTAACCGCAAAGCAGTTCGCTTTCCTATTGTAGGAAGTTGCGATATCTCATACACCGCATTTTCTAAAATTTTTGACGAAAATTCCATACCGCAAAGATATGAAAAAAGTTTTGAGCTTTGCCTTTTTAAAAATATTTCTTACAAAAAAAACATGCTATGTCATTTCTATGTAGTATCTTTGCACATTCAAAAGTTTTATAGTGATATAAAGCCTTTGTAATACATTACGGTTTCGAACGCTTTCTGGTTCTAAAACATAAAATACATCATTAAATAAATAGAGAATTTATGGAAAAAAAATATTCCAGTAACAACACTAACTCACAACGTAGCAATAATTCTTACAAAAAGAGAGAATATTCAAACAACTCATTCCAAAAGAAAGAATATGAAAACTCGGAACGCTCTTCTGACAAACCTTACTACACTAAAAAAGAGTATGGATCATCGGAGCGTACTTACAACAAAAAAGAATACAATTCAGACCGAACTAAAACAAACAGCGGTTTCAAAAAATCGTACAATCCAAACTTCAAAGACACCTCCAACGAAGGTGGATACAAAAAATCCTACAATCCAAATTTCAAAAGAAACAACAGTTATAAGAAACCGTTTATCAAAAAAAATTACAACACCGAGATTGAACAACAGGACAACACTCCAGAAACTGGGGAGATACGCCTGAATAAATATATCGCCAATGCAGGAATCTGTTCTCGCCGAAATGCTGATATCTACATTGCTGCGGGAAATGTGGAGGTAAACGGACAGGTAATGACTACATTAGGATATCGTGTACAACCTACCGATGTAGTAAAATTCGACGGAAAAGTGATTTCTTCGGAAAAGAAAGAATACATTTTATTAAACAAACCAAAAGGATTTATCACCACTACAAGTGACGAAAAAGGTCGTAAAACTGTGATGGATTTAGTTGCCAATGCTACTACGGCTCGTATTCTGCCTGTTGGACGTTTGGACAGACCTACCACAGGACTTTTATTACTAACTAATGACGGTGATTTAGCAAAAAAATTAACACATCCAACACATGGTGTACGAAAAATATATCACGTGGTTCTTGACCGTAAGTTAGACTACAAAGATTTTATAAAAATTGAAGAGGGAATTGAACTTGAGGATGGGTTTATTCAAGTAGATGAAATCAGCTATGTGAACGACAAACCTAAAAATGAAATAGGTGTTAAAATTCACAGCGGAAGAAACCGTATTGTCCGTCGTATTTTCGAACATCTGGGGTATGAAATTGAAAAATTAGACCGCGTTGTGTTCGCTGGACTTACTAAAAAAGACCTTCCTCGGGGACATTGGCGAAAATTGACTCAACAGGAAATTATTAATTTAAGAAATATAAAGTAAACATACTTATTAAAAAAATAAAACCCTCAAATTTTTATCATACCATTTTTGAAGTAATCATCAGATACTTAAACTTAAAAGACATTCAGTTTACAGTTTTGAGATATCTGGCATTCATAAAAATTTGAGGGTTCTCTCTATCTACGAAATCCACTAATTATCACCAAAGTCAGGTTTGCGTTTTTCAAAGAAAGCGAGTAAATTTTCCATTGAAGATTTATTGCTTGGTTTTATTTGATTGATAATCCATTCTCCTATATTAATTGAGGTAATCGGTAGGATTCTGAACCTGTTGGAAAGTTTTCAGAATAGAAAAACCACTTAATTTTGAATTAAATGTTTTAAAACAATATCTAAATATCTTTCATTAGAGGTCATTTCACTTTTTCTACTATTCCAACTTTTAAGTTTTTCTATGATGATCTCTTTTTCTTTTGTTTTTTCTTCTCTCATAATATAATCTACCGAAGAAAGTAATTCCAAAGCATAATCAGAATAAAATCCTTCCAGAAAATGCATGGTGTCATTAGCAATCTGCTTCAATTCTTCATTACCTTCAATGAATTTTTCCACTTCTTGAAATCCATCTCCAAGCAAATTGAGTGGTTCAAAAGGTTTTTTATTCATATCGCTATATCCCATGATATAGCTTCCGTTCAAGGCATTCAAAACAAAACGAACTTTTCCTGAATAAGGTCCATAAAAATAAGGAGTAAATTTCAATTTCAAATACTTTTCAGCTCCAAACTTTTGAAGGAAATAGCATACTTTCTCACTTGAAAATTCAGATACAAATTCTCCTTCTCGTACCAAATCGTGTAGTACATATAGTAGTAAAGCTCTACCTTGTGTCAGTTTCACCCTCTCATTTTTCAGTTGCTCTTTGATTTGGACAGAAGGTTCGTAGATGTAGATTTCCGTATCCAGATGAGAAAGTTTTCGTTCTATTATTTGCTTTACTTTATCCCAGTCCAATCCTCCATTTCCTGCCCCCAATGGCGGAATGGCAATACTCTTGATGTTCCTTTCCTTAATGATTTTTACCAAATCATCAAGTCCCCATTCTATATATTCATATTCAGAGGGCTTTTTCCAAGTGGTTTTGGTGGGAAAGTTGATGATAACTTTCTTACCAGAAGTAAGATTCTCATCTTCGGTTACAAACATTTTCCCCACTACCACACTTTTTTCTTTACAGGCTTTTTGATATTGCTTAAAGTTATTCGGGAAAGCATTTTTAAATTGGAGTGCAATACCTTTTCCCATTACCCCAACGGTATTCACCGTATTAATGAGTGCCTGTGCATCACTCTCTAATATGTTTCCTTCTAAATAAGTAATCATAGCTTTAATAATAATATTGATGAATAACTTTAATTTTTACCTCCTCTATACCAAAACTAATCAACTTTTGTTTAGCCACTTCATTATAACAACCAAAGCCGATAATAAAATCAGAAGCTATATCCGCTTTTACTAAAAATTCAGCCTCTTTTTTTCTTTTGATATCTAAATTTTCATCTCCACCCCAATCCCTTGCTTTGATGGCCTTCCAATCCAAAATAGTTTCAATTTTATTTAAAGCTGTTTTATCATACAAAACAGAAAATTTATCTGCAGCGTGTCCATCTGAAAAATATACTTCCGAATATTGGTCAGCCAATTTGCTCGGAATACAAACCAAATATACTATTTCTTCGGGATTTCTTTTAACAACATTATGAAATCCCTTTTGAATGATGTACAGCATAGGCATCCTCAACCAAAAGTAAAAAGGAATAAAATCTCCTAAACATATACGCTTTGCATCTCTATAGTCTAAAGTTCCATTAGTAACTTGAATAGTTTTACTCGCTCGAGTATCAATCAATGAATTATCTCCAATCGAAACATAGTTTACATTAGCATTAGGTGAATTTTTGTGCGTTATTCCATTTTGTAAAATATGAGGAATATTGTCTATATGTGTCATCCTAAATACTTTGATTTCAGATAAATTCATAGCTACTATTTTTAGTAAAATTATCAAGTTATTTAACTAATCCACTGATTCTCCCCAAAGTCAGGTTTTCGTTTTTCGAGGAAAGCGTTTCGTCCTTCCTTGGCTTCGTCGGTCATATAGGCAAGTCGAGTGGCTTCTCCTGCAAAGACTTGTTGCCCTACCATTCCGTCATCAGTGAGGTTCATCGCAAATTTCAGCATACGGATAGAAGTTGGCGACTTGGCAAGGATTTCCTGAGCCCATTCATACGCTTCTTGTTCCAAACGAGCGTGAGGCACTACTTTATTGACCATTCCCATTTCAAACGCCTCCTGTGCGGAGTAATTTCGCCCTAAAAAGAAAATCTCACGAGCTTTTTTCTGTCCGACCATTTTTGCTAGATATGCTGAGCCATAGCCTCCGTCAAAGCTGGTAACATCGGCATCGGTTTGTTTGAAAATGGCGTGTTCTTTACTGGCTAAGGTAAGGTCGCACACCACGTGAAGCGAGTGTCCGCCACCTACTGCCCATCCGTTTACCGCCGCGATGACCACTTTGGGCATAAATCGGATAAGTCGCTGTACTTCTAATATGTTGAGTCGGTGTCTGCCGTCTTCGCCCACATAACCTTGATGCCCACGAGCCTTTTGGTCACCACCGCTACAAAAAGCGTGTCCGCCATCTTTGGGGCTAGGTCCCTCCCCGGTGAGAATTACCACGCCTACACTCGCATCTTCGTACACGTGATAGAAAGCGTCGTAAAGCTCAGAAGTAGTTTTTGGGCGGAAAGCATTTCGTACTTCAGGTCGGTTAAAGGCGATTCGTGCCACGCCGTTACATTTTTTATAAGTAATATCTTCGTATTCTTTTATAGTTTGCCAATTCATATGTTGTAATCAATAATAAACAATTTACAATTTATTTAATGAACAATTTTGAGAGATTATACTTTATAAAATTGTTCATTATTAGTTAATTCCCTTTTTTATAATCTGCTAAAAATTGAGCTAAGCCACTATCAGTTAATGGATGTTTTAGTAGTCCCACAATTGCGGATAGCGGAGCTGTAATCACATCCGCACCTATTTTGGCACATTGCATAATATGCATCGTATGACGAACAGAAGCAGCTAAAATTTCAGTCTCAAATCCGTAATTATCATATATAAGTCGGATATCTTCAATCAGAGTAAGTCCATCGCTGGAAATATCGTCTAACCGCCCGATAAAAGGAGATACATACGTAGCTCCTGCTTTGGCTGCCAACAAAGCTTGTCCTGCCGAGAATACTAGCGTACAATTAGTTTTAACTCCTCTGTCTGAAAAATATTTGATAGCTTTGATACCATCTTTAATCATTGGTATTTTCACCACTATTTGTGGATGCAATTCTGCCAAGGCCGTACCCTCTTTGACAATACCCTCATAATCAGTAGCAATTACCTCTGCAGAAACATCTCCATCGACAATGTCACAAATATTTACATAATGCTTCAAAATGTTATTTGTGCCTGTGATACCTTCCTTTGCCATTAATGAAGGATTGGTCGTTACTCCATCTAAAACTCCTAAATCTTGAGCTTCACGGATTTGATCTAAATTTGCTGTGTCAATAAAAAATTTCATAATATTGCTTATTTGAGTTCAAAGTTTAAGGTTACCTATTCTCTACAATTCATAATGTTTCATCAACATTCGCTCGTAGGTTTTACTTGGTAAAACACGTTTAAGTACAATGGAAAACTTTTGTAAGAAGTTACCTTGTTTATAATGTACGTTAGGGTGCTTGGTTTTTATAATTTTATATATTTTTTCTGCCATTTCAATGGGATTTCCTCCCGAATCTACATGCTTATTCATCAAATCTAAAGATTTTTGATATTTTTCTCTATAAGCAGAACCTTCTTTCACAGGCGCATGATAGCGTCGAGAAGCAATATCGGTAGCGTAGTCTCCTGGTGCGATAGTTGTCACTTGGATTCCAAAATTTTTTAATTCCATTCGTAAACTTTCTGACATCAGCATTAAAGCTCCTTTACTTGCTGAATAGGCTCCCCGAAAGGGCAATCCCATATACCCTGCTATGGAAGTAACGTTGATAATCAATCCACTTTTTCGACTTCGCATTGTAGGAAGTACTTTTTGAATCAAGTAAATGGCTCCAAAAAAATTCGTAGCGAACACATTTTCAAGCTCTTCGGAAGGTAATTCTTCCACGGCTCCTGAAATTCCTACACCTGCATTATTGATCAGTATATCAACTTTACCTACTTCAGAGAGAATGCTTTGGATTGCCTTATCGACACTTTCTTTACAGCGTACATCCATAGGCAAAAGCCGAAAAGGTAGAGATTTACCTTCTACATTCCGAGCTGTTCCATAGACAGTAAATCCTTTTTCTTTAAGGAGTAACGCCGTTTCTTTGCCTATTCCCGAAGTTGCTCCGGTGATTAAAACTATTTTTCCGTTTTTCATTACTATTGTCTAATAGCCCTTACCTCTACTCTTCGAGGAGTGCGATTCGTTTCACCCTTTTTAATATGGCTGCTTTCGTTGGTTATATTCGATTTATCTCGCAGTATATCAAGAATATAATAATTTGAATATTCTCCTTTTTGAACATAATAATTTCCTTCAGCGTCTATCAGAACAAAACTCCCACAAGGATATTGTAACGGAAAGAATAAATCACGTAATGTTTTATTTTTATCCTCCAGCCAAGTGATTTTCTTTCCATAATCTTTGATTCCATCTCGTTCGTTGTAGACAAAAAACTGACTTACATCTTTCTTCTTTTGTATTTTTTTCAAATAATCTTTAATCAAAGCATAGTAGCTCGAATCTTCAGAAGAATCATTACAAGGATCCTTCCCGTGATGATAATTTACTACAATAATGTTTTTCTCGGGAACGGATTGACCAGAATATCCAGACAATTCGGTACGAATTACTGCTAACTGTTCAAGAGTTATTTTTCCTCTTTTAACTCGTTGAACCTGCACGTGCATTACTACTGAATCCAATTCATAAGTTAGGATATAGTGATTATTCGATTTTCTGTAGTCATTGAATTTCTTAGCTGAAATATATTCTAAATCATCGTTCAAATAAACATGCTTTTGCTGTGAAAATACAGGCAATGAAAACAAACACATTACGAAAATCAACCATTGTCTATTCATATCAATTTTTCTTATTATTCACTCCTGCAAATATAAAAATTAAATCCTTATTTTGCTTTTTTATTGCGGAAAAATCAGTTTCAACTGGACATACCTCGGCATATTTTTTTCTTTTTTTTGGGGTATGTTATTTAAGTTTGCCAACGATATTCCTAACAGACGAACTGAATCCTCTAAAGGTTGTTTATAGAGTAATTCTTTAGCATGATAAGATATATCCTCCTCTTTATCAACATAATGCAATAAGGTTTTACTACGGGTATTAATTGAAAAATTACCATACTTGATTTTTAGTGTTAGGGTTTTCCCCGCTATCTTTTTACGTTGTAACCGCTGACTTAATTCTTTAGCGATCACTGTTAGTTTTTCTTCCATAAACACCTCACTGGTAATATTTTTCTCAAAGGTATGTTCAACGCCTAATGACTTTGGCAATCGATATGATTTAACTTCACTCAGGTGGATACCTCGTGCTAATTCATAGAAGTAAGTTCCTCTATTACCAAAATGAAGTTCTAAGAACTCTAAAGATTTTTCTCTCAAATCTTTACCCGTGAAAATTCCATTCAGATACATTTTTTCAGCTGTGACCTTTCCTATACCATGAAATTTTTTAATGTCCAAAACATCTAAAAAACCTTGCACTTCTTCCAAAGGTACCGTTTTTTGTCCATTAGGCTTGTTAAAATCACTGGCTATTTTGGCTACAAATTTATTGACGGAGACACCTGCTGAAGCGGTAAGTCCCGTGGTTTCGAAAATACGCTGACGAATTTCTTGAGCCAAAAAAGTTGCTGAAGGATTATTCTTTTTATTGTGAGTTACATCTAAATAAGCCTCATCCAAGGATAGGGGTTCTACCAAATCGGTATATTCATAAAAAATAGAGCGAATTTGTATTGAAATTTCACGATAGCGCTCAAAACGTGGTGGCACAAAAATGAGCTGTGGACATAGTTTCTTTGCCTGAACTCCACTGATAGCACTTCGCACCCCGTATCTTCGTGCTTCATAACTGGCAGCTGCTACAACTCCTCGTTCCTTTTCGCCACCTACGGCTATGGGTTTCCCTCGCAACTGTGGAAAATCGAGCTGTTCCACCGAAGCATAAAAAGCGTCCATATCCACATGGATGATTTTTCGCAAAGGTATGTCTGTCAGAGATTCCATTTTATTTACCAAGCATTTCGGTATGCAAAAATATAAAACTTACCAAGTTCAAGCTATTTTTTCATTCTTTCGATTGTCGAATACTTTTGTTTTTAGATAAGCCTTTATGCCCGTTATAAAAACATTTGAGTTTATTAGTTATTTTGATATTCTACTTTTCCCTTAGGTTTAAAAAGAACCTTGGATTTCAAAATCGTTACATTTTCCAAACTTCAAACGTAAAAACGATACTGATACTTGGTTAGTTACGGGTGTGATTGTAGTAATTCATGTATTTTTTGTATATTACCCAGATTATAGCACGAGCCTTGATTTTTTTTCCTGCATTTGTCCGTTAAATGTCGTATAGTCACTTTCAATCCACTCTTCTTCTTCCCTTAACACCGTAAAACGAAAATATTCTGTCTTTTTTTGATTTTTCCAGTACATTCACGAGAAAGACCTACTAAATTATACAAAGAAATTTTACAAAATTAAAAAAGTACGAATAGATAAAACGGTTGAATAAACAACATCAAGAGTAAATTATTTTTCTGAAAAATTCTCTATGATTTTATCCACAATCACCTGTGCCAATTTGGTCTTACTTTCAGCAGTCCAACCTGCAATATGAGGTGTAAGTATTACATTGTCAGCTTCTAATAAATATCTAAACGAAGCAGGGAGTTCATCAGTAAAGAAATCCTCAAAGGACGTTTTCTCGTACTCTAATACGTCTAGCCCCGCTCCTTTGATTTTGCCTGACTTTAAGGCTTCAACCAAATCATCAGTTACAACGCTTTTCCCTCGTGCAGTGTTCAATAACCAGAATGGTTTTTTGAACCTGTGGATGAAATTAATATTCATCATTTTTGTTGTTAATGGAGTTTGCGGTGTGTGTAAACTCACCACATCCGATTGTTCAAAAAACTCATCCAAGGACACTTGTCGTGCGTTTTCATCGCCTACATTGGGTTTTATATCATAACAAATCACTTGACAATCAAACCCTTTCAATTTTCGAGCAAACGATTTTCCCATATTCCCGTAACCAATAATGCCTACGGTTTTATAATCTAATTCCGACCCTCGATTTTCTTCACGTAGCCACACACCTCGCTCAATTTCACGATTGGATTTTTTAAACTTATTTAACAGCGCTAATAACATTCCGAGAGTGTGTTCGCCTACCGCATTACGATTTCCTTCGGGAGAGGATATTATCATAACTCCCTTTTGCTCAGCGTATTCACAATCAATATTTTCAAGACCTGCTCCCACTCTGGCAATAAATTTTAAGCGAGTTGCCTTATCCAAAAACAACTTATCAATCGCGAACCGACTGCGAAGGATGACACCATCATATTGGTCGATTTTGCTTTCGATTTGGGATTTTGAACTTTTATAATCTTCGTGATTTTCAAATCCATGAGCAGTAAGTTGCTCTATTATTAACGGATGATTCGTGTCAATATGGAGTATTCTCATTCTTTTTCTGTAAATAATCGTATTTTTTCTTCTTCCTTTTGTCTCATTTGCTGACTTTCCGATTCGGATTTGTCCTTATAGCCACATAAATGCAATATGCCGTGAGCCATGACTCGTAATAGCTCTTCCTTAAAAGAAACCTCAAAATCATTAGCATTATCACACACTCGTTCCACAGAGATATAAATATCTCCAGCAATTTGAAAATCTTCAGTATAGTCAAAAGTAATAATATCCGTTAAGGTATCGTGGTTAAGATATTCTACATTGATTTTATGTAACTGCTCATCGTTACAAAAAATGTAGTTTACATCGCCAATTTTATGATTTTCAGTATTACAAATCATTTTTACCCACGATTTTAGATCGTTTTTCTTGTACGGAAGCTTAAATTTTGTTTCGGAAAAAAAAGAAATCATATTTTTTTATTTAAATAAGCATTAGGCTACTATTTCCATAATTTCAGTAAACATTCGATATTTACCAGTAAAAAACAAAAAACAGCATAAATTGTTTTCTGACTTGGAAAATATTACTATTTCTACCTCATTACACATAAAAAAGAAGTATACTAAATATAAATAGAAGAATAATTTACCTTTTTTAAGTGTAAGTGGTTGAAAAATTAATCAAAATATTTCACCTGACCATGGGAATTCATCACTTGCAGTCACTTTAAACCATGTAGTCTCGATACCAAAATTACTCTAATGATTTTATTACCCTACAAAGCCTGACAAAAATGATTTTGACAATAGTTTTTTTATATATAACAACATTTAGGAGGCAAAGATAGTGTTTATTTAGAATAAAATAAATACCTTTGGCGGAATTATTTTTGTTATCTAATACAATCATTTTTGAACTCAATCGCAAAAAACATATTATGAAATCAATTGAACAAATACGCAGTGATTTTCCTATCCTGAACCGACTTGTAAATAACAAACCCTTGATATATTTCGACAATGGAGCCACTTCGCAAACTCCTAATCAAGTAATTAATACCATTGTAAATTACTACACTCAACTTAACGCCAATATCCACCGCGGGGTGCATACTCTCAGCCAGGAATCTACCGATGCCTACGAACAAGCTCGTGAAAAGTTGCGAAAACATTTCAATGCCAAAAAATCATGTGAAATCATTTTTACTTCGGGAACAACAGAGTCCATTAACTTGGTTGCCAACGGATACACTTCTCTTTTGAAATCAGGAGATGAAATCATAGTATCGGCATCAGAACATCATAGCAATATCGTGCCATGGCAGTTTGTTTGCGAACGCACCGGTGCTACACTGAAAGTTATTCCGATGAACGAACAGGGGATTTGGAATATGGAATCCTTTGATAACTTATTGAATTCCAGTACAAAACTTGTATGTGTACAACATGTTTCGAATGCTTTAGGAAATATACATCCCATTGCTGAAATCATTGAAAAGGCTCATCAAAGAGGAGCTAAGGTTTTGGTTGATGGTGCTCAATCCGCGCCTCATATCCAGCCTGATGTTCAATCACTTGATGTTGATTTTTATGCTGTTTCTGCTCATAAAATGTACGGGCCAACAGGAGTGGGTATACTTTATGGAAAAGAAGAATTGTTAAATGCTATCCCTCCCTATCAAGGTGGAGGCGAAATGATAAAAGAAGTCCGTTTCGAAGGTTCAACATACGCTGATTTGCCCTATAAATTTGAAGCAGGAACGCCTAACATCTGTGGGGGTATTGCATTTGGAGCTGCAATTGATTACATACATGAATTAGGTATCGAAAATATAGCCAAACACGAACAAGCTCTGCTAAGATACGCTGTTGAAAAACTAAAAGAGCTTGAAGATATTCAACTTTATGGGAATCCTGACTTGAGTAAACGAACTGCAGTTATATCGTTCAATTTCAAAGGAATACATCCGTATGATGTAGGAAGCATACTGGATAAATTGGGTATTGCAGTTCGCACAGGACACCATTGCACTCAGCCTATTATGGATTTCTTTTGCATTCCAGGAACAATTAGAGCCAGTTTTGCGGTTTACAATACCTTTGAAGAAATTGATACTTTTGTCGAGGCTTTAAAAAAAGCTCATATGATGCTAAGTTAAAGTATCAAATCTCTTCTGTTTCTGATATAATTGTGCAAAAGACCTAGTCGATTGAATTCTGATAATCAGATTTTTATAAAAACGCCAAAAAAAAATGAAGTAAAGTATAGATTTCGATTTAGCTACAGAATTCGCTGAAAAATCAACACATCTTTAAATGTTCCGTTAGAAAAAATCCAATCTTTTTTTATGCCATGAGAAACAAAACCAAGTTTTTCAAAAAGATGTATGCTTGGAATGTTGTCCACAGGGATATATGCAATTAATTGATGTAAATGAAGATTTACTTTACTGTAATTCAATAATTTAGCAAGAGCATATTCTCCTTTACCTTGGCGTTGGTATTTTTCTAAAATGGCGATTCCAACACAAGCTCGTTTGTTCTTAGGATCAAAATCATAGAGGTCAACACATCCAAAAGGCTCTCTATCAGAGGAAGAAATGACGTAACGAAACTGTTTCGCTTCATAAATGTCCTGTGTTGCATTTTGAATGTATTCTTTCAGAAGATACCGAGAAAAAGGCAATTGTGTTTGACTAACTTCCCATAAACTTTCTTGATTTTCAAGTTCATACAAAAAGTCAATATCTTCTGGTTCTAACGCCCGTAACAAACACAACTCGTCTGAAATACAATTCATCTTTTATGTATAAATTTAAACACTTTTTTCTCTTTTACGCTTGACGAAGCTTAACTTTAATTACATTTCTACTTTACCTTCAAAAACAAAAGTAGCCTGTCCAATCAGAAATACGTTTGTATATACTCCGTTTTCAACATCAAACGAAACTCTTAAATCTCCCCCAAGGGTTTGCAGGTGTATGTCTCTCTCCTTTGTTTTTTCTTGGTGATACATGGCAATTGCAACAGCCGTAGCACCCGTACCACAAGAGTAAGTCTCGTCTTCAACCCCCCGCTCGTAGGTGCGTACAGCAAATTTTTCATTTCCTAAAGGAGTTACAAAGTTGACATTAGCTCCACCTTTATCCTTGTACAATTGTCCATAGCGAATGGACGCTCCTTCTGATTTCACATCTATATTATTAACATTTTCAGCTAATTGAACGTGATGTGGCGAACCTGTATCTAAAAAAGTATATGAGTCTTCCTTTCGAATAACATCAACGTCTTTCATCTGCAATTTCACTTGATTTTCATTATTGATTTCGGCATAATGTTCCCCATCAATAGCAATAAAAATAGTTTTATTATCGATGATTTTCAATAATTTAGCAAATGCGACAATACATCGTCCTCCGTTGCCACACATCGTACTTTCTTTTCCATCTGAGTTGTAGTAAATCATGCGAAAATCGTATTTTTCATCATTTTCTAGCAGAATTAGTCCGTCTGCACCAATACCAAAGTGCCGATGACACAATGAGGCAACTAATGAAGTATTTTCCTTGGGAAAATCTGAATTACGATTATCAATCATCACAAAGTCATTGCCTGTACCTTGAAATTTATAAAAATGTATTATCATTTAATTTTTTAGCAAGAATATGATTTTTAAGAGAAATAATATAGAATTTGCAATACAAAGAAAGCAAATGGAGAGGCAAAAATAAGACTATCCAAACGGTCTAAAAGTCCGCCGTGTCCTGGAAGAATTCGACCGCTGTCTTTCACTTTAGCAACCCGTTTGAAACTTGATTCAACCAAATCACCAACAGTTCCAGTAGTAACTAACACAATAGCCAGCACAATCCAACTCCAAATCTCTTTATTACTGTAAATTGAAATTACATAGGCGGTTAGGATAGCTCCGATGAGTCCTCCTACGAATCCTTCAACTGTTTTTTTGGGAGATATCTTTTCAAACAACTTATGTTTCCCAAAGTTTTTCCCCGTTAAATAAGCAAAACTGTCACTTGCCCAAATGATACACAAAATACCAATCATTGTCAATTGAGCCTCACCGACGGAATATGATTTTATGCACTCGTGCTTGTATATTAATGGAATAAAAACACATCCTGCACCAATATACAACATACTAATAATCAACTTATGAGAGTAAGGAGCGTAGCGTAGAGGAGTTTTTCCATAGAAGAGCATGATAGTCAAGTACACATTGGCTATAATAGTAAATAGCAACAGTATATAAATTGAGAAAACACTTACCTGCAAATGAATGAATAGCCACCAAAAAAATAAGAATATCAGATAGACGTGCAATCCTTGAAGTCGAATAAGTTTTTTAAATTCGTACATACATACTAATCCAAAAGACAAAAACAAGAAGTCAAAAGCCCCCTCATCTAACATGATTGCCGATAACAAAAAGAGTATGTAGATAATTCCTGTAGCAGTTCTTTTAAATAGTTCGTTCACAATGAGTTCCTTTTAAATTGGTAAATCTTCTAACAAGATGAGGTAGGTTTTCTTATAGCTTCCTCCATAGTTCATTACATCATTTGCTGTTCTGTTTTCGTCAAAACTACGCAAAGTGACCAACCCTGTTGGTTTTTGTTTCGGATATTTCAAATTGATACCACGCATTCCCTCATCAATGCTTTTCACCATTTGGCTGGTTTTAGCCAAGACGATAAATATTTCAGGAAGTTCACTTGTTCTTCGCTGTCTCAACTGATTGGAAGAGAGCATTATACCTCCCATCGATGTGATTAAATATTCACAGGTTGTCAGATAGACATTCGCTGTTTCAACATCATCTGTGAAAAGTGATTGATGCTCTTCAAAAAAATCTACGAGTGACTCGTTTGGCGTACTGATTTTCACATATACACCTATTTCCATTAAAATATTTCTGAAAAAATGCTGTATTTCTAATTCTGAAGTGCAATAAATGAATTTACCCCCATTTTGGGTAAAGTTGATTGCAAATTGCTCATCTGCAGGTAGGTTATCTCCCGACAGTACATTAGTAGCTACAATCTTTTCCTCACCCAAATTCGGTTCACTACTGCGTTTACCAAATATTTTCTTTAAAAAATTCATCTAAACTTATTGTATTTCAGATGTTTATTATTATTACCCAAAACTCTACCGTCGTTATTTATTAAAAAACACGACACTTAATTTCTGTATGATAGAGTTAATAAAAATCTTTCTTTATTCTTTATACATAGAATGGGGTAAAGTTACAAAAAAAACTTGATTGTTTTCAAAATAACAATCAAGTTTTTATCATTTTTTTACGAATTAAATAATTTATGTTGTCAAAGGATTTGAGTCATCTACCTTCGTCTCTGTTTTTTCAGTTAATTCCTCTTCCTTTTCATAGGCTCTTTTTCCGAAGATATCCTCCAAATCTTCCTTGAAAATGACTTCTCTTTCGAGCAATAAGTTGGCTAAACTAGTCAGCTTATCTTTATTTTCTGAAAGAATTTGAATAGCTCTTTCATATTGATTTTCAATAATTTTTGAAATCTCTTCATCAATTACATGAGCCGTTTTTTCGCTGTATGGTTTGGTAAAACCGTATTCCGATTGCCCTGATGAATCATAATAGGTCAGATTTCCTACCTTATCGTTCAATCCATAGATGGTTACCATGGCTCGAGCTTGTTTGGTTACCTTTTCCAAATCACTCAACGCTCCTGTTGAAATTTTGTCAAAAATTATCTTTTCGGCGGCACGTCCTCCCAAAGCTGCACACATTTCGTCTAAAATCTGTTCGGTTCTGATAATTTGTCGCTCTTCAGGTAAATACCAAGCAGCTCCTAACGACTGCCCTCGCGGAACGATAGTTACTTTAACTAAAGGGGCAGCATATTTCAACAACCAACTAACCGTAGCATGCCCTGCCTCGTGGAAAGCGATGGTTCTACGTTCTTCATCGGTAATCATTTTACTTTTTTTCTCTAGACCACCAACAATCCTATCAACAGCATCTAAGAAATCTTGTTTTCCCACAGCTGTTTTACCTTTACGAGCCGCAATCAAAGCTGCTTCGTTGCATACATTTGCAATGTCGGCACCTGAAAATCCTGGTGTTTGCTTAGCTAAAAAATCTATTTCTAAGGTTTCAGCTTTCTTAATTGGACGTAGATGTACTTCAAAAATCTGCTTTCGTTCGTTTAAGTTTGGTAAATCAACATAGATTTGTCGGTCAAAACGCCCTGCACGCATCAATGCTTTATCTAAGATATCAGCTCGGTTCGTTGCTGCTAACACGATTACATTGGTATGCGTTCCAAAGCCATCCATCTCCGTTAGTAATTGATTTAGAGTGTTTTCTCTTTCATCATTTGCTCCTGTAAAATTGTTTTTCCCTCGGGCACGTCCAATAGCGTCAATTTCGTCAATAAAAATAATTGCAGGTGATTTTTCTTTGGCTTGTTTGAACAGGTCACGTACTCGTGAGGCTCCCACTCCTACAAACATCTCAACGAAATCAGACCCTGAAAGTGAAAAGAACGGCACTTGAGCTTCACCCGCTACGGCTTTTGCTAAAAGGGTCTTTCCCGTACCCGGAGGCCCTACCAATAAAGCACCCTTTGGAATTTTTCCTCCCAAAGAGGTGTATTTATCTGGATTTTTAAGGAAATCAACTATTTCTTGAACCTCTTCTTTAGCACCTTCCAAACCTGCTACATCTTGGAATGTTACGCGAACTTCTCTTTTTTCATCAAAAAGACGAGCCTTTGATTTTCCGATACTGAACAATTGTCCACCTCCACCGCCTCCGGCCATTCGTCGCATAAAAAAAATCCACAACCCCACGATAAGAATAAATGGTAATAGTGTAACTAAAAAATCAGAAAACACGTTCTGTTGTGTTTTATTTTCACGAGTGGTTGTTAAATTGTTTTCTTGAACAATCTGGTCAAAACGGTTTTCAAAATTGCTCAAATCACCCAATTCAAAACGATATTGCGGACTTTCATTCTTTGCACTCGTTGTTTGTGATAGCATATTTCCTCTCGGACGTACATCCTTATGTTCTTCTTTTTTCAATGCTTCATCGGTCAAATAAACATTAGCTTCTTTGCGATTCACGATGGTTATCTTTAAAACATCTCCGTTACGCAAAAAGTCTTCAAATTTAGCCTGTGGAATTTCTTTGGGTTGCATCCAAAAACTACCTCCCGAATAGAAATTAAATCCTAATAAAATCACTATAAGTAAGGCGTATACCCAATAGGCTGAAAATTTAGGTTTGTTTGTTTTGTTCTCTGCCATATTAATAGTTAGTTTCTATATTTAAAAATTTAGCATCTCCCCACAATCCTTCAATATCGTAATGCTCACGGATTCTTTTTTGGAAGATATGTACCACAACATCTACATAGTCAATCAATATCCATTCTGCATTCATCTCTCCTTCCACATGCCATGGTTTTACATGTCCCTCAGCTTGACTTACAACTCGTTGTACCGCTCCCGAAATAGCACTCACTTGGGTGTTTGAGGAACCGTTACATAAAACGAAATAATCGCAAACAGAGTTCTCTATTTCGCGTAAATCCATAATAGTAATGTCCGTTCCTTTTACTTTTTCAATACCTTCGATAATATTACTAATTAGTTGATTAGATGTAATCTCTTTATTCTGTGTCATTTATTTTTAATAATTTCTATTACTATGAAACGGCAAATATACTGTTTTTTCGGAGATAATCACTTAAAAAAAATATAAAATTTGAATTTCTGAAAAAACACAAAAGAAATTGTTACTTATCCTTAGCTATCAGATTAAGAATGGATAAACAAGAGTTTTTTTTGAAAATTGAATTTCAATAGCACTTAAATTTTGATTGAGTTATTACGGAATCACATGTTTACACAAGTAGAATTTAGCAAATACACATGTTAAAGTTTTGTTATTTTTTTAAACAGTTCAGGTGATATTTTTGACCGTTCGTGCAAAAAAAATACCGTTCACGTTTGAATTTTGACCGTTCGCGTAAATTTTAACATTTCTATTTTTATACAAGATTTGCTGTTTTAAAAGAAAAATTATTCCTTTGTAGTGTGAAAATAAAGATAAAATTAACTAAAACGAAGTAATAAAACTAACGTTTAGGTAATTGTAGTAAGTTTTGGATTAAGTATAAAATTAATAATGAATTATATATGAAAAATAAATTAAAATTTAGCTTTATTTTGTTAACAGCAATTTTAATAGTTGTAAGCTGTAAAAAGGATGATTCAAACACTTCTGAATTCTATGTAAAAGCACAAGTAGGAGGTGTGGAACACGAAGCTTCAGGTGAATATTGTTTTTTTATTGATACAGGCTTCGGAGTTACGATAACAGGAGGTGACAAATATGCTTTCATGATTCCTTCGATGGAAGTGGGTACATATAAATTTTCTGATAACATAGTATCTTTCGGAACTGTTTATATTGATGGAGTTTATGGAGGATATACGGATTCAACCGATGGAAGTTTAATTATCACAAAATACGACAAGGACGCAAAAGTGATTGAAGGAACTTTTCAGTTTGTTGGAACGAACGGAGATATTACAAAGAAAGTTACTAACGGTTCATTTCGTTGTAAACAACAAGATGTGTCAAAGTTAAAACCGTAGTTTTAAGCTAAAAAACAATAAGTCAAATACTTGAATCTAAGAATTTTAAAAATGTTATAAATAAGTTGTTTAATTAAAAAAAAGAAGAAAATGAAAAAAGTTGCTTTAATTGTAGCCCTTGTTTTAGGGTTTGGAATGGTTGCTCAAGCACAAACTAAAATTGGTATCCACGGAGGGTTTGATGTAGAGGGAAAAAATCCCATAATCGGTGTGAATGCTGAGATTGGGATTATGGACAAACTCACGGTAGCTCCTGATGTAGGGTATCTTATGTTAGATAAAGTTGAGGGAGTAAATTCCCTTGGGTTAGAGTTCAATGCCAATGGTCATTACTACTTCTACGACAAAGATACTTTTAAGTTTTTTGGTTTAGCAGGGGTTGGATACAATTATTTTAAATCAAGTTCGGAAATCTTAGGAGTTAAATACGAGTTTAGTGGAGGGAATTTCGGAGTGAATGTTGGAGCAGGTATGTCTTACGCTTTATCCTCAAACTTGGATCTTTTCAGCACAGTGAAATACACCATTAGAACAGGGTCTTCTCTTGGAGTTCATGTAGGTCTTAGATATGCTTTTTAGTAAATTTCTCAACAAGTTCTTATAGTTAGACTAACATCTCCTTTCGGTTTTTTATCATTAAATAATAATACCTTAAGGAGATGTTTCTTAAGAAATTATGCTAAAAAGATTTAAAACACAATGTAATAAAAAAATGAAGCATATGAAAAATTATTTAAAATTTAGTTTTTTCCTACTGGCAGTAGTCGTAGCTGTTGTGGGATGTAAAAAAGATGATTCTGACAACACGGGCGAGTCTGGAAGTTCTGATTATTACGTAAAAGCAGAAGTTGACGGTAAAAAACATGAAGTTACAGGAGCAACTTTTTGTTCCTATACAGTTTCTGCGGGAAAAATTAGCGTAAATGGAGTGAAAGGTAACGAATTTGTTTTTACACTTACAGCACCTGCCAAAGAAGGTGTATTTAAATTTGGGGGAGAAGAATTAGCCTTGGGAGGCGTAACTTTTGGAAATGACAGATTTACTAGTTTGGCAGATGGAACAATAACCATCAAAAAATTCGATGAAAAAGCAAAGATAGTTGAAGGTACATTCGAATTTAACGCAAAAAGTGATGACGGTAGTGTAACCAAAAAAGTAACTAACGGTTCATTCCGATGTAAATCGTTGTTATAATTGATTTTTCTTTCATAGACAAGTCTTTATTGTTAGACTTTGATTTCCATCTCCTCATGATAACTGTTATCTGAGGAGATGTTTTTATGATGTTACACTTGAGGGTTGAATCTAAGCAATGTAACACCTTCAAAAAAAATTTGTTCAAAGCGAACCATTTACGTATATTTGCAACATTTGTAATTAAAAACTTCAAGTTATCAAAAGATTTCGTAAAATAGCGTTCCGAGTAATGTGGATAACCCTTTTATTTTTTGGGGTTCTATTACTTTTGTTGGCATTGCCAGTAACTCAAACGTTCATAGCCCAAAAGGTTGTTAACAGGCTTAACCAAGATTTTGATGTAGACATACAAATCGAGAAAATTCATCTGAAATACAATGGAGATGTAGCTGTTAAGGGGGTCTTGATTAAAGATTTTCGTGCTGATACACTTATTGCAACCAAACAGCTACAAACGTCGATTTTAAATGTTAGACAATGGATTAAAGGTGATTTGTACTTTGGTGATATTGAAGCAGATGATTTGGTTTTTCATATGAAAACCCACAAGGGAGATACTTTGTCAAATTTAGAGGTATTTGTATCAAAATTTGATTCAGGAGAACCCAGTTCAGGCGATTTTGTAATGAAGGCAAAAACCATACGGTTGAATGGGAGCCATTGCTATATTTCCGATGAAAATCAAGAAAATCCAATACTGTTCCAAGCTGAAAACCTTAATATGAAACTTAAGGATTTCCAGTTGTTAGGAGCTAATGTGTTCTTTGATATGGAACAAGGAAGTTTTATATTTGATAAATCATTGAAAGTTAGCGATCTACAAACTTCTTTTTTCTACACCGATACTTTGGTACAGGCTAAAGATATGATTCTAAAAACCGAAAAAACAACAGTTGAAGGTACATTGAAAATATATCCTCATGAAGGAGGCTTTGTTGATTTTGCTGATAAAGTGGTGTTAGATGTAGAACTTCCTAAAGCGACCATTTCGACTCGTGATTTGAATACTTTTTACGATGGATTTGTAGCAGGTAAATCATTAATAGTTAATGATTTACATTTTAAAGGAACTTTGAATAAATTTGTAATAGATCAAGGAAATATTACGTACCAGAATACGCTCATTGGAGGAAATTTATCCTTTGAAAACCTATTACGAGAAGATAAAAAAATCATTATTCAAGGCAAGGGAGTGAATTTCGAATCTATTTATAATGATTTGGCAACTCTGATGCCTGTGGAATTAGGACAAAACATGCCTGTGGAATTGCAGAATTTAGGAATGTTTTCACTTACGGGAGATTTTGTATATGGCACTTCGCATCTGGATGCTAACCTAAGGATGACTTCGCAACGAGGAAATGCAACTTTTGAAGGAAAATTAAGCAACTTGGAGCAAACGGAAAATTTAGCATATGAAGGGCGAATTTCAACACAAGCATTTAACATAGGGGCTTTAATAAAGCAACGTATTTTAGGGAATTTGTCGGCTGATTTGGTAGTTCAAGGTAAAGGAACCGACTTTAAAACCATGGAAATGAATGCGTATGGAAAGATAAATTCTTTACGATTTAATGGATATGACTATAAAAAAATTAATATTGAAGGAAAGTTAACCAAGCAATTGTTCAATGGTTTGGTAGTAGCTAATGACCCTAATTTGAATATGAAATTTGGAGGATTAGCTGATTTCTCATCTATAAAACCTACCTTTGATTTCAAAGCAGACATTCAAAAGGCGGATTTGTACCAGCTCAAGGTATCCGAAAGTGATACGATTTCAAAACTAAAAGGAAGGGTGCATATAGACATACAAGGAATTGAGGTTGATGACATTGTAGGGAAGGTTAGCTTTGAAAATGCAGTATATGAAAATTCGCATAATATTTTTACTTTCAATGATTTTGATATTACTTCTACCATTTATGATACAGGAGAGAAAGAAATCAAAATAAATTCAACTGATATTATTAGCGGAAGTATTCGTGGAAAGTACAAAATGGCGGAGATGAAAAAAATCATCCAAAATGCTTTGGGAAGTGTTTACATGCACTACAATCCATATAAAATTGATGAAAATCAGTATATAGACTTCAACTTTAGTATTTACAATAAAATTGTAGAAGTTTTTGTACCAGAGTTGAAAATTGGAAGAAATACCACTCTCAAAGGAAAAATTGTTCCAGATGATGGAAGTTTTAAAATGCAACTGAAATCGCCTGAAATTAATGCCTTTGATTATCAAGCAGATGGGTTGAAACTTACGGTAGATAACCAAAATACGCTCTATAATGCCTTTTTTGAAGTTGGAAAATTAGATTTAGGAATTTATGACATAAAGGATTTTAACCTCATTAGCCGTGTGGTCAATGATACTTTGTTTTTCCGTTCCGAATTTAACGGAGGTGAGTCAGAAAAAGACAATTATCAGTTAAATTTCTTCTATACCTTAAATGAGAAACAGGAATCGAGTATCGGATTTAAAAAGTCAGAAATCAATTTCAGAGGCAATCAATGGTTTATCAATCGCGAAAATGCTGAAGGAACAAACAAGGTGACTATCGACCGTAAAGCGGATACCATTAAGATTCATAATTTTAGAATCGCTCACCGTAACCAGCATGTTAATCTTAGTGGTGTGTTAACTGATGAGTATAAACAACTACACACAGTGGCAAACAATGTGTCGCTTGATAAGGTGTTACCCGAACTTAAAGGATTAAATCTGCAAGGAACTCTCAACGGTCACTTGTCGCTGGTGCAAAAAGGAAAACTGTATTATCCATCATCGGATGTGTTTATCCGAAATTTTCGTTTGAACGGTTATGACTATGGAGATTTAGAAGCTAGTATTTTCGGAAATGCGGATCTTTCTGTTTTCAAACTCAATGCTCATTTTGTAAATGGAAAAACACAAGGTTTCCAAATGAATGGAGATATTAAGCTTGATTCTAACAAAGGTACTTTTGTAGATGTTGATGCCCATTTTAGACAGTTCAACTTAGCTCCTTTCAATCCGTTTTTGGAGGGTATTTTCTATGATCTACGAGGAAGTTTGTTGGGAGATATAAAAATTGAAGGAAGTATTGAAAATCCTACGATGAACGGAGAACTTGCTATTGAGAAGGGAGGAGTTGGAATTACATATCTGAATTTGAATGCTGATATCAACGATAAAGCAAAAATTTTTATTAGAAATCAAACTTTCGAAATTGATGATTGGACACTTACCGATACAGCACATAAAACCCAAGCGTTACTCAATGGTAGCATACGTCATAATAAGTTGTCGGACTGGTTTTTTGATTTGAACATCAAAACATTAGGTGATAAATTCTTAGTTTTAAACACAGGCTACACCGATGATGCTCTTTTCTACGGAACAGGATTCATTAACGGAAATGCATCCATTCGTGGAGCGTTAGATGAGTTAGTGATTTCGGTCAAAGCGGTTACCCAAGAGGGGACACAGTTTAAAATTCCATTGAGTGATATGGAAAGTGTAGGGGACGATTCTTTCATTACTTTTATTGAAAAAGAAAATCCGAAGGTGAAAAAAGAACGTGTTTTGGAGTCAGTTAAAGGGCTTGAACTACGTTTTGAAATGGACGTGTTACCATCAACTGAGGTTGAAATTATTTTAGATAAAAAAACGGGAAGTAACTTAGTGGGAACAGGTGCCGGAACCTTACTTATTGAAATCAATACTAATGGTAAGTTCAACATGTGGGGTGACTTTATTACCTATTCAGGATATTACAATTTTAAATTTGAAAATCTGATTGATAAACGATTTACCGTGCTTCCTGGAGGTTCAATTTCATGGAGTGGTGATCCGCTAAAAGCCGTGTTGCGAAATTTGAAAGCTGCCTATACTTTGAATGCCAATCCAGGAGTGTTGTTGGAATCTTCACAATACAATCGAAAGATAGCTACTCAGGTCATTATCAGTCTCGAAGGAGAGTTGATGCAACCAGAACCCGTTTTTGACATTGCTTTCCCTGATAGTGGGCAAGGTTTGGTATCGGAACTTAATTATCGTTTGGAAGATAAGGACAGAAAACAACTACAAGCCTTTTCACTTTTAGCTCAAGGTTCCTTTATGAGTGAGCGGAATACGGATAATCGTTTGGTAGCCTATAACTTATTTGAAACAGCAGCGGGGCTTTTCAATCAGTTACTGTCGGATGAGGACAATAAGCTAAATTTAGGTGTTTCTTACGAAGCAGGAATGGTTGATAGTTCTTCTGACATAACCAATGACGACCGATTAGGATTTACGATTTCTACACAAATTACTGATAGAGTTCTCTTTAACGGAAAAGTAGGTATTCCTGTTGGAGGGGTGAAACGCACTGCCGTAGCAGGAAATGGAGAAGTAATATTCCAACTGAACCCCCAAGGAAATTTGACAGCTAAGGTGTTTGTACGAGAAAATGAATGGCAAGAGTACTTGGTGGACAGAATTGGGTATGTTTACGGAACAGGTATTACCTATAATGTTGATTTTAATACGTTTAAAGAGTTGATAAATAAGGTTCTCGGAAGAAAAGAAGAGGAATAGAGCAAATAAGAAAAAAAATCGTTTAGCTACAAAAACACAATAGTTCAAAAAATGAATAAAAATTTGAATCCAAATAAAGAAAACTATTCGGCTCAAGAGTTGGATATTGAACGAGCTTTACGTCCGTTGTCGTTTGACGATTTTTCGGGACAAGAAGCTATTTTGGAGAACCTTACTGTATTTGTAAAAGCAGCTAATATGCGAGGAGAGGCTCTTGATCATACTCTTTTTCACGGTCCTCCTGGCTTGGGAAAAACCACTTTGGCTCATATTTTAGCTAATGAGTTGGGTGTGGGCATCAAAATTACTTCAGGGCCTGTACTCGACAAACCAGGTGATTTGGCAGGACTTCTAACAAATTTACAAGAACGTGATGTGTTGTTCATTGACGAAATTCACCGATTGAGTCCCATAGTTGAGGAATACCTCTATTCCGCTATGGAGGATTACAAAATTGATATAATGATAGAATCAGGGCCTAATGCTCGAACAGTACAAATTAATTTGAACCCTTTTACTTTGGTAGGAGCAACCACACGTTCGGGATTACTTACCGCTCCGATGCGAGCTCGTTTTGGTATTCAAAGCCGATTGCAATACTACACTACCGAACTACTTGCTGACATCGTCCAACGAAGTGCTTCGATTTTGAAAGTGCTCATTTCAACGGAAGCTGCTATTGAATTAGCAAGTCGAAGTAGAGGAACTCCACGTATTGCCAATGCGTTGCTGCGTCGAATCCGAGATTTTGCCCAAATCAAAGGTAACGGAAAAATTGATATGGAAATCACCCGCTTTGGATTAAAAGCTCTTAATGTTGATGCTCATGGTTTGGACGAAATGGATAATAAAATACTTGCTACTCTAATAGATAAGTTCAAAGGAGGGCCTGTAGGTATAACTACCTTAGCTACAGCTGTTTCGGAAAGTCCTGAAACTATCGAAGAGGTTTATGAACCATTCCTCATTCAAGAGGGATTCATCGTGAGAACACCTCGTGGTAGAGAGGTTACCGATTTGGCATATAAACATTTAGGTAAGGTAAATCCGAATGTACAAGGAAAATTATTTTAAATTATGAGAAAAATATGAAACTAACATACGTATATGTCTTTTTGGTTTTCTTGCTATCTTTTGAACTTATGGCTCAGGAAGATAAAACAAAAAACGAAGGAATTACCTTTAAATCAATGCGTTCTGCCAAAAAGAAAGACAGTATTACTTTCACAGCAAACGACTATAAAATAATCAGCTATATGCGTGATACTATAGCCGTCGATACTACTTTATCCATAAAGAAATACTATAAAAGTAATGTTTGGCAGAAAGATATATTTGGAAAAATGCCTTTCTCAAACATGGCACAACCTTATAATACAATGGTTTACGACCATATTCAGCAGGACTATCTTGCTTCTATGGGTGCTGAAGCTAAAAAACAACTTTATCTTACTACTGAAGATATAAAATATTATCTATTACCCACCCCTTTGACCGAACTTTCTTACCGTTCGGGAATGGAACAAGGACAGATGGCAAACGCTTTATTTTCAGTAAATTTAAAACCAAATATTAATGTTTTTATTGGATACAGAGGACTGCGTTCTTTGGGAAAATATCAGCAGATTTTGGTTAGCAATGGAAATCTCAGAATAGGAGGTTCCTACATATCTCCGAATAAGAAATATACTCTCTTTGCCCATTATGCAGGACATGATATTGAAAGTCAAGAAAATGGAGGGATTACTTCCTTGGAGCAGTTCGAATCTGCCGACAAGCAATTCAGGAATAGAGCTGTAATGGATGTGAATCTGTCGGAAGCTACCAATCTACGTGAAAGTAAACGTTATTTTTTTCAACAGGATTACGCTTTTTTACGCAATCGGGATTCGTTAGCTTCCTACAAGCAGATTCGTTTGCGTCATCGGTTTTTGTACGAAACCGAATACTACAAATTTAACCAAGCCTCAGCAAGTGAGTTTTTTGGAGAATCTTATGTGTCTGCTAATATCAACGACCGAATGCAGTTACAAAAGATGATTAACACCGTGGGTGCTGAACTTGAGTTGCCTTATCTGGGAAAAACATTCGTGTACGGGAATGCTTATTTCTATAATTATTTTTTCCGTAATGCTTTTTACAAATCGGGAGTACTGCAACGCTATCAAATTAAGGATACTGATCTAAGTTTAGCCATGCAATGGAATAAAAAAGTAGCTGGATTTGTAATTGATGCTGAAGGGGAACAGACATTTGTGGGTAAAATGACGGGAACCAAATTGCACGGAAAACTATCCTATAATTTTGATAAAAAAAATGGAATCACAGCTGGAATAAGCCTCCATTCGACAATGCCTAATTTCAATTTTTTATTGTACCAAAGTGATTATAAGAACTATAATTGGGATAATTACGGTTCTTTTGGCAAAGAAAATAGGCAAAGTTTGTACGGAGATTTAAAAACTCAATGGGGAAATGCTTCCGTAAGTATTTCAAACATAAATAATTATACTTTCTTTCAACTCCAACCTGCTCAGAGAGATGAACGGGAGCAATCGGTTCCTGTACAATATTCGGGGAATATACAATATCTGAAAGTCAAATTAGAAAAAGAATTCGCTTTTAGAAAATTCCGATTGGACAATACAGTTCTTTACCAGAATGTAGTTCAGAATGACTTAGTATTGAACGTTCCTAACTTTGTTACACGCAATGCCTTCTACTACGCTTCGGATTTATTTAATAAAGCGATGTACTTAGAAACAGGTTTGGGATTAAATTACTTCACGAAATATTATTCCAATCGTTACAACCCTCTTTTAGCAGAATTTGAAGTGCAAACCACTGAAAAAACCGGAGGTTTTCCAATGGTCGATTTCTTTTTGAATGCAAAAGTGCGAACCATGCGGATATACTTTATGATAGAACATTTCAATCCCTTTTTGATGGACAGAGTTTTTAAAAACCCACAGTATAATTACTATTCAGCACCACAGCAACCCTATCGTGATGTTATTTTACGTTTGGGAATTTCGTGGAATTTATTTTCGTAAATTACCTTTGGCATCATCTTTTGACAACAGAAATTTTTTTTTAAAAAATACACTCCTTTCCAACCTCTGGAAAGGAGATTTCGTTTATATGGATAGAAAAGCAAATGAACTTATGGCGAAAACCATCAATATAGCATTCGAACAGCGACATGTCATCGAACGTGCTAAGCAAAACGACCGTTTGGCTCAAAAACAACTCTATGACGCTTATGCTCCTACTTTATTGAGCATCTGCCGACTATACATCAAAGATGAACATTTTGCTGAAGATATTTTAGTAAAAGCCTTTTTTAAAATACTTACTCATTTACATGCCTACGAAGAAAAACAACACTTTTTTGCATGGATGCGAAAAATTATTGTAAATGAATGTATTGATTTTCAAAGGAGTAAAATTCAAAAAGTAACGTATTCCGAATGGGATGATTCTTTAGATTCTTTAGATGAATTAAGTAGCAACCATCAATTTGAAGAGGAATATATTCAATCATTTATTGATGAATTGCCTGTCGGATGTCGTCTTGTTTTCAACTTGTATGTATTTGAAGATTATGATCATAAACATATTTCCAACGAGTTAGGCATTTCTGTTGGAACATCAAAATCGCAATTGGCATATGCTAAAAAGTTATTGAAAGAAAAATTAAACAAAAAAACAATTCACAATGGAAAATCATCTGAAAAAAAATATAAAAGAAACTTTTAAGAACCGAACTATCACTCCCAAACGCGATTTGTGGAGTGAATTAGAACAACAGCTTGATCAACAACAGGCATCTACTATGCGAAAAACAAGATACTATGCCCTGGCGGGTTGTTTAACGATACTAATTGCTGTAGGATTATGGTTTATGAAACCATTTTCTGAAAATCAAATTATTGAAAATCAAATTGTTAAATCAGGGGTGAAGTTAGAGAATGAGATAAAAAATCAGCCAGAAAACCTGAAAGAAACATTTGATGTAATACCTCAAAAAGCTATTGTTATTCAAGATAGTAATTCCTCCAAAAAGACTAATTCTTCTATTAAAAATCAAAGAGATAAGGAATTAGATGCTTATATAGACGAGGTGTTGAGTGATGTGTCAGCAGATAAGATGATCGCACTGCTCAATCAAGATGTATCCTTTGAGAGTAAAGTAGATAGTATCTATCAGGCGATGAACTTTCAAAATATTTCTGCCGAAGAATTGCTGTTAATTGCCTCAACAGAAATAAATATTGACCAATACGTTGAATCGAAAATCAATGTCGATACAATGTTACAAGAGTCTGATAAAGAGACTTTTAAAGATCGTATAAAACAATTTTTCGACAAAGTTTCTACCGAATATGACAAATTGAAATACGCACTTTCTAATGATTAATCTAAAAAATATATACCAATGAAAAACACAATTTTAGTAACAATTACTCTTTTATGTTTAGGGAGTTTGAAAGCTCAAAAAAAAGAAAGTCAAGCTATTGAACAAGCAAAACAAGCCATAGACTCTGTTATTACGGCTGAGAAAAAACTGTTAAAACAAAAACTTGTTTTGATTGATGATATGGTGGACAAGAAAGAAGTGTCCAAAGATGAAGGCGAACGATTGCGAAGACAAATCGCCGAAGAAAGCCGTAGGAACATACAAACTAAAACAGCCTTAGAAAGGGAGAAACTCATTACTATTTTAAGATCTAAAACCATCACAACGGATTCAATTGTAAACAGTGAAGCCTATATGAAAGCTCTTGCTAAATTAGATTCATTGATAGAAAAACCAGTGGAAGAAACCCCAAAAAAGGATACTCACGAAAAAATTGTGATAAACGATGAAATCTACTACATTAAAGCCACTGGAGAAAGAGCAGAGAAAAGTCAAATTGTAAGAATATACAACCGTTACCGTACGTCCAAAGGAGGATTTAACTTTGCTTTGGGATTCCACACGCTAAATGGTAGTGAAAACTTTGGAGGGGATAAATTCAGAGTCTGGGGGTCAAAATCGGTTGAGATTGGTTATTCTCGAAATGTTAGGGTGTTTAAAAACAGTAATTTACTTCATCTAAATTATGGTGTATCATGGGTGATGAACAAATTAAAAATGAAGAACAACGATTACTTTGTAGCCAATAGTGATGGTACAACCACCATTGAACCATTCCGAACTTCACTAAATAAATCAAAATTTAAAAACTTTTATTTGACTCTACCTGTAAATTTGGAAATTGACTTAACGCCAAGCTATGAGAAAAATGGGAAAACGTATTATCCCTATAAAAGGAACTTTCGTGCAGGAATAGGGGCATACGTAGGTGTACTTTTAAATTCCAAACAAGTGTTGTGCTACCAAGAAAATCGAGGAGTTCGTGATGTAAACAAAGGGAATTTCCATGTAAATGACTGGATATATGGAATTTCTGCTCACTTCGGTTACAGATCTTCGGTATTCTATGCTAAATATAATTTAGTTCCATTATTCCGAAACAATTCAGTGAAAGAATATCCATTATCCTTAGGCATACGTTTTGGCGGATAAAATTGTGCATACTATGTAATTTTCTCATCGAAGGAAGCGTTTTAATTCTTTTATATGTTTTCTTACAATAAAAAAATACATTTAATTTGCGAGATTCGAAAATAAGTTGCATATTTGCAACCCTAAATGAGAGGAGGTGTATAGACTATGTTAATAATACCAATTAAAGACGGAGAAAGCATTGATAAAGCTTTAAAACGCTATAAAAGAAAATTTGACAGAACAGGAGTTGTGCGTCAACTTCGTGAAAGACAACATTTTACAAAACCTTCTGTAAAAAGAAGAAGTCAATTGCAACGCGCTCAGTACATCCAACATTTGAAAGATCAAGAGGAAGTATAATGAAAAAAAAGCGTATGCTATTGTAAAATATAAAAGCAATATAATCAATTGGTTATATTGCTTTTTATATTTCTCTATCCAATTTGAAATTAATCAATGGAACTCACTTTTTTATACGAAAACACCCCTTTCCCATCAGTTGAAAAAGCGGTAGAAGGCATAGTAGCCTTTGGAGGAAATCTGACCTGTAAACGACTACTCGAAGCCTATCGCAAAGGAATTTTCCCTTGGTACAGTGACGAAGATCCCATTCTATGGTGGTCACCCGATCCACGATTCGTACTTTTCCCAAAAGAGTTACATGTTTCTAAAAACATGAGAAAGTTACTAAAAAAGAAACCTTACAAAGTGACTTACAATCAACATTTTAAAGAAATCATCACTCAATGTGCCAGTATTTCACGCAAAGGTCAAGATAGCACATGGATTCATCCTGAAATAATTGAAGCCTACATCGAACTCCACTATCAAGGGTTTGCCTATTCGGTTGAAGTTTGGGAAAATGAGGAACTTGTTGGGGGACTTTATGGCATTAAATTGAACGGGATTTTTTGTGGAGAAAGTATGTTTAGCAAACGAAACAATGCTTCTCAGTATGGCTTCATTGTCTTCTTGCAAGAACATCCCGAAATTGAATTAGTCGATTGTCAAATTCACAGTGAATACTTGGAAAAAATGGGGGCTAAAGAAATTCCACGTGCTACTTTTTTAGACATTTTGTCCAAACTAATAGAACAAGCATAATTTATAATTCATAATTAGACATATTATTCCTATATTTGCCATCTGTTTTTTGTTACTATGGAAAAAAATTATAGAATGTTAGCCAAAACTTTTTTTGGTTTTGAAGATATTTTAGCTGATGAGCTTCGGAATTTAGGAGCTACAAACGTTGAAAAAGGAGTTCGTGTAGTATCTTTTGAAGGAGATAAAGGATTCATGTACAAAGCTAATTTGTGTTTGAGAACTGCCTTAAAAGTCTTGAAGCCAATTACTAAATTTTTTATCCGAACAGAGAAAGACTACTATCAGAAACTGTATGATTTTCAATGGGAGAGATATTTCTCTGTTAATCAAACATTTGCTATTTCTGTTACCTTACAAACGGACATGTTCAATCATTCTCAATATGTTGGTCTACGAGCTAAAGATGCCATAGTAGATAGATTTCGTGAAAAAATAGGGAAACGCCCAAATGTAGACACATTACACCCTGATTTACAACTACATATACATATTCAAAAAAATGAAGTTACCGTTTCATTGGACAGTTCAGGGGCTTCGTTACACCATCGAGGTTATCGCTCGGCGACCAATATAGCCCCCATCAACGAGGTACTTGCCGCTGGAATTTTATTGTTGAGTGGTTGGCAAGGCCAATCTGATTTTCTGGATCCAATGTGCGGCAGTGGTACATTTTTAATTGAAGCAGCTATGATCGCCTGCAATATCCCTCCTAATATCCATCGTCGTGAATTCGCGTTTGAGAAATGGAACGACTATGATGCTGATTTGTTTGAAAAAATTTTCGACAGTAGCCTAAAAAAAACGAGAGAGTTCAATTACCAATTAGTTGGCTATGACAAAGCTCCATCGGCAGTGGCGAAAGCTAAGGAAAATCTAAAAAATGCGAACCTGTCGGATTATATCGAAATTCGTCAGAAAAATTTCTTTGAAACTGAAAAAGAAGATAAAAAGAGACCTTTATTTGTAGCATTCAATCCTCCGTACAATGAACGGTTACATATTGATGTACAAAAATTTTACGAATCAATTGGGAACACGCTTAAAAACAAATATCCAAACACCGACGCTTGGTTCATCACTTCAAATTTAGAAGCATTAAAATTCGTAGGATTACGTCCATCCCGAAAAATAAAGCTTTTTAATGGGAAATTAGAAAGCAAACTTCTCAATTACAAGATGTATGAAGGAAGTAAAAAGGCGAAATTCGACCTGTAGAGACACAGCTTTTGCGTCTCTACAGTTGATTTGTCTAACTATTAACTATTTTCTCTTGTCGATTGATTGACTCTTGATGGATGGCTTTGTATATTTTTGAGATAAATTCTTCACTCAATCCTCGTTGCTGTCCTTCGACAATCATCTTTCCTAAAATGGTGTACCAACGAGAGTTTTGAAGTACCGCTACGTTTTTCTCACGTTTTAACTTCCCAATACTGTCGGAAAAGGTCATACGTTTCTTGAGAAGGTCAAGCAGTTGATCGTCAATAACATCAATGTTTGATCGTAATTCGGTTAAAGTGTTTTGATAATCTTCTTCCGAGGTTGTTTTCTTGCGAACCTGCAATTGCTTAATGATTTCCGTTAGTTTTTTTGGGGTAACTTGCTGAGCCGCATCACTCCATGCTTGATCTGGAGAAATGTGTGTTTCAATCATCAACCCATCAAAGTTGAGATCTAAAGCAGTTTGCGATACATCAAAAATCATCTCACGATTCCCAGTAATATGCGAAGGGTCACAAAGTAACGGAAGATCAGGAAATTTGTTCTGCAATTCAATTGCTATTTGCCATTCTGGGATATTTCTGTATTTTGTTTTTTCGTACGTAGAAAACCCTCGATGGATAACACCTAAGTTCTTAACACCTGCGCGTTGCAAACGCTCTAAAGCTCCAATCCATAATGGTAAATCTGGATTCACTGGATTCTTAACTAAAATAATTTTATCCGTATTCCTTAACTCATCAGCAATTTCTTGAATAATGAAAGGACTTACGGTGGAACGAGCTCCTATCCAAAGCATATCAATATCATGCTCTAAGGCAAGTTTTACATGGTCTTTGTTGGCTACTTCAGTAGCTACTTTCATACCCGTTTCTTGCTTTACTCTTTGCAACCACTTCAAACCTAAAGCCCCAACTCCTTCAAACATGCCAGGACGTGTACGAGGTTTCCAAATACCTGCTCTAAAGAAAGATACTTTAGTGTTTTTCAATTCCCAAGCGATGCTTAGCACTTGCTCTTCAGTTTCAGCACTACAAGGTCCAGCAATCACCAACGGATGTGGTAACTGCAAATCATCCAACCATTTTCTGTTTTCTTCGGTTATGTTCATGTCAAGTTTTTTGTGTATAATTTCTATAAAATAAAGTAATCACCAAATAAAGTTTGGAGACTCACAATATCAAAAGAATTTTTTATTTCAAAATCTTAAGGCACAAAGATAATTAAAAAAAGCATATATGTTTACAGTCCAAATCATTATTTTGCTAAAAATCACAATTTTTCTGGTTCTATTTGTTTTTTCGAATACATGTAAATTTATAGTACTTCTTAATAGTAAAGTTAGATGTTGACAAAGATATGTTATTGATGAACAATATTTTACCCTCCTAAAAAGATGTAGCTTAAAACTTTCAGAACCATAAAGTTGTTTTTCTTTTTAGAAATTTGTAACTTTGAGGCTTTAAAAAAATATAATTATAATTCATTACATACGATGAAAACCATAGACAATTTTAATTTCAAAGACAAAAAAGCGTTGATCCGTGTGGATTTCAACGTGCCTTTAGACGAGAATTTTAAAGTAACTGATACAACGCGTATCGAGGCAGCAAAACCAACCATCGAAAAAATATTGAAAGATGGAGGTAGTGTAGTTTTAATGAGCCACTTAGGTCGTCCAAAAGGAGAAAGAAATGACAAATACTCACTCAGACATATTGTGGATGAAGTTTCTAAAGTATTAGGAAAATCTGTTCAATTTGTTGACGACTGTGTAGGTGAAAAAGTAGAAAAAGTGGTTGCAGGTCTTCCTGCTGGAAGTATTCTTTTGCTTGAAAACCTACGTTTCTATGCTGAAGAAGAAAAAGGAAACGAAGAGTTTTCTAGCAAATTAGCAAAATTGGGAGATATCTACGTAAACGACGCTTTTGGAACAGCACACCGAGCTCATGCATCGACCACAATCGTTGCAAAATTCTTTCCGAATAACAAATGCTTCGGATATTTATTAGCTAAAGAAATCGAAAGTATTGATAAAGTGATGAAATCAGGAGAAAAACCTGTAACTGCTATTTTAGGAGGTTCGAAAGTGTCTTCAAAAATAACCATCATCGAAAATATCTTGGATAAAGTAAACCACTTGATTATCGGTGGAGGTATGGCATATACATTCATTAAAGCACAAGGAGGTAAAGTAGGAAATTCTATATGCGAAGATGATAAATTGCAATTAGCATTAGATATTTTAGCAAAAGCGAAAAGCAAAGGAGTTGAAGTACATCTACCCGTAGACGTGGTTGCAGCCGATGATTTCAGCAATGATGCTAAAACACAAGAAGTGGATATTACCAACATTCCTGACGGATGGCAAGGATTAGACGCAGGTACAAAAAGTTTAGCGAATTTTAAAGAGGTTATATTAAAGTCAAAAACAATCCTTTGGAATGGGCCAGTGGGAGTTTTCGAAATGCCTACATTTGCTAAAGGAACTATCGAAATAGGTAATTTCATTGATGAGGCTACCAAAAAAGGAGCTTTCTCACTTGTGGGAGGTGGAGATTCAGTAGCAGCTGTGAAACAATTTGGTTTTGAGAACAAAGTAAGCTATGTTTCTACAGGTGGAGGTGCCATGTTAGAAAGTCTTGAAGGGTTAGTACTTCCAGGAATTCAAGCAATTTACGAGTAATCTCACTAAATAAACATAAAAAGAAACGACAATTCCCTATATAAACTATAAGGGATTGTCGTTTCTGCATTGTACTCAGATAATATAAAAATAATCCTATGAAAACTTTCAGTAGGTAGATTGCATAAATAGTTACATATTTCATATCTTTGTCCACATAAATTTTGTATATAAATGAAACTAAGAACTGTTTTGAACCTCGGACTGATTTTATTAGTTCTCGCTTTTTTCGTAACTCCTTTGGGATATGAAAGTAAGATAATCTTACAACGGATATTTTCCAGCTCGGTTGAAGTTCTTCCTACCAATGAACAATATAAAATTGACTTTGATTGGAAATTAAAAGACCGAGATAATAAAGAGTTCAACTTTTCTCAGTCAGAAGGAAAGAAACCTTCCTTTGTTTATTTCTGGTCATCGTGGCGAGTTACCAGTGTTGCCGACTTATCTGGCATACAAAAGCTCTACAATGACTACAAAGAGAAAGTTGATTTCTATATAATTACTAATGAATTGCCTTCTCCGGTAGAAGAATTAATGTCCAAGAGAGGTTATAACTTTAAAGTGACTTATTTAATCATAGGTGAGAAAATGCCTTTTGATGCAGAAAAAATACCTTCGGGATATATCATTGACAAACACGGAGTTGTCCGAGCAAAAAGCGAACGAATTGCAAATTGGAATAGTGATAAAGTTCGCAGTTTGTTAGATACCATTTCAAAGTAACTTTCAAAGAAATTCTAACTATTTTTCAACCACTTACGGATTAATAATAAGAAAATCTTATACCAACATACGTATAATTTAATTGTATATATGTTGGTATTTGAATTATATGTGCTATTTTTGCCAACAAAACCTGATATATATCATATATTTAGCTTTTTTTTAGAAAGTAATCAAAACATAAAACACAATGATTCAAGTATCTGAACAAGCAAAAAAGAAACTAATTTCCTTAATGGAAGATGATAATTTCGACCCTACAACTGATTTTGTACGTGTGGGCGTAAAAAGCGGTGGTTGTAGTGGACTTTCCTACGAACTCAAATTCGACAAAACTACTGACGCCGATGATAAAATATTTGAAAACAACGGAATACGCATTGCTGTAAACAAAAAAAGTTTTCTCTATTTAGTAGGTACAATCCTTGAATATTCAGGTGGACTTAACGGAAAAGGCTTTGTATTCAACAATCCCAACGCTAACCGAACTTGTGGCTGCGGGGAAAGTTTTTCGTTGTAAGATTATTATTCATTCAAAGATTTAAAGATTAAATAATTAAAAAAAATATGGCACAGGAGTTTGAAAGTTTTAGAGTCTATAAAGAAACTTTAGCTCTAACCCAAAAAGTCTTTGAATTGTTAAATCATCAACATTTGAAAAATGAATTTGAATTTTCTAATCAGATGAAACGTGCTGTTTTATCTATTTCAAATAATATTGCAGAAGGTTCAGAGTATAATAACAACGCACAATTTGTACGTTTTTTAAAATATGCAAAGGGAAGTTGTGCAGAAGTAAGAAATATGCTTAATATTTGTAACGAAATTTACCACATCAATACAGAAGATTTAAAAGAGCATTGCAGAGAGATATCCGTTCAGCTTTCGAAATTTATTGATTATTTAAAAAATAATGATAACAAACGAAGCAAATAATTGATTAAACCTAATACGATTGATTCTCTCCTCATTTATTTTTTTAATCTTTTAATCATTTAATTTTTTAATCAAAGAAAAATGGCAAAATACACAGAAGACGATTTACGTGACGAACTACAAACCAAGGAATATGCCTATGGTTTTTATACCGATATCGAAGCTGAAACATTCCCAAAAGGGCTCAATGAGGAAATTGTAATTGCGATTTCCAAAAAGAAAAACGAGCCTGAATGGATGACCAATTGGCGTCTCGAATCCTTCCGCATTTGGAAAGAAATGGAAGAACCTGAGTGGGCAAATGTGAAATACGAAAAACCTAATTTCCAAGACATTTCGTATTATTCCGCACCCAAGCAGAAACCTCAATACGAAAGTTTAGATGAAGTAGACCCAAAACTTCTTGAAACTTTTAACAAATTGGGTATTTCCATTGAGGAGCAGAAACGTTTAACAGGCGTTGCCCCTGTTGCGATGGACATCGTGATGGATTCCGTTTCGGTGGCGACAACTTTCAAAAAGACGTTAGCAGAAAAAGGAATCATATTCTGTTCTATCTCCGAAGCCATTCAAGAACACCCCGAATTGGTGAAAAAATACATCGGCTCTGTCGTACCTAAAACCGACAATTTCTATGCTGCCCTGAACTCGGCGGTATTTTCCGACGGCTCTTTCTGTTATGTTCCCAAAGGGGTGCGTTGTCCGATGGAACTTTCTACCTATTTCCGAATCAATCAGGCAGGTACAGGACAGTTCGAGCGTACTCTAGTAATTGCCGATGAAGGCAGCTATGTATCTTATCTTGAAGGATGTACCGCTCCGCAACGTGACGAAAACCAATTACACGCTGCCGTAGTGGAGCTCATAGCTTTGGACAATGCCGAGATAAAATACTCTACCGTTCAGAATTGGTTCCCGGGGGATAAAGATGGTAAAGGAGGGGTTTTCAATTTTGTAACCAAACGCGGACTATGTGAAAAGAACGCTAAAATATCTTGGACGCAGGTTGAGACAGGTTCCGCAGTGACGTGGAAATATCCATCGTGTGTACTCAAAGGTGATAATTCGATTGGGGAATTTTACTCCATCGCCGTAACCAATCACTTCCAACAGGCGGATACAGGAACCAAAATGATTCACTTAGGGAAAAACACTCGTTCGACTATTATTTCAAAAGGGATTTCTGCCGGACAATCGCAGAATTCTTATCGAGGATTGGTGAAAGTTAGTCCGAATGCCGAGAATGCACGAAACTTCTCGCAATGTGATTCCCTTTTGATGGGCAACGAGTGCGGAGCTCATACCTTCCCGTACATCGAAGCGAAAAACAAAACTGCTCAAATAGAACACGAAGCCACAACCTCGAAAATTGGGGAAGACCAAATTTTCTACTGCAACCAACGCGGTATCGACACGGAAAAAGCCATCGCCCTAATTGTAAACGGCTTCAGCAAGGAGGTTTTAAACAAACTCCCAATGGAATTTGCCGTAGAAGCTCAGAAATTATTAGAAATCTCTTTGGAAGGAAGCGTCGGATAGGTCGAGAGGCTCGACACCCAATAATCTTTTTCAAAAAGAAAGATGAAAAAGCCAAGTTTCAAGCTATTTTTCACAGAAAACAACCATAACAAGGCGTTAATACAGTAGGGGTGTATTGCAATACACCCTTACATCGTTTAAAATAATGTAATATAAAGCATTTCCCTATAGAGATAAAGTGTATTTCATCAAAATATTTTGTTTTTCTACAAGGGATGAGACAAATCCCTAAAGGGATGGAACATTTTTTATCAGGGATAATGTATTTCCCTAAAGGGATGAGCAATATCCTTAATGGTACAAGGCATTTCCCTAAAGGGATGAACAATATCCTTAATGGTACAAGGCATTTCCCTAAAGGGATAGAGTGTTCCCCTAAAGGGATAGAGTGTTTCCCTAAGGGGATAGAGTGTTTCCCTAAGGGGATAGAGTGTTTCCCTAAGGGGATGAACAATATCCCTAAAGAGATGGACAATATCCCTAATAGTACAAGGCATTTCCTTGTAGAGGCGAAAGATATTTCGCCCGTATATTGTGTAGGACGATATGATATAAAATATTTCCCCGTAGGGGCAAAACATCTTTTGCCCTTACATTGTGCATAGTGATGTGATATGAGATGTTTCCCCGTAGGGGCGTATTGCAATACGCCCGTACATTATGTAAAGCGATTATGATATAAGATATTTCCCGTAGGGGCGTATTGCAATACGCCCGTACATTATGCAGGACAATATGATGTAAGATATTCCCCGTAGGGGCAAAACATCTTTTGTCCTTACATTGTGCATAGTGATGTGATATGAGATGTTTCCCCGTAGGGGCGTATTGCAATACGCCCGTACATTATGTAGAGCAATTATGATATAAGATATTTTGCCCGTACATTGTATAGAGCAATGTGATATAAGGTGTTTTTTAAGCAATATAGATATAAATTAACATCAGCAGAAATACAATCCACGTTACAAAAACAAAGAGTGTTGATAAATACGTTCATAAAAAGCTGATAATAAGTAATATTTGGCTCGATATTTGCTTGTATTTTAATGGAATAGCCCAAAAACTAATGGATAACAAAGGTGGAAGGCTTAAACGGAATATTAACCATTAAAATCGAATTATTATGGCAAGGAAATCGTATGCAGAAAACATCAAATCTGTAAAGTTAATGATTGATGGGCTTAGAAATCACAAGGATAATCTACCCGCAGGGATTGATGAGGCTTTTATCGATGAGTTGGAAGCCTTAAAGAACAAAGTCGAAACCCTAAACAGCGAACAAGAGAAGCTCAAAGCCGATTTAAAATCGAAAACTGAGGAGTTCGACAAGCAACTCAAGCTGCTTACCGACAAACAATCGGTTGCTCGGAAAAGAGCCAAGATGGATTATCAGCAAAGTCAGTGGCGAGAATTCGGTATTGAGGATAAAAGATAAGTCCGCAAGGTGGTACAAAACAAAAAAATGTAGGGGCGGAAAACGTTTCGCCCGTACATTGTGTATAGCAATGTGATATGAGGTGTTTTCCTGTAGGGGCGTATTGCAATACGCCCGTACATTATGTAGAGCAATGTGATATGAAATATTTCCCCGTAGGGGCAAAACATCTTTTGCCCTTACATTGTGCATAGTGATATGATATGAGATATTTTCCCGTAGGGGCATATTGCAATACGTCCGTACACAATATTTTCCAAACAAAGAAAGGTAACATCACACCTTAAATAAAACCAAAAATAACTGACATATAACTACTATTACAAACATAACGATTTATGAAACAAGCATTTTTATTCATCACACTTTGGGCTTTGGTAAGTACATCTTGCAGCAAAGCAGAACATACTGAACCCTCAAAAGAACAAGAAATCCCTAAGCCGGAGCAAGAAGCTCCAAAAGGAAATATATCCAAAGAGAAGGTCAAACAATTTTTCGTAGAACACCTATCGGGTAAAATGACGTCTTTTCAAGAAGGGAAAACCTTGTCGCTTACTGAAATAGCCCATACGCAACAAGAAATTTGGCAAAGTTGGAAAGAAGCAAACCAAAGTTTTTCTGAAGAGAAGTTAGGAGATTTAGCTCCTCTTACCAATGCTACTCAAGGCAATCGTTGGCAACTTCCTGTTAACTTGGAGGCAAATGCTACAATGCCTTTCTATTGGGCTTCCAAAGGCAATCAACCTGAAAAAGGGTATCCGCTTTTTGTGTATATGCACGGGTCGGGCGATAAACATCAGGAGTGGGCTAACGGAAAGATTCTTGCACAACGCTTTGAAGATGCTCCATCTGCCTATTTCATTCCGCAAATTCCCAATACGGGCGAACTATATCGTTGGTGGCAAAAGTCAAAACAATTTACTTGGGAGAAACTACTCCGATTGGCTTTTCTTTCAGGGAAAGTAGACGCTAATAGAGTGTATTTCTTCGGAATATCTGAAGGAGGTTACGGAAGTCAGCGATTAGCTTCTTTTTATGCTGATTATTTAGCGGGAGCAGGTCCGATGGCAGGAGGCGAACCACTCATAAACGCTCCGGTAGAAAACTGCCGAAATATTGCTTTTTCACTGCGAACAAGGGCAAACGATAATATGTTTCATCGAGATTTATTTACTCGATATGCTAAAGAAGAATTTGAAAAGTTTAAAGCCGAAGACCCTCAGGGATTTGTACATCACATTGAGTTGATTCCTAACAAAGGACACGGAATAGACTATCGCCCTACGACACCTTGGCTAAAGCAATATACACGTAATCCGCATCCGAAAAAAGTAGTTTGGGAGGATTTCCCGATGGACGGCATCTACCGAAAAGGATTTTATAACATTGCCATCAAAGAACGTGGAGCAGAACGTGTGCGTTACACGATGAACATCATTGATAACAAAGTAAGTATCAATGTTGATGAAGTTACTTATAAGGGAATTGAAAGAAGTCCTCGTTGGAACTTATTCACGAAATATCAAAAAACGCATATTCCTTTGCAGAAAGGAAAATTTGTTGTTTATTTGAACCAAAATTTGGTGGATTTCAGCAAAGAAGTTACTGTTGTAGTGAATAATAAACAAGTTTTTAAAGGAATGCTACAATCTGATGTTCAACACCTTGTGAATAGCTGTGCTACTTTCTTTGACCCTGAAAGAGTATTCCCTGCTGCAGTGGAAGTACACCTAAATTAAAATAGAAAATAAATTAAAAAATCAATATATAAAATGTTAGAGATAAAGAACTTACACGCCTCTGTAGAGGATAAAGAAATTTTAAAAGGCATCAACCTGAATGTAAAAGCAGGTGAGGTTCACGCCATTATGGGACCTAATGGAGCAGGAAAATCCACGCTTTCGGCAGTGATTTCGGGCAATGAAAACTTCGAAGTTACTGAGGGAGACATCATTTTGGAAGGAGAAAGCATTTTGGAAGACGCTCCCGAAGAAAGAGCCCATAAGGGAATATTTATGTCCTTTCAATATCCTGTGGAAATCCCCGGAATTTCCGTTACAAACTTCATAAAAACTGCGGTAAACGAAGCGAGAAAAGCTCGTGGTGAAGAGGAAATGCCTGCGGCTGAACTTCTAAAGAAAATCCGCGAGAAAGCTGAACTTTTGGAAATCAACAAAGATTTCTTATCTCGTTCGCTCAACGAAGGTTTTTCAGGGGGAGAAAAGAAACGTAACGAAATCTTCCAAATGGCAATGCTTGAGCCAAAAGTCGCAATATTGGACGAAACAGACTCCGGATTGGATATCGACGCTCTTCGTATCGTGGCAAACGGAGTAAACAAACTAAAAAGCCAAAACAATGCGGTAATTGTTATCACACACTATCAGCGTTTGTTGGAGTACATCGTTCCGGATTATGTTCACGTACTTGCCGATGGAAAAATCGTGAAGTCGGGCGGAAAAGAACTCGCTCTCGAACTTGAAGAAAAAGGCTATGATTGGCTAAAATAAAAACAAATCAAATAACAAAAGGTTTAAAGCAAACGCTTTAAACCTTTTGCTTTTTGATAACATATTCGAGCATTAAAACAAATTGATTTGAAGAAGTGTAATTTGAAGGGGGGCATTAAAGCGAAGTTTAAATTGATAAGTATAAAAATGTTTTTGTAATTTTGGCTTTTCTGAAGATGAAGCAAAAAGAATAAAAAACGATTAAAAATAGTAATATGGCAAGGATATTAACAGGCATACAAAGCACAGGAACTCCTCACTTAGGAAATATTTAGATGTCAAGTATAAAACATCTCTATTAATTTCTACGACCTTTAAAACAATCAAACAAAACAAACAACTATGAAGAAGGTATATTTAATGATTTTGTTTTTAACTTCATTCTGCGGTTTTTCACAAACGGAGGAAGAGGTACGCAAAGAACTTGAGGAACTTTTTACCAATTGTAAAAATACAAATCCCAATGATATTCTTCCCTTTTATGTGGATAGAAAATTAGGACTTATGAATAGGAAAACGATGCAAACCCTCGTTAAGCCAATTCATACCAGTATTTACATTGAAAGTTTTTCTCCGATTAGAGGAAAAGTGATTTATAGTGCATTTGATGAGCATTATTACACATTTTCGATTGACAACAATTGGAAAATTTCAACTAAAGAAGAAATAAATTACAGTTGTGTTTTACATTCTCCTCCTTATAAAAAACCAAAATATGAATTTGTACCTTCGGATAAGTTATCAAAAGGGTTTCAGATAAAAAACAGAACTGTATTTTTCGCCAAAGAATATGAAAGCTGTAACTATTTTCGAGATAATGATGTTTTTAAGTATAAAGGAAAATACTATTTAATTGTATGTAAAAAAGTTGAAGATGGATATTTGTATGCTATCATAGACCAACAAGGCAATATTTCAGAGCATTTTAATTACAAACATTCGTGGATTGATGTAAACAAATATACTTCCAATGAAAATGACGTTTGGTTTAAAGTTCAAGACTCGGCAATGAGTAAGAATAGAGTGATGAGCTTTATCAATATGTCAGGAGAAGAAAAATTGAAGAATCAAGTTCCTGATGATATTTCTGCCTTAACGGTAATTTTCGGCTACGGAATAGCCAAAAATATTAATAAAGAAAATTATGCTGTTGTGGATTTGGTAAAAATGGAATGGGTTATTCCTCCGCAAGAGAAATTGGTTTTCAGAGACTTAATTGTGGACACCGACAAGAAAGTTAATCGGCACGATATTAAAAATCGGGCAAAATATCGTATTCTGATAAGCACAGATAGCTATTCAAAAAGTTTTTATATGGACTTCAGCGGAAAAAAAATCCTTCCGAAAGAGTTTGACAATCAAGAAGAAAACCTAACTCCAGAAACATTTGCCCAAAATAAGATAAAAGACTTCTTCAAAGACTACGATGCGAACACCATTGGCAATATTTTGTATTTCCAACGAGGATTTGACACAGGATACATTGATGCAGAAACAATGGAAGAAATCGTTCCGCCTTCAGGCAGTCCAATCTTAATACAAGGGGAGCTTTCTACTCCAAAAATAAAAGGGAATTTCTATTCTCACAACGGATTTTTTGAGTTTGAATACCACCCTACAAGTGGCTTGGAACTGAAACCTTACAAAAAATATGCTTCTCTACATCCAATTGGTGACCTAAACATAGAGGAAGTAAAAACAGAGATAAAGACCATTTATGTTGAGGGAAAACCCAAAAAAGCAACTCCCAACAACAAGAATTTTGAATATGTTGACATCATTACTCATAACGAAAACACCTATGTTTTAGCTCGAAAGTTATCAAAAGAAAATTCTATGATGGGAATTGTTAATGCAAAAGACAAACCTTTGCCTTCTTTTGAGTTTGAATACGAAACGATTGAGCAAAATACGTTTGCAAAAGATAATATTTGGTTTCTGACCAAGAAAAAAGGAGAAGAATACAGCCATTTTACGAGTATTTCGGGTGATACAAAAACTCTGTTCATCAAGGAAATAAAGAAAAAACGATTAGGATACGCCATTGCAGAATCTATAAATAATACAATGGGAGTTATTGACCTTACCACAATGCAATGGGTTATCAAACCTCAAAAGCAGTTACATTTTTTAGATTTCAGACATACCTCAAAAGAAGAAATTGACACACAAAACATTGAAAATAGAACAAAAGCAAGGCTATATATTCTCGTATATCAAGATGATTATCAATACTTCATTGATTTGAAAGGCAAAAAATATATTCCTGAAAAATATTTGAAGGAATAACTCTTAAAAATATACATGTTATAAAATTCACAGCCGTCCGAAAGTTTTTTGAAAACGACATAAAAACCCTTGTCAACCCTTTATTTATAAGGGCAGACTTGTTTTTTGTGCGGAATTATCTCTGTCAAAGAGTGTGTTTTCAGGTAGTTTTTTTGCTTTTTTTACGGTGTGTTTCAGTTCGTTGCAGACATAACTCAGCGTCAGATAGTGCATCAGACAGACCCTTATTTTCTCGTAAAAATTACTAAATGCAGTCTTTTTATCGCTATGAAATCGCTTAATCAACTCCAATAGAAGACGCAAATCAAAGCTACATAAATCTGTGATTTCACCGCATTTTCACTCGTGCCAAGAAAAGTTTTTATCTGTAAATTTTGCTTCATAGCCTTGTTTGAAGTCAAAACGATGATTTCATCTTTGAGGATGTCGTGGTCTTTTTCATCAGGCAATCCAAGTTGATCGTCCCAAACGGTGTGAATTTTGAGTCCGCCTTTAGCTGTCCGAATCAAGCGAAGCGTATCATGAACACCTTTGAAACAAATAAAATTTTGTGAATAAATTTCGCCCAGTTGAAAAGGCTTAAACACAGGCTAATGGTAGTACTGTCAATGATTTTTATTTTGTGGTTTTGGATTTCATCGATGATATGACTTTGATGTTTGGCTTTTAAAGAGTGTTTGTAGTACTTTAAAAGACTGGAATACAAATCTTTAAATACTCCATAATGTCTTACTTTGTTTCCATCACTCATTGTTGATTTTGTGGGACTTTGTTTGAGTTGGAGATCGCTTAGGAAAGTGCTACTTACTGATAATCCGCAACTTATGTCGGATAGCGTATAGCATTTATTCAGCTGTCCGAAAGTTAGTGCCTCCAATTGATCGCGAGTTTTATAGGCAGATTTTCCTTTATCTGACTGATGTTTAGCGATTTTCGCTCTTAAAATATGCGTAGGAATGAGATCTAAAATTTGTCTGATTACGGGTTTATTTGTATTTTTGCTTTGCCTGAGGAGTGTCATAATTGAAAATATTTGGGAAAATTTCAAATATACGACATTCTCAGGCAACTTTTATTTTAAAAGTTTCGGATAGTTGTGCTAAAAAATACAAGATTTCTTTGGGAGTTGAATCTAAACAACAAAAAAACAGTTTTATTTTACCTTATTTCACAAAAAAATAATTACCTTTGCGCTCAACATGGTTCGCAAAATAACAAGCATATTATTAACTATTTTCATCCTATTTTCAAATTCAGGATGGGGTTTTGATTTGCATTTTTGTCAAGAACAGCTAACTCACATTTCATTCAAATATATATACGCAACAGATAATGAGGACATATGTTCTTCTTTATCAAAAGATTGCTGTATTATCTATGATGATAATCTTTCATCAAGTGAAGATCTTCACGACGAATGTTGTGATGGCGATTTTTTCGAGTCATCGGATTATGACAACGGAAAAATTACCACAAAATCTTTTGAGTGGCATTTGTATCCATGTGTTTTAACACAAATATCAGTCGCTCAACCCCCATTTATAATAACCAAAAAAACAAAAAAAAGCATTCCTGCATTTTATGTAGATTCGAATGCTCCTCCTCTTTATAAGCTATATTGTCAGCTCGTATTTTATGCATAAATTTACTTTTTAGTATGATTGCGTCAAATTCATAAAACATTTTATCTCATTGATAATATGCTTTTTATGACTTCGTGTACATTTGATTATAATTTAAAAAGTAAAAAATACATAAAATACAAAATAATAATGAAAAAATATATATTTATGCTTTTAGGCATTTTGCCTATTGGCATTTTTTCCCAAGAGTATGTAAAAGGAAACGTTTTTGACCAAGAAAAACAACCTATGACAGGGGTAAATGTTTATTGGGAAGGAACTTCCATAGGTGTTTCTACTAATGATGAAGGTGGATTTACAATAAAACGAACTCAAAAAACGAATGTATTAATCATTAGTTACATAGGATTTGAAACAGAACGATTAACCATAACTTCATCAACCCCTTTAGAGGTTATATTAAAAGCTGAAAACAATCTAGACGAAGTGGTTGTGACTCATAAAAGAGCCACCACTATTCGTGCTAAATATCAAATTGCTAATTTACAAACCATGAGTAGTGGTGAACTTTTAAAAGCTGCTTGTTGTAACCTTTCAGAAAGTTTTTCTACAAACCCTTCTATTGACGTAAATTTTTCAGATGCCGTAACAGGAAATAAGCAAATTAAAATGCTTGGACTTACAAGTCCTTATATCTTAATGGCAGAAGAAAACATACCCACGCTTAGGGGGGCTCTACAAGCCTATGGAATGTCGTTCGTTCCTGGTACTTGGATTGAAAGTATTCAAATTACCAAAGGAGCAGGAAGTGTTATCAATGGATATGAAAGCATCTCAGGACAAATTAATTACGAATTTTTGAAACCTGCAACTGATATTCCTTTCTTTTTGAATTTATACGGCTCACAGGACAGTCGATTCGAAATTAATGCTCATTTGAATCATAAAATTTCCCCTAAATTAAGTACCTCTATCTTAACTCATGGAAATATAACCCGCCAAAAAAATGACCATAATCATGATGGTTTTCTTGATATGCCAATAGGCAATCAAATCAATGTATTAAATAGATGGCAATATACTGATAATGAGAACGGTTGGGTAAGTTTCTTAAATCTGAACTATATGAAGGATGAGCGTCAAGCTGGGCAACTAAACTTTGACCCTTCAAAAGAAAAAAAATCTAAAAAAAATTGGGGAAGCGAAATTGATTCCGAAAAGCTAAGTGTTTCAAATAAAATAGGATACGTTTTCCCTGATGCTTCGTACAAAAGTTTCGGATTCCAAAATGCGTTCTTATCCCATCGTCAAAACTCGTATTTTGGTATGAATCAATATGATATACATCAAAAAAGTTGGTATTCAAATTTATTATACAATTCGATCATCAGCAATACGAAAAACAAATTTGCTACTGGTTTCAATATTGTTTACGATGATTTTTACGAATGGATTGACTCAAATTTTGAAGCAAATTACTCTCGAATTGATAAATCAATAGGTGTTTTTTTTGAATATACGTACGACAATTTGGATAATTTGAGTTTGGTAGCTGGAGTTCGTGCCGATAGTCATAACCATTTAGGAAATTTTATCACACCTCGATTCCATTTACGATATATCCCTTGGAATGAATCAACTTTGCGAATTTCGGCAGGAAGAGGAAAACGAATGGCTAATATTTTCGCTGAAAATCAACATCTTTTCATATCAAACAGAGATTTCAATATCATTCAAAAAAATGATAAAATATACGGTTTGAACCCTGAAATCGCTTGGAACTACGGAATTAGCTTTCTTCAATCTTTCTATATATTAAACCGCAAAGCGGAATTCGTAATTGATTGGTACGGCACTTCTTTTGAAAATCAAGTCGTTATCGATTTAGATAATTCTCCTCAGCAAGTTTGGTTTTATGATTTAGAAGGGAAAAGTTTCGCCAATTCATTTCAAGCGGAATTTAGTCTTTCTCCAATACAAGGATTAGATGTTAAAAGTGCGTACAAATATTACGATGTTAAAACACAATACATTAAAAATCAAATGGAAAAACCGCTAACTCCAAAACATCGTTTCTTTGTGAATATTGGATATGAGACCGAAGAAAAGCATGAAAAAAATCATAGTAAATGGAAGTTTGACTTCACCTACAATTGGATAGGAAAACAACGACTTCCTTCTACAAAACAAAACCCAACACCTTATAGATTAGAAGATTACGCTCCTTCTTTCAGAATTTTTAATGCTCAAATAACCAAAGTTTTCTCACATAACTTCGAAATATATCTTGGAGGTGAAAACATAGGTAATTATAAACAAGATAACGGAATTTTAGCTGCTAAAGATCCTTTTGGCTCATTTTTTGATGCTACAATGCTGTATGCTCCAGCATTTGGCAGAATGATTTATGGAGGTTTACGCCTAAAAATCAGAAATTTTAAACACTAATTTAAATTTATACCCATTTATGAGAAATATTTTATTTTTAATCACAAGTTTACTCTGCTTAACTTTAGTAAACGCACAAGAAACGAAAGAAATCAACAAGAACAAAAAAGCAGAATTCCCTGTGGGTGGGAATTGCCAAATGTGTAAAAAACGTATTGAAAAAGCTGCTTATTCGGTTAAGGGGGTGAAAAGTGCAGATTGGAATGTAGATAGCGGGAACATGAAAATAGTTATTGATGAGCGTAAATGTTCTGTGGAAGATGTACAAAAAGCGATTGCTAAAATAGGGCATGATGCAGGTAAAATCAAAGCTGATGAAAAAACGTATGAAAAACTACATCATTGTTGCTTATACGAACGATTACCTGAATAATTCAGTAAAAAGTTCCATATAATAAAAATTTAAAAGTCTCGGGGTTTGAAGTAACCAAAAATATAGAATCAATTCCCGAGTACCTTTTTTATCATTGATAAAATCATCAGAGAAATGACCAATACATATATTTTAGCTATCGAATCTTCGTGTGATGATACCTCTGCAGCAGTTCTAAAAAATGATTGTGTACTCTCAAATGTTGTTGCTAATCAAGATGTTCACCGAAAGTATGGCGGTGTAGTTCCCGAATTAGCTTCTCGAGCACATTTGCAGAATATCGTACCTGTAGTAGACCGTGCGTTAAAAGAAGCCAGAATATCACAAAACGAATTATCAGCAATTGCATTCACACGAGGGCCAGGACTAATGGGATCACTATTAGTCGGCACTTCTTTTGCTAAATCCCTTTCAATGGGGCTCAACATTCCTCTTATTGAGGTGAACCATATGCAAGCTCATATTTTAGCTCATTTCATTGATGAGGGAACTAAAAAACCTGAATTTCCTTTTCTAGCGATGACTATCAGTGGTGGACATACGCAAATAGTCCGAGTTGATAGTTTTTTTTCTATGGAAGTCTTGGGTGAAACTTTAGATGATGCTGTAGGAGAGGCTTTTGATAAAACTGCTAAAATTTTAGGTCTCCCCTACCCTGGAGGACCTCTTATTGATAAATATGCAAAAGAAGGAAATCCGAAAGCCTTTTCTTTTCCAAAACCTCAAACAAATGAATTGAATTTCAGTTTTTCAGGATTAAAGACAGCTGTATTATATTTCGTCCAGAAACAGACAAAGGAAAACCCCAATTTTATTAAGGAAAACATGCCCGACATCTGTGCTTCGGTACAACATACCATTATCGACATACTAATGTCCAAGCTAAAAAAAGCAGTAAAACAGACTAATATAAAACAGATTGCCATCGGTGGCGGCGTGTCTGCCAATTCTGGTATCCGCGAAACATTACAATCTTTGGGAGAAAAATACGGTTGGGAAACCTACATTCCAAAGTTTGAATACTGTACAGATAACGCTGCTATGATTGGCATTGTTGGATACCATAAGTATAGAGAAAACCTATTTACAAGCCAAGAAGTTACAGCAAAATCCCGCTGGGAACTTGGGAATGAGCATTGATTCTCAAAATATTCAACCAAATTGTGATTGAGGTTGACTAAAAAGAGGTGTAACGCCTACTTTTATTAGGAATATTATCTTCATTCATTGAAAAGATTTATAAACAATTTCGCCAAAGTTATGATTCTTAAGAATCATAACTTTGGCAACAATTAGAATACATTTTCCAATTCAGTGATTGTTATTAGAAAAGAGTTCCTTATCTACTTCTATAAGCATTTAGTGCTTCGATAATAATCTCACAACCAATTTCGATTTCTGCTTCAGTCAATGTCAATGGAGGCGACAGACGAACGGCTCTTCGCTCAAAAAGTAACCAATAGACTATCAGTCCTTTATCTTGACAATAGTTAACTACAAAATCAGCCATTTCAGCCGATTGCAAGATTATTGCTAACATCAATCCTCGCCCGTTAACACTTTCAATAAATGGGTGTTGTAAATATTTCCGAAATAGTTTTTCTTTCTCTACAGTTTGTGCCATAAGATCGGTAGTAAGCAACTCTTTTAAGGTAGCTAAGGAAGCAGCAGCTATGACGGGATTTCCTCCAAAGGTAGTAATATGTCCCAATTTTGGGCTGTGGGATAACAACTTCATCAACTCGTTGGACGCTACAAACGCTCCGACAGGCAATCCACTCGCCATTCCCTTACCGATGGCGATGATATCAGGTACGAAACCGTAGTTTTGGAATCCAAACAACGTCCCTGTACGCCCAAAACCTGGCTGAATTTCATCAATAATAAGCAATGCTCCTACCTCTTCACAGCGTCTTTTAACTTTTACTAAATAGTCATTTTGCGGTTCTATGAATCCTGCTCCTCCTTGAATACTTTCTAAAACAACTCCTGCTGTACGGTGAGTAATTTTCTGAATATCAGATTCATTATTAAATTCAATAAAATCCACATCAGGCAATAATGGACGAAAAGGTTGCTTACGCTCTTCGTACCCCATCAAACTCATGGAACCTTGGGTATTTCCATGATAGGCATTTTTAGCTGCTATAAGTTGGGTACGTCCCGTGGCTCGTTTGGCAAGTTTCACAGAGCCTTCGATGGCTTCCGTTCCAGAATTTACTAAATAAGTAGTATTCAAATTTTCAGGCAGATGCTCTGCTAACAATTTACAAAAATCTACAGCTGGTTTTTGAACATATTCACCATAAACCATCACATGCATATAGGTTTCGCACTGTTTTTGAATTGCTTCCACTACCTTTGGATGGCAATGTCCTAAAGTACAAGCCGAAACCCCTGCTACAAAATCTAAATATTTTTTACCGTCAGTGGTGAAAATATAGTTTCCCTTGGCATGTGAAACCTCCAACAACATCGGATAGGGCGATGTAGGAGCTTGATATTTTAAAAAATCTTCTTTTTGGGATAGGTTTGACATAAAAATTCTTATCAACGCACGAAAAGATTGGGAGAAAAACTTTCTTTACCTCCCAATCCTCTGAATTAATTTATTAATTACAAAAAATCAAATAAATGAATACCAATAGATTACTTCTGTGTTTTACGCAACCATTGGTTCATATCTACTTCTTTAAATATGATATTGTGCAAATCGCTAATATTCACACGAGTTTGCTCCATAGTGTCACGATGGCGGAGAGTAACGGTATTGTCTTCCTTAGTTTGGTGATCAACCGTTACACAGAAAGGCGTTCCTGCGGCATCCTGACGGCGGTAACGACGACCTACGGCATCCTTCTCGTCATAGGCTACGTTGAAATCATATTTCAAATCATCAAAAATTTCACGGGCAATTTCTGGTAATCCGTCCTTCTTCAACAATGGTAAAATGGCTACTTTAGTAGGAGCTAACACAAATGGCAAACGCAAAACGGTTCGGGTTTCGCCTCCTTCCAACGTTTCCTCTTGCAAGGCGTTTGAAAATACTGCTAAGAACAAACGATCAAGTCCCACTGACGTTTCTAACACATAAGGAACGTAGCTCTTATTCTCCTCTGGGTCAAAATATTGCAATTTTTTACCTGAATATTTTTCGTGATTACTTAAATCAAAATCAGTACGCGAGTGAATACCTTCTAATTCTTTGAATCCGAACGGAAACTTGAATTCAATATCGCAAGCCGCATCGGCATAGTGAGCCAATTTTTCATGATCGTGAAAACGATAATTTTCTTCCCCTAAACCTAATGATAAGTGCCAATTTAAACGCGTCTCTTTCCAATAGTCATACCATTGTTGTTGCGTTCCTGGTTTGATAAAAAACTGCATTTCCATTTGTTCAAACTCTCGCATACGGAAGATAAATTGCCGTGCAACTATCTCATTTCTAAATGCTTTACCTGTTTGAGCGATTCCAAAAGGAATTTTCATACGCCCTGTTTTTTGCACATTAGAAAAGTTTACAAAAATTCCCTGTGCTGTTTCAGGACGCAGATATAGATCCATTGCAGTGTCCGTGGTAGCACCTAATTTTGTTCCAAACATCAGGTTGAATTGCTTCACTTCTGTCCAATTTTTGCTTCCCGAAATAGGACACACGATTTCCAATTCTTCTATCAAGGCTTTTACATCGGCTAAGTCTTCATTTTCAAGTGATTTTGCCAAACGCTTCAGAATACTATCCGCCTTTTCTTTATATTCAATAACTCGAGCATTAGTAGTTACAAATTGCTGTTTATCAAAAGATTCTCCAAAACGTTTTGCCGCCTTGGCTACTTCTTTTTCTATTTTATCTTCAATTTTTGCTACATAATCTTCGACCAACACATCAGCGCGATAACGTTTTTTAGAATCTTTGTTATCGATAAGAGGATCGTTAAATGCATCAACGTGTCCTGAGGCTTTCCAAGTGGTTGGATGCATAAAAATTGCTGCATCAATTCCTACTATGTTTTCGTGCATTTGCACCATTGCTTTCCACCAATACTCCCGTATGTTTTTCTTTAATTCCACTCCATTTTGAGCGTAATCATATACTGCACTGAGTCCATCATATATCTCACTTGATTGAAAAATATAGCCGTATTCCTTGGCGTGTGAAATAACTTGTTTAAATAATTCTTCTTGATTTGCCATTTGTCCTAATATATTATGGTGATAAAAAATATATTTTAACTGCAAACTTAGTAAATATATTTCAAAAATTATTATATTTGCCGTAGATAAAATAACAAAATATGTCTTTTTCAGGTTTACTATCTGTGATATTTCCTGAATACTGCTCAGGGTGTGGTCAGGTTTTAGGACATGAGGAGACATTTCTGTGTATTTATTGTAGAGGAAAACTCATTGAAACACAATTACATTTGCACAAAGACAATAGATTGTTGGAACGGTTTTACGGTCAATGTGAGTTGTTTGGAGCTACCTCTTTGTTTTATTTCCATAAGGACAGTGTGGTTCAGCATTTGATTCACCAATTAAAATACCAAAAAAAGGAATCTATTGGTGGGTGGTTAGGCGAATGGTTAGGTGAAAAAATAAAAAACGTTCCTCATTTTCAAGAAATTGATGTAGTTATACCCGTTCCGTTGCATAAAAAAAAGTTAAAAATGCGAGGATACAATCAAGTAGCTCTTTTTGGACAAAAGTTGGCTCAAATTTTGAAGGCTAACTACGTAGATGATGTACTTATAAAAGTGAAAGCCAACACTACGCAAACAAAAAAAGACTTATGGAGTCGTTTCAAGGATAGTGAAAACATTTTCTCAGTACAAAATACTGAAAAAATTGAAAATTGCAAAATTTTATTAGTCGATGATTTAATCACTACGGGGGCTACTATCGAAAGTTGTTACACCCAATTGGTCAAGGCTAAAAATGTTAATATAGGAATTGCCTCAATGGCATACTCTCTGCTTGGGCACTGAATTAAAAAAAAATAAACCTAAATAATAATATTATTAATTTAAAATTTTAGTATAAATGAAGAAAATCGTAAGAATCGCAACAGCTACATTGTTTATGTTTGCTATAACTAATGTTCAAGCTACAACTTTGGGTGAAGAAGTGAACGTGTCAATTGAAAAAACGACACAGGATCAGGATGGAGTTAAACAAGATAAAGAGAAAAAATCTTGTTGCAAAAGTGGAAAATCGAAAGATAAAGAATCTTGTTCCAAAGAGAAAAAATCTTGCTCTTCTAAAGAGAAAAAATCTTGCTCTTCTAAAGAGAAAAAATCTTGTTGTAAAAGCGGAGCAGCAAAAGACAAGGAGTCTTGCTCTAAAGAAAAAGAAGTAAAGTAATTATTTATTGAAATGTAATTTTTAAGAGGCCACCTTTTTGTAGTGTGGCTTTTTCTATACCTCAATAAAATAAAAGACAAAAAAGTATTTTATTTGAAAAATAATTGTATCTTTGCGCAAGATTAAATAAGTTAAACATGGAACTAAAAAACAAAACCATTGGAGAGATTGTAGCTGAGGACTTCCGGACAGCCGCTATTTTCAAAAAATACGGAATTGATTTTTGTTGCAAAGGCGGAAGAACTATTACAGAGGCCTGTGACAAAAAAGATTTAAATGAAAATCAACTCATCAATGACCTAAACACTATCACTAAAGAAAAAGATGATTCTTTAAAAGTAAATGATTGGTCTCTTGACCTTTTAACAGATTACATCGTCCGTAAACACCACAATTACGTTAGAGAGAAAACGCCTTACTTGTTGCAGTTTTTAGATAAACTTTGTCGAGTTCACGGCGGCAGACATCCTGAATTAATTGAAATAAACAAGCTATTCACAGAAAATACGTACGAATTAGAAAAACGTATGGAAAAAGAAGAGCAGGTTTTATTCCCTCTCATCGGAGAATTGACACATAGCCAACAAAATAATCAAGCTTTTCTAAACCTAAATTTTGAAAAAATCACAAACACAATCTCAATAATAAAAGAGATGTTTACTACGGAGGCTCATCGTTTTGAATCAATTTCACAACTAACTGACAAGTATACACCTCCTATGGATGCTTGTAGTACTTATCGTGTAGCTTTTGCAATGCTCCAAGAGTTTGAGGAAAATTTACTCCAATCTATTCATTTAGAAAACAATATACTCTTTCCGAAAATAGTTGATTTAAAAACTCAACTAAATTAAGTTCAATATTAAATCTGTTTGAGTTTCAACACTCAAGCAGATTTATTTTGCTTAATTTAAGATTTTTACTCTTGAACATTACAAATTTTCCTTTCTCTTCAATTCAAAACAGCATATAACTTTTACATTAGTAAGAACTTAATTTTTAACACTTTTCTTTTTACAGTATCGTCTATTCTCTTCTTTACAATAAGAAAAAAACTTTGTCAAAATCAAAAGATTTCAACAAAGTTTTTCTTTTCACCTATTGATATTCAATTACATATACGCTTCAATTGGAGCACATGAACAAATCAAATGACGGTCACCATGCGCTTCATTTACACGACGTACAGTAGGCCAGAATTTATTTTCTGCAATATACTCCAGAGGGAAAGCAGCTTTCTGACGGCTGTAAGGTAAATTCCAAGTATCGGCAGTAATCATTGACAAGGTGTGCGGTGCGTTTTTCAGCACATTAGCCTCATCTGTTGGTGTAGCCTCTTCAATCTCTCGACGAATAGAAATCATGGCACTGATGAAACGATCTAGTTCATTTTTACTTTCACTTTCAGTAGGTTCTACCATCAAGGTTCCTGCCACTGGGAAAGAAACCGTTGGAGCGTGGAATCCGTAGTCCATTAATCGTTTTGCAATATCAGTAGCTTCGATTCCGTTTTGTTTGAACGGACGACAGTCCAAAATCATTTCGTGGGCAGCACGTCCTTGCTCTCCCGTATAGAGGATTTCATAGTAATTTTTCAAATTTTCTTTCAAGTAGTTAGCATTCAAAATCGCATAACGTGTAGCGTTTGCTAATCCTTCTGCTCCTAACATTTTGATATAAGCATACGAAATCAAACATACGTAAGCACTTCCATAAGGAGCTGATGAAACTGCTGTGATGGCTTCATTTCCTCCTGTTGAAACAATTGGATTCGTAGGCAAGAAAGGTGCTAAGTGTTTGGCTACACAAATAGGTCCAACCCCTGGCCCTCCTCCTCCGTGAGGAATAGCGAATGTTTTGTGTAAGTTTAAGTGGCACACATCTGCTCCAATAGTTCCAGGGTTGGTAAGCCCCACTTGTGCATTCATGTTTGCTCCATCCAAATAAACCTGTCCTCCATTTTCATGGATAATATTAACAATTTCTACGATTGATGATTCAAACACTCCATGCGTTGAAGGATAAGTAATCATCACTGCAGCTAAATTATCTTTATGTTTTTCAGCTTTTTCTTTTAAATCAGCAACATCAATATTTCCGTGAGCATCCGTTTTAGTTACTACTACTTCCATACCTGCCATTACTGCTGATGCTGGATTGGTTCCGTGAGCCGATGAAGGTATTAAACAGATGTTACGATGTCCTTGTCCATTTGAGATATGATACTGACGAATGACCATTAATCCCGCGTATTCACCATTTGCTCCAGAGTTAGGTTGTAACGATGTAGCCTCGAAACCTGTGATGATGGACAAGGATTTTTCTAATTCCGTGAGCATTTCTTGATATCCAAGAGCCTGATTTTTAGGCACAAATGGATGTATGTTTGCCCACTGTCCCATACTCAAGGGCAACATTTCAGTAGCGGCATTCAGCTTCATCGTACAAGAACCTAATGAAATCATTGAGTGATTCAATGCTAAATCTTTACGCTCTAATTTCTTGATATAACGCATCATATCCGTTTCACTGTGGTATGAATTAAACACAGGAGCGGTTAAAAATTCTGAGGTACGCACTAAATCCGAAGGAATGGCGTTCGCTGTATCCAAAGTAGTTACTTCTTCTACTGATTTTCCAACTACTTCTGCAAAAACAGTAATGATTTGGTTCAACTCAGCAACTCCCGTAGCCTCATTAACAGAAATCAAAACAGTGTCTTGATTTGGATAAAAGAAATTTATTTCGTGTTTCTCCGCAATAGTTTTTACCTTTTGTGCATCTGCTTTGATAGAAATGGTGTCAAAAAATGTTTTTGTTGTAACAGTAACACCCAATTTTTCCAAACTGTTTTTCAATGTAACCGCCGTTTGGTGGATTCTTTCTGCAATAAACTGCAATCCTTTAGGACCATGGTAAACGGCATACATTCCTGCCATTACTGCTAATAACACTTGTGCTGTACAGATATTTGAAGTCGCTTTATCTCGCTTGATATGTTGCTCACGAGTTTGCAAAGCCATCCTCAACGCAGGGTTTCCATCTGCATCGATGGTAATCCCGATAATACGACCAGGTATTGAACGTTTATATTCTTCACGGGTAGCAAAATATCCTGCGTGAGGGCCTCCATATCCTAACGGAATACCGAAACGTTGGGATGTTCCAACTACAACGTCAGCACCAAACTTTGCAGGAGCTTCCAATAACACTAAACTCAACAAATCGGCAGCAACTACTACTTTAATTCCTAAATCGTGAGCTTTGTTTACGAAATCCGCATAATTAAACACCTCACCATTATTAGTGGCAGGATACTGCACAATAGCACCAAAATAAGTGTCGTCCAATGTGATAGTTTCGTGATTTCCAACCACTAACTCAATTCCGAAAGGATTGGCACGTGTTTGTAAAACAGAAAGTGTTTGTGGCAACACTGTTTCTGAAACAAAAAATTTGTTAGCGTTATTCTTTTTTTGTTCACGTGAACGCAAATCAAACACCATTGCCATTGCCTCTGCTGCCGCAGTTCCCTCATCTAAAAGAGATGCATTAGCAATCTCCATGCCTGTTAATTCAATAACTACAGTTTGATAGTTCAACAAAGCCTCCAAACGACCCTGTGCAATTTCTGCTTGGTAAGGAGTATAAGCCGTGTACCAACCTGGATTTTCAAAAATATTTCGCTTGATCACAGAAGGAGTCAATGCTTCGTGATATCCCAAACCGATATACGATTTGAAGATTTTATTTTTTTGAGCTAATTCAGTAATATGTTGTAAGAAATGATGTTCGCTAATACCTTTTGGAAGATTTAAAGCAGATTTTAAGCGAATGTCTTTGGGAATTGTCTGATCAATAAGTTGATCTAAACTTGCAGCACCAATGGTTTGTAACATTTCAGCCGCGTCTTCTTTTGAGATACCGATGTGGCGTATGCTAAAATTTTCTGTATTCATAATTATAAATAAATCTTTTGAAATTAAGCACAAAGCTACGACTAAAAATATAATTTTGCAAGAAATAGGCAATGGATTTTAAGTGCTATTCCTTGCTAACTCTGTACTAATAGTACTTTCAGAGACTCCGAGTTTCTATGGTATAAATTTTTGTGTCATTCCGCTTTCTAAATACACTTCAATTGCGTATCTCCAAAGCTAAAGGAAGTTTTTTTTCTTTTTCCCATCAGGATTTTTGGTAACCACTAATTCGTAAGTGATTTTCCCTTTTTGTTGAGCTTTTAGTCCGAATATAGGTAGAAGTATTAGTACAAAAAGAATATTTCTCATATGTTTATACATTAATTTCAACTTTAAAATAGGCTGTCCTTAAAAGTCAATTCTAAAGAAAAGTTTATATTCAACATCCTGAATATAAACACTTTATTTTCTTCAATTATCAAAACTTTACTTTTCGGACAGCCTCTTTTTGTATTACTGGTCAGCAGGGTTTGTTTCAGAATTGGGTACAAATTCAATGCTTTTATTGAGCTTTTCCAATTTGGTCTCTACCTTACTAATGTTTCGTTGTATTTTTTGCATTTTTCTTTCGCTTTTTGCCAAATTTCTATTAGCTTTTTGTGCCTTTTTCAAAGCTGTTCGTGCTCTTCGTGCTTTTTGTGCTGCATCCGAAGCGTCATCAGAATTTGAAAAAGAAGAAGTTTTCTCGTCGGCATTAGCATTTATTTTTGCTACTTCATCACGAAATCCTGCTGTTGCGATACGTTCTTTTTCTAATTCAATTTTTAAGTTATTAAGTTTGGTATTCAAAGATAAAATTTCCTCTTTGGCTTCCAAACGCTTCAATTCTGGTGATTTTGTGCTTCCACAAGCTGTTAGCATAACTAATGCTAAACCTAAAAACAAGTTTCTTTTCATAAAATGATTTTTAAATTTGTTTTACAATGATACGAAAATAATTTTATAAATTATATTTTTTACACTTATTTAACTTTTTAATTGCTCTATTTTGTATTTTATTACTAAAAATATTTGTTTTGTAGATAAGTGTTAGTATTAATGACCAATTCACCTTTTACTGATCACTGAAGGTCTACCGTCATCTGTTTCAATACAATGTGAAATCCAAGCAAAACGAAAGTAATAAAAACAAAAAATAAAATCATCAATATTTTTATTTTTCGAATTTTATTCGTATCTTTATACACGAAAAAGGAAGGATAAAAAACTAACGAGATTTATCATTCCGAATGAACTGATTATTAATGTGTAAAAACTGATGAAATGAAAAATATTCTTGTTACTACCGATTTTTCTGAGAAATCAATCGCCTCTTTGAAAGTGGCAATTGGTTTAGCGAAACGCCAAAAAGCACAAATTTTTTTGTTGCATGCTCTTGAATTACCCTTTAGATTAGTAACTCAAAGTGAGGTTTCTATTCCCGAAGCGATGTATTTTCTAAACTTATCAAAACAACGTTTCTCTGACATTAAAAAAGAAATTGGTGAGGATGTTGAAATTAAGGATATTATAGAAACACAGCCATTAACGGATTCCGTTCAAGAGGCTATTGAGAAATATAATATAGATTTGGTGTTTATGGGTTCCAACGGGGCATCTGGCTCTAAGGAGCTTTTCATTGGATCAAATGCCGAAAAGGTGATTCGTTCGGCGAGTGTTCCTGTGTTGGTAATCAAAAATCCAGAAGAAAAATTACAAATTAAGCACGTTATGTTCGCATGTGATTTTTCAAAAAAATTCTTAAAACCATTTGAGAAAGCAGTGAAGTTTGCAAAATTGTTCAACGCTAAGGTTGATTTGGTGTATGTGAACACTCCATACCAGTTTTTGACTACTACAGAAATTAACGAACGTATGAAAGAATTCCTCTCATCCACGGATAAGGTGTCGGCTAAGAAATTTGAAACACATGTTTACAACGACATTCGTGTAGAAACAGGAATTTTGAACTATGTTGCAGAAAATAACGTTGATTTGGTTTGTATGTTCCCAAGTGGACGCCGTGGTATTGCTCACTTCTTCAATGGAAGCATCAGCAGTGATTTGGTAAATCATGCAACAAAACCTGTATTAACCATTAAACTATAATACAAAAAATGTAAAAATGGCGCTTTTTTTCCGAAAAAAGCGCCATTTTTTATTTAATCATCTCATTTTACTAAAAATCAATCCTTTTAAAACAGTTCTTCCGCATCAAATTGGGATTATTTCTGTGGAGTGTTTTTCAAAATCTCTAACAAATATTTCCAGAATTTCTGTACAGAAGAGATGCTTACCTTTTCATCGGGTGAATGAGCTCCTCGGATAGTAGGCCCAAAGCTAATCATCTCCATTTCAGGATAGTTTTGCCCTAAAATTCCACATTCCAACCCAGCATGACAAGCTACTACGTTAGGTTTTTCACCAAAAAGGACTTCGTATTGCTCTTTGAGAACCTTTAATATCGAAGCATTGACATTTGGTTCCCAACCTGGATAACTCCCTGTAAAGGTTACTTCACATCCTGAAAGTTCGAAAGCTGAACGCAACGCATTTGCTAAATCGAATTTTGCTGACTCTACAGACGAACGTGTTAAGCATAACACCTTGATTTCTCCGTCCTTGATAATTACTCTTGCGATGTTATTGCTCGTTTCTACCAAATCCTCTATGGTTCGGCTCATGGCATATACTCCGTTATGGGCAGTGTAGATTGATCGCAAAATTCCTTCTTGTACTCCTAACTCCATTACCCTTTCAGGCGTAGCTATGTTTTCCAACGTGATAACAAGTTGCGGTTCAGTTACAGCAAGTTCGTGTTGAATAGTTTTAACAAGTTGTTGAAATTCAAACTGAAAAGCCTCATTTTGCACCTTATCTACTACTATGGTCGCAACACTCTCTCGCGGGATAGCGTTACGCAAACCTCCTCCATTAAGCTCGGCTATTCGAAGTCCAAAATTTTCAAATCCGTCGAAAAGTAAGCGATTCATAATCTTGTTAGCATTCCCGAACCCTTTATGAATATCCATTCCGCTATGCCCTCCTTGTAATCCTTTTACAGTTATCTTATAGGAGGTTACGTTATCAGGCGTTTGCTCTTCGTCATATTCGCGATAGGCAGTAACATCCACTCCTCCAGCACATCCTATGTCGATTTCATCATCTTCTTCAGTGTCTAAATTCAGAAGTATATCACCTTTGAGCAACCCTCCCTTGAGTCCAATCGCCCCAGTCATACCCGTTTCTTCATCAATAGTAAAGAGAGCTTCAATGGCAGGATGAGCAATATCAGTACTTTGCAGAATTGCCATAATGGCAGCCACACCAATTCCGTTATCAGCACCAAGTGTAGTTCCTTCTGCTTTAACCCAATCACCATCAATTCTCATTTTGATACCTTCCGTGTCAAAATCAAAAATAGTGTCGTTATTTTTTTGATGCACCATATCCAGATGAGATTGCAACACTACAGTTTTGCGATTTTCCATCCCTTTGGTGGCTGGTTTTTTGATAATTACGTTACCAACTTCGTCTTTTAATGTTTCGAGGTTCAGTTTTTTTCCAAAATCCATCATAAAAGCAATAACTTTCTCCTCCTTTTTTGATGGACGTGGCACTGCATTAAGATCTGCAAAATTCTCCCACAAAGCCTTTGGATCTAAATTTCGTATTTCTGTACTCATATAATGTTGTTTAATAAATTATTTTTCGTATATGCGTACAAAGTTAATCATAAAAATCTGTACTTTTGCAAAAAACAAAAGAAAAGTCACTTTTTAATACACGCAAATAAACCAGTTTATAGCGTATCGTTTCTTTGGAAATTGAGGAGTGAATTTTAGTGCTTTAGAAGTTAATTTGCTACTTGGAAGCTCCCTTAATTTGGAAAAATATTTCAAATCTATATACTAAACCTTAAAATCATCAATGAAACTCAAGTATGTTTTTTACATTTTTTTTGTGAGTATCTGGATTGTTTTTCGCAACAATTCTGAATTGACCGAATCCATTTACAGTACAGGAATATATCCATACATCGCCATCATTCAACATTATACATGGGGGTGGTTACCGTTTTCATTCGGTGACATTTTTTACACAATTTCAATAGGTTACATCCTTTATTTTATCCTGAGAAAGGGCAAGAATCTGTGGAAACGCCCACTTTGGTTTTTCGATAAATTACTTTTTTTTGTAGCGTTGGTGATGTTTGCTTTTTTCTTCCTTTGGGGGTTCAATTATTTTCGAAAACCTCTGTCCGAAACTTTACAGATAGACACAAAGTACACCGAAGAAGAGCTTTATAAAGCTACACAACTATTTGTTAATGAAGCAAATAACCTGCATAAAATCTTAGCAAAAGAGGATTCTGTTAAGGTAGATTTTACGCTTTCTCACAAAGAAATATATAAACTTGCATACCAAAGTTATCCATTAGGTTACGAAAAAATCACCGATTTTGTCAGTATAAAAAGCGTTAAACCTTCCCTGTACAGCGCCTTTTTGACCTACATGGGCTACAGCGGTTACTTGAATCCATTCACAAACGAGGCTCAAGTTAATGGAAAACTCATAGGCTACTCACTTCCAGTTACAGTCTGTCACGAAATTGCTCACCAAATGGGGTATGCCGCTGAGGATGAAGCTAATTATTTGGGATATTTATCTGCACAAAAAAGTGAAAATCAATATTTTAAATACAGTGCTTCGCTGTTTGGCTTACGTTATCTGCTGAACGAAGTCTACAAAGTAAATCCTGAAAAATACGACGAATTTACATCGAAAGTTAACAAGGGAATTTTCAAAAATTATAAAGAAGTTCGGGAATTTTGGATGCAGTACGAAAACAAAGCTGAGCCAATTTTCAAAGCCAGTTACGACGCTTTTCTAAAAGCAAACAAACAACAACACGGCATACAAAGCTATAACTTAGTGGTCGGCTTACTTATAAAAAATAAAATAAATAATTGACAAACAGAGTGTTGCATAATTCAATTACCACCACATCACACGTTAACAACGTCTATTACTATCATTAAAAATATTCTGTCTGTTAATTTCGCTTACAATTTTATTTAATATGGTTATACATTGAGACAAATCACTTTTAAACACTTAAAATGTTAAAAATCAGCGGTTAATTTCATAATAAATGACAGAAAACAAAAAAATATGTGATTTTGAATAAAAAAACATGTGATTTTTCTGTGTAATTTGAATTTAAGTAGTATATTTGCTTACAAAATTCCATTTAAAATAGATGACAACAGAAGTAAAACAAGAAGGAAAATTTTCATACATTGAAAAAGGGGAAGGAACCCCAATAATCCTCTTACATGGGCTGATGGGCGGATTAAGTAATTTTGAAGGTGTAATTTCTTTTTTTTCGAAAGCTAACTATAAAGTAGTGATTCCTCAGTTACCCTTGTTTTCAATGTCTTTACTTACCACATCTGTTAAAACTTTATCGAAATTTTTACACAAATTCATAAAGCACAAAAATTTTGAGGAAGTAATCCTGTTGGGGAACTCCTTAGGCGGACACGTTGGTTTGCTTTATACTAAATTACACCCAAATCGTGTGAAAGCCCTTATATTGACAGGAAGTTCAGGTCTTTACGAAAGTGCTATGGGCGATGGCTACCCTCGCCGAGGTGATTATGAGTTTATCAAAAAGAAGTGTGAAGAGGTGTTTTACGACCCTGCTATCGCTACCAAAGAGATTGTAGATGAAGCATTTAGAGACGTCAACGATCGAGGAAAACTCATCAAAACATTGGCTCTTGCTAAAAGTGCTATTCGCCATAATATGGCAAAAGATTTACCAAAGATGACGACTCCCGTTTGCCTAATTTGGGGCAGAAACGATATTGTAACGCCACCGCGTGTGGCTGAGGAGTTTCACGAATTATTACCCAATTCAGAATTATTCTGGATTGACAAGTGTGGACATGCCCCTATGATGGAACATCCAGATAAGTTTAACGAACTGCTAAACAGTTGGCTTATTAAACAGAATATACATTAAATTAAGAAGGAAAATCACTAAATACAGTGATTTTTCGCTTTTAATCCAATAAACTTTTAGAAAAAAATGATTATTACCAAAGCCGAATTTGTTGTCAGTAATTCCGATGTAAGTAAATGCCCTAACGAACCACTTCCAGAGTATGCCTTCATTGGAAGATCAAACGTAGGGAAATCTTCGTTGATTAATATGCTCACAAACAACAAGAATCTGGCAAAAACTTCTGGCAGACCTGGAAAAACACAACTTATCAATCATTTCAAAATCAATAATAATTGGTTTTTGGTAGACTTGCCTGGATATGGATATGCACGTGTTTCAAAAAGCACCAAAAAAGTATTTCAAAAGTTTATTACACAGTACTTTGAAAAACGCCACCAGTTGGTTTGTGCTTTTGTTTTGGTAGATGTGCGTCACGAACCTCAGAAAATCGATTTAGAATTCATGTACTGGTTAGGGGAAAATAGCATTCCGTTCGCAATTATCTTTACCAAAGCCGACAAACTAAAACCCAATGCTATTGAGCGAAATGTAGAAGCATACAGACAAACTCTACTGGAAACTTGGGAGGAATTTCCACCATATTTTGTCACTTCATCGGAGAGCAGATTGGGAAAAGAAGAGCTATTACAGTATATTGAAGATATCAATAAAAGTCTGCGATAGTACTTATGAAGAGAAGAAAACGAATTAGTCAATGTCCAAATTGCCAAACGATGCTCTCGGCACAGGATAATTTTTGCCATAATTGTGGACAAGAGAACCATTATAATGATTTCTCTATCAAAGAATTAACAAGTGATTTTTTTGGGTCGTTCATCAACTTTGACAATAAAATTTGGAACACACTCAAAACAATCTTACGCCCAGGACAAATTACCAAACAATACGTAGAAGGAAAACGTATTCGTTTTGTACCTCCTTTCAAATTGTATTTATTTTTTTCCTTCATTTTCTTTGTGATTTTGAGTTTTTCTTTTCAAAAAGCTTCACATTCGGGTTTCATGCAACGTCTGTTCACAAGTATTAATAAGTCGGTAACGTCCACGCAATTGAAAATTACGGAGGCTGAATATATGCAACTAAAAGATGCAAATTCTGACCAAATTAAATCATTTATTGACAGTATTTTCAAACATAAAAACAAATGGAATAATCTAAACAGGAAAACTTTCAACAATTGGGCGGATAAAAATATATTCTCAGATTTTCGAGTAGGAGTTTTGGATAATCAATTTAGTATAGGAAGTCAAAAAATTGCTTCCAGCTATGTAGTATTTCTCAATAAAAAACCTGAGTTTGATACTATTTGGGTGGGAAGATATCAACTTACTCTCAAAGAATTAAAAACCGTTTACGAAAATAGTTCCCAAACAGATTCCTTAATTACAACAAAATGGAAAGAGCTTGACCGTTTTGAACATATCAAGCTCCGCAATTTGATCAAGCAAGTGGGCGTTTTTACCTTCGGAACTGTAACCCAGATGACGGAGTTTACGGATACACAAATAGCGAAATACTTATCTATCACATCCTACACTATGCTTTTAATGATGCCTTTTGTGTCCCTATTGTTGCTTATTTTCTTTCGAAAAAAATACAAAAAAATGTACATACACCTAATTCATTCCTTGCATTTGCATACGGTAATCTATTTATTTACAAGCATTTTGATGGGAATATTTTTATGGAGTGGACTAAATACTTTTTTTTGGATATTGTATGTAATTTGCATGGCTGGACTGGTCACTTATTTTACAATTTCTAACAAAATTTTATATGAGGAACCCATTTCGAAAACTATATTTAAATCATTGATACTCACATTCTTGTACTTTGCAACATCTTTCTTTATTGGAATGTTAATCGGATATGTTTCAGTTGCGTATATGCAATAGCTCAATACGGCATTTTTTTGTCGTACTGAGCTATATTACAAAAGTTAAAACAACTTGATACACAGAAAATTACATGTATCAAACGTGTTTTTTGTAACTAAAACATTCCATTAACTTTATAGAGCATTTTTGATAATATCTTCGATGATTTCAGGGTTCACCAAAGTAGTTGTATCGCCTAAGTTTGACACATCATTAGAAGCTATTTTTCGTAAAATACGACGCATGATTTTTCCACTACGGGTACGAGGTAAACCAGTAACAAACTGTATTTTATCTAATTTAGCAATGGCTCCAATTTTATCAGCTATGAGTTGATTGATTTCACGACGCACATTGTCATGCACACGTGTTTCATCTTTAAGAATCACAAAACCGTAAAGAGCATTTCCTTTGATGTCGTGAGGAAAACCTACAATGGCCGACTCTGCAACAGCAGGATGTTCATTGATAGCATCTTCGATAGGAGCTGTTCCTAAATTATGACCAGAAACAATGATTACATCATCCACACGTCCCGTAATTCGGTAGTAACCAACCTCATCACGGAAAGCTCCGTCACCCGTAAAATATTTTCCTTCATATGCCGAAAAATAAGTGTCAATATATCGCTGATGATCTCCATAAACGGTTCGAGCCATTCCCGGCCAAGGAAATGCAATACACAAATGTCCTTCTCGAGAATTTTCAGTAACTTCTTCTTTATTTTCTTGCATCAGAACAGGGAAAATCCCAGGTAAAGGAAAAGTGGCGTAGGTTGGTTTGGTTGGTGTTGCAAACGGAATAGGAGCAATCATGATACCGCCTGTTTCGGTTTGCCACCACGTATCGGTAATTGGACAACGTTTTTTACCAATGTGATCGTTGTACCAGTGCCATGCCTCTTCATTGATAGGCTCTCCAACCGATCCTAAAATTTTTAATGATGACAAATCGTATTTCTGAGGAAACTCCAACGACTGCTTAGCTAAGGAACGAATTGCAGTTGGAGCTGTGTAGAATTGACTAACTTCATGTTTCTCAACAACTTCCCAAAAACGTCCAAAATCAGGGTAAGAAGGTATACCTTCAAAAATTACAGTTGTAGCTCCATTCAAAAGTGGCCCATAAACGATGTAGCTATGTCCCGTTATCCAGCCAATGTCGGCCGTACACCAATACACGTCGCCATCCGAATATTGAAAAATATTCTTAAAGGTAAAAGCTGAATAGACCATATATCCTGCGGTTGTATGTACGATTCCTTTAGGCTTGCCCGTTGACCCTGAAGTATATAGGATAAAAAGCATATCTTCCGCCTCCATTGTTTCAGCGGGACAAAATTCAGAAGCCTCTTGAAATAAAGGTACTAACCACATATCACGATTAGAGTACATTGTAACTTTTTGGTGCGTATGTTCCACCACTAACACTTTTTCAACACATTGACATTCTTTAAGAGCTTCATCAACAATATTTTTTAAAGGTATTGTTTTCTCTCCTCTCAATCCACCGTCTGCCGTGATAACCATTTTACAGTTAGCATCATTGATACGTGATGCTAATGAAGACGATGAAAACCCTGCAAAGACTACCGAATGTACAGCTCCAATTCTCGCACATGCTAACACAGCAATTGCTAGTTCTGGAATCATTGGAAGATAAATGCACACGCGGTCTCCTTTTTTTATACCTTGGGATTTCAGTACGTTTGCCATTCGGTAAACATTTCTGGCTAAGTCATTGTATGTTAACTTTCTAACAGGAGCTTTAGGATCGTTTGGTTCCCAGATAATCGCAGTTTGTTCGCCTCGATGTGCTAAATGTCGATCAATACAATTCTCGGTGATGTTGAGCGTTGCTCCTGAAAACCATTTTACCTCGCTTTTCTCTTTATCCCATTCTAACACAGAGTCCCATTTCTTACGCCATTGGAAATTGTTATTGGCAATAGTTTCCCAAAATTCAATGGGGTCATTTTGAGAAAGCCGATAAATATCGATATATCTTGCCAAGGAATTAATGTTGTAGTAACGTTCGTTCAAGGCTTTGAGCGACTCGTGGATTTTCTGTGAAGAGTTCTCTAAATTTTGAAGATTTCCGGTAGATTTTTTTTCGTATTTCATAATCAGAATCAATTTGTTTGCGATAAAAGTAAGGATATTTTTTGAAAAACCAAAAAAAAACGAAGCGAATCGAACAAAATCGAATAAATATATTCTTCTCCCAGCAACCCTACTATCACAAAAAACTTATAATTCAAATTAATTTCATATCTTTGCTCCCTAACTAAAAATATAAATAAAATTATGTATCCACCAGAGTTGGTAAAACCAATGATAGAAGAGCTAACAAATGTTGGTTTTCAAGAATTAAAAACGGTTGATGCCGTTAAGGAAGCATTGAAACAATCGGGAACAACCTTAGTTGTAGTGAATTCGGTATGTGGTTGTGCGGCACGTAACGCACGTCCAGCAGTGATTGAGAGTCTTCAAAACGCAAAAAAACCTGATCATTTAACAACCGTTTTTGCAGGAGTTGACCGTGAGGCAACGGAAGAAGCTCGTAATTTCATGTTCCCTTTCCCTCCATCATCGCCTAGCATAGCTTTATTTAAAGATGGAGAATTAGTGCATATGTTAGAGCGTCATCACATCGAAGGACGTTATGCTGAAACTATTTCGGATAATTTGAAACAGGCTTACGACGAGTTCTGTTAATCAGAAATCCACACAGGTGTTAGAAAAATCAAATTTGTATAGCACTATCATTCCGAAAGAGCGAGGAATTTTTGTAAGTCGATAATGCAAATATTCCTCGCAAATTTGGAATGAAACCAACCCTTTTGGGATAAACTGTTTTATTTTATATCCTATGAAAATAATATCCTATCCGCTTAGTGCTCTGCATTATCTCATTTTTGGGAGTTTACTTCTTATTTTCCATCCAATACAATGGATTGCGATTCACGCTTTTGGTAGAAAAACGCATAAAGCAGTAGTCGATTTTTTGAATTTCTTGTTAGTACACGTAATGTGGATGACAGGCAATCGTTCTTATTTAACATTTGAATCTCCTTTACCTGAAAACACACCGCTGATTTTTGTTGCCAACCACCAGAGTGTGTATGACATTCCTCCCTTGATTTGGTTTTTACGAAAATATGCGATTCGCTTCGTAGGTAAAAAAGAATTAGGCAATGGAACTCCAAGTATAACAATAAACCTACGCCATAATGGCTCAGTATTAATTGACCGAAGTAAGCCACAAAATGCTATACCTCAGCTAATAGAATTTGGTAAATCATTACAAGCAAACAATGATGCTGGGTTTATTTTTCCTGAAGGAACACGAAGGCGTGACGGAAAACCAAAACCTTTCAAAACCAAAGGATTAGAAGCCATTATGTCACAAATGCCTGATGGATATGTAGTGCCTTTGACAATTAACAACTCATGGAAAGTACTCAAATACGGTGCTTTTCCAATGGGATTGGGAAATAAAATAACCTTTTACGTGCATACACCCATAAAAATAGATCTAAACAATATCAATCAACAAATCATGGAGGTTGAAAAATTAGTCGTTTCGAAAATAATTTAAGTGTAGAAGCAAGTTCTAAGTTGCTTATTAAAAACAACGGTATGGAATGTAGTTGCTAATAATCTTTACTTATTCCATACTCTTTAACAATAAACAGTAGTTTTCGCATAAGAAAATATGAAAAAAGTTGTAGTTGGTTTAAGTGGTGGAGTTGACAGCAGTGTAGCTGCCTATTTGCTACAACAGCAAGGATACGAGGTTATTGGACTTTTCATGAAAAATTGGCATGATGATTCAGTAACAATCTCAGATGAATGTCCATGGTTAGAGGATAGTAATGATGCACTATTAGTGGCCGAAAAGTTAGGAATTCCGTTTCAAACGGTTGATATGAGTGAGCCTTACAAGCAACGTATCGTCGATTACATGTTCAGTGAGTATGAAAATGGACGTACTCCAAACCCTGATGTGCTGTGCAATCGAGAGATAAAATTCGATGTTTTCATGAATTTAGCCCTCAGTTTAGGTGCTGATTATGTGGCAACAGGGCATTATTGTCGTAAGGAGGAAGCGGATGTTGAAGGAAAAAAAATATACCGACTTTTAGCAGGAAAGGACAGTAACAAAGACCAATCCTATTTCTTGTGCCAATTATCTCAAAATCAACTAAGTAAAGCTCTTTTCCCAATTGGTGGGTTACAAAAATCTGAAGTTCGTGCCATCGCGTCCGCACAAGGGCTGATAACTGCTGAAAAGAAAGACTCGCAAGGCTTATGTTTTGTTGGAAAAATACGTCTTCCTGAGTTTTTACAACAACAATTACTCCCGAAAGAAGGAAAAATTATTGAAATTCCAAATGATTGGGAAGGATATACAAAACGGCTTCAACAGTTAAATTTTGAATCGTACGAAAGTGAGTTAGAATTTCGTTCAAAGCGTTTTACGTATCAGCCTACTGATGGAAAAGTAAAAGGAAAGCACCAAGGAGCTCATTTCTTTACAAAAGGGCAACGGAAAGGACTGAATGTTGGAGGTACACCTGAGCCACTTTTCGTTATAGAAACTGATGTAAATCAGAATATTATCTACGTAGGTCAAGGCAACACTCACCAAGGTCTATTCCGTTCAGCACTGTTCATCAGAGAAGAAGATATGCATTGGGTACGACCTGATTTGGCTCTAAAAACAGGAGATAGTAAGGACTTCATGGTACGCATTCGTTATCGACAACCGCTTCAAAAAGCCACTCTCCACAAGGTAGCTAACGGGCTGTACATTGATTTCAAAGAGCCACAAAGTGCTATTACTGAAGGACAATTCGCAGCGTGGTATGAAGATGACGAGCTTATTGGAAGCGGAGTAATTAATTAAAAACCAGAAAGATACGCTTATGAAATTACTTAAAAGAAATCCTTTTGGACATATTTTATGGATAAAACGTTGGGTAATTCGGGTTTTTGGATTCATCACACACCGACGCTACAACGGAATCAATCAACTAAACATACAAGGCTCGGATATCATCCGTCAATTGCCAGAAAACAATGTCTTGTTCATCTCTAATCATCAGACTTATTTTGCCGATGTGGCTGCTATGTTGCATGTTTTCAACGCAAGTTTAAAGGGACGAAAAGACTCACTCAAAGGCTTTGGTTATCTGTGGAATCCAAAACTGAACATATATTACGTAGCGGCCTCTGAAACGATGAAATCAGGCATATTACCTAAAATTTTAGCATATGCAGGAGCCATCACCGTTGACCGAACTTGGCGAGAAAAAGGTAAAGATATCCAAAGAGAAGTGAAACAAAGCGATGTTGAAAACATAGGGGTGGCACTTGATGATGGATGGGTCATCACCTTCCCTCAGGGAACAACATCTCCTTGGAAACCAATACGCAAAGGAACAGCACATATCATCAGGCAATATAAACCCATCGTTGTGCCTATTGTCATTGACGGATTTCGCAGATCGTTTGACAAAAAAGGAATAAACTTCAAGAAAAAAGGTATTCAACAATCCATGGTCATTAAAGACCCTTTACAGATTGATTACGAAAATGAAAGTGTAGAGCAAATAGTTGAAAAAATAGAATTGGCGATTGAGCAACACGAAACATTCAAAAAAATTAACTCAACAACATAGCTTTCTGAAAACGTTTTCTTCAACGTATATAAATTTAACGTATTTCTCGTTAAGATAAATTTAAGATTTACAGATATTTTTTATTCTTATTCATAAAATTATCATAAAAAATAATTTATATGAGAATGTTTTTGCAAAAAAAATTGTCTAATTAAGGTTTTTTTTAGACTTTTGCCCAGAGATGATTTTCAATTATTTTTAAATAAACAACTATGGAAGAGAAAGAATTTTTAGAAAATGAAGAAATTTTTTCAAAAGCATTAAGAGCTGGAAGAAGAACTTATTTCTTTGATGTGAGAGCTACACGTGCAAAGGATTATTATCTGACAATCACAGAAAGTAAAAAATTCACACATGAAGACGGTTCTTTCCATTACAAAAAACATAAAATCTACTTGTACAAAGAAGATTTTGAGCCATTTAAAGATATTCTCAATGAAATGACAGGCTACGTTTTCGAGGAAAAAGGTGAAGAAGTTATTTCAGAAAGACACCAAAAAAATTTCAAAACAAGAGCATTTCAAGGCTATAGTATGGATGGCTACAACTCTACCATTAATCTCAACTTTGAAGATTTACAATAATATTTTAACAAAAGTTTGTTTTCTTTTTGAAGACAAACTTTTTTAATTTTATTTCATAACTTTTTCAACTCCTGTTCCAAATTCTTAGCAAGTCCAAAGAGATATTTGAACTGTTCCAGATAGAGTTGGGTTTCACGCTTTGAAATTGGACTTTGTTTTGAAAGCTCCTGTTTTTCAATAATATTTTGAACAGATTTATGGAAATTTTCTACGAAAATTTCATAATTCTGAACATTTACAGTGAATTCGTTTGTAAGTAAAGCTAAATTCATTTCGAGCGATGTAATGAGATCATCTATCGCTTGGTTAAAAACGTCTTTTGGGAAAGTTGTTTTATGAGCTTTCAAACGAACACCCAAGGAAGCCACAGACGAAAGGAACGACTGCTGGATTACGATAATCCCGTAGGTTAGGGCTGTTTTATTTCGCTTGGATTTAGGCTCTTGCATCATCCGCTGGAAAGTAGCATTGAGATTGGAAAGTGCTAAAAATGCTTCTTTTCGAGATATTTTATACGCATTGGTAATAACTTGATCTGTATTAAAAACGGACTTCACTTGCTTCAAATAGCCAATGTTTGCGCGAATGGATTTCTGAATAGCTTCGCCATAGGTTCGGTACTCCCACGTAGGCAAAATCAGGTAGTTAGCCACGAACGCAAGTCCTACACCGATAGCCGTATCGAGTACTCGATCGTGAATCACAGCATAAACATCGGGCGAAGCTAATGCAAACATAAAAATAGCACTAATGGTGATGAAAATAGATGCGTACATATAATTCTCCTGCATCAATCCAAAAGCAATGGGCATACAAAGTACCCCAACATAAAGATGTAAAGTCGGATTCGGAAAGAGATATATTACCGCAAAAGCGACTACTCCACCTAAAATTGTTCCGTAAATTCGATTGAGCGACCGCTCTTTGGTAAGCCCAAACCCAGGACGCATAATGATGAACAAAGTTAACACAATCCAATACGCATTACTAATCGAAAAATAATCGCCTATTAGAAAAGCAATTAGAGTTGTTATTGAAATTCGAATGGAGTGTCTAAAGAAAGATGATTGTAACGAAATATGATCTTTCAGTCGTTTCCATGAATAGCTTTGGGAACTTACAAACTTTCGATAGCTCTCTTCATCACGTTTGCCTATATTACTTTGGTAATAATTTTCAAAAATAACTCGTATGTTTTCAATAGAATTATACTGATTTTCAATATAGATGTAAAAATTTCGAATAGTTAATACTTTTTCTTTGTCCGAGTCTCTATTGTTTTGCGTCTTAAACTCATTATTTTTTTGTTGTATGAGCAACAGCTTTTCTTGTAGCGAATTATCCAACTGAACACTCTTGCGAGAACCAATATAAACCGACATTTGTTGTAACTGCCGAGAAAGTTCTTCTAAAAAATCGGAATAAAATCGTAATATATCCTTATTTTCAGCAAATTCCTTGTCAATTTTTTCATATTGCACAGGATTTGCCAGAGCTAATTCAAAAATATCCACCAATTCAATGAACATTAAAAATTGTCTCTGCAAATAATCGGTTTTACCTGATTTACTACGTGAATTGAGAATAACATCACGCAATTTTTCGTAATTTTCATTCAGAAGAGTCTGTAAATCAATCATTTTTTTAAATCCCTCATCTCTGTCCTCGGACAGCAACAAACGGGCTCGTACCGAAAAAAAATCCGCTGTAAGCGAAAAACATTTACCCAACAATTGCTCACTGTATTGACGCGGTTTTATCCATAAATAGAACATAACTAGCAAGATATACCACACCCCACCGATGAATATATACAATAGATGTAAAAAAATGCCTTCGCCTTGCTCAATGTGCGATAAAGTTGATGCAATGCTGAATAATCCTGAGAAAGCTACCATGGAAGCTCGATGCCCATAAAGGGAAATATAGGCATTGAAAAACGTTAGTAAAAATATGGTTATCAACAAGATATAAAAGTATGGAAAGGCTAAATTCACGAAAAGGCAACTCATCATTGCCAAAAGTGTTGCCACGAGTAACCCTCCGATGTGATGCTTACGATTTCCAGGAATATCACTCGGTGAAATAGCAATAATGGTTAGCCCTATTGGGAGACCTACTTCCAAAGCATTAAAGTACCAACCTATTCCAATAGGTACCATAACTGCTATAGTTTTGAGTATGCCTTTGAAGAAAGAAAAACTTTTAAAAAAAGAAATGATTCCTAAATACATTTTTTTTGAGTATATTCGCCACAAAAATACGAAAGTTTCTCGTCGAAAGATCTCACAACTGAGAAAACTTCACTAAGGTTAGTTACTCCAAAAGGAAATTTGAGTAAAGCTGTGGAGAAAAGTTACGTTTTTGGAGTTATTCTATTCATGGTAAAAGTATTCAGAATCAGACGAAAATAACAATGGAAAAAGATATCAAAAAAACGGTGGAAACGCTGACTAATGGAGGAACAATACTTTATCCAACGGATACAGTTTGGGGGATTGGTTGCGATGCCACTAATGAAGCAGCAGTAACTAAAATTTTTAGTATAAAACAACGAAACGAAAGCAAAAGTTTGATCGTTTTGGTAGATTCTGAACAAATGTTACGTGATTACACAGAAGATGTTGCTGATGTAGTGTTTGATTTTATTAAAAAGAACCCTGAACCTACAACAGTAATCTATCCAAAAGCAAAAAATTTAGCAAAAAACGTTATCGCAGTAGATAATTCGATTGGAATACGTTTAGTTCAAGATGATTTTTGCCAAAAAATCATCCGACAGTTCGGAAAACCGATAGTCTCCACTTCAGCAAACATTAGTAGCAAACCTACTCCAAAGATTTTCAAAGAAATAGAAGCCGAGATTATTCATAACTGCGATTACGTGGTGCGATATCGCCAAATGGATACAAAAGTAAAGTCACCTTCTCGATTGGTGTTTTTTGATTCGAACGGAAACATAGAATTCTTAAGATAAGATTATGAACATATTGAATACCAAACAAATACGTTACGACAAAGCCTATATGCGAATGGCTATGGAATGGGCTAAATTATCACACTGTAAGCGTAAGCAAGTGGGGGCAATCATCGTTAAAGATCGAATGATTATCTCCGATGGTTATAACGGCACTCCAACAGGATTTGATAATTGTTGTGAAGACAACAATGGAGATACGAAATGGTATGTACTTCATGCTGAAGCTAATGCAATTATGAAAGTTGCGGCTTCAACCCAATCGTCAGAAGGGGCAACACTTTACATTACCATGTCGCCTTGCAAAGAATGCAGTAAACTCATCCACCAATCGGGGATTAAACGAGTTGTCTACAAAGAACTTTACAAAGATGATGAGGGAATTGATTTCCTCAAAAAGGCAGGTGTAGAATTGGTACATCTATCGGAAACCGAAGATGTTTAACCTACAATCATCCCTGCAATGGTTGCCGACAAAAGAGACGCTAACGAACCACCTAAAACGGCTTTCAATCCAAATTCTGACAATGTTTTCCGCTGTGTAGGAGCCAACGAGCCTATGCCTCCTATTTGTATGCCGATTGATGCAAAATTAGCGAATCCACAAAGCATATAGGTAGCGATGATAATGGATTTGTCGTACATTAAATGTGAAGCAGAAGCCACGTTCTTTAAATCTGCTAACTGCGTATATGCCACAAACTCAGACGATGCCAATTTAACACCTAACAATTGTCCCATTAGCATCATGTCCTCTTTAGCTACTCCAATGAGCCACATCAGAGGTGAAAATAGCACTCCAAGAATCATTTCCAATGACAGAGACTTGTAGGAAGTATTCTCACTAATGATTGTATTAAGCGAAGTAATATCGCCAATCCAACCGAAAATGTAGTTTATCATCGCAATGAAAGCTACAAAAACAAGTAGCATAGCTCCTACGTTGGCAGCTAATTTTAATCCCTCGGTAGTTCCGTTAGCGATAGCATCCAATACGTTTGAACCTACATTTTCTACCGATACTTTGGATTCATTTGAAAAATTTTCAGTTTGCGGATACAATATTTTTGAAATCACAATGGCTCCAGGAGCTGCCATTACGGATGCCGCTAGCAGATGCTTCGCAAAGATCAATCGCAACTGAGGATCGTCTCCTCCTAAAAATCCGATATAAGCAGCTAAAACACCTCCTGCAACAGTTGCCATACCACCAATCATGACCAATAGCACCTCTGATTTTGTCATTTTTTGTAAATATGCTTTAATCATTAGGGGAGCTTCTGTTTGTCCTAAAAAGATATTTCCTGCTACCGATAAACTCTCAGCTCCTGAAATTCCTAAGAATTTGGATAGCACCCATGCCATTCCTCGCACAACAATCTGAATAACACCCAAATAGAAGAGAAGCGAAGTTAGTGCAGAGAAGAAAATTATGGTAGGTAGTATTTGAAATATGAAGATAAACCCGTAAGTGGACGCGTCTAATAATCCACCAAGAAGAAATTCACTTCCCACTTTAGTAAAGTCTAAAATAAGAACAAACACCCCTCCGATTTTCTCGAAAATCGCTTGGACAAAATCAACTTTCAACACCCCAACGGCCAGAGATAATTGCAAGGCGAGTCCAATTCCAACAGTTTTCCAATTGATTTTCTTTCGGTTACTACTAAACAAATAGGCTATAGCCAATAAAACCACCATTCCAAGAACTCCTCGCCATAAACTCTCAAAGGTAAATCCTTGGCTTGGAATTGTTTGTGACATAACTTCTGAACTTTGAGCCTTTCCTATCCACGGGAAAAGAAAAAGAATTAGTATCGTTCTCATACGTATATTTTTATTATTCTACATTAGTCAAGTTTTTCAAAATTCGCTTTAATGAGTTTTCGTAGACTTTGTAACAATCGTATTGCCCCAACATATGATTATAATCATTAAAATAGTGATAAAAACTCATTTTACGCCATTCTTATTTAATAAGTGCATCTATTTTTGTATTAATCATCTGTTTCTCTTCGAGTTATCTCATCACGCAACTCTGCCGCTAATTCATAATCCTCACTCTCAATACATTCCTCAAGCATTCTCTTTAACTCACTCATTGAATGTCGTTTGAAACGAGCTCTTTTCTCTTGTATTTTTTCATCATCCTCAATGTGAAGAGTCGGAGATTGAGGTTGTGGTTCATTGGGTTCAGGAATGTAAATTCCTGCCTTCTGTAATATAAAACGGTGTGTAAAAATAGGTGCATTGAATCGTAAAGCTAATGCAATGGCGTCACTGGTACGAGCATCAATAATATGCTCCTCTCCATCTCGTTCGCAAACCATATTGGAGTAAAAAATACCGTTTTCTAATCGATTAATAACTACTTTAGTAATATTTACATTGAATTTTTTGGCGAAAATCTTAAATAAGTCATGCGTCAACGGGCGTGGAGGAACCACATTTCGTTCTAATTCCAATGCAATTGCCTGAGCCTCAAAAGCCCCGATGACGATAGGCAATTTCAAATCGGACTCTAACTCATGTAGGATCAAAACAAAAGCCTCGTTTTGGGAATGACTATATGAAATTCTCTTGATGTAAAGTCTAACAAAATCCATACGTAAATTAAAAAAATGATTCGAGGTGTAAAAGTAATACAAAAAACACAATTTCGGAAAGTTTTTTCACAAAAAAGAGAAGGAAAATTAAATAATTTTTACTAAGTGTGGCTTTTTGATTTACTTAATCATTTGGATATCTGCATAATCGAAATAGTAAAGTCAGTTATTGTTTCAGAAGTAAATAACCTCTGCATAAGAAACTGCATCGTATCCTTGAAGTTTTTAATAAACAAAAATCAATCGACTACTTTACTCGTAATCGATTGATTATTAAATGTTATATAAATTTACTGCAGTTCAATCACCATTGCTGTTTTTCCTGCTATTTGTAAGTCCTTTTGCAATGTAATATTTTTGCCTGAGATAATATCTTTTCCTCCATAGAACCCTTTTAGACTTTCATCAAAACGATTTAAATCAAGCATTTGCGTTTCTTTATTTTGGTTAATAATTACCATAACCGATTCAGTTTCTGTGTATCGGAAATAAACGTACACTTCATCCTGAGGCAGATATTGTTTAGTTTTTCCGTAGTGGATCACAGGTTTTGTTTTTCGCCAATTGAATAATTTGGACGTAAAATTAAAATATTGTTTCTGTTCTTCAGTTCGTTGAGCTGGTGTAAACGCATTTTGTTTATCATCAGCCCAACCTCCTGGGAAATCCTGACGTATGTAAGCATCTCCTTTACTTTTATCACCTCGCATTCCAATTTCGCTTCCATAATAGAGTTGAGGGATGCCTCGAGCTGTAGCTAAAAGAGTCATTATCAATTGGTAATCTTTTACATCTTGATAGATTTCATTAATACGTGATGTATCGTGATTTTCAGCAAAAATCAATAAATTATTAATATCCTTATACAAAAAATCGTTTACAAAGTTATCATAAATCTGTATCATTCCTTTATCCCACGAAGGAGTCGCGCGAAAAGCCTCTCCAATAGCGTCGTGCAACGTAAAATCCATAACAGATGGCAAATACGTATTATAACTTTGAATGGCACTGATAGGGCTATCTTTTTGCCAGTACGATATTTGTGCTTGATCGTGTAGCCATACTTCTCCTACAATATTAAAATTAGGATATTCATCCATAATAGCTTTCGTCCACCGAGCAATTGGTTCTTTATCGTTGTAGGAATAAGTATCCACTCGAAGTCCATCCAAGTCGGCATATTCTATCCACCATATTGCATTTTGTATTAAATAATTCAACACCAATGGGTTACTCTGATTTAAATCAGGCATTGATTTTACAAACCAACCACTGACACAATATTTTTTATCAAATTCAGAAGTATTTACGTCCATTTGTGTACTCATGCGGTAGTTACTTTGAGCATAACCGGGGAACTGATGAATCCAATCATACGTAGGTAAATCATCAATCATCCAATGTTTCCAACCCCAATGATTGGTTACGTAATCTTTGATGAGTTTCATTCCGCGTTTGTGCATTTCCGAAGCAAGTCGCTTGTAGTCTTCATTAGTCCCGTAACGTGCATCTATTTGGTACACATCACTTTGTCCGTAGGTGTGATAAGAATAAGTTTCATCGTTGTCCTCGCACATTGGTGTACTCCATATGGCAGTAGCTCCCAAGGATTTAATATAATCCAAATGATTTATAATTCCCTGAATATCACCTCCATGTCTTCCCCCAGGGAGTTTTCTATCGGCCTTTTCATTGAGTTTCGGATTAGAATCATTTTGCGGATTACCATTAGCAAATCGGTCGGGCATCAGCAAATAAATGACATCCGAACTATCGAACCCTTTTCGCAATGCGGAATCTTCGCGACGTTTTTTAAGTTCGTAATTGAATGTAGTTATTTTTCTTTTTGAATTAAGCAATGTGATTTTGTAATTACCCTCGGGTTTATTCTTAGTATCGACAGTAACAAAAATATAGTTTGGGTTCTCTGTTTTGGTAACATTCACTATCGGCAATTCACTTTCGACTGAAAATTGTCCGATGTTCTTACCGTAAAGCATTATTTGTAATTCACTATGGTGCATATCTGCCCACCAAAACGGAGGTTCAACTTTCTGAATCTGAGCAAAGATGGGTAAGCTAAATAAAAACAGTAACGCTCCGAAACGTTTTCTGATAAAAGATGCTGTGTTATTTTTCATTATAAACGTATTTTTAAAATTTGTGAGGCTAATTTACAAATTACAGAACCGAAATACAAACATCTCACGTCTGAATGGGTTTAAGAAAAGGTTGTAGTAAGAAAATAATAACAAAGTTTAAATCTTTTTAACAGGATGAATTATCTCCGATTTTTAATAATTCCGTTCAAAATAATTGAAAGAATCATCACTCCCGATGCAACGTAAAATATCGGATTCATGTTTTCCGATTCGCCAAAAATGAAATAGGCAAGAATAATTCCATACACAGGCTCTAAATTGACGGCTAAAATAAGCGTGAATGGAGAAATATGTCGCATCAACCGAATGGACTCAAACATTGGATAAGCAGTAAAAACACTGGCTAACAACAAGGTCCACCAGAAATCATTTACAGAAATATGCGAAACTCCTTCCAAATCTCCCGAGAAAAGGTAGTAGATGGTAAGCATGAAAAAACCTCCGAAAATTTCATAAGTAATGATGTTTGCTGAAGAGGTTTTCCCATGTACACGACCATTAAAAACACTGAATATAGCTCCAAAAATAGCACATAAAATACCATAGATAATCCCTTCCTTATAGCGCATTTCAGTTTTGAAAATGAGCAACATACAAGTAGTAATTACAATTCCCAAAACAATTTCAGTCCAATCAATACGCCTACGAAATACTAATGGCTCAATGAAAGCTGCAAACAAAGTAGCTGTAGAAATACATGACAGCGTAATTGACACATTCGACACTTTGATAGATTGAAAAAAAAGCAACCAGTGGATAGCCATCAGGCTTCCGATACCAATAAGTCGTACAGCCAAACTTCGTTCAATAAAAATACTTTGCTTTTGGAACACAGCAACAAATCCTATCAAAATTATCGAAGTAAAAAACATCCTGTACCAAACCAAATGGTAGGCATCCAAACCAATAAGTTTTCCTAAAACTGCGGTAAATCCCCAAAGGAAAACAATAAAATGTAAACGTAATTGTGGAGGCATTGCTTTACGGACAGAGATCTAATATGCTAACTCTTGTCGCAAAAATAGAAAATATCTTTATTTTACAACATAAAAAGCACTCTTTATACTATTGTATTTACTGAATGTTATTTGCTTTTTATCAACTAAATGAACCTTGTCATAAAAAAATTTCCTTTAATTCCGTACCAAACATCAGTGCTTTTTCTCCAAAAAGATTATGACTAAGCACTTGAAAATGAGGGATATCTTTTGTAATGAAATCCAACAAATCCTGGGGATGTTGAGTTTCGTGGTGTAACGCAAAAGTTACATCCGATGGAGTGTTTAATACTTTAAAAATTCGAGTATTATTGATTTTTTTTGAAGCTTCTACTTTTGGGATATAATCGGTTTTGAGCCAATTGAACCACAACTCAAAAATTTCATTACTAACTACTACGGTTAAATTATAAACGTACATATAGAAAAACATTTTACGATACGGAAAAATCATTCACATGAACAAAAAACACGTAACTTACTAAATATGAAAACATAAAATACAAGAAAATTCGTAACTTTCACTTTCTAACTAAAATCCTAACACTATCTTTGCAATTGAAAAATAGATTAGAATTCCTAAAACATCGTTACTAGTGGTGATAAAAGGTCCTGTAGCCACTGCAGGGTCGATACCTCGTTTATGTAGAAAAATCGGGATAAAAGTACCGATAATAGCTGCATTCACAATCACGGTAACCAACGCAACGGCAACAGTAGTGCTTACCATATAATCAGCTTCGAAAAGAAAATGGCTCACCAAAATCACAATAGCCGCAATAGCCAGTCCGTTGATGAGTCCCAACATGAATTCTTTTAATAATCGTCCCCAGAGTTGACTATCAATGGAGTTATTGGCCAACCCTTGCACGATAATAGCAGAGGACTGCACACCCACATTTCCAGCTGTAGCTTGTATTAAAGGAATGAAAATCAATAATATAGGAAAATTATTCATCGCATCCTGAAATCCGTTAATGATACTAGCAGCCCCCAATCCGCCAAACATTCCAATCAATAGCCATGGTAGACGGGCTTTGGTAAGTTTCCAAATACTGTCATCGGCTTCAACATCGTGGGTAATCCCTGCAGCTAATTGGTAATCTTTTTCGGCTTCCTCTTTGATAACATCGACCACATCATCAATGGTGATACGCCCGACCAAGCGTTTCATCTCATCCACTACAGGAATCGCCTCTAAGTCATACTTCGACATAATGTGAGCCACGTCCTCAGCACTGTCTGTAACATAGACGTAATCCACCTTTGGTATATAGATATCCTTCACATTGGAACGTGTGGAAGTTGTGAGCAAATCTTTGAGTGATAAACGTCCTTTCAAAACATCATTATCATCTACCACATAAATTGAATGTACTCGTTTGACAAACTCAGCCTGTTCACGCATCTCTTTTACACATTTGAGTACATTCCAATTTTCGTTTACTTTCACTAACTCCTTTGCCATCAACCCCCCTGCGGTATCTTCGTCGTATCGTAATAAATCAACGATATCTTTGGCGTGTTCCACATCTTCGATGTAAGAAATAATCTCAGTTTTTCGCTCTTCGGGAAGGTCTGAAATGATATCGGCAGCATCGTCGGTATCCAACTCAATCAACTCATCGGCAATTTCCTTGGCGGATAATTTTTCGAAAATTTTGTCACGGAACTCCTCATCTAATTCGGTGATGATATCAGCAGTTTTATCCTTACCTATCAAACGAATGATATAAATCGCTTGATCAACATCGAGTTCATTAATAATTTCAGCAATGTCTGCATAGTGCATCTCTTCGAACAAAGAAATTAACTCTCGATTGCGTTTTTCTTCAATGAACATTTCAATTTGTTCAATGATTTCATCAGTAAGTTTAAATGTTGCCATAGTTTTCTGCTTTTATAAGGATTTTTTAATGCCCAATATGTTTAAAAAATTTAGAAATTAGTCATTTTACGCTAAAATCAATCTTTAAAAAACTACCTTTCAAAATTTCAACCTTTAGTGGACAGTAAAAACGCATAAAAAAATATATTGTAAAGAATACAATAAGATAAAAACAATCTTCAGAGAACAAAGTTGTAGTCGTATAACATACCAAATAATGATAGAATTACATCCTCTTGATTGTCAAAGCACAAAGATAGTAAAAAACAGAAAAAATCCTACGCAAAGCATAATTATCTTTATGAAGAATATGAACATCTATCGTTATACACTCACAACGAACTTACACATCATCTGTTTATCAACCATTTAATAAAATATTCAAAACTCTTATAATCAAAAAAATATATTTTGAATAACTTTATGAGTGCAATCCAACTCCGTACATTTTCTTCATTTTTGGGTTTAACATTAGCTTTTTGTTTTTTTCTTCCGTACTTTTGCGATGAAACCAAAATTAATCTCTTATGAATAAAATATCTTCTTTCCTGATGATGATGTTATTGTCTTTAGTGGCGGTAGCACAAAACCAAAAACCCTTTGTAATCCCCGAACTTCGAGAATGGACGCAATCCGATGGTGCGTTTACTTTATCAGAAAAAACAACCCTTTCGGGGGATGAAAAATCAAGTGAAATCGTCAAAATTTTTGCTGATGATTTCGAAACAATGTTTGGCAAACAACTGAAAATAAAAAGTAACGACGCTAATATTCATTTCGAAATAAATCCATCCATATTGACTGATAAAGGCGAGGAAGCCTACAAAATAGAAATCGGACAAATAGTAAGAGTAAGTGCTAACTCTCCACAAGGACTTTTTTGGGCAACACGAACGCTATTGCAACTTACCGAGCAATCTGCTCAATTACCTTGCGGAACAATTATTGATTATCCAGACTACCCGATGCGTGGATTTATGCTCGATGTAGGACGTAAGTTCTTCACCTTGGATTACCTAAAATCGGTAGTAAAAACAATGGCTTACTACAAGATGAACGTATTTCAAGTGCATTTGAACGATAACGGATTTAAGCAATTTTTCAATGATGATTGGAACAAAACCTATTCAGCTTTCCGATTGGAAAGCACCACTTTCCCTGGACTTTCCGCTAAAGATGGATATTACACCAAGGAGGAGTTTCGTCAATTCCAAATAGACGCTCTAAAACAAGGGGTTACTGTAATCCCTGAGATTGATGCTCCTGCTCATACCTTGGCATTTACGCACTATTTACCTGAAATAGGAAGCGATGAATACGGTAAGGACCACGTAGATCTGTTTCACCCCAAAACCTATGAATTCTTCGACAAATTGTTCAAAGAATATTTAGAAGGGGAAAAACCTGTATTTGTAAATCCTTTGGTGCATATTGGTACGGATGAATACAGTAATAAAGACCAAAAAGTAGTTGAAAAATTCCGTTATTTCACAGATTATTATATTAAATACATAGAAAGTTTCGGCAAAAAAGTAGCTCTTTGGGGAGCTTTGACTCACGCAAAAGGAGAAACCCCTGTGAAAGTAGATGATGTTTTGATGCTTTGCTGGTACAACGGATATGCTGAACCACGTGATATGATAGCTTTGGGGTACGACGTGCTTAGCGTTCCTGATGGATGGCTGTACATTGTTCCTGCAGCAGGATATTACTATGATTATTTGAACATCAAAAACTTATATGAAAAATGGACTCCTGCCATGATTGGAAAAGAAGTATTTGAAGAAAAACATCCACGCATAAAAGGAGGTATGTTTGCCGTATGGAATGACCATGTGGGTAATGGTATCAGCCAGCAAGATGTTTACCACCGTTTATTCCCTGCTATGCAAACACTTTCAGTAAAAATGTGGGATGGCAAAAACACGACGGTTTCCTTTGAGGAATTCGACCAAAAACGTCACTTACTGAGCGAAGCTCCTGCTACAAATTTACTTGCACGACCTGCAAAATCCAAAAAAGGAGTAGTTTTCGAGGTGAAAAAACCAAAGCAGAACAAAAATCTAAACCAATCCCTAACGGATATAGGCTATGACTATCGTGTGAGTTTCGACATCTTAGTAAAAGAAAATCCAAAAAACACTCCTCTGTTCACGTCTGATCATGCTACTTTCTATTTGAGAGACAAAGACGGAAAAATAGGATTTAGCCGTGATGGATACGACTATCAGTTTAACTACATCCTGCCAACGAACAGTTTACAAAAAATAAGCATCGAAGGAACCAACAAAAGCACTTCACTTTTTGTGAACGGAAAATTAGTGCAAACTCTTGGAATCATCCCGCATAAGGACGATGCTCATCTAAAAGAAAAAGCACGAAAATGGATACAAACCTTAGTCTTTCCTCTCAAAAAACTTAACAAATTCAATGGAAAAATTCAGAATTTGAAGGTAGAATACTTGTAGAAATAATTAAAAGTGACACGGGATTCAACAAATTAGTAACAAAACCACAGTACAAACTTAGATATTTACACTGTGGTTTTATCGCTAAATTTTCCGACAACTGAATATACAAAAAGCACTTCATCGAAGTTCTTAATACTTTGATAAAGTGCTTTTTATGTAGTTTACTTAGATAAATTACCGTTTAATTTGTATATAACATTTACGAATATGAGCCTTTACTCTGAAAAACTTTTCTCAAATGTTTTTAGATCAGTAACCACAATTATCGGATTTTCTTCGTTATCTACATTCAATTTTTCTTGCTCACCTTCCGAAACTACAAAGTAGAACATATCATTTTCAAAATATCGAATCCAGCCTCTTACTTCCTCTCCGTTCACAGAGATTGGAACTCCAGGCAATTCATCAGGAGATGATATAGTGTTACGATATAAAAGCTTTTGATTTTTCACATTCCATATATCGTCATATTTTTTATTATCGTAATAATAGGAGAGAAATAAATAATCCCCCGCCAACGTAACAAAATCATTCCAAATGTATCGTTGTTTTTCATTTTTTCTACTGAGATCATAGTGAATTTCATCAGGAATCTGTAAATTTCCTTTTTCTAAAAATATTTTAGGAAACATCCCCCCATTTTTACTTTGATAAATAATCGGGGCGTTGTAAAAAAAGATGTTGTTTTTGCTTATTTGGAAACTTTTAATTACGTTAAAATCTTTTATATTAAATTTATCTTTCCTTTCAATTATAGAATCCTTAACATTCCAATTTTTATCATAAATGGTAAATTCAAAGTTCGAAAGCATATCGTTGTAAGCAATAAATCTATCCGAACTTAATTCAGTAAATGACCATAAATGAACGTTTTTCTTCTCTTCTATAAAATTCCCTGAAAAATCATATCTTTTAACAGATTTTCTGTGCAAGTCATACACATGAGCTTCTTTTTTATCAAAATCGATCCAACTATACGTATTCTCAATATACTCCTCTGGGCCATTTCCCATACGTGAAATCTTTGATAAAAATTTCCCCTGCGTATCAAAAAAAATCAAACTATTTCCATTTCTAACAACAATATATTCATCGGTAACACCCTCAATATATGCACTTTGCAAAACTGATCTTTTCGTAAACTCCAGTGGAATCATTTGAGTAGCCTCCAAAGGCTTTATAGACAATTTTTCAACCCCCATTGATTCCTTCAAATCAAGTACTGCTTCATATTCTGCTTGTTTCTCCGTATGACTTTCACAAGACACGAATATCACAAGAAAAAAATAACACAAATTAATTAAAAATCTCGTTCCCATCTTTGCTGTATTCTATAGATTCTATTTTTCCGTTTTTCAAAACAATCCTGTACGGATATATCTTCATTTCTTTAGCTGTTATCTTTATAAAATCATTATTTGTGTCAACATAAGAATTATCCAATGACAACTTAATTTTGTTTCTTAAATATTTCTCTGCCAGAATCACAACCAACGAGTAAACAGAAAAACAAATAAAAAATTATTTTTGTATATTGCATAATTCATAGTTTTTGAAAATCAACACATCTTCGGAAGATTGAACAGGAATTTTAAGACCTTCCTGATCAACATAAATGGCATATCTATAATTACTTAGACATTTGCCTACAAAGGTCTCCCCTATAATTTTAAATGTCTTATCAAGAACAATTACAGATATTTCCTTAGACCACCCAACCATTCCTTCGTAAACGGTACCCTGCTCAGCTATACGATAGTACACCTCCCGAAATGGATCAAAAATAAGCCTTGAATAACTCGGCGTTTCTGCAAAATGTCTCACTTTTGTTTCTGTATCAATCGGAAACATCTTGGGCGATTTCAGATATTTAATGGATTCGATAAACCTACTCCCTGCGTAAAACGACACCCCTTTTTCAAGATTATCTATGTCATATACGTATAGTGAATGCGAGGCTGGAAAACTGATGATGATTCTTCTTTCCTTAGAATTATAGTCGGCATATACCCAACGGAACAATCCTCCTCCGAAATTATGTTCATACTCTTTCGGATAAGCAACAAAGCAAGATAATTTCTGCGTTTCCAAGTCATATACTCCCATAACTCTTCTGTTTTCTTCATTTTCATCCGAATATTCTCCGCTGATGTTACCAAAGAAGTATACTTTGTTTTTATCTTCTATAATTGGGCTTGTTTTTGTTATGGGAAGAGGGAAATATTTTATAGTTTCCTTTATTTTTAAATCTTTCACAATTCCTCCCAACGAATCGACTTTAAAAAGCCTATTGCCGTTATAATCAACAGCCCATAAAAAACCTTCTTTACTTGAAAATGAATTTATATGGCGTTTGCGTACAGGAATCTTGTCATACAAAACATCTTTTTTGTAACGATAGACCGTATCGGAAGCATAAAAGGAAAAGATTTGTTTCTCTAAATTATAGTCGAACGCCGTCATGATATGCGAAACTGATGAACCAAGATGGTACACAACACTGTCCGTTGCTCTTAATTCAACAGTTTCAGTTATTTCACCTGATTTTATGTTTTTAATTTCCCCGTATTCACTTGTACAAGCGGTCATTACGAGTAAAACAAACACAAAACTAAAAAACGTAAAATGTCTATTGCAATACTTCTCCTTCTTCCTCATATTCTATATTTTCTTTACACAACCGCAGAACACCGAAGAATTCTCACAGAATAACTTGTCTCATCAGTTGTACAATCCCCCTTATATGTTACAAAGGTAAGCAAAAAAAAAAAAAAACGAAATTTTAACACATTATTTCTTAAGAATACATTCACATTTTAGTCTATACACGTAAAAGGAATATCGAATTTTGTAACATTTTCCTCCATAAAATTATCTTTATGAATTGAGCACACCTTTTCCTTTAAAGGCGTTTCATAGAACGATTCTTCTGTGTACCGCTATTTCAGGATAAGAGAAAAAACAAAAGACTGCCCCGGAAAACGTTAGGACAGTCCTTTTTTGTTAATCTACTGCATATTCTTCGCTTCGATACTCAGCGTAGCGTGTGGAACAGCAAGTAAGCGACGTTTGTCTATAAGTTTACCAGTTACACGACAAACCCCATAGGTTTTATTTTCAATACGAATCAAAGCGTTTTTAAGGTCACGAATAAACTTCTCTTGACGAATAGCTAATGCTGTATTTTCCTCCTTGCTGGTTACTTTGGATCCTTCTTCAAACGCTTTAAACGTAGGTGCCGTGTCCTCGGTGCCGTTGGTCGCACTGTTCATATAGGCACTCTTCAAAAGCTCTAAATCATGTTGAGCCTTTTTGATTTTTTCTTCGATAAGAGCTCTAAACTCTTCCAATTCCTTGTCGGAATATCGAACTCTAATATTTTCTTCCATAATATAATTATTTTATTTTTTATCGTATTTAACATGTTTCCTTATCTTCGGAATAATAAAAGCCCAAATCAAGGCGGTGATCACTATCATCACAGGAATTAAATCATGATCTTTATCAAAAAGGAAGGTACTCCATACCATTCCTGTTAAAAAAAAACCAAGTATTACTCCCAAATAGGCTTTTTTTCCTATCAACAAACTTCCTATTTTTAATTCTTTCATAACTTTTTTACGTCAAAAACGCACATTCATTGAGTTAATCACAAAGTTTCCAACCTTCATTGGTTTTTCTAAAACTCATTGTTCTTTTTATAGGCTCATCACTTTTAAGATCGTCTGAAAGTAATATATGAAAAGGTGTTTTATTTTCTTTTCTAAAAACGAGCTTAACTTCCGCTGTATTTGTTGATGGATTTTCGTGAATTTCTTCAACTTCAGAAAGTTTAAGTGATAAACATCTTACCCAAGTTTTATTTTTTTCGGTTCTCGTAACATACTGTTTTCCTTTTTCTGTTAGAGAAATATTGTATTTAGATTGCCCAAAAAGCATTTGGTTTGTTTTTTCAAAGTCAATCAATTTTTCATCCGATAGTTGTAAATAATTCTTTTCATTGTCACTTTTCCTAAGCATTGTAGCCAATAATTGTCCCTCTCCTAATGTTATCTCAGCATCAACAACATCCTTTTGAGGCTCTTTTTCTATACAGGCCTGAACCAAATCCTTTACTTTTGCTTCTGTTAATTTATCTGTTCCACAAGAATATAAAGCGAAAATCAATACCAAAAATAAAATCACCTTTTTCATCTAAAATCGTTTTATTATTCTTTGAAATATACTACACTTTCTCCACGGAAATTTTCGTTACAATATCATCAAACTCAATGGGTTCGCCTGAAACATTTTCAGCAAACGTAAGTTCACTAGTAAGGGTTTCGCTTTTGATGTACTCCAAATTGTCCGAAACAGCCTCTTCCACGGCTTTTTGTTTTTGAATACAGATATTGATTTTATCCGTAACATCAAAACCGCTATCTTTTCGGATATTTTGAATACGATTTACCAGCTCACGAGCGATTCCTTCTTTTCTCAACTCGTCCGTGATATGAATATCCAAAGCTACCAACATACCTCCAGAACTTGCTACAAGCCACCCTTCGATGTCTTGTGTGGTGATTTCCACATCTTCAATGCTTAAAGTTACATCTTTTTCGGCTAATTTTATAATAATTTCACGATTTTTTTCAATATTCTGAACATCTTCTTGCGTAAAATTCTGTATTTGAGCAACTACCAATTTCATATCTTTCCCGAAACGAGGTCCCAAAGTTTTGAAATTCGGTTTAATTTGCTTCACTAAAGTACCCGAAGCATCTTCTAAAAGTTCAATTTCTTTAACGTTTACTTCCGATTTTATCAAATCGGCAACTGCTTCAATTTCCCTTTTTTCAGCTTCATTTGATACAGGAATCATAATTTTTTGTAGCGGCTGACGCACCTTTATCATTTCCTTTTTACGAAGTGAAAGCACCAAAGATGAAATGTTTTGAGCTTTTTCCATTTTGCTCTCCAACGACCTATCAATAAACGATTTATCTGTTGTAGGGAAAATGGTTAAATGCACACTTTCTGCCGTTTCCTTTTGGGTTCCTGACACCAAATCTCTGTATAATACCTCTGCGTAGAACGGAGCTACCGGAGCCATTAGTTTTGCCACGTTCAGAAGACAAGTGTACAAAGTCTGATAAGCCGAAATCTTATCTTCCTCATATTCACCCTTCCAGAAACGTCTGCGACACAAACGCACATACCAGTTACTTAAATTCTCCTGAACAAAATCCGAAATTAAACGCGTAGCACGAGTAGGCTCATAGTCGGCAAAAGCCTCATCAACCTTTTGGATAAGGGTATGAAGTTCCGACAAAATCCAACGGTCAATTTCAGGGCGTTTTTCTAACGGAATTTCCTCTTCTTTGTATGTAAATCCGTCAATATTAGCATATAAAGCAAAGAATGAATACGTGTTGTAAAGCGTTCCGAAAAACTTACGACGCACTTCGGCAACGCCCTCCAAATCAAACTTTAAGTTATCCCACGGATTGGCATTGGAAATCATATACCAACGTGTGGCATCGGCTCCGTATTCTTCCAAAGTGGTGAACGGGTCGATGGCATTGCCCAAACGTTTAGACATTTTCTGTCCGTTTTTATCCAACACTAATCCGTTAGAAACCACATTTTTGTATGAAATTCCATCGAAAACTAATCCCGCAATCGCGTGAAGCGTATAAAACCACCCGCGTGTTTGGTCAACTCCTTCGGCGATGAAATCGGCTGTTTTCCAAGTATTTTCAACCATTTCTTTGTTTTCGAACGGATAGTGCCATTGTGCATAAGGCATCGCTCCCGAATCAAACCAAACGTCAATCAAATCGCTTTCGCGTTTCATCGGTTTGCCCGATGCTGAAACCAAAATGATTTTATCTACCACATTTTTATGTAAGTCGATTTTTTCGTAATTCTCGTCAGACATATTTCCTACCTGAAAATCAGCAAAAATATCTTCTTTCATCAATCCTGCAGCGATAGACTTCTGAATTTCAGCCTTTAACTCTTCAACAGAACCAATGATAATTTCTTCTTTTTTGTCTTCGGTTCGCCAAATCGGAAGTGGAATTCCCCAATAACGCGAACGCGACAAATTCCAATCGTTGGCGTTTTGTAACCAATTTCCGAAACGTCCTTCACCTGTAGCTTTGGGTTTCCAATTGATTTCTTTATTTAGGTCGAAAAGGCGGTCTTTCACGTCCGTAATTTTGATAAACCACGAATCGAGCGGATAGTACAAAACAGGTTTGTCAGTTCGCCAACAATGCGGATATGAGTGGACGTATTTTTCTACCTTAAAAGCCTTATTTTCAGTTTTTAACAGAATTGCCAACTCTACGTCCCACGATTTTTCTGGTGCATCTTGGTCGTAATATTCGTTTTTAATGTATTTTCCGCTAAATAATTCAGGAACATTTTTGCCTTTTACAAATCTGCCCTGCAAATCCACGAGCGGAACAAGATTATCGTTTTCATCTTTGATAAGCATCGGCGGAATGCCATTTTCTTTAGCAACGCGGGCGTCATCGGCACCAAAAGTCGGAGCGATGTGTACGATTCCCGTTCCGTCTTCCGTAGTTACGAAATCGCCCGTAATTACTCGGAAGGCTTGGTCGGCATTTTCCGCAGGACTAAACCACGGAATGAGTTGCTCATAGGTAGTACCCTCTAAATCAGAACCTTTGAATTCGGCAAGGATTTGGTAAGGAATATTCCCCCCTGCCCCCGAAGGGGGAGTTTTAAAATCTTCTTGTTCTGAAGTCTCAAAAAATTTCTTTCCGAATTGTTTTGAAACCAACACTTTTGCCAAAACAACATTGATTGGCTCAAACGTATATTGATTGAAAGTTTTAATCAGCACATAATCAATATCTTTACCAACAGCCAAAGCGGTATTTGACGGAAGCGTCCAAGGGGTTGTTGTCCAAGCGAGGATGGAAATTGGAAGTTTACTATAATCTGCCTCATCGTAATCCGCCCAATGCAAAGCACCACCGCAAGAAGCTCCTGCAATATCACAACTATCAAAAGGATTGGATAATTTTTCTTTGAGTTTATTACTTAATTTTTTTACACGGAATTGAGCCACAATCGTAGTATCGGAAACGTCACGATACGTACCTGGTTGATTCAATTCGTGAGAAGAAAGCCCTGTTCCTGCCTTTGGTGAATACGGCTGAATGGTGTAGCCCTTATATAGCAATCCTTTGTTGTAAATTTGCTTCAAAAGCCACCAAACCGACTCCATATATTTGGATTTGTAGGTAATGTACGGATTTTCCATATCCACCCAATACCCCATTTTTTCGGTAAGGTCGTTCCAAATGTTGGTGTAACGCATTACGGCTTCTTTACAAGCCTTGTTGTAATCTTCCACCGAAATTTTCTTTCCGATGTCCTCTTTGGTAATGCCCAATTCTTTTTCCACGCCAAGCTCCACAGGAAGTCCGTGCGTATCCCAACCTGCTTTTCGTTTTACTTGAAATCCTTTTTGAGTTTTATAACGACAGAAAATATCCTTAATCGTACGTGCCATCACGTGATGAATACCCGGAAGCCCATTTGCCGAAGGCGGACCTTCAAAAAATACAAACGGCTCTTTGCCCTCACGCGTTTCAATACTTTTTTCAAAAATATTATTTTCTTGCCAATATGTAAGTATCTCTTTGGCAACGACTGATAAATCTAAGTTTTTGTGCTCTGTGAATTTCATTTCTACTTCTAATTCGTTGTAATTGAGTAATCCTTCATTCTCAATAAAATGAGGATTATTTTAAAGTGCGAATTTACTAAAAATTCCGAAAAATGATATGTTTTTTGAAGTTTTTTTGTTGAGAGTGAATTCAACAGCCTTTTGTGGTGATAAATAGTATCAAAACCGCACCATCGTTCCAAAATAGAAAATCCGTTTTTCAAGGAGGGGATGTGATGATAATTACTTTTAAGTCAATTTAATGCTTGTTCGTATTTTTACGATTTAGAAATTTTTTATTTCATTGTAAATCTGTTATTGATTTACCCATTTCATAAAATCGTCAAAAACGGTCATAAATTCTCGACTCCACTCTTCATTTTCATTTTGGGGAGGTCTCGCAAAAGAATGATTATAATCGGGATATATTTTAAAGGTTAAGTTATCTTTACTATGTCTGATAAATTCTATTGGAATTAAAAGACTACTTTCTATAGGGACAGATTCATCTTTTCCTGCAACAGCCACGAACAGAGGTTTATTGATTTCTAATAAATTATGTATTGGAGGTTCAGCAAACTGAGCCCATCTGCGATACGAATTTTCCAACCATTGTTTTTTAGTGTTATTTGGATTCTTTTCTATATTTCTAATGGTTGTAAATAAATTATTCAAAGAGTCATTTGCTTGATTTTGTGTTAATTTACCTTTTTGAACTTCTCTTTGAATGAATAAAGCAAAATCATAATATTGGGTATTTGCACCACCCGCCCAATATCCAATGTGTGTTACTTTTTTGTTTTTGTGTCCTAATTTAGCTACTACATCAGAACCTTCCGAATGTCCAATTATTACGATTTTATCGGGATTTTTTATCCATTTTTTAGTAAGTTCATTAATTACATTCTCTCCTTGCCAAACTCTGTAATCTAAAGATTCGTTTTCATAAAAGATATTATTAGGCTTGTAAGATTCTTTGTCGGCAAAAAACGGAACACCTTTTTTTGAGATTGTTACAAAAATATATTCATCGGGAATCTTGTCCAAATCAAAAGGAACAGAAGAGTACAGATAGGTAAATCTCTGAATTTTATTATTTATAGCACCATTTTCATTAATTTTGATTGTATCCTGTTTTACTGTTTGCATAAATAGAGGATTAGCTCCAGAGCCGTGAAAAAAAATAATTATGTTTCTTTTCTTCTCTATTTCACCTTTTGAATAAATATGATAATGGATTGTATCGGATTTTGTAAGAATTCTTTTGTGCTGATATTCATCTATTTTCGGTTCATATTGACTAAACACCAAAAGTGGTGTTAATGTTAAAATAATTAATAATAATCTCATTTTTTGAATGTAATTTATGTTTGTAATGCTTTTAATGTTTTGATATTTTTTTGTTTCGTTCCAAAAATACAAAAATCATTTAAATTTTTTAGAAATAACAAAAAATGAATTGTATTAAATACCAATTCTAAAACCTTACCATCGCTCCGAAATAAAAAATCCGTTTTTGGAGGTGGTTGTAATGCAAATTCGTGTAATCCGAATTGTAATACACCGAAGCATAATTGTTGAAATTCAACAGATTATTAACCGAAACAAAGGTAATAATCGCCATTTTTTCTACAAAAAAGAGTTTGTTTGCTGAAAAATCCAAGCGTTTATAATGAGGCATTTCAGCGGAATACCAATCGCCGAAAATCGGTTGAAAATCATTGGCTTGTGGATTAAAAACTGCCGACTGCACAGGAGTAAAACGATTTCCCGGACGCGTGGCAAAAACCAACGAAGCCGTAAACCATTTCGGATTTTTGTAAATTAGTTGCGACTTGATAAAATATTTGGTCGTGTTTTAAAAAGTATGATGGTATAAAAATTTGACAATCAGGGAATAAAGTTGTATTTTTGTTGAATGCTAATAACAATTACACTCCATTGCCCCAATTGTCAAAGCACAAAGATAGTCAAAAATGGGAATAAAAAGAACAAAAAACAAAACTATCTTTGCAAAACCTGTAAACGCCAATTTATCGGCGATCATAATCTGACCTACAAAGGTTGGGCTTCGCATATTGCTGCGAAAATTCTCTTGCTTTTGGCAAGAAATGTAGGTATTCGTGATATTGCTGAAATTGAAAAAGTTAGCATCAAAAAAGTACTTTCGGTTTTGGTAAATTTCAATCGAGAAATCAAACCCAAACAAAACAAATACAAATCGTTACAAGTTGATGAACTTTGGACTTTTGTAGGAAAAAAGAAAAACAAAAAGTGGTTGATTTATGCTTATTCTGCTGAAACAAAGGAAATTGTAGCGTGGGTATGGGGCAAACGAAACATAAAAACAGCCCAAAAACTTCGTGAGAAATTGAAGAAATTGGGTGTTAGTTTTGATGAGATTTGTACAGATAATTGGGAAGCTTTTGCGTCTGTTTTTCAAGAATATACACATAAAGTAGGTAAAAAATACACTACTGATATTGAAGGAAACAACACACTTTTGAGACATCGGATACGCCGAGCGGTGAGGAAAACTTGTTGTTTTTCAAAAAAGTTTGAAAACCATATAAAAGCTTTTGAAATTGTGTTTTTCTACATCAATTTTGGATGGATTTGAGTATCATACCTTGTGTAACTCTACCAAATATTTTAAGTTTAAAGGGGTGTTATATTTTTGATTTCCAATAGCATACTTCTGATTTAGAAAAGTATTCGATATTGAAAAAGAAAATTGATGATTCAATTTAAAATCCACAGAAGCCTCACTTCCAAAGGTTTGTGTTTTATCAAATTGCTCGTAATGATTGGTTACAATATCGCCTTTATCTGCTTTGAAATATACTGATGTAGAAATGTTAAATTTCTCATTTTCAAAAGAATAATCCAAAGCAATTTGATGACTGCTCAGCGTATTGAAATTGCGAATAATATAATTTGGTGTAGTATAGCTGTGGTATTTTCCTGCACTGAAAATCAACCGATGCTCGTTATTTGGCGTGTAATTAGCTGAAAATTGGTAACTTGTAAAACTTTCGGTGTTTTTATGAAGAAATATATTTTTTCGCAAAGCCGATGAAAAATTCCATTGATTGTCAGGCGAATAATTGGCATACACATAAGGTTCTATATAGAAAAAATCAGTTGTTTTTTCATTGGTAAATGTCGGACTTTCAGGCTTTAAACTGAAATAAAATTGCGGTAAAATTTCATTGTAATGATAGCGAAATACCGAAGCATCTACACCATATTGCATACTAAATGCTCTCGAAAACTGAGTTTTAAAGCTCAAACCATTGAAAAACTGAATATTTTTCACTTTGGAATCAATATTTCCGAATTTGAATTCCGAATCGGAAAAATCCACCATCGAAGCCCAACGAATTTTCGTTTTCTGCGTAAAATAATCCAAATTATTCACCGAAAAAAAGCGTTTTTTGGAGGCTTCAACATCACCTGAAAAATTCAAAGAACGATTCAAAACCGAATATTTTTCATCAATAAAATAATTAAATGTGTTGAAAGACAGGTTTTTATTGATTTTTAGATGTGTGTTTGCTCCCAAATCGAAAGTGGAAAAATGTTGCAGTTGGTCTAAACTTTTTCTGTTCAACCCGATAATAGCATCGCTAAACTGATAATTGGCGTAAATTTGCGTAAAATTGTTTTTACCGAGTTTCTGATTTCGCATCAGTCCAATATTGGAAAGAGCCAAAGAAAGTTGCGTAAACTCGCTGATTTTCTGCGTGTTGGTTTCTATTTCCACCAATCCTGCACTTGAATTACCGAAATTCAAAGGTGGATTACTCAAATAAACATATTGTTTATCAATAAGTTCAGTATTGAAAAGTGAAAAATTTCCCAAGCCATCATTCCGACTGAAACGCACGGGATTTAACACAGGCGAACCATTGAGATAAACCCTTGACCTGTCGGGACTTCCGCCTCTAAGCGAAGGGTTAGCACTCTCATCTGTATTAGTGGAAGCAGGAAGTGTGGTTATGGCTTTGAGTGGGTCGGCATTGGAGGCAGGATTGAAATAAATATCCAACGAATTGAGTTTTTTTACCGCAAATTTTTCGGAAATCGGGTCTTTTTTCACGATGATAACCTCTTCCAATTGATTGATTTGGAGGCTGTCTTGTTGGGCTTGTACAAAACTGAAAATAAGTAAATTAAATATAAAGAGTAGTGTTTTCATAAAGTTATAAATAATATCTGTTTAAGTTTTATTTTTCAGGAAATTCTGATTGGAATTTTTTCTGCAACTCGTCAGCTTTTTCTTTCTGATTTTCAGAAGAGTACCATTTCAAAAGACTTTGATAGGCTTCCCTTTTTCCCCAAGTAGGTAAATGTTCGGAATTTTGGTTCGGTTCAGGGAGTGAAATAGCTTTTAAAAGTGAAGTTTCTGCCTTTTTACCTCCGCCGTATTGCTTGGGAATATTGGTGTCATAATTGCCTTCCACATAGTACAAACGCGGATTTTCTTTTTCTAAACGAAAGCCTTTTTGCAGATTTTCACGAATTTTGGCATCAATCTGCATCGCTTCCATCTGATTTTTCATAAAAACAAACGATAAACTCAAATTATTGGCTAATAGGGCATATTCTTCGGCGTTTTTATTTTTCTTATCTTGCAGAATATCAATGCTTTTTTGATTGTATTCACTCGCTTTTTCTTTGTTATCTGTTTTCAAATAGAAAATGGTTTGATAAAAATTCAAATAAGATTTCCAATACAAATTCCATTGGCTATTTTCCTTATTTTCAGAAAGCTGTTTTTCCAAATTTTCTAACGGAAGTCCATTTTTGGTCGTAAAAGCCTCGCCTAAAGCGGTTTCTATTTGTTGTTGAATGCCATTGAGCGAAGACTGATTTTCTATTGTCTGAATTTCAGATTGTTGTGTACTTTGAGCTTGTGTATTGATTGCAAGAAATGAGCAAACCACAGCAAAAACGATGTTTTTAAAATTTCTGTTCATTGTATTTATTGTTTATAAATTAGTTTATTTTGTAAAGTAAAATTGTAAAAAAATATTATTTTTTCTCTTTCTCCATCAACTCTTTGATTTTGCGTTCTTCCCAATTTTTTCCAAAGAAAATATTAGGGGCAAATACTTTAAAAGCGTGCGAAACCAGCCCAATACCCCAGCCGAAAATCACCCACAAACACCATAAATGATTGGGATTTTGATAGAGATTCAGTCCGACAAGGAAGGCATTGACTACGACATAAGTCGCCAAATGATAGTAGAATTTTTTGAGTTTCTTTACTCGTTTTTCTGCTTTTCTGTAAGCGTTTTGTTCTGTTGTGTTCATCATATTCAATTTTAAAATTATTTTAAATAACCTTTTAACGCCTCTACATATTCTTCAAAGGCTTGTAATCCCTTGGCAGTAAGAGCGAGTTCAGTGTTGGGATAATTATCTTTAAATGATTTAGTTACGGTAATGTATCCCGCTTTTTCGAGTTTACCAATTTGCACACTGATGTTGCCCGAAGTAGCTTGGGTAACTTCTTTCACTCGGTTGAAATCCGCTTTTTCTTCCGAAACCAAAAGCGACATTATTGCCAACCGCAACTGCGAATGTAAAAGAGGATCTAAATCTTTAAACATTTTTTCTTTTTTTATAATCGGAATATAACTGAATGCCAGGAATTAAAAATAAAAGTGCTGCTAAAACCACGGTCATCAATATAGAGTGATACCCGTAATTAATAAACAAAGTACTGTACACCAGTGCAAAAGAAATCAGCGAGGTGCTTACCCAAAGTCGATTTTTGAGTTGTAATGCCGTTGCCAGAGAAGCCATTGCAAAAGGTAGGTATATCAGTACAATAATCCACTTGGAAGATTGTGTAAATCCGCCCACCATTGCACCTATTCCCGCTACGAGCCAAAGCCAGCCCATCCAGTCGGTGCTTTTGCCTTGTTTTTCGGCTTTTATGCCTTCTCGCATTTTGGCAACAAAGGTAAAAACAAATCCCAAAGGCATCAAAATAAGCCACACGAGTCCCGATTTACTGAAATGAAAATCAAATTGATACATCAGGAAATGTATAGTTCCTGCTAACATAATGAGTATGCCCCAAAAGATGAAGAAAAATCCATTTTGTTCGTATTTTTGTTTTCGCTGATTGATAATCTCTTGAATGATTTTTAAGCTGTCATTGGGCTGTAAATGTTCCATTTTTATTTCTTTTTAGATTTATGATTCTACTTTTAAATTTAGTTTATTCTGTAAACAAAATTATCAAAAAAATAGTTACTTGACTTTTATGATGCAAATATAAATAAGTTTATTTTATAAACAAAATATTTTTCAGAAAAATAGTTCCTTTATGCTATACCCAAGACTTGACTAAAAAAAGAGAGATTACCCGTTTAGGATAATCTCTCTTTCACTTATTCTGTCAGTGGTTACTTCTTAATATACAACCAACTTCCTTTCGTATGTTTCTTGTTGTTGTTATCGGTGTATTCAATGATATAGTAATATGTACCTTGTGGCAATTTCTCAGGAGCTTCAATCGTTACTCGTCCATTTGAAATCGCTCGGAATACTCTATTAACATTATCATAGCCCTTCGTCTCAAATACCTTAACTCCCCAACGATTGTAAATACGAACCGTATTATTAGGATATCTCTCTATACCTTGAATATGAAAGTAATCATTCAATCCATCTCCATTCACAGAAATACCATTGTGAGGAATTACATCATTCAACACCGTTATCGTTACCTTAGCTATAGAACAGTTACCCATCGTATCGCAAAGCTCATACTCGAAACTGTCTACTCCTGCATAACCTCGGTTAGGTGTGTAAACAACCTCATCATCCGACGGATCATTAGTCGTTCCATTGTCATTGATAACAACCGTTCCGTTTTTAGGTTGCGTAACAATGGTCAAAGTTCCTTGCGTAGGTACATGCTCATCATTAGATACTACTTTAACCGTAACAGGTGTATCAACTACCGTCTGTTCAACATCATCTTTCGCTACTACAGGTGTCGTTGGAGTTGTTACCTCTGTAACTACTATCGTTACTGTAGCAGTATCGCATGTAATCGTTACTGATTTCGTACAGATTTCATAGCCTATAACATACGTTCCCGTTGGTGTACCTGACGGTATCGTAACATCTCCTGTTACAGGGTCTAAGTTCGGTACAACTGCTCCTGTTGGGGTTGACGTTACAGTTATCGTTACATCAGATGTTGTTGGCGTTTTTGTACCAAGCTTGTCGTTATCCAACACGTTTCCTACTGTTTGCGTGTTGGTCGAAGTCGTAGCTGTAAACGTATCCGAGTTCGCTGTAGGCGTAGCTACTTGCTTCACTGAGATGTAAACCGTCGCCGTTGCACATGCCTGCGGTGTTCCGTTATCACATACTTCATACGTATAAGATACCGTTCCTACAAAGTCTGTCGAAGGAGTAAACGTATATCTTCCGTCTGCGTTCAACACAAAGGTATGTCCTCCTACTGTATTTGTTTGTATTGTCCATACTTGCGTATCTCCCTCAGGATCTAAATCGTTCGTTCCTACACTTCCTGAAACCGGTGTATTAACATACGTATTGTTAATATCATCTTTCGCTACGGTCGTATTTGTTGGTGTTACTACCTCCGTAACTGTAATCGTTACTGTGGCTGTACTACAAGTTACTGTACCTACTTTTGTACAAATCTCATAACCAATTGTATATGTTCCCGTTGGCGTTCCTGATGGTACGGTTACGTTTCCTGTCGATGGGTCTAATATCGGTACGATTGTTCCTGTTGGAGTTTTCGTTACCGTTATTGTTACATCAGATGTCGTTGGTGTGTTCGTACCGATTTGGTCGTTGTCCAAGACATTTATTACAGTTCCACTTTGAGTGGTCGTTACAGTTACTGGGTCGTCATTAGCGATTAACACTGTTGGTGTTACTACCTCTGTAACTGTAATCGTTACTGTGGCTGTACTACAAGTTACTGTACCTACTTTTGTACAGATCTTATAACCAATTTCATACGTTCCTGATGGTGTTCCTGATGGTACGGTTACATCTCCTGTCGATGGGTCTAATATCGGCACGATTGCTCCTGTTGGAGTTTTCGTTACCGTTATCGTTACATCAGATGTCGTCGGTGTGTTCGTACCGATTCGGTCGTTGTTCAGTACGTTACCTACTGTCTGCGTATTCGTCGAGGTCGTTGCTGTAAACGTATCTGACGTCGCGGTAGGCGTAGCTACTTGCTTCACTGAGATGTAAACCGTCGCCGTTGCACATGCCTGCGGTGTTCCGTTATCACATACTTCATACGTATAAGATACCGTTCCTACAAAGTCTGTCGAAGGAGTAAACGTATATGTTCCGTCTGCGTTCAACACAAAGCTATGTCCTCCTAATGTATTTGTTTGTGTTGTCCATACTTGCGTATCTCCCTCAGGATCTAAATCGTTCGCTGCTACACTTCCTGAAACTTGAGTATTTACATAAGTAGTTCTAAAGTCATCCTTCGCTACAGTCGTATTTGTTGGTGTTACTACCTCCGTAACTGTTATTACTACAGTAGCCGTAGCACAAGTAATCGTTCCTGATTTTGTACAGATTCTATAACCTATCGTATACGTTCCTGTTGGTGTACCTGATGGTACCGTAACATTTCCTGTTACAGGGTCTAAGTTCGGTACAACTGCTCCTGTTGGGGTTGACGTTACAGTTATCGTTACATCAGATGTTGTCGGCGTTTTTGTACCAAGCCTATCATTATCCAACACGTTCACCACTGTTCCACTTTCTGTAGTCGTTACAGTTACTGGGTCGTCAGTAGCAGTGACTACTGTAGGGGTTGTTACAGCTGTAACTACTATAGTTACCATAGTGCTTGTACAGTTGCTCGTATTCACTCTATCACAAATCGTATAAGTACCTGTGTACGTACCTGATGGCGTGTTCGGTGAAATCGTTATGTTTCCGTCCGTACCCATAGTAATATTAGAATGCGTAAACACCCCTGGGGTTAAAATTACAGTTGACGTGCTTACTGATACTCCTCCTAAACTATCGTTATCAAATACGTTACCTACCGTTTGGGTCGTATCTGTTGTGGTAGCCGTATAGGTGTTCGGCAACGCTACTATCGTAGGTGCTGTTACTGTTACTGTTACCGTAGCTGTTTTGCAAGATGCTGAACCCGTAGCAATACCTTTCGGACATAATTCATACACTATCGTATAAACTCCTGCAGGGGTATTGGCAGGTACTTCTACATCTCCCGTAATGGTTGATAAAGTAGGCGTCACTCCCGCTCCAATAGGGGTCGCCGGTTGTTTAACTCCTATATTCACAAACGAAGGCAATACAGGGGTATAACCATTAATCGCGTCATTGCTCAACACATTACCCACTACCCTAGGAGTAGCAATTGTCGTAGCCGTATAGGTATCATTAGCAACTGTTAACGTAGGTGTTCCAACTACAACTTGTACTTCCGCAGTATCACAATCCGTAGAACCTCCTGACAAGCATATCTCATACGTTATCGTATAAATATTCGGTAAAGTTCCTTGAGGGATCGTGATATTTCCATTTGTATCCAAAGCAGGTACATTCGAACCCGTAGGATTTTGGATATTGCCGATAGTTACCAAAGTAGTCGTAGCCGTTTGCGTCCCTACCTTGTCATTATCCAATACGTTACCCACAGTTTGAGTTACCGTGGTATCCGTGATTGAGTAAGAATCATCCGTAGCTACTACTTTCTTAATCGTAACAGTCGCTGTAGCTGTATCGCAAATACCTGTATTTGCCTTATCACAAATAGTATACGTAAACGTATGTGTACCCGATAAAGCCGTATTTCCTATCGTTAACGTACCATCCGAATTAAGTGTTACTCCAATTGGTAAATTCGTAGATGTTACACTTACCGTAGCACTCGTTGGTGATACTCCATTCAACTTGTCATTTTCAAACACTGTCTTGGTGGTCGTTCCTACAGTTTGAACTCCAAAATCATCATCAACAGCGTCGATATTCTTAATCGTAACAGTCGCTGTAGCTGTATCGCAAATACTTGTATTTGCCTTATCACAAATAGTATACGTAAACGTATGTGTACCCGATGAAGCTGTATTTCCTATCATTAACGTACCATCCGAATTAAGTGTTACTCCAATTGGTAAATTATTTGGGGTTACACTTACCGTCGCACTCGTTGGTACTACTCCATTCAATTTGTCGTTTTCAAACACTGTCTTGGTAGTCGTTCCTACAGTTTGAACTCCAAAATCATCATCAACAGCGTCGATAGTTACTAATCTAACAAACGCCGTTTTAGTCGATGTATTACCAAAAGTATCTGTTGCTGTGATGGTTACCGTTATCGTATTACCTGTTACATTACACAAATCCATAGGCTTAACTGCAGAGTAATTGTTTGTGATAGTAGCCACCACTCCACAAGCATCAGTTACATTAACACTTGATAACCAATTACTTACCTGAGTGTCTATATTCGGTGCTTCACAACTAATCATCAAATCTGCTAAATTATCAATTACAGGAGCTTGAGTATCATCAATAGTGATGGTTACTGCAACTCTACCACTCTCACAACCCTCTGCATTTACTTGGCTTACGTATTTAGTGGTAACTGTATTAGCCGTTACATTGCGTGAAACTGTTGGTGTGGCCACCAGTTGAGTAGATGACGTAGCCGTATCATACCAACGTAACGTATGTCCTGCCGTTGGAGTTGCCACAAAGGTTACTGTATCCGTAGAAGCACAAAATACTTGATTGGTAACCACAGGAGGTGTCGGAACAGCAAGTGCTACCTTAGCTTGGAAAGGTGTAGAGGCTACTGTACAAGTTCCATTTCTAACTTCTAACGTATAACTTGTTCCGAGTACCATACCTGTAATGGTATTCCCACTTAGGGTAGCATCGTTCGGGGTTAAAGTATAAGTAAAATTGCTATCGTAGTTAGTGATTGTAGCCGTCGTGACATTTATTCCACATTGAGCATTAGCCACTTGTACTACAGGAACACTCGGTGTGGCATAGACATTTACCAACACATTAGCTTTCACACTTTCGCATTGACCCACCTGTGTTTGTGTTGCCTGATAGGTAGTTGCGTGTGTTAATGGCGTAGCATCGTTCAGTAGCATATTTCCGCTATAAACCTTAATAGTATTGAAAGCTGTAGCGTTAATACGTTTTTTCAAATCCAAAACAGTGGCTGCATCACAGAAATTTTGTGGCGTAGCTACCGTAAAGGCAGGAGAAGGCTTAACTGTTACGGTTACGGTTTGTGTAGCCTCACAGCCGTTGGTTCGTCTTACAGTTAGAGTATAAGTTACGGTAAGCGGTGCCGAAAGACTTGATCCTGAATAGGTGAAAATTGGATTCTTCACAACAGCACTTGATAAATAAGCCAAAGCTCCCGGCGTTACTGCTTCCCACTTATAATCCTCATAATCAGGAGCCTCTACGTTATAAACAATTTGTTGTCCTACTCCTTCGCAAACCTGGAAATCAGACACCAAACCTGTTATTTTAGTAGGTGCTTCGATGATTTTTTCCAAATCCTCATTACATAAACAAGGATTCGACGAACTTCTAATTGCCAAATGCAAACGGCATAATTTATCCTGTGGTAATAAAATTTGAAGCGTTTGCTGTACAGAAGTTGTGTTTGCGGGAACACTCAAATTAGTAAGCGTAAAATCCTGTACCTTTTCAGCATCAGTGACATTTCCGTTATTATCAACATCATCAAACAAGGTTACCACTAAATTTCCTGTATAAGCAACGCTAGATGTATTCTCTATCTTGTAAGTTATGTTTACTCTTTCTTTATTGCTTTCTACGGACGAAGTAAACTGAATGTCCTTAATTCTAAGTTCCGCTCGATCCATTGGAATAACCACTTCGCCACGCTGACGGGAAGTTTCAACAGTTATTGAAGGGCAATTCATTACTCCACATGGTATTCCACTTACTTTATCAACTGTATAATACTTTAACTTTTGAGTTACTGCACAATTTTCAATTACAAAATTCGCTTTTTGACGTACTTCAATAGTATAGGTAAAGAAATTTGTGTCTTGCATACCCGCAGGAATCGCAATATGTAACTCGGTTTCTCCATCTCCAACAGAGGTAATAGGAGTAGTTGCTAAAACAGGATCAGAAAAAGTAGCTCCAACATTTTTTCCTGTTGCTACAAACGTATCCGGTACGTATTCAAACCCTTTCGGGATACGTACGATCACCTCTCCACCTGATTGGGTTGCTACAAAAGATGTGGCTCCTGGCTCTCTTGTAATAACATGTTTTCCTTCAAATTTAGCAAATGAAGGAGGTGAAAGAGCCAAACCAACGCAGTAGTTAGCATTACCGCTAAGTTTTTTCAAAACATTATCTACCTTGTATTGATTGGAAACTACACCAGTTATACCTGCCGTAATCACTGTATTTTTGTCTCCCTCCACTTCATTACCACAAATATTGAATCCAGTCATGTCTACATCAAAAGACGAACCTGAAACAAAATCGCAATCGGGTTGAACATTAAAGGCTACTCCCACACGTCGGTTATTTTCAGTACCTTCAGCAATACTTCCTGGTAATATATTTCCTGCTGCTACAACTCCTGAAAGGTCATAGGTTATCAGATTACCACTTACGGAAGGTGTCAACGTATAATTATTGGAAGAACCATACGGATAGGTTACCACAAAATCCGAAATTAATAGCCCTGCTTCTTTAACAATAACCACTTTAGGTTTTTCAATGTTTCCTTCCCCCGCACTATTAATGATATATTTATAAGGTGTTTTTGAACACATTGCAATCGTATTCGAATTACCTCCCACACCTGGATTAGTGTTTTCGGGAGTAATTTGTATCACACTTTGTACCACATTGAGTGTATAAGTTACCTTGTTTTCATTACAAGTATGCTGATACCCTCTTATAGGATACTCGGAACAATTCCAACCTGCATATACATCAAAAGACGTATCGGCACAATTGGTCATTTCAAATCTGATTTTATACTTCTTCTTAGCCCCTTTAGCCAAACCAGCTTGACTCAAAAAGAACATGGACTCACCAGAAATACCCGTTTGACGGAGAACTGGTATATTAGTATTGGAATCAATTAATTCTAACACTTTAACTCCCTGTATATCCGGAATTGACAACCAAGTATAAGGAGCATCCGTCAAACTGGAATTGTTTAACTCTACCTCTACTTCTTGTTGCTTGGTGTTTACACGAAGTGTAAGGGGAGTTACAGAAGTTAATGCAACACCTGGTTTTTCAGAATAACGCAAGATTCCTTCCAATTTTTTATTTTCAACTTTTTCTCCTCCATTTGCTGCATAATGGTAATAATAATCGTAGTAATTAATCTCAGCTTTTGCTTTTTCAGTATTATCAGTTTTTGAACCACACGAAGCTTGAAGCGTAACTTTTAAAGTAGCATTATAATCATTCTCAACGGAAATTTCACCTGCGTGAAGATGTTGAGGATTATTTCTGTCAGTAGGGTTGGTAAAAGTATACACCTTATTAGTTCCATTGTCGGTTGATGAAAAATAACTTGTAATATCCTTGTAACCAGAAACTACGTGAGCGTCTTTTTGTCTAAACTCGTATTCGATTTTAACGATTTTATAAGAGCTGGGATAAGTCAGCTTAATATCTTTTATCAAACGGCCAGGGCGAAACTCTTGAGAAAAATAAGTTCCTGCTGTATTTGACCTACGTGCCATATACACTTGGTTAGCTCCGATGGCAGTTTCTACACAACCTTTTATTTCATAGGAATTTGTTCCCAACAACTCATAAGTCCCTGCTACATAAAATGTTGGTATTTGTTTCACACCACAATATTTTTTATTGGTAGCGTGCGTATAAAAGTAAGATTCGTTAGATGATTGAACATCATAAGCTGTATTTTTAGAACCTGCACCACTGGTAAGTTGATATGTAGCTACAACTTTAAATTGGTCACCATTTCTCATCTTATCAGATGGTAAGTAAGGCGTTAGATTCCATAAAAATCCAGTATCTTCGCTACTCCAATTTTCTGTCGACTTAATTGGGAATGTACTGTTCGCCTGTAAGGTTTGATTTACTATTTCAACACCTCCACGCATGATGGTAAACTTCAAACTTTTTGGCACCAAACGAGTTCCTTTTTTCACTTCCCAATGGTAGTAAAGATCATTAAAATTCCCTTGAGCTTCACCTTCGGCAGTAACTTCAATATCATCTAAATACAAGGCTCGTGATAACTCCAACTCATTGGTGTAATCGCTACGTTGCATTCGTTCATTCATTGTCCAATCTTTCCACCCATAGGAATTCTCAGCTCGTTCAGTTTTCGTGCTTACCATACGAGGTGCATTATTACAGCCAGTATCAGGACAATCATAGGCTATCTGTTTTTTACTACAAACAAACTCCATAGCGTACTGATAAGTTTTTCCGTAACTATCTATATGATATATAGTATATTCAATCTCTCCAGAATTAACACCAGTACAACTTACTAATTCCAAATCAAAAGCAATATATCCTTTTTCCCACGTAGTAGAAGTAAACGTATGAGAAAACGTTGTTCCAGCCGCCACATCTGGTAAATCAACCTTTATGGCAGGATCTGTACTATTTGTATCATCGTAAGAGTAATGCGGTTTTTTAACCAAACGCACATTTTTCATTGACAAATTGGGGGGTAATTTAACTTGATACGTGTATCCTACAGGCGTATATCCCCAATTTTTTCCTTGCTCACGCTCAGCACTACTATAAGAGTGATTTCCAAAAATTAAATACGCTGAACGTGGTTGATTCAAAGAAAGAACATCTGGCAATTTTGAAGAATCTAAAATTCCAAACATAGTCCTACTCATTGCAGCAGTCATTGTTATTTCAGGAGAGGATATGCTTTGTGCACAAGCATCCTTATAATCAAATAATGCTATTGGGTTTATAGAAAACTGACCAGATTCATGTTTTAACAAACAATTAACAGGAGCTACTTTTTTAAGTTTAAATCGAAGCGTAACCTTTGCATTTTTTGGCCAATCATCTGCATAACCATCCCCATCGATATCCGAAAGTCCAATATTTTTTCCTGCCAAAGAAGCTACATTCAATTCTGATATATCACGAAGTGGAATTTCACGTGTACGAAAAGCAGGATTATTAGCTTCATTTTTAGAAGGTAAAGGAGTAGTGGGAATAGGGATTCCAATCTCTGTTCCATCAGTAGCGACAATTCGTAAATCCGAAATTTGATGCTTGTCAAATGCTATCCACGAATACTCTCGATATTTAAATAATACATCATAAGCTGTGGCATTTCCAGAACCATTATTTAAAAATGTCACATTATATTGTCCTACTTCATTTCCTCCAAGTCCATCTATCCATGTAAAATAAGTCTCATTTCCGTTATTCATTATCGTGATATTCGGTGTTCCCGATTCGACGTTAATGGTACGTGAGTTGGAAATCGTTTGATAAAAATCATTTTGATTTTCAGAACTACCCCACATAGCAAAATACTTATTTTGACGGTTAGCAGCACAACCCGTTACTGTATAATTTTCTGTAACAAGAATACTGCCATTACGAGCCACACCAGCAGGTACATTTACCTTATACAGTTGTAAAGAAATAGACGTACCCGCAGGAGTAAAAGTTGCTACTGGAGATAAATCCATTCCTTCGTAAGAAATTGAATTACCCGTAATTCCAGCAGGATATTGCACAGCGAAATAAATATCTTTCACAATACCATCTCCCGTATTTTTAATTCTAAATTTCTGAGAGCTTGTCCCAGATGCATTTTCATGTGTAGGAAGGGCTGTAGTACTTTCCCCTTCTATTGCTAACACAGGATATTTCAATATGTAAGGATCGGTATGTGCGGGTGCAACTGCATTCCCGTCCACGCTCATTGTTATTTCATCCCTTAATCCTGAGTTAAGAGACTGCATAATTTGCGGTGTTACTTTTTTGGCAATAGAAAAAGTTGCCTCTGAAGCTCCTGTGATACCTGTGATTTTAAATACAGGTCTCCGTGTATCGGAAATATTGTACTCCTGTACAGGCAATCCACTGACTAAAGTTAAATTACCATCGTAGTGCATTCCTTGTGGGAAAGTGACAGTAATAAGTGCTTCTGAGGCAGATGTCGAAAAATTTGCTCTCACAGTCAAGATACCTGCCTTAAAACCATTTTCGGCAATTGATTGCCCTCCTGAAGTTGTTACTGGAGTACCTAAACTTTGAGCCATTCCTTGCCCTAAACCGAATAACAACAAAAATAATTTTAAAATTAGTTTTTTCATAAGTAAAACGTTACGTTTATTTTTAGCCCCAAATGTGGGTAGTGAAATGGGTACAAAATTACGACAATTATTCCATAAACGATATATATACACTCATCTTTTGCATTTTATTAACCCAAATTACAGATTCAATAAAAATACTGAAAAACTTTCCAAGATAAAATCTTAAAAATTTAACAATTAGAGATTAAATTGTTGAGAAATAATTTTGCTTATCAAAATTGTAAAAGAACTCATCTCGACTTTCTCTTTTGTTTAAATTTTCTGAGTCCTAAGACGATAAAGGCAAGGTAATTAAAACCTATCCAACTACTTACGGTAGTGTCAAAACGATTTAAAACTGAACGAAAACTATCCATCCAAGCGTTGCTTCTTTCAATGGCGTAACGCTCTTTATAGAGTTTTTTATCGAAATAATGTTCCGTTTCAGAGGGTGATTTTTGGTTTCTTTTGTTTTCACAAATATTGGCTATGATACCTTCTGAGGCGGTTATTTTCCGAAGATTTTCACTGTCAAAACCTGCATCAAAATTCACAAATAAACCTTCTGTGGAGATTTTAGCCTTTTTCAAAACGGATGTAATTTCTTGAAAATGAGTCTATATATTATACAAGTCGTGATGTTCTCCGGATATAGGCTGAGACATTGCTAACATCAAACCTTGCCTGTCGGACAAGAACAAACTATTCGTTGTTTTTGCTTTTTTACGAGCTTGATAACCGACTTCTTCGCCGCCTTTTTTTGCGGGTGTTTGGCTACCGTCAAAGTCGCAACTTGAACAATCTATTTTCGATTTGTTTTTCTTCAAAATTTCTACCCAACAAGTCTGCCAAGCACCTTCTTCACACCATTTCCGGTAATGCCCAAACACGGTTTTATAGCTCGGAACTACCTCTGAAAACAATTGTTCCATTGGTAAAAGTGCCCATTGAATACCTGTTTTCAATTTGTATAAAATACAGTTAATTATCTCACTAATAGGTGATTTTGGTTTAAACCCTCTTTTTCTTTTAGGTAAATGTGGGATAATTTCTTCTACTATCGTATCTTTGTCCAGTACTACAAACAAGGTCTTAGGTTTTTATGTTTCACACCACAAAAATCATAATTCCTTGTTTGTTTTCAAAAAGTCAAGATAGGTTCAAAGTAATAAAGCTATAACCATTCATGTTATTTATTTCTTATGTCACTTTGTAAAAATTTTATGAAGTATATTCAAAAGTGAATTAGTAGAATGTAGTAAGTCCTGCAAAACGAGGAAAACATATCAATTCTTCGGTTTCTCAAGACTTGACTAAAAAAGAGAGATTACCCGTTTAGGATAATCTCTCTTTCTCTTATTCAGTCAGCGGTTACTTCTTAATATACAACCAACTTCCTTTCGTATGTTTCTTGTTGTTGTTATCGGTGTATTCAATGATATAGTAATACGTACCTTGTGGCAATTTCTCAGCAGCTTCAATCGTTACTCGTCCGTTTGAAATCGCTCGGAATACTCTATTAACATTATCATAGCCCTTCGTCTCAAATACCTTAACTCCCCAACGATTGTAAATACGAACCGTATTATTAGGATATCTCTCTATACCTTGAATATGGAAGTAATCATTCAATCCATCTCCATTCACAGAAATAGCATTATAAGGTATAACTTCATCCAACACCGTTATCGTTACCTTAGCTATAGAACAGTTACCCATCGTATCGCAAAGCTCATACTCGAAACTGTCTACCCCTGCATAACCTCGACTAGGTGTGTAAACAACCTCATCATCCGACGGATCATTAGTCGTTCCATTGTCATTGATAACAACCGTTCCGTTTTTAGGTTGCGTAACAATAGTCAAGGTTCCTTGCGTAGGCACATGCTCATCATTAGATACTACTTTAACCGTAACAGGTGTATCAACTACCGTCTGTTCAACATCATCTTTCGCTACTACAGGTGTCGTTGGAGTTGTTACCTCTGTAACTACTATCGTTACTGTAGCAGTATCGCATGTAATCGTTACTGATTTCGTACAGATTTCATAACCTATAACATACGTTCCCGTTGGCGTACCTGATGGTACCGTAACATTTCCTGTCGATGGGTCTAAGTTCGGCACGATTGTTCCCGTTGGGGTTGACGTTACAGTTATCGTTACATCAGATGTTGTTGGTGTGTTAGTACCAAGCCTATCGTTATCCAATACGTTTCCTACTGTTCCACTTTGAGTGGTCATTACAGTGACTACATCATCAGTAGCAGTGACTACTGTAGGGGTCGTTACCGCTGTAACTGTTATTACTACAGTAGCTGTGTCGCAGGTAATCGTTCCTGATTTTGTACAGATTCTATAACCTATCGTATACGTTCCCGTTGGTGTACCTGATGGTACCGTAACATCTCCTGTTACAGGGTCTAAGTTCGGTACTATCGCTCCTGTTGGGGTTGACGTTACAGTTATCGTTACATCAGATGTTGTCGGCGTTTTTGTACCAAGCCTATCATTATCCAACACGTTCACCACTGTTCCACTTTCTATAGTCGTTACAGTTACAGGGTCGTCAGTAGCCGTGATTACCGTAGGGGTTGTTACCGAAGTAACTATTACAGTTACCGTAGCTGTGTCGCACGTAATCGTTCCTGATTTTGTACAGATGCTATAACCTATCGTATACGTTCCGGTTGGAGTACCTGACGGTACCGTAACATCTCCTGTTACAGGGTCTAAGTTCGGTACGATTGTTCCAGTTGGGGTTGACGTTACCGTTATCGTTACATCAGATGTTGTTGGTGTGTTAGTACCAAGCCTATCATTATCCAACACATTTCCTACTATTTGCGTATTGGTCGAAGTGGTAACTGTAAACGTATCGGTATTCGCAGTGATATTTAATACGCTTGGCACGACAGGAATCACAATCTCTATCGTTGAATTCGCACAATTGGAAGTAGCATTACCTACACCATCTTTCTCACAGATTGAATATGTCAATGTGTATGTCTTGGTCTCGGTAGCTGTTGTCGATGGTATCAATAATTTACCATCAGTATTAATCACCACTCCTGTGAGTCCTCCATCAGTCAATAACGTTACACTTACCGTACCGCTATTTGGTGTCAATCCGTTCAAATCATCATTTGTAAAGACACTACCCACAGTTTCTCCACCTGCGGTCGTTGAAGTGAATGTATCCGAATTTGCTGTAATAGTTGATACGCTTGGAGCTATAACCGTAAGCGTTACCGTAGCTTCATCACAATTATCAGGGGTCGCTCCATTCTCACAAATTTTATAGGTCAACGTATAAACTCCGCTCGAAACATTCGTTCCTATCGTTACTTTTCCGTCACCATTCAACGTAATGCCCGTTGGGGTAATAAGCGGAGTAAGGGTTACCTTACCTACTTCTGTGCCTATAACCACAGGTACACCATTGAGCTTATCATTACTAATAACCGTCTGCGTAGTCGTACCCCCCGATACTACCGGTCCTAAATCATCATCAGCAGCTACGATGCTGTTTTGAACCGTGATCGTTACCGTAGCATCATCACAATTATCAAGGGTCGCTCCATTCTCACAAATCTTATAGGTCAACGTATAAACTCCACTCGAAACATTCGTTCCTATCGTTACTTTTCCGTTAGTAGCATCTATCGTAATGCCCGTTGGGGTAATAAGCGGAGTAAGCGTTACCTGACCTACTCCTGTGCCTATAACCACAGGCGTACCATTGAGCTTATCGTTACTAATAACCGTTTGCGTAGTCGTACCACCCGATACTACTGGTCCTAAATCATCGTTATCAGCTACGATGCTGTTTTCAACCGTGATCGTTACCGTAGCTTCATCACAATTATCAGGGGTCGCTCCATTCTCACAAATCTTATAGGTCAACGTATAAACTCCACTCGAAACATTCGTTCCTATCGTTACTTTTCCGTTAGTAGCATCTATCGTAATGCCCGTTGGAGTAACTATTGGAGTAAGCGTTACCTCACCCGTACCTGTGCCTATAACCACAGGCGTACCATTTAATCTATCGTTAGTAATAACCATCTGCGTAGTGGTACCTCCCGATACTACCGTTCCTAAATCATCATCATCAGCTACGATGCTGTTTTCAACCGTGATCGTTACCGTAGCATCATCACAATTATCAGGGGTCGCTCCATTCTCACAAATTTTATAGGTCAACGTATAAACTCCACTCGAAACATTCGTTCCTACCGTTACTTTTCCATCACCATTCAACGTAATGCCCGTTGGGGTAATGATTGGTGTAAGGGTCACCTCGCCCACACCCGTGCCTATAACCACAGGCGTACCATTGAGCTTATCGTTAGTAATAACCGTCTGCGTAGTCGTACCTCCCGATACTACCGCTCCTAAATCATCATCATCAGCTACGATGCTGTTTTGAACGGTTACCGTTACCGTAGCATCATCGCAGTTATCAGGAGTCGCTCCATTCTCACAAATTTTATAGGTCAACGTATAAACTCCACTCGAAACATTCGTTCCTATCGTTACTTTTCCGTTAGTAGCATCTATCGTAATGCCCGTTGGGGTAATAAGCGGAGTAAGCGTTACCTGACCTACTCCTGTGCCTATAACCACAGGCGTACCATTAAGCTTATCATTACTAATAACCGTTTGTGTAGTGGTACCTCCCGATACTACTGTACCTAAATTATCGTTATCAGCGATTATGTTGTTTTGAACCGTGATCGTTACCGTAGCATCATCGCAGTTATCAGGGGTCGCTCCATTCTCACAAATTTTATACGTCAACGTATAAACTCCACTCGAAACATTCGTTCCTATCGTTACTTTTCCGTTAGTAGCATCTATCGTAATGCCCGTTGGGGTAATAAGCGGAGTAAGCGTTACCTCACCCACACCTGTGCCTATAACCACAGGCGTACCATTAAGCTTATCGTTACTAATAACCGTTTGCGTAGTGGTACCTCCCGATACTACCGGTCCTAAATCATCATCTTCGGCGACTATGCCGTTTTGAACGGTTACCGTTACCGTAGCATCATCACAATTATCAAGGGTCGCTCCATTCTCACAAATTTTATAGGTCAACGTATAAACTCCACTCGAAACATTCGTTCCTACCGTTACTTTTCCGTTAGTAGCATCTATCGTAATGCCCGTTGGGGTAATGATTGGTGTAAGGGTTACCTGACCTACTCCTGTGCCTATAACCACAGGCGTACCATTAAGCTTATCGTTACTAATAACCGTTTGCGTAGTGGTACCTCCCGATACTACCGGTCCTAAATCATCGTTATCAGCGATTATGGAGTTTTTAACCCTAATAGTTACCGTAGCATCATCACATAAAGAAGGTACTACTTTTGAACAAATTTTGTAATTAAAGCTATAATTACCACTTGGCGTTCCCGAAGCTACACGAACTATTCCTGTAATAGGGTCTAAACTTATCCCTGATGGTAACGTTCCTATTGGAGTTAAGGTTACACTCACCGTTGAAGACAAAAATTCTCCATCATATTTGTCGTTGTTTAGCACACTACCCGTATTGCCTCCCGCCGACACCTCAAAATCATCATTATCAGCATTGATGTTTTTAACCGTTATGCTTACAGTTGCCGTATCGCAAGGTGTACCATTTACTTTTTCGCAAATGGTATAAGTAAGCGTATATACGCCTGATGCCACGTTATTAGCCACACTCACTTTACCATCTGTTGTAGCAATGGTTATTCCGGCGTGCGGACTAACCACGTTCTTAATATCTACATCAGCCGTAGTTGCCGAAGCCGTTCCCAACTTATCGTTATCTAAAATACTTCCGGTAGTGGTTGTATTCGCTTCTACAATACCAAAATCATCCTCTACTGCATCAATGGTACACGTAGTATTAACCACAAAAGAGGTCGCCTTAGTACAAGTTCCGTTGGAAACCGTCATCGTATATGTAGTTCCAAAAGCAAAACCTGTAATGGTTGTCCCTGTATGGGTTACCCCTGAACCACTAAACGTATAGGTAAGCGTAGGGTCATAATTAGCAATGATTGCTGAACCACTATTTCCGCAAGTGGCCGTAACGACATTTATGGTTGGGGTTGGCAAATCGTTTACGGTAACGGTGTAAACATTCCCCGTAGTGGGTGTTGTTGGACAACCCGAAGCATTAGACACTGAAACCACACGTAGCACTTGGGTGGTGGTGGCAGCACTTACCATATGCGTATAAACGCCACTTGTAGGTAAAGTGATGGTTGAAGCTACTCCATTTACTGTATAATGCACTTCTTCATTGGGTACTCCTACGAAAGTGTATTTGACGTCCTCACCACATTGAACTGATGATAAAGTAGTTACTGTTGGCACAGAAGCCGTCATTCCTTTAACTTCTACCTTTACAATATTCGTATACATAGGTACGTTACAAACGTTTTCAACGGTTACCTCCACGAAGTAGTATTTTGCACCCATACTTGCCGTAGATGGCGTATAGGTTGACACCTCTCCCCTATTGAGCGTTTGAGCGTGTACTTGGGTAGCTCCTATCGTTCCGTTGTAGGTGCTTTCAAACCATTTGTAAATCATCTTACCTGCGGTTGGTGGTGAGGTTGAAGCCCCTAAAGCCGTTAACACCACCTGCTCACCCGAACAAACGATATGTGACACGGGTTGTGTAACAATATTAGTTTGATTGAAATTCAAGGTGATGTTTCTCCACGATGAAGGGCAACCACCATCTTCCATACGATAGCGATACACTTCGGAAGTGGTAAGAGCATAATTATCAGGCAATTCTGATGAAGTTTCTACACCGCCTACTATACGAATTAGATAAACCTTTGGAGTCGAACGATGTCCGAAAATTTGTTGTAGCCTTGCTCTTACATCTTGTACTGTTACTCCGTTGGCACAAGTGTCATAGGTCAAATCCACCAAACGCGGGTCATCGGTGCCATCAGGTTTTTTATATGTTGAAAATTTATCAATCCTAATCCGTGCTACGCTTGAACAATAATCTGCTCTATTTATTTTGTAATAAATTATTTTAACACTTTCAGTTGTAAAATCCAATTGATGGACAGGAGTATTACCTTGTGGGTCGCTAAAAAACTCAATCAAGTCGGTGGTTCGTGCCGCATTATAGGTTTTTATATATTCCGCCAAAGCGTTAAAATTCGTAGCCCCAAAAGTTACCCAATTGGTCAAATCTGCATCACAAACCCTAAAAGCATTGTGATTTACGTAGGTAAGGTCTTCGGGCTTGATATTTCGTTTAACCGTTAAAGTAGCGGTTTTGGTAGCCTCCAAACCACAAGCGTTGGAAATTGTATAGGTAAAGGTAAAGGTTTGTCCTTCCAATACGGGTATCATATTCTTATGCAACGCCATAAGCCCGTCTTGTGAAACCGGGTACATACCTGAAATTTCTCGGATAACAGCGTTGGTATGGCCCGAAGCTGTCGCATTGTTATGCACTGTGGCAAATAAATTGGTACGCACATCATAAGAAGTTTTTCCGTTGAGTTCAGAAGCACACAACACCACATTGGTAGCATCACCTGTCAGTACAGGAACTGATGCGGTACTGCCCGTTAACTGCACTTCATATTCCGCAGGGATACACAAAGTGAAAGACGCATCTTTCGGAGCTACTCTTAATTTGTACTTATGAGCAAAATCAGTAGCTTGTAGATTGCTCACCTGCAAGGTTGGTGAATGGGATAAAATGGTGCTTGGGTCGTCTTCACGGAACCATTCATAAGTATAAGCTAACGATAAATCGGGTACGGAAAGGGTAGCCGAAGTACCTTGGCAGTACTCGGTGCGGTCGGTGGTGATGACAAACGGGGTCATATTTCGGATTTCTACATCTTTGGTTTCCTGATTGCAGACATCTTCCACCGCAAATTTGTACGAAGCCGAAGGATTGGTTTCCGTGATGGTAAACTTCCCTGTGGTATTCGTAATAGGCACAAAAGAAGTATCCAAGGATCCTCCTACACTTCTGCTCAACACCTTGTAAGTGAAAGGAGGCGTTCCACCACTGGCAACCACCATAATTTCATACTGATTTGCCCCACAGGTAGCCCCTACAATATCTACCAAAACAGGCAACTCCGAAGGGGCTTCGTATTCGCCTATCACTTTCGGACACGCAGAGAGAAGCCCCACCGTGCCGGTGAGTTCCACCACCCGATAACGGGTATAGAGCTTATAGTTGTTATGATTTAAATCCTTGGTTCTATTTTCCTTTCCATTTGAAATAATATCTCCGTAAGGACTTGCATTAGGGTCAATCATATTTACCCAACGGGCTTGTGCCTCATCATAGCCTTGCAACCAATAGGAGCGTTGGTAACTATCATTGACCGCATCATAAAGTTCAATACGTACTTTACACCCTGTTATCGTTGAAAAACGTACCTTGGGGTCGGGCGTTGGGGTTTTTATTTCTACTACCTTATCAACCACATCTTGCTGACATTCAAAACCGATTGCCGATAGAGTATATTTACCAAAAGGTAGGCTGTGAAGTACGCGTCTTCCACTGACTATTGTTGTCCATTGGTCATAATCGTACTCTTGGGGAACGGCAAACGTACCCGAAGTGCCTGGTGCTGGGGTAAAGCCCGTGATACGTATTTTCTGGGGAGCTCCTGCACCACCTGCTTCTAAAAATCCGATACCATAACTTTGATTTTCACAATAATAGGTGCTATAAAAATAACTTGCATTAGGCACACCCGCTGGGTTTTGCAAATCGGTTACGGTAATTTCCTTTTGAAGTTCAGAGCCACAATCCGCATATACGTAGGTGAATTTATAATTTCCTAACAACAAATGCGGATGGCTTACTATGTGTACATAACGATGGTCAAGCCGAACAAATTTGTAATATTTCCCTCCAAAACGATGATTTTTTGTAAACCCTGCGGCGATGGGGTCAAACCCTGCGGGAGCTTCGTCCAATACTATGTATGCGTCCTTAAAAAGGTAATCAGCTCGGACACTAATGCGGTTTTTACCACAAGGGTCATAGCTTTGTTTAATTTCCGAAAATTGGTAAAACGTTTGCACTCTGGAACTTGTATTCTCTTTAAGAGAACCCAAATTACGTACCCCGCAGGCGGTCGTTACTTGAATGCTATGCTCCCATTCACCAACTTCATACGGAATTTGCACTCCATCACCAAAGAAATTTTGCCTACCTGATAGATTATGCCCAAAATAGATACTCGCTTGATTATGGTCATACCACGCATAAGTGGTTAATTCGGTTCTATTATTAAAGGTACGTGTCATCGCATACGATGTTCCGCTGGGGGAAGTCAGCGTATAAGAAACCGTCATCGGATAGGGAATGGCATCAGCATGCCAATGTTCCCTTGCCATTTTTATCCCTCGTTGTAGCCTAACAAGCCCTCGCCCACACTCGTCTGTGGGGGATACATAAGAATACCCTCCAATAGGTCCTATTGAAAAGAGTTCTCCATTTATCCTAAAACTTAGGGTACGCCCTTGCCCGCAAGCGTCTTTTACGTACATTGTGTAATTCCCCGCAGGTAGGTTTTCAAACACGTTGCTGGCTTGTTCGGGTCGGGTTACAGGACCATTCGTAATCTGAAAAGTAAACGGGAATGCCACTCCTTTGGTAATGTTTACAATGGCTCGACCTGTATTAGGAGCACAAAGCAAAGGTTGTGCCGTGACGGCGTACTCAATCCCTGGTGGGTTAGGCACTTTTAAATTGCCTACGTTTATGGTTTTTTCATAAAACGTAGTGGGATTGGTTTTCAACTCAGCACGAATAACATAGGTTTTTCCACCTTGTACGGTTTGCAAGTCGTTTCTGTCTGCGGTAGCGGTTTGAAAAGCGGTTTGCGTGGACAACTTGTGATAAAAATTATAGTTGTCGTTGCTATCGCCCATCATTTGGTAGTAAATTCCCCCCGAATTATCGCAATACTCATCGCGCACACGGGTTTGCAAATGTACCTCCGTGGTTGGTTTTACCTCAAAAGTAACATCATCTACTACCTTGAAACTACAACCACCTGCAATGGCGTGTACTTCAAAAGTGGTATTCTGAGTAAGAACCCCCACAGGAATGGTAACCATAAATAGCGTAGTATCATAACTACCTGCAAACCACATTCCTGTGGTTTTGTTTATGGCAAAATAGGTTACACCGGTAGCCATACGCGAGTTATCCAAATAGATAACCGCATTACTACCCGATTCAATGGGTGAAAACACACTTGCCTTAGTCTGTTTAATCAGTCCATCAAAATACGGGTCACAATCTCCGGAAGGCGTTGGTAACGTCGCAGGAGGATTTCCCTGAGCCCATAGCATTGGGCTCACCAAAAAGAAAAATAGTTTGAATAATATTCTCATTGAGTTAAAAATTAGTCTTTAATTATTGGAAGTGATGTAAAAAGTATGATACCTTAAAAAAAGAGGACATTTCTGTCAGGCTGAGCGAAGTCGAAGCCCTGTAATGATAAGGCTTCGACTTCGCTCAGCCTGACAATCAGAACTTCCATCATACTTTTTACAACACGACCCAAATTTTTATACCATCATACTTTTTAAAACACGACCATTATTTATATGTGTGAAAATGGATAACTTGTTAATCAAATTTGTTGGAATATCATTGTTTTTTATAAATGCGTACTTCATCTATCAAAAACTAACATAAAATTCCTTAACATAGTTTTAAGGGGACAAAAATACATTTTTTTTTTGAAAAATAATGCAATTTTTTAACTATGCTGAACAAAAAAATAGAATGAAGTTGAAAAAAGACTATTTTGTTTCATCATATCACACAAATTACAGAAAATGACAGCCTCGAAAACCTCTGTATAAACAAAACACACGAACATCTTATGAGGCTCTAAATATGTAAGAAATAGCGAAACGTTGCGTTTAACTTCTCAATTCATCCGATTTTTCCAATGGAACAGAAGGTAATCTGCAAGAAAATACTTTTACAAATTGAATATAACCAACCTCACATAATTTATCTTTCATTTATATTCTTTTTAAAGCAATTTTTCTCTTTTTACATATCAAAATATAGTAAAAACCACCGATTTTATGCTTTTGCACCCTTACAAAAATGCAAACCTACCCGATTTTATACTCTTATCAGAGTACAATAGTGCAAAACCTGCCGATTTTATGCTTTTGTACCCTTACAAAAACACAGATCTTTCCGATTTTATGGATTTGTATCCTTATAAGAAGATAAAATTCAAGATTTAAAAAGATAGGGAGAGCTCAGTAGGTGATAACAAAACTTCAAAACTTTTAATTTCGACAGACTATGCTCCATGCATTCAGAAATTATGCTAAAAATCAATTCTCACACACTCTTCTTTGGCGGACTTTGTCTCCAAGGTCATAAACTCTCTCTTGAAAATAGCGACAATTTAAAATGAGTTAACTATATAAGAAATTAAAAAAGCTGTCCTTTCAATTTTGGACAGCTTTATATTTTAAGGTATCAAATTAAAATTCAGCATTTTGTGGCGTTCGTGGAAAAGGAATCACATCACGAATATTGCTCATCCCCGTAGCGAAAAGTACCAATCGCTCAAACCCAAGTCCAAAGCCACTATGCACTGCTGAACCGAATTTACGCAAATCCAAGTACCACCAAAGATCTTTCTCTTCAATGCCTACCGATTTTATTTTTTCTATCAACACATCATAACGCTCCTCACGCTGTGAACCTCCAACAATCTCGCCTATACCTGGGAAAAGAATATCCATAGCACGAACCGTTTTACCATCTTCGTTAAGTCGCATATAAAATGCTTTTATCTTAGCTGGGTAATCGTACAAAATCACCGGACACTCAAAGTGCTTTTCGACCAAATAACGCTCATGCTCACTTTGTAGATCAGCACCCCATTCGTCAATGATATACTGGAATTTTTTCTTCTTGTTGTGATTTGAATTTTTGAGAATGTCAATCGCTTCGGTATAGCTCACTCGTTTGAAATTATTGTTAATTACAAACTCTAATTTTTCAATAAGGGACATCGTACTACGCTCATTTTGAGGTTTTGTTTTTTCCTCTTCCAAAAATCGAGTATTCAAAAACTCAATATCTTCGCGACAACGCTCCAAGGTATATTTCAACACATACTTGATGAAATCCTCCGCCAAATCCATGTTTCCGTCTAAGTCGAGAAATGCCACTTCGGGTTCAATCATCCAAAACTCTGCCAAGTGACGCGACGTATTTGAATTTTCGGCACGGAAAGTAGGCCCAAAAGTATAGATTTTACCTAATGCCATTGCAAATGTTTCACCCTCAAGCTGTCCTGATACAGTCAAGTTGGTTTCTCTTCCAAAGAAATCTTTTTTGTAATCGACTTTACCTTCTTCCGTAAGAGGCGGATTTTTAGCATCCAACGTTGTTACGCGGAACATTTCTCCCGCTCCTTCAGCATCGCTTCCCGTAATGATAGGCGTATGTACATAGAAAAATCCATTACGTTGGAAATAATCGTGTATGGCAAAAGAAAGCACTGAACGCACACGCATGATCGCCCCGAAAACATTGGTACGTACACGCAAGTGAGCATGTTCACGCAAAAACTCAAAGGAGTGTTTCTTAGGTTGTATAGGATAGGTTTCAGGATTTGAATCGCCTAAAACAATCACATTAGAAGCTTGGACTTCAATAGATTGCCCTTTTCCTTGACTTTCTACTACACTTCCGTGAATCTCTACTGCAGCTCCCGTGGTTATGCGTTTTAAAAGTTCTTCACTCGTATTTTCGAAATCCACAACAACTTGTACATTTTCAATCGTTGAACCATCGTTCAAAGCGATAAACCGATTACTTCTGAAGGTACGAACCCATCCTTTTAGGGTTACATCTTGTGCAATTTTACCTTCACTGAGTAGTTTTTTAACACTGATATACATATAGTTATATTCTTATTCGTTTTTGTTCGTCAAAATAAGTCTGCAAATATAAAGATTTTAAATGCGATTTAAAAATTTTATGAAAAACACGTTTTTCAAATCTATGCTGCTTAAAAATAACCTATACTCGAAGTACTTATGATTCGAAAATCTGTTCTAAAATTTTCAAGGTAATAAGATAGGTGGGTTTCACTCCCATAGCTCCCAAACCTCCTGAAGCTAAAGTACTTCCTGTTTCCAACGGGTTGTCAGAAGCATAGTACGCATAACGCACTTTTACATCCTCACGAATACTTTTCCTAATCTTTGAAGCTGATTGAATTGCCTTTTGATAGTGAACCCCTTCCATTTCAAGTCCGATAACGTTCCAAGTGGAACGTAAAAAATAATTTAACACATCCTTATTTTGCAGAGATGTTCCTAAAACGGTAATCATAGACCCTTCGAACACACGAAGCCCATTCCCCTCAAAATCAGCCTTTTTCAATTCATTTTTAAACGGATAATTATCCGCTGTTCCTTCAAAAATATGTGCCGTTGGAATCATCAAATCGCCTTTTTCTCCTTCCAAAATTCCTGCTTTCCCCATGATGGAAATAGAAGCTACATTCATGAAATGAACTTCTGTTTCGGTTTTGTAGGGCTTCAAAAGTTCGTCGATGGTTTCATAAGCCTGTTCTCCAAAAGCATAATCCATTACAAAAATCACTGGCTTTTCAGCTTCTACCACCGAATAAGAGGTATTTGAAAAATCAATCTTCGCTGTGTCGAATATCTGAACATCAATATTTGTTCCCGAGGAATCATCCAATGAAATCATTCCGTTTTTGTGAGCGTAATCATTCACTTTCTGGCGTAACTCTTCATTTTCTTTTTGGCTTAATAACTCAAAAATTTCCATCGGTTTTTTGCCTTTCATCTCGTTTTTTAAGGCTTTTTCTGCAAAAAGACTATTCATAACGCTATGTTTATTGGCACTGATAATGTGCAACGGACGATTTAACAAGCCTTGTGTATGAAGTATTTTCTTGATGGCATCTGCCCAAATTTCACTGTACAGATGATGTCCCAAGCGTTCACGAAGCACCGAACTAAAGGTAATCACTCGCTTGTCATCGTGCAAAATTTCATCTATTGCCAATTTCCCTAACCAATATATGATGTGTATAAAACGCTCGGGATGTGTTTCTGTTGAAAAATAGGTGTACGTTTCCAGTACTTCCTCAAAGGTACGACCTAAGATATTTCCGATGTGGATCAATGTGACTTCTCGTTCGGCCTGTGAAAGTTTTTGTTTGTTCACCGATTGTGCCAATTTTTCCCAATCGCGTGTCAGTTTCCCATCATCCAACAACACATTTCGAGCAATTTTATGAGACTCCACAAACAAAAACGTCAAATGGGTTAAGGCATCATAAATATCCGACCGTCCACGGGTAATTTCAATATTCATCTGTTGGTCGTCAATGCGATAACAATTACGTCTTCGCTTCGGAGGAATAATTGAGTGAAAATGAGACTTTCGATAACCTTCATCTGCAATAAGATTTATATACTTGCACTGTTCAATACCTTCAGGAAGCCGGTCTAAAACGTACGAAAGCCCTGCTAATTCAGATTTGTTTTCGGCAATAGAACCATAGATTTCAGGACGTAGTAACAGAAGTGCTTCACGCAATGCTTCCCCTGAAATTCCCATAGGCTTATAGAACCCACGAGAGAATAAATGCCTCATTGTAACGTACATACGCTCAATAGCTCGTTTTGACTCCTGAGCTCTGGTTCGTTCTTTTACTTTCATAATATAATATATTTCGTTTTCTTAAATATGTTTACTTTCTCCAATCCTCTCTGGCACCAAAATAGTGGACATAAAAAGCAAATGATTGAAAAATAAAAATTTAACTTCACAATCCCCGAAACCTATGCTTCTGCACCTGACGAATGGTTTCGCTGTTCCACTGAATGCTCTCCACAAAAGGCTTCTTTCGTAAAGGACAATCCAAATCGCATATTTCACAGGAAAAAGATTTACAATCATCCATATGGAAATTAAAATCAATGGTTCGTTCAGTATTTTTTAGTAATACCTGAATCACTTTTTCCATTTCCTGATGAGCCTCTCGAAGTGAATAGTAGTAGGGTAAGGTAATGTGTGCATCAATATGCAAGTGAGAGCCAAATTGTTGTACTTTCATATTGTGGATATCAATCCATTCGGAATGGCGATTTTCCTGAAGAACCTTTACAATTTCGGTAATGAGGTACTCATCTTGCTCGTCCATAATACCACTGAGTGCCTTTCTGATGATTCTGTATCCAACGATGATGATATATCCTCCAAAGACAAGAGCTACAATGGCATCCAACCATAGCAAATGAGTGAAATAAACTAATACTAAACTGGCTACCACTCCAAGAGTCGAAATAGTATCACTTTTCAAGTGTTGCCCAGAACTCATCAGTACCATCGAATTTTCTCGCTTTCCTTTTTGGTAGGAAATATGTCCCAGCACATAGTTAGCAACAGCCGTTGTCCCTACTATGAAAATTCCCCAATCCAGCTGATGCAAAGCTACTCCCACTATGAGAGAATGTACTGATTGTGCAATGATTAAAATCCCAGCAATTACGATGAGCGTCCCCTCAATTCCCGAAGTGATAAATTCGACCTTTCCATGTCCGTAGGGATGGTCATCATCACGAGGCTTTGCTCCCAAATAAAGTGAATATAATCCCATAAAGGCTGAGATTATATTCACTATACTTTCCATTGCGTCTGAAAAAACGGCATCTGAATTGGTTAATTGCCAAGCAATCAACTTGCCAATAAACAAAACAACGCCAACGATGGCAATCCCTTTTTGGAAGGATAAACTATTAGACATTAGATGGTCGCGATAACTTTTCTTTTGTTAAAATTTATCTTCAACTTCAGCCACATCCAATAAAAACTTGTGCATATCGGTGTTTCGCATAAAAGGCCTTAGTTTTTCACTTCCAGGCCCAAACATTGCCAACTCCACAAAATCAGAGGAATGATCCATACTAATCCACCCAACAGAAGTATGTGCTTTTTGGATTTCAGAAAATAATTTATACGGCAAGTGGTTGTAGTTGTAAATACCATCCTCTTGCCCTGCTTGAGCGTAATAAGTTAACAACTCTCTGGCCTGGTCATCAGTAATAGACATCTTCCCACAGTTATTGTACACGCTTTCTTTGACTTTAGCTATGCCGTCAGTAGGCTTTATGTTCTGCAATATCCAATCATTTGAATGTTTAAAGTCTTGAATTCGGTCAAAATTACCATTACATTGTTTCCCGTAAATCAATCCTGGATTTGCATTTCCATGGTCGGATGTTAGCACTACTAACGTATTTCCGTCTTTTTTAGCAAAATCAATGGCAACCTTTACGGCATCGTCAAATGCCACTTGGTCGTAAATCAGTCCTCCAAGATCATTTCCATGAGCTGCCCAATCTACTTTTCCTGCTTCAACTTGAATTACAAACCCTTGAGGATGATTCTTCATAACGTCAATAGCTTTGGCTGTCATCTCAGCGAGTGTTGGAATTTCAGCTTTAAGTACTTCATCCTGCATGTGGTCGACAGTATATGGCAAAGCTACATCGGCAAAAACTCCAAAAAGAGGTTTTTTAAGTGATGCTTTTTGCATATCTGCTCGATTTCGAACCACCGTGTATCCTTTTTGTTGCAGTATTGCATACACATCCTTCCCATCTTCACGTAAAGAAGGATTGAACACTTTGTTTCCACCTCCCATCATGACATCAAATCCTAATTCCGTATACTTCAACGCAATACCTTCCATATCATTACGTCTTTCCGACCAAACAGAGAATCCTGCAGGTGTAGCATGAGTTATTGGTACGGTGGTTACACAGCCTACCTTTTTTCCAGCTTTTTTAAACTTTTGTAGAATAGGTAGATTTTCCTTTCCATCAGGACTTATATTCAGACTTCCATTATTCACACGAACTCCCCCACCCCACGAGGAACTTGCTGCAGCTGAATCAGTTACAATAGAACTTGCTGAAGCCATATCCATTAAACCTCGTTGTACTAAATTGGTCTCATAAAGCCCCATCCAATTGGACGGACGATCAAACTTTCGTCTGATATATATGTCTGCCATAACAAGTGTTCCTACACTCATACCATCACTTACCATGAAGATGATATTTTTAGCTTTCTTTCCTTTATTTTCCTCTAAAATGGTATTCGCACGTAGGTCAAAAGAGGAAGTTAACATTCCCCCCAATGTGGCTAATGCCCCTTGTTTAAAAAACGACCTTCTTTTCATACTTCTTATCTTTAACATTAATCTATATAATCTCTTTATAACCAGAATTTAGTTTGGTCTCATATTCCCAAAAAGACACCTAACTATTGAAAAATATGCATTGAAAATGTTGCGAAAGTTACGTATTTTATCAGTAAAAACAAACATAATAAACAAAAAGTTTTTTTACATATCTATTCTATTTACTCATTTATCCTGTTTTTCAGTTTTTTGATACCAACGATGTCGTTTCAACATTCGAATAGTTGGAGTTAGAAAAAATAAAAAAAACAATGATGTCAAACTATTACTAATAGTAAATGCTATAGCAACTTGCAACGACGGATTTTGACTCAGAGATGTAGCTATACTTTCTAAAAGACCAAAAAACGGAAAAATAATCAACACCCCGACAATATTGAAAACCGAAGCAGAAAGTGCTACCAAACGAGAGATTGGCGACATCCGAAGGCTAATAAGCAGTGCCGTTGAGGTTGTTCCAATATTTGCTCCAATAACTATGGGGATAGCAGAATCAATGGTAATAGTTCCCTGTGAAAGCAACACAATCACTAACCCCACTACTACTGAACTTGATTGAATGATAACAGTAATAAGAATTCCGTATAAAATTCCTAATAGCGGATTCGAGGCTTTGGAAAGTACCTGAATGAGCATTGGGTCTTTTTTTATAGGTTCCATAGCCTCACCAATGTAAGCCAAAGAGAAAAAGATGAAGCCAAAGTAAAATATTGATTTCCCAACAACGGACACTTTAGCAGGAATCATACTAATTAACGTTCCCAAAACGATAAACAGAGGGCCTAAAAACGTAGATTCCAAAGAAACAATCCAAGCTGTAGAAGTTGTCCCCACGTTTGTTCCAAGTAACACTAAAATACTATCTGTAAAGGTAATTGCTCCAGCATTTACTAGTGAAACAGTTATGGACGAAACCAATGTACTTGATTGAATAACAGCTGTGAACACACCTCCAAGCAAAAAACCTCCTAACGGAAATGCTGTAATTCGACGAATCCAACGAGAAAGACGCTCTGTTCCCAAATTCTCGATTTCTTTACTAAAACTATGCAATCCGTAAACAAATAAAGTAATAGAAGCTATGATGACAATAATCGTTTGAAAATTCTCCAACATTTTTGTACAAAATTAACTTAGCAAAACTACTAAGATTTTCCAATTCAACGAACATTTTTATCATAATTAACAGTACTTTCTTCGAGTTGTTCAACATGTGCATGTATACTGTTTAAAAAAGTTTTTTAATTATGAAAAAATTCCTATTTTTGCGGTACGGTATGCTTTATCTCTTATTTTCACCTGCATACAACTGATTTTAACCATACTAAAATATACATTTGAAGTAAACAAACTCCTTTCGAGGCACTAAATAACGAACCTATGCTACAACTAAACATAAAAAACGAAACCAGTCGACTAAAAGCCGTAATTTTAGGAACAGCCCAAAGCAACGGCCCTACACCTACGTTAGAGGAGGCATACGACCCTAAATCAGCAGAACATATCAAAGCTGGAACCTATCCGATTGAAAAAGATATGGTAAGCGAAATGGAAGCGTTTAACGCTGTCCTTAAAAAGCACGGTGTTACTGTATACAGACCTGAGTTAATCAAGGACTATAACCAAATTTTTTCACGAGACATCGGTTTTGTCATTGAGGACATTTTCATCAAAGCAAATATTTTACCCGACCGCGAACGTGAACTTGATGCCATTCAATACGTGATTGACCAAATTGACCCTACCAAAGTGGTTCGTCCCCCAGAAGAGGTACATATTGAAGGAGGTGACGTAATGCCATGGAATGACCATATTTTCATTGGAACATACAAAGGAGGGGATTATAAAAACTACATTACCGCTCGTACAAATACACAAGGGGTAGAATTCATCAAAAACCTTTTCCCTAACAAAATTGTAAAGGAATTTGACCTCGTAAAGTCAAAAATTGAACCAAGAGATAATGCTCTGCATTTGGACTGTTGTTTTCAGCCTGTGGGCAAAAATAAAGGGATTATTTACAAAAGTGGTTTCCGCGAAGAAGCAGATTACATGTATTTGGTGGAGCTTTTTGGCAAGGAGAATTTATTCCATATTACGCGAGAGGAAATGTACCACATGTTTAGTAATATATTTTCGATTGCACCCGATGTGGTGGTTTCAGAACAAAAATTTACACGTTTAAACAACTGGCTGAAAGACCATGGATTCACCGTTGAAGAAATTCCGTATTATGAAATTTCCAAACAGGAAGGTCTGTTGCGTTGCTCAACCTTGCCCCTTATTCGTGAATAAACCCAGGTTTTAAAAGATACCTTTGGGGACACTTACTAAACATCTTTCTGTTTTACGTGAATCATAATCCTCATTACAAACCAATGTTGAATGAAAAGGATAAGCGAATCACTTTCGAGAAGATATCAGTAAACTCTCTTTCTGCCAATTATATTAAAAAAGGAAGTGAATTAAAAATCGTACTCTACGACATTTTTTATAATAACCTAAAAAACAATAAGTTATAACAGATACAATAGGTGTTTTTTTTTAAGTGAGTGACAGCCGTAACAAATATATTACCTGCGGATTTGGCTTTACGAATGTGGCTTAAAGGAGATGACCCATCGGTTAAGTAACTAATTTTTTAAAACCATAATATTTTAGTATACAAAAAAATACAATGAAGAAGCAAATAACCAACACAATACTAATGATTCGTCCAGTTCGTTTTCGCATGAATGAAGAGACGGCTATCAACAACTATTTTCAAGAAGAAATAGAACTAAAAAACGAAGAAATTAACAACAAGGCACAACAAGAATTTGATGCTTTTGTACAAAAATTAGAAAACATAGGAGTAAATGTTATCGTAGTAGACGACATTTACGAACAAAACACCCCTGATTCCGTTTTTCCAAATAATTGGATAAGCTTTCACCAGAATGGGAACATTGCTCTATATCCAATGTTTGCGGAAAACCGTCGTCGTGAACGTCGTGATGATGTATTGGATTTGCTTGAAGAAAAAGGATTTTCAATTGAGAATGTGTACGACTATACCGATGCGGAAAAAGAAGAATTGTTTTTAGAAGGCACAGGCTCAATGATTTTAGATAGAGCGAATGAGGTAGCTTATTGTGCATTATCGCCCCGTGCTGATGAAGAACTATTCATCGAATTTTGTGAAGACTTTGAATACACTCCTGTGATTTTCAAAGCATACCAAACTGTAAATGGTAAACGAGAATTGATTTACCACACTAATGTGATGATGGCTTTAGGAGAAACTTTTGCTGTAGTTTGTTTGGATGCCGTTGACGACAAATCGGAAAGAAAAGCCTTAACAGAAAGTTTAAAACGTACGGGGAAAGAAATTATTAGCATTACAGAGGAACAAATGCATCGTTTCGCAGGAAATATGCTTCAAGTACAGGGTTCAGACCACACTTATCTGGTGATGAGCCAAGCTGCTTATGATTCATTAACTGAAAAACAAATAAAAAACATTGAAAAGCATTGTAAAATCTTGTATTCCAACTTGGAAACTATCGAAACCTGTGGCGGTGGAAGTGCAAGATGCATGATGGCAGAAGTTTTTTTACCAACGAACTAAAATACGAACGCAAACAATGAAAACAAAGAAACGCAACAAAACCGCGGCTATTTCAGGTTCATTTTCAAGTCATAAAAAAGGAAATGCTACTCTGAATCTCTTAACCAGCATCCTTTTGATAGCTTATGGATACGTAACTGTATTGACTCCCAATTGGATGGCTTTTGACTCGAATGCTCCCAAATTCTACACTTTTGCCATATTGAACTTAGTGGTTGCTATTTTGGTGTTCTCAATTAAAGATTTCAGAGAGAAAAATAAAGTTCTTTTTGGTTTTTTCACCAATAAAATTGGAATTGCATACACCACCATCATCTTTTTTGCTTTGCTTTCATTTGCAAAAGTAATTAATGTTGAAGAGGCTGTTTTACATTTTTTCAAAGTTTTCACCGCATTTTCGGCAGCTTGGATGGTATCCGCTTTAGTGATTTATAATCCGAAAAGCATTACGGTTTTAGCCGTTTCAATGACCGCTTTATTGCTTTACGATTCGTTAGAAACATTTCGTGGGGTGTCAAACATCATCAAAGGAACTGGTTCAGATGGCGATATAAAATCCTCCTACTCAAATAAAAACATTTTAGCTTCGGCAATGTTTATTAAAATTCCGTTTGCAATTTGGCTATTCTTCTTTAAGAAAAATAAACTCCGCATTATTGGAGGTATCGGAACTCTTGTGGGAACCCTCGCCATATTCTTTATGAGTACGCGTGCTTTCTACTTGGCTACATTCATCATCTCATTTGTGCTTATTGGGTATGCTGTGTTGAATTATTTTCTTCTAAAAAACAAAAAAACAGCTGTTAGCGTTGGTGGACATACGCTATTTGTGTTAATCGCTTTTGGAATATTTTCCTTTGTGCAAGGAGTGATGTATCCAAAAGCTATTAAGGAAAGTACAAGTTTCACCGCTCGTTTGGCTACAATTGCAGATCAAGAGAACACAAGTAATAACCTTCGGAAAACAGCTTGGACAACAACCCTTACAGAGATGATTCCAAATGACCCTCTGTTGGGAGTAGGAATCGGGAACTGGAAGGTTCGCTATTTGGAATACGAAAACTCGTACAGCCCTCATTACATATATATGTACAAGGCTCACAACGACTTTCTTGAATTAACCTCAGAAGCTGGTATCTTTGCTGGGTTAGCTTTCTTGTCAATATTTTTATTGATAGCGTATTATTTCTTACGTGCTACTTACAAAAATAAAAATCCAGAATTAGAAAAATGGTTATTTTTACCTTTATTCGGACTTTTCGCCTACTCCTTCGATGCATTTTTTAATTTTCCCCAAGACAGACCTGAAATTCAGTCTCTATTTGCAATTTATGTTGGATTAGCTGTTGGATTATTGGTCGTTCATTTGAGTAAAAACAATCAAATTGAAGAAAATGTAATAACTGAAGAAAACACTGATAAAAAATCCGTTAAAGTAAATTCAGGAGCCATTATTGGAATGATAGCTATCGTTACTATCGTGGTAAATTTAGCAAACGTAGTAGTACAAAAAATGTACTTCGATTCATCAAAAATTCAGCGGATGGTCAAAGAAGAGCAACAAGGAGTTCGAAAAACAAAATCTACATCGGATTTTTTAATTCAAAACTATCCTAAAATCCCAAATTTGACAGCCGTTGCTGAACCAGTAGATGTGGAAAAAGCTCGTTATCTCATTGACGAAAAGAAATTTGACGAGGCTCGTAAAGTTTTACAATCGATTGAATATAATCCTTGGGACGGACGTGCTGACTACTTTACAGCTGTATCCTACTTCATGGAAGAAAACAAAAAGTACGACAGTATTTACAAATATGCTATCTGGGCAAAAGTAGCAAAACCCAATTTCTTCGGAAATGTAAATCTGGCAACTTATGGTTTGAATGGTATGGGGCGAGAAAATGAATCTATTGAGCTATGGAAAGATTTTCTGGAATTGAGTCCACCAGACACAACTTCAACAAAAAAACCTAAAAAATGGAAAAAAATACTAAAAGAAAGGTTTCATGTTGATGTGGACAAAGACGGAAGAAACGCTAAGCGTCAAGAAGCAAGTGCATGGAATGCTCTGGCCTATCTATTAGAAAAGAATGGCATGGTAGAAGAAGCAAAAGCAGTTTTGGATACAGCGATAAAATATGTGCCAAACGACAAAACTGTGGTTGATAATCAGATGAAAATCACATCTCGACTCCAAATGGAACAGTATTTACCCATCTATGGAAAGGCTTTACAATTACAACAACAACGAGACTACGTGGAGGCAGTTAAACTACTATCTCAATTCTTAGAAAAAGTTCCAGCTCATGTTGATGCTTTAGGACAAAGAGCCATCTGTTATTATAACCTACAGCAATATCAAAACGCTATCAAAGATATCGTTCGAATGGAAGAATTGGGAGCTACTCCAAGTCCTGCCATGGATAATTATTATGCATCTTGCTACTACATGATTGGGGATCGTGCCAAAGCCAAAACACTTTTTGAAAGAGCCGTTCAGAAAGGAAATGCGGACGCGGTGAATAACCTAAACAAACTAAAATTCTAACGTATGAACCAAAAAGATACACATAAGAAGGAAATAGTATCTTCCTCTGAAATGAACGTAATTCTTAATCGACTGGCATGTCAACTTATAGAGCGACATGGCGATTTTTCAAATACAGCCTTAATCGGTATTCAACCTCGAGGAACATTTTTAGCCAAACGTTTAGTAACATTACTCAGCGAAAAATACAACATCAAAAACGTCCCTTTAGGATTGTTGGACATCACTTTTTTTCGTGACGATTTCAGAAGAAATAACAAACCATTAGAGGCAAATTCTACAGATATTAATTTCATTGTTGAGGATAAAAAAGTAGTATTTGTAGACGATGTACTTTACACTGGACGTAGCATCCGTTCGGCTCTGACAGCCATACAATCATTTGGCCGTCCATCAGAAATTGAACTTTTAGTATTCATCGACCGACGTTTTAGCAGACATCTACCCATCCAACCCAACTACAAAGGGAGGCAAGTCGATGCCATCAATCAAGAGCGTGTGATAGTACACTGGAAGGAAAAAGACGGTGAAGATACCGTTTACATCATCAATAAAGACAAAATATAACATTCATCATGAGCGAATTAAGTGTAAATCACCTATTAGGAATAAAATACATCACCGAAAAGGATATCCAACTTATTTTTGAAACCGCTGACCATTTTAAAGAGGTTATTAACCGACCTATAAAAAAAGTACCATCATTACGGGATATTACTATTGCCAATTTATTTTTTGAAAACAGCACTCGAACTAAATTATCGTTTGAGTTAGCAGAAAAACGATTATCGGCGGATGTAATTAACTTTTCAGCATCACAATCGTCTGTGGCTAAAGGAGAAACTCTGATTGACACGGTGAATAACATTTTGGCAATGAAGGTAGACATGGTCGTGATGCGACATCCGAACCCAGGTGCATGCGTTTTTCTATCCAAACATGTAAATGCTTCCATCGTTAACGCGGGTGACGGAGCTCACGAACATCCTACACAAGCCTTGTTGGACTCCTATTCCATTCGCGAAAAGTTAGGTGACCTCGCAGGTAAAAAAGTAGTAATTGTGGGCGATATTCTACATTCACGTGTGGCTCTTTCCAACATATTTGCATTGCAATTGCAGGGAGCTCAAGTAAAAGTATGTGGCCCTAAGACATTAATTCCTAAATACATTCACACACTTGGTGTAGAAGTAGAACACAACCTAATCAAAGCTTTAGAATGGTGTGACGTTGCCAATATGCTACGTATTCAAAATGAGCGTTTGGATATCAGCTATTTCCCCACCACCCGTGAGTATGCACAACAATACGGTGTAACCAAATCTATTTTAGACAATCTACCAAAAGAAATCGTAATTATGCACCCCGGCCCTATCAATCGAGGGGTAGAAATCACCAGTGAAGTAGCTGACTCTAAACAATCCATAATCTTAGATCAAGTCGAAAATGGAGTTGCTATCCGCATGGCTGTGATTTATTTATTAGCCTCAAAAATAAATAGATAAAAGATGAGTACAAAAATCATAACAATAAAAAAATCAGAATTATCAGACTTTGTCAATACATTTAAAGATAAAGAAGAGTTGAAGTCTACGCATATTATCTTAGATTTATCAGAGATTAAGGATTTAGAAACCAAGGACTTAATTCCGTTTGTAGAAATTTCAAAATATCACACTAAGAAAAACAAAAAAAGCTTAGTCATTGTTAGTGAAGAGATTACATACGGAAATATTCCTAATGAAATCAATTTGACTCCTACCATTCAGGAAGCAAAAGATGTAATTGAAATTGAGGACATTCAACGTGATTTAGGATTTTAATGGAACTGACGATTTTAGGTTGCCATAGTGCCACTCCACGCCCGAACGCCCGTCCTTCATCGCAGGTTTTGGAACTGCGAGGGCATCTATTTCTCATTGATTGTGGTGAAGGTTCACAAATGGCTCTACGAAATGCAAATGTTAAATTTTCAAGAATTAAGCACATATTTATCTCGCACCTACATGGCGACCATTTCTATGGACTACCAGGCTTAATTTCCACTTTCCAACTTTTAGGAAGAGAAACAGAATTGCATATTTACGGCCCAAAAGGTATCAAAGAGGCTATATTATTGCTACTCAAACTAGGAAATGCATGGACTGCTTTCCCTCTGATTTTTCACGAATTAACTTCCGAAGAGTCCGAAATATTATTAGACGACGAAAAGGTAAGTGTCCAAACTATTCCACTAAAACATCGAGTTTATACCAATGGTTTCATTTTCCGAGAGAAAATAGGTGATCGCCAACTAAATTTAGATGCAATCTACAACTATGGCATTGAAACATGTGATTATCAAAACATTAAAAACGGGAAAAACATCACCTTACCCCATGGCGAAGTAATAGCAAACGAACTGCTGAGCTTCGACCCGATTGAACCTCAGAGCTATGCCTATTGTAGTGATACAATTTATTTTGAAGAATTAGCAACTAAAATTAAAGGTGTTAGAACAATCTATCACGAATCCACATTTTTACAACAACATACAGATCTGGCAGAAAAAACAATGCATTCAACAGCTCTCCAAGCGGCATTGACTGCTAAAAATGCAGGAGCTGAGGTTCTTATTATAGGACATTATTCATCAAGATATTCCGACAAAAATCTTTTTCTAAAAGAAGCCCAAACGGTTTTTAAAAATACCCTACTATCCGAAGACGGAAAACGAATAAAGTTTTGAAACAACCATTATTTGTTTACAATAAAACAAATACGTCATTTAAAACTCTTCCATTCGAAAGAGAAAAACTATAAGTCGGAAAAATATTTATTACGGATAAAAAAATAATGATACAAACACAAATGAAATTGATATTTTTCATATATTTTCTATCAATCCCTTGGGTTTTCCCTCAGAATGACTCAATAAAACGTGAAAAAATTGCGAAAGTACGTTCATTTGCCGATGGAAAAAAAGAAGCCGAAAAGATTATCCTTTCGTTAATTCACAAAGGTACCGTACCTGGTGTTGCAATTACCATTACTAAAAAAAATAAAACACTTTGGCAACAAGGATATGGCTTTGCTGATTTACAACATAAAACTCCCGTATCACCACAAAAAACACTATTCCGAATAGCCAGTGTGTCAAAACCTATATCAGCAACCACCTTAGCTAAATTACAGAAAAAAAAGAAGTTCGACTGGAACAAATCAATTTACACCTATCTTCCCAACTATCCCAAGAAAAAACATGACTTCACCATCAAGCAATTAGGTGGGCATCTCGCAGGAATTCGTTCCTACAAAGGAAGAGAACCGTTTAGCAACAAACCGATGACCATTGAACAGGGAATCAACATGTTTAAAAATGAATCCTTACTATCTGTTCCCGGAACACAATACTTATACAGTAGTTTCAACTGGAATTTAATTTCCTTAGCGATGCAAAAATACCTGAAAAAGAGCTTTGAAAATATTGTTTCCGATGAACTTTTAAAACCTTTACAGATGAAAAACACCCTTCCTGACAAAGGAAAAATCATCAAAAATCAAGCTATTCCTTACTCAAATAAAAATAAAGGTAAAGGTTTTGTGCGTTCGCCCGATGTAAATAATTTCTATAAATTAGCTGGTGGAGGCTATCTGTCCACCTCAGAAGATGTTGCTAAATTTGGAAATGCCGTATTGTCTGACGGGTTTATCTCTCAAAAAATAAAAGAAGAAATGCTAATGCCTCAGCAAACCACTGCTGGAAGTTCAACAGGTTGTGGCATTGGTTGGCAATCTACCAAGGATTGGGCTGGACGCACCTACTACGGACACTCTGGAAATGGCATCGGTGGTTATGCTTGGTTTTTTGTATATCCTGAAGAGCAGGTAGTTGTTGTAATGCTTTTTAACATGACCAATCCAAAAATAAGTCAACAACTTCGAGATGTCATTGACTTTATTTTGGCTGGAAGTAAGTTTATTTATATGTAAAAGTTAACTAAATTGTGCTTATCGCACCCATTTTTCCATTTGTTGTTGTAATTTTTGGGCTTCTTCACGGGATTTTTCGGCAAAATCAGTGCCGTTGGAGGCATAAATAATTCCTCTTGAAGAGTTTATCAGCAAACCATTATCTGCATTGAGTCCATACTCACAAACCTCGTCCAAACTACCGCCTTGAGCCCCTACACCGGGAACCAACAAAAAGTGATTCGGCACAATCTTACGGATTTCTTTCAGATATTCGGATTTGGTAGCTCCTACTACGTACATCAAATTCTGACTATTTTCCCACATTAAAGAAGTCTGCAATACTTTTTTATAAAGCTCCTCATTATTTACCATTTGTGTTTGAAAATCAAAAGCTCCCGCATTGGAAGTCAATGCTAAAAGTATGGTAATTTTATCTTCAAAAGCTAAAAAGGGCTCTACCGAATCCTTTCCCATATACGGAGCTACCGTAACGCTATCAAACTGCAAATCATTGAAAAAAGCCTTAGCATACATTGCAGAAGTATTACCAATATCACCACGTTTCGCATCAGCGATGGTAAATATATCAGGGTAATTTTCATTGATATATGCAATAGTTTTTGCCAATGATTGCCAACCTTTCACCCCATAAGCCTCATAAAACGCCGTATTGGGTTTGTAAGCTACCGCGAAAGAGTGTGTCGCATCGATAATTGCTTTATTGAACTCAAAAATAGGGTCTTCGGTTTGTAACAAATGTGACGGAACTTTTGTCAAATCCACATCAAGTCCTACACATAAGAATGATTTCTTTTTCCGTATTTGATTTATTAGTTTTTGTAGTGTCATATACTGATACTTTTTATTTTTATGGTGTTATAATGCTGTAATTAAGATAATTTCTTCTTTAAAAACAGAAAAAAATTTGCCTTTTGAGCTTTAAGAAATACATGTTTTTAGGAGTTAACTTACTTTAATAGAAAATGTTATCGTATTGCTCGTCCAAACATTTGTAAAAACTGAGGCTCATCGGCAAGAGCGTATTTTGCATAACTATAAAGTTCACGTGTCCATTTGTCGAGAGCTTCAAAGGCTTTATTTTTGTCTTTAGTAGCTTGTTCGCTTTCATTTTTTTCCTGAGAATAAATGGCGTATAAATCTTTGGTTTGTGAGATTTCCGATTGTTTTTCAGTGATTATCTGTTGCGTGATTTTTACCCTTTCTAATGGAGTGCGTAGGGTTTCTTGCTCAGCTAAATTCTTATAAAACAAAGTCATTTCTTCCAAAATTGCCATGATAGACTTTGAAGGACTTCCCTTTAATGATAATCTCACCTTTGCTTCTTCATTATTTTTAAAAATGAGCTTTGCTTTATTACGATGTTCGCGATAGGATTTAGAGGTTTCATCCATTTTTTGTTTGAAATTCAGATACGCAACACGTTCTTCTTCAGTTTCTTTCTTGTTAGAACCATACTGAGCTTGAGCCTTTTCGTAAAGTGCCTTTCCTTTAGCAATTTCCGATTCAGAATAGCCATAATCGTCTAATTTATCGGCAATTTTGCTATTATTTTCTAATGTTTCAAAAAGAACTTTAGCATTTTGAAGCATTTCTTCGTTTGTAAAATAGATTTTGGAAGCCATAATTTTATATTTTTTATAGTTAAACGATTGGATTTTTAATTTTTTATCAAGGATTTTTATTTTATCAAGTCACTTTTTTATTTTCCGTACTTACTTTTTAATTTTATACTAAAAGAAGAGGTCATTCCGTACTAACTTGTGTATTTTTTACACTTACTTTTGTGTTTTCCGTACTGACTCATCTGTTTTTTACACTGATTTATCTTTTTCCGCTATTGCTTTTATGCATTTTATAATGACTTTTAATTATTTTTAATTTACTACTTAGATTTTGTTACTTTATCCTTTTAACTTTATACTTTATCCTTTTAACTTTTAACTTGTGACTTGGATTTTGTTACTTTATCCCTTTAACTTTACACTTTATCCTTACCTCTTGTGACTTATCAGTTACTTTTGCTGTCAAAGTTAGATATTTAGGATTTATTTTCCTAATTTTTGGAAAACATTTTTTATGGATTTTTAATTGACTATGGGAATTTTAAGAAAATGTTAGGATTTTTGCTTTTATTGAAAAAAGTATGAAATAGAAAAAATAAATAATTTTTGTGATAATAAATGAAGTTAGAGAAAAAAGTCTGTGTACTAAAGCCTTATGGTTAATGAGTTCTAACTACTTTAATCCTAATATTGAAAAGGTTTACTATTTTTTTATATTATTGTTACTTTTTATCTTCAAAGAATTCAAACCAATTGCCGTCGGGGTCTTCAAAGGTAAGTAGTTTTCCGTAAGTTTCATATCGGATAGTGCCAATAAAATGAACATTTTGGCTTTTTAGAGTTTCGTAAAGATTTTCCATATCGTCCACTTCAAACATAATTCTTGTTTTTTGCGGTTTGACCTTTCCTTTCTCGGCAGGACGTTTGAGAATGGCAAAAGAGGTGGCTCCCAAATCGAATTCCACCCAATCTTCCTGCTGAAATTTCAGTACAAAGCCCAATTCTTGAAAGAATGCTTTAGAAACTTCCAAATCGCTCACATATACCCAACAGGCGTAGATTTTTTTGATGGTCATAATGATTAAAATATACTAAAAATATTCATTCAAACAGATAAAAGAGGCATGAAAAAAAATCATTCTAAATATTCTATGATTTCATGAGTTACAAAATCATCGAAATCTAAAATGATTTCTTCATTTTTATACATCTCTTCTACTTTTTGAACTGCTTCTTGTTCGTTTTCTGCCTCAATCGGAACTATTCTTGATAGAATTTCCTTTACTTCTATTTTATAAATATTCATTTTTTTTATTATAAATCCCCTATTTTGTACAATTCAAAACTCTTCGTATGCAAAGCCGAAACAAAATCATAATCAATAAACTGTACTCTATTTTTTATTTGCTTAAATGCAGAATATGCTATTTTTTGTTCAAATTCTTTTTTTCTCTCACTTGCACTTAGAATATAAAATTTAGAATAAAAATCCTGTAAGTCATTAAATTTCAATAACGAATTTTGTATATCGGTAGAATGTTCAACTTCAAAAAAAGAATGTGGTAAATTCCTGTTATTGAACCATATCACATCTATTGTTTTAGCCCTATTAACGATATTTTGATAACTAAAATCAAATATTTTGTCTAAGGTAGAAATGCTCCTCAATGGTCTGTCTAAAAATAATTTATTTTTATCTTGTGCGGGAATAAAAGTGTTGTATCCTTTTAAATTTCCTATTTCGAGCAATAATCCCTGAAAATAAGTATGTGAAAATTCTTGTTCTTTCTTTGTGGATAATTGTATTTCGAACTTATTTAAAATTTCGCTCTGAAACTCTTTTAAAGCCCAAAGTCCTGGTTTTATTTTAAAGAAAAATCGTTCATCTTGTACAATCCTTCGTATGGAAGCAAAAGGAGTTTTTGTAGCCCAATCAGATACATCAACTTTATGATTGAGAAAACCGAGCGTTGCAAACCCTCCGTTTTCTCTCATAACTTGTATAACCTGTTCATATTGTTTCATATATCAGATTTTCCCCTTCTCGGATATCAATTGAGCTTTGTATCTTACTTCATTTCAAAAGACACCTCCATATTTTATGCTTCTTCCTCCACCACAGTGTTCTTCAAGATCAACTTTAACGATACAAATCCGATAAGTCCTGCTGTTAAAGATGATAGCAGAATAATTAGTTTGGAATTGTTTATAATCGTTTGATTATCAAAGGCTAAAAGAGTAATGAAAATGGACATCGTGAAACCAATCCCTGCCAAGAAACCTACTCCCAAAACAGATTTCCAATTAATATCGGAAGGTAGTTTGCAAAGCCCAAATGAAACAGCTAAGAAAGATAATAAGAAAATACCCAATGGCTTACCAACAATCAAACCTAAGGCAATTCCCAAGCTATTGTTTTCTGTCAATATTTCGGAAATATTTCCCTCAAAGAAGATAGCAGTATTTGCTAAGGCAAAAATCGGTAGAATTACGAAAGCTACGGGTTTATGCAAATAGTGTTGCAGTTTATAGGAAGTCGATTCCTCTCCTCCATCACCAAATGGAATTGCAAAAGCCAATAGCACCCCTGCTATGGTGGCATGTACGCCCGATACCAACATGAAATACCACATCGCAACTCCTCCTAACAAATAAGGAATGAGTGATTTAACTTTTAAACGATTTAAAACTAACAACACCGCGAATATCCCCAAAGCAATAAGAAGATTTGTCCAAAGCAACTCTTTAGTATAGAAGATTGCGATGATAATAATTGCTCCCAAATCGTCAATTACAGCTAAGGCAGTAAGAAACACTTTCAGCGAAACAGGAACGCGATTGCCTAATAATGAGAGTATTCCCAACGCAAAAGCGATGTCAGTTGCCATTGGGATTCCTGCTCCTGCTTGGGTTTCCGTTCCGAAATTAAGAGCTAAAAATATTCCCGCAGGAATTAACATACCTCCGATAGCTGCAAAAATAGGAAGTAATGCATCTTTCACATTTGAAAGTTCTCCTTTGTAAATTTCTCGTTCTAATTCCAAACCGATGAGTAAGAAGAAAATAGCCATCAGTCCATCGTTAATCCAATGTTCAATGCTCAAACCTGCAGTTTTGGTTTGAAAAAATTGAACATAACTTTCTCCAAACGAAGAGTTTGCTATCAGAAGAGATATAACAGTACAGGCTATTAAAATCAAACCTCCTGCTTTTTCACTTTCAAAAAATTCTTTAAATAATTTTGTTGCTTTCATGCTTCATTTTTTTAATGATAGGATCTAAATAAATGTATCCAAGCACTTCTATTAAGAGATCCTTTGTGATTAATATAGATTTATTTGGCAATATCCTTAGACTTGCCGTTCGTTTACAGTAATTTTTAATGTATAAAAAATATAATTGAAAAGATTTAAGTTGATGGTGAACACTACTTTTTCAAGTTGGAATAGAAGTGTTCACCTCAGCAATGGATTGCATATAAACTTATCACTTAAAAAACGGTACATCCGCAATTTCTCAAAAAATTTAGCTAATACAGATATTCTTTTAATGTTGTTCAGTCTATCAAAATCTTTCGTACTAATTTTATGGGAGAAATACCAAGTAATTATTATTATTTATGAACTAAAAAATATCTCCTTCTTTGAGTTTTTCGGTATTTTCGGCAAGTTGTAGCTCGTCGATAAGACGCTGTACATCACCGTTGATTACGTTTTGCAAATCGTAGAGTGTCAGCCCTATGCGGTGGTCAGTTACACGTCCTTGCGGATAGTTATACGTGCGGATTTTAGCACTTCTGTCGCCACTGGAAACCATACTTTTACGTCGTGCCGAATCTTCTTCCATTTTTTTAGCCAATTCCATCTCGTACAAACGCGAACGCAACACTTTCAAAGCCTTATCCAAGTTTTTATGCTGTGATTTTTCGTCTTGGCAACGTACTTCAATCCCTGTGGGAATGTGTTGCAACTGAATGGCGGAATACGTGGTGTTCACCGACTGCCCTCCAGGCCCTGTTGAGGTCGTTCTGATGATTTTAACGTCTGCCATATCCAATTCCACATCAAATTCTTCTGCCTCGGGCAACACCATAACAGTCGCCGCCGAAGTATGCACTCGCCCTTGCGTTTCCGTTTGCGGAACACGTTGCACGCGATGTACCCCAGCCTCAAATTTGAGCGTTCCGTACACGTTATCGCCCGTAACTTCAAAGATGATTTCTTTATATCCGCCCGAAGTTCCTTCGTTGTAATCCATTACAGATGTGTTCCATCCTTTTGATTGACAATATTTTGTGTACATACGATACAAATCCCCTGCAAAGATAGAAGCCTCATCACCTCCCGTTCCAGCACGGATTTCCATTACGGCATTTTTGGCATCTTCAGGGTCTTTCGGGATAAGCATAAAGCGGATTTCCTCCTCCAACTGCGGAAGTTTTTCTTTGGCTTCGTCTAATTGCATTTTTGCCATTTCCACCATTTCGGGGTCCGTTTCATTGGCAATAATATCTTCGGCTTCGCTAATGTTCGAAGTTACAATGATGTATTCCTCTCGCTTATCGATAAGCTCTTTGAGGTCTTTATATTCTTTGTTAAGCTGAATATAGCGTTTTTGATCGGAAATAACATCAGGTTGAATGATTAAATCCGAAACTTCGTCAAATCTTTGTTTTACAATGTTTAGTCTCTCAAGCATTTTGTTTTGAATATCTCTAATAAATATAGTAACTGGGTGCAAAAATAGCAAAAATGGTTTGAAATACAATTCGTTTTGAGAAATCTATATCCCTAAAAAGTCTTTTATAACCTTTTTTTGTGACTAACTAAGGAGTTACGCTCTGCTTGTATACTCTCTAAAGTTCCAGAGTAACAACCTTCTTCGTATAAGCTCCAAATACACCCAATCCTCCTTTTATATTTGAGTTAAGAATTACGGTCTCACCAAAAGGCCCTATGTCCTCTGTGTCATTTTGCAAAGAAACGCTACGTCCGTATTCATAGAAATTAACATCCGTAGTATAGAGCGTTACGACCACCTGTTTCACATACTGAGCCGAACCGAAATCTTTTTCTGAACGCACCGTGATTCTATTTCCATCGCGATTATTATCAGTAAAAAACTTAGCCTCTAATCTACGATCGTAGTTAGATAATTCTTGACGAACCAAAATCACAGGAATGTAATAGTTACGTTCGTTGGCTCTATCTTGAAAATCAAAGGACACTTGATAGGCATCGCTACCTTCATTTTTAGTGTCGATAACGGTTACGTTTTGTATATCTCCGACAATGTTTTGAGGCACAGTACAATGAGCTGTTGCCTTATTTCCATGAGAATCTCGCACTTCTAAATGATAGGTTTTCCCCGCTTCAATTGGAAAAGTGGTTGCACTAATGGTATAATATTCTGAATTACTTTCATATGGAAGGGTAATGCTTTCATTTTGGTCGTTTCGCAACGTCACTTGTGCATTACTTACGGAAGGTATTCCCGATTGTGAGTGATTTCCAAAGGTAGGATTTGACATCGCCACTTTGACTTTTATATCGGGGCTATCGGCTGAAATATAGCTATGTATCACCAACTGAGATTGGGTACTGATTTTGGGTGGCTCAACCTCACTTTTGAAAAAATTTTCACACCCCACGAATAGAAATCCGCTAAAAACAAGCAATATATTAAAATATTTTTTCATCATAATTAGAATTTTAGGTTATACGTAATGGAAGGAATCATTGGGAATATGGAATACTGTTCAAGAACGTTTTTTTGACTTGAAGGATTTCCTGAGTATTCCCCACTGATGGCGTAGAAAAACGGATTTTTACGTGAATATGCGTTGTAAACCCCTATTTCCCACGTACGTTTCATGTTCTTTCCTTTGCTTTTATGAAATTGTACAGCTAAATCCAAACGATGGTAAGCTCGCATTCTGAAACTATTTTTTTCATCATAGTTATATGCAGTATATCCTCTGATGGCATCAGAAACATCCCCTTTGTCTACTTGGTAGGAGGAAACAGGCAAGCTAATTGCATTTCCCGTTCCGTAAACCCAAGTGCCTGAGAGAGTTATCCTCTCCGATAGGTTATAGACAGCCACGAGGGAAATGTCGTGTCGGCGGTCGTAACGAGGAAAAAATTTACGTCCTCCATTATCTCCATCAAATTGATGTTGCGTCCATGAGAGGGTATAGCCTAACCAACCCGACAGTTTTCCAACTTTCCGTTGTAATAATAATTCTGTTCCGTATGACCAACCTTGTCCCCGAATGATGCTCTCTTGCCAAGCATACTCAGAAACACTTTCAAAGTCTTCTAACAACAAGAAATTTGCACCAGGAGCATACCCAATAATATTGTTCATTTTTTTGTAATATCCTTCTAAGGAGATACTTAGGTTTTTGTCTAAAATATCTTTGGCAATCCCCACTGCCACTTGTCGCGATTGCTGAGGTTTTACTTCATCGGTGGTTGGTACCCATAAATCCATCGGTAGTGAAATCCCCGAGCTACTCAGCAAATGCACATACTGACTCATAGAGGCATAGGAGGCCTTCACCGACCAATCGTTCGGCAATGTATATCCCACAGAAAATCGAGGTTCGAGGTCTTGATACGACGTGTTTTTATGCAAATAGTGACTCAACCGAAGTCCTGCATTTAGTCGTAATCTTTCTTCTATCGTAAGTTCATTTTCAATATAAATTCCTGATTCCAAAGTTTTTATATCTTGTATTTTGCGTTCGAATTGGTTGAAAGTTGGGTCTTTAATGACAATCGCACTTGGCCTAAATCGATGGAGCGTAGAAGCAAATCCCGTACGAATCAAGTAATTAGGATTTAAGTTGATTTGCATGTCATATTTAAGTCCAACATCCTTAATTCCAGAGTTGTACCGCATTTCGAACGTATTATTTTTATACGTATTTTCTTGGTATATTTCAAATAAATAATCACTGAAAATCAGCGAAGTATTGGAAAATATTTTATCCGTAAACAAGTGATTCCAACGCAAAGTAGCCGTAGCATTTCCCCAATGTAATCCTCCTTTGAACACCTCTCCTGTGTTTTCTTTATCTCGGAAGTAGAACTTATCCCGACCAAAATACCCACTTAGATATAATTTATCTTTTTGGCCGAAATCGTAGTTTACTTTCATATTGAGGTCGTAAAAGAAATAACCTACCTTTTCGTTTTCAGGCATTAGCGGACGCGTCAATACATCGATATAGGTTCTTCTGCCTGAAATGATAAACGATGATTTGTCTTTAACGATGGGAGCTTCAAGCGTAAGCCTTGATGAGATAAGCCCAATCCCAATATCACCTGCAAATCGTTCTTTATTTCCGTCTTTCATGCTCATATCTAATACTGACGAAAGCCTTCCTCCGTAACGAGCAGGAAATCCACCTTTGGTAAGATTTACGTTTTTAATGGCATCTCCGTTGAAAATAGAGAAAAAACCAAACAAATGTGAAGCATTATAAACAGGAGCATCGTCCAAAATCAGTAAATTCTGGTCAGGGCCTCCTCCACGAACATACAAACCGCTATTTCCTTCCGAGCCTGATTGCACCCCAGGTAGGAGTTGCAAGACTTTTAACACATCTTTCTCACCCAATAAAGCGGGTATTTTTTGTATCTGAGCAATGGGAACTTGGATGGTACTCATCTGTGAACTACGGCTAAGCATTGGGGTTGTTTCTCCCGTAACAACCACTTCTTCCAAAAGTTCAGCATCTTGCAATTCCACATTCAACGATATGTCCTCTGAAAGGTTAATGGTTTTTGTAAAAACCTGATAACCAACGTATGAAACATACAGCTCATACGTTCCCTCAGGGAGAGAAATGGTGTAGAAACCATAATTATTCGTTGTTGTTCCCACTTTTAACGCGGGGATGTAAACATTTGCTCCAATAAGAAATTCCTTACTTCCTTTTTCGGTGATATACCCGCTAATGGTGTACTTCTTTTGTCCCCAAACAGCACTGCAAAACAGCATGAAAAAGAACAACGCAAAATTTGATGTTTTTATTCTCATTATTTAAAAATTTAATCAACTAAAATAGTTCCGTCAGAAATCAAGGTTAATAAAATAGTGTTTTTATGACTTATGGCTTTAAATTTTGTAGTGATTATCAAATTTGAAGTAGTATAAAGTTTCACACTATACGATGAAACTGAAAACTTTTCTTTAAAAAAGTAAGTTTCTCCCACTGAAAGAGACTTATTGAACGTAGCACTACCTATTTTTATGGAATCAATAGCTTCAAAATAATTATTTTTTACACCTATGTTGTAATTTTCTTGAAATATTTCTTCCTTTTTACAACTAATCATGAATGTAATTAACCATATTAACAGCATTGTTCCAAGAAAGCGTTTTGTAAAAATCATAAACCTCATTTGTGTTATCTATTTTATTGGGAACAAAGATACTTACACCAGTACTTTTTTCCAAAGGAATTTTATTAAAAAAAATAAGATGTATGGTCGTAACATACAATTAATTTCTCAAATTGTTTTGAAAGTTCTATTTCCGTTTGATTAGGTTGTAAATGGTTCAAAAAATCCCCCATATCAAACAGATAATCAGAGCCTTCTTGGTCATATTGCAACCATTTGGTTGTATCTATTTTTTCCGTTTGTTGTGATAGACATTTATTAAAAAGATAAGCAAAATTTTTTAATTCACTTGTTTTTATAGTAGTAACGGCAGCAGATTGTAAAATTCCTTGTTTTTGTTTAAAATGAGAAACATATTTTTTAGAAATATTGTTGTAATTCACTGTATTTTCAAGCATATCTATTAAAATATCTTTGTAAGGAAAACCTGTTGCTAAAACCTCTGTTGGCGAGGCAATGATATAATCAAAACTATTTTTAAGTTCATAAAATACTTCTATGGATGCCATAAAACACGCGTCAAACAACAAAAAATCAAAGTGATAATTTACTAATGATTTCGCTAATTTTCTGATGTCCATTTCAGAATTAATCGCTGTGTCTTCTGTCGCGGTTTGGTCAACTCCAAACGATTTTACGGCTGTGGCTCTGTTTGAAGCCAACAGAGAACTTTTAGGCAACCACGCACTACCGTGTGACCAAAGTACCAAGCCACGAACCTTTTCATTTTTGGCGGTAGTTAAAGTAATTACCTCATTTAAAACCTCTTTAAAAACAACTTCATTTGAAGAATCTTTTTCGGGATAGACTCTTAAAATTCTCGAATTGATTTGAGCGGTAGTGTCAGCCGAAATTTGGTATAGTAGAGGATGAGCCGTTTTCCGGTTCTTGGCTCGGTCAATGTAGACATAAATATTCCCTTTATCTGGATTTTTAGCTATAAATGCTTCCATTTCGTTAATATTGGCGGTGGCATAAAAATCCAAGTCATTATCCGCTATCATATACACAAACAACGCCTTATCTTTCTGTAAAGATGTTAATCCTGTGATTTCATCTTTATTGCAACCCACTAAAACAAACACTTGTATCAATACCACAAGTGTTTTTATATAAAATCTACTCCCCATATTGTTCAAATATTTTACTTCCATAAAAACCTTGACGTGTATTTATAAACCATATTTGCCCTGAATTGGAAAGTGTTTGATTTGAAGGGATTACTCCATAATGTTCCAATTCTTTATGTTTTCCTCCAATGCTATGTTTTTCAACATATTGTGCATAATGAGTAAAATATAATATTTCTTTGTAAATATATTCTCGTTTATACAAATCAATTATTTGGGAGGCAGAAAAGGGAGTGTTAGCAACAACACCTCCAAAATCAGGAGCTTTAAATGACTCACGTTCAGCTAATTTAGGGTTTGATTTTCTAACATACACATCTGTTTGAGGTGCTAACTCTGGTTTAATCAAATATAAAACAGGAATATCTTTATAAATTGGAATGGGACAACTTTTTAGTACTTTTGTTTTATCTATTTGATTTGCATTAAAAAAACCATAACTCTCAACACATTCAGTAGTACAATATTTTAATGGTTGATTTCCTACCACACAATATTCCAAATCCACGTTTGATAAATTTTTAATTTCCAAGTAATCAGCTCCTTTTGGGGTGTAATTTCTTTTTAGTTCGTTGTAAACAAAATGTTTATCTGATGCAGCGACAACACTATCATACACAACTTTGACATCCTCTCCTCCAATGATAAAAGGAGTCGTTAGCGTTTCTGTTTTCACAATGTTTTCAGAATTTCCTGCTACAAAAACGGAATAGCTCACTTCAACCTCAACAGCCGAACCATCTACCGATGCTAAAACAATGTAGTTATGTTTCAAGGTTTTGGATTTATTAGAGGTTTCTACTTCAAGACCTACTTTACTACAACTCCCTTGAAAGCTAACAAAAATACTTAATAAAAGTAGAAATTTCACTATTATCTTTTTCATAATCTATAAAATCTACTCCCCATATTGTTCAAATATTTTACTTCCATAAAAACCTTGACGTGTATTTATAAACCATATTTGCCCCGAATTGGCAAGTGTTTGATTTGAAGGGATTACTCCGTAGTGCTTAACATCATTATAGCGACTACTAATTAAACTCTCATTAACAGATGATATTTGTCCAGTTGTGTATCGGTCATAATCTTCAAATAGCGTATATCCATTTGTGTATTCTTGACGATATATCCCCATTATTTGAGGTATAGAAAAAGGTGCAGTTGCTGTCATTTCTCCCAAAATAGGAGCTTTTAAAGAAACTAATTTCGCTGGCATATCACTTATGGAACAAGATATACCATTGCAATACCCAATAACCCAAGGGACATAGACATCTATCTGTGGGGCTAACTCAGGTTTTAACAAATACAAAACAGGAGTCGCTTTATAAATGGGAATAGGGCTGTACTTCACTACTTTTGATTTATCAATCAAATGTCTATTGGACATATTAATCCACTCATCAATATATTTAGTAGTATAATATTTTAACGACTGATTTCCTACCACACAATATTCCAAATCCACGTTTGATAAATTTTTAATTTCCAAGTAATCAGCTCCTTTTGGGGTGTAATTTCTTTTTAGTTCGTTGTGTAAATGTCTTTTCCCCATATGTGATTCATAGGTCAAACTGTCATACACAACTTTGACATCCTCTCCTCCAATGATAAAAGGAGTCGTTAGGGTTTCTGTCTTCACAATATTTTCAGAATTTCCTGCTACAAAAACGGAATAGCTCACTTCAACCTCAACTGCTGAACCATCTACCGATGCTAAAACAATGTAGTTATGTTTCAAGGTTTTGGATTTATTGGGGCTTTCTACTTCAACTTCAGGCTTCGTGCAACGAAGTTGAAGATTTAACGATATGCCTAACAGAACTAAGCATCTAATAATTATCTTTTTCATAATCTATAAAATCTACTCCCCATATTCTTCAAACATTTTATTTCCATAAAAACCTTGATGCGTATTTATAAACCATATTTGCCCCGAATTGGCAAGTGTTTGATTTGAAGGGATTACTCCGTAGTGCTTAACATCATTATAGCGACTACTAATTAAACTCTCATTAACAGATGATATTTGTCCAGTTGTGTATCGGTCATAATCTCGAAATAGGGTATATCCTTTTGTGTATTCTTGACGATATATCCCCATTATTTGAGGTATAGAAAAAGGTGCAGTTGCTGTCATTTCTCCCAAAATAGGAGCTTTTAAAGAAATTAATTTTGCAAACATACCACTTGTGGAACAAGATATACCGTTACAACGCCCAATAGCCTTAGGAATATAAACATCTATCTGTGGGGCTAACTCAGGTTTTAGCAAAAATAAAACAGGAACCGCTTTATAAATGGGAGTAGGACTGTACTTCACTACTTTTGATTTATCAATCAAATGTCTATTAGACATATTAATCCACTCATCAATATATTTAGTAGTATAATATTTTAGAGACTGATTTCCTACCACACAATATTCCAAATCTACGTTTGATAAATTTTTAATTTCCAAATAATCCGCCCCTTTGGAAGTGTAATTTCTTTTTAGTTCGTTGTAAACAAAATGTTTATCTGATGCAGCGACAACACTATCATACACAACTTTGACATCCTCTCCTCCAATAACAAAAGGAGTCGTTAGGGTTTCTATTTTCACAATATTTTCAGAATTTCCTGCTACAAAAACGGAATAGCTCACTTCAACCTCAACAGCCGAACCATCTACCGATGCTAAAACAATGTAGTTATGTTTCAAGGTTTTGGATTTATTAGAGGTTTCTACTTCAAGACCTACTTTACTACAACTCCCTTGAAAGCTAACAAAAATACTTAATAAAAGTAGAAATTTCACTATTATCTTTTTCATAACACCCCCCATTTAATTAGTCATAAACCAAAAACCAAGGATTCCACACTTGTACAGCCGTATAGTTTATTTCTTCGTTAATATCTCGCTTTCTATCTTTTATAAGTGTTTCATTATCTATTTGTAGAAATTTGTAATTTCTCCAAAGATACCCCCGTTTGCTACCGCTCCATAAGCCAATGTCCAATGCAACTGACCATTAGGAGCTAAAAAAAGACTTTCCACCGATCATTTAGAAAGTATCTTGTTGTAATTAAATGTTTCTTAAAAAAACTCTTTGGAGTAATACTTCTTTTCTTGACATGCCATCAAGGATAGAAATCCTACGGCAAAAAATAACCTTCTCATAAGAATAAAAATTTATACACGTCACAAAGCTAAGCCAAGTTATTTTAATAAGCAAATTTACATATCATTTTTCTTTCTTGCTTAAACATAAATATTTTATAATGAATAAGTTACAAGTAAAATTATTTTTATAAAATCTTAATAAATATAAAATCTAGTTTTTTTTGTAATTTTTAATATGTCTGAAAATACACTTTTCAACTCTTGATTAATCCCGATTCGATAAATATTTTTTTGGAGTAACTCCATATTTCTTTTTAAAAGCCGCAATAAAATGACTTGGAGTGCTATATCCTATTTTGGAACTTATTTCATTGATATTCATATCTTTACCCTCCAATAATTTTCGCGCAATTTCCATTTTATAATCGAACAAAAAAGCGTAAACTGAATCACCATAAATCTGCTTAAACCCTTCCTTTAACTTCTTAATATTCAACCCTATTTCATTGGAAAGTTCCTGTAAAGTAGGCGGTTCAATCATACGACCAATAATAATCTCTTTAGCTTTATGAATTTTAGCAATACTTTCTTCATCAGCCAAAAACGGACACTGCTCAATATCAGCTTCATTGGAACGATTAAAATAGAGCGCAAGTAGTTCATACACTTTCGCTTTCATATAAAAAGGCTGTAAATTTTTCTGAAAATTAGCATTCATTATCTGATGTAGTACCACCATAATAGCGGGTGCAATTTTGTCTTCCTTATAATACTTCTTGTCTCTATTTTCAAGACTTAAAAAATCCACATAACTGGCTTCATCGGAAAGTAACTTATGAAACTTTTGAATTGATATAAAAACCGAAACAATTTGTGACTTTGGCTCGACAATTTGATGCAGAGGTAAAGCCTGTTGTGGATTGTAAAGCAACAACATACATTCCGCATGTAGCGGTTTCTTGTAGTTCCCATTATTAAACAGAAATTGAGCTAATCCCTTGATATTGAAATGATACTGAATAAAATTCTGAGGAATTTCTTTTTTTATTTCTAAAGGCTCAGCTGTGTCATTTCCTATTTTTAAAAGGATGATATCCTCGCTAATAAGCACCACTTCAGAAGTACTTCCTGCGGTATTTTTTGAAAAAAAATATTGTAAATTTTTCATGTAATTTTATTTAGATTTGTTCTATATTTCCGTATATTCATTTTACTTAAAATACACATTATCAGTATAATAATTGCAAATATACAATAAAAAAAATAAACGCGTACTCAAAGAGACAAAAAAAGTTCTTTTAGCGTTATTTTTATATTTCAGTTGTGATTATTTTTGCGAAAGAATTAGCGAAGAATATTTTATGAATCAATATCATTTATCAAAGAGCAAAAGTTTTTACTGCATTGGGTTAAGCTACAAAAAAGCGGACGCTACAATGCGTGGTACTTTCAGTTTATCTTCTGAAAATAAGGCACTTTTGTTAGATGAGGCTAAGGCACAAGGCATTCAGGAGTTGTTAGTGATATCGACTTGTAATCGTACCGAGTTATATGGATATGCTGAACATCCTTTCCAGTTGATTCAATTGCTATGCGAATTTTCAAACGGTTCAGTGGACGATTTTCAAAAAATTGGATACATTTACAAAAACCGGGATGCTGTACAACATATTTTTCGAGTAGGGACTGGGCTAGATAGCCAAATTTTAGGTGACTTTGAAATCATCGGACAGATAAAACAAAGCTCTTCAGTTTCTCGCCAAAAAGGATTGTTAAGTACTTTTTTAGAACGCTTGATTAACAGCGTTATCAACGCCAGTAAACGCATCAAAAACGAGACGAATTTATCGGCAGGTGCAGCCTCTGTTTCGTTTGCTGCAGTACAATATATCTTGCAGAATGTGGCAAACATTTCTGAAAAAAACATCTTGCTATATGGCGTAGGAAAAATTGGGCGTAACACTTGCGAAAACCTTATCAAGCATACTCAAAACAATCATATTACTCTCATTAATAGAACTCGAAAAAAAGCTGAACAAGTAGCTGGAAAGTTCAACGTGTTGGTAAAAAATGAAAATGATTTGACCTCTGAGATTGCTAATGCAGATGTGTTGGTTGTGGCTACGGGAGCTCCACAACCTACTGTACACAAACAACTTATCGCAGAAAACAAAAAACTTTTAATTTTGGATTTGTCCATCCCTAAAAACGTAAACGAAAATGTGAAAGAGCTTTCGGGCGTAACGTTGGTTCACATGGATGCACTTTCAAAATTAACAGATGAAACTTTGGAACGCCGTAAAGAAGCCGTACCTAACGCTTTGCTGATTATTGAAGAGGTCAAAAATGAATTTTTCGAGTGGATGAATAGCCGTAAGTTTGCTCCTACTATTAAAGCATTGAAAAATAAATTAGAAAGCTTAAAACTTGCTGAATTGGATTTTCAACGCAAAAAAATCAACAACTTCAACGAAGAACAGGCTGAAATTATCAGTAATCGCATCATCCAAAAAATAACTACACAATTTGTAAACCACCTAAAAGACTCACAAACAGCTGACGAAACCATCAGCTGGATGCAACAAGTATTTCAGTTGGATGTAGAAGCTGTTTAAGGAATCTTTTGCCGTAATCTTTTTGACTGAATTAGAACAGATCTTTCTTCTTCAGATCTATAATCAGTTATAAAACATCTTTTAACTATTGAAGCTTCAGGGTTTTGAATCAATTAGTTGCTTTGTTGCTTACTTAATTTTTTTTCATATCTTTGTCCAAATAAAACCAAAATAGTTATGTACAATTTATTAAAAGGAAAAAGAGGAATCATTTTTGGAGCATTAGACGAAAATTCAATAGCTTGGAAAACAGCAGAACGTGTTCACGCCGAAGGAGGTAAATTCGTGCTTACGAATGCACCAATCGCAATGCGTATGGGACAAATCAAGCAATTGGCAGAAAAAACAGGCTCAGAAATCATCCCTGCAGACGCTACCAATATGGACGATTTACAGAACTTGGTAACCAAATCAATGGAAATTTTAGGCGGTAAAATTGATTTCGTATTGCACTCTATCGGGATGTCTGTCAATGTTCGTAAAAACATTCCTTACACCGAATCAAACTATGACTTTACTGAAAAGGGCTGGGATGTTTCGGCATTATCTTTCCATAAAGTGTGTCAAGTTTTGTACAAAAATGATGCAATGAACGAATGGGGAAGCATCGTCGCATTATCATATATGGCGGCTCAACGAACATTCCCTGACTATAATGATATGGCAGATAACAAGGCTTACTTGGAATCAATCGCTCGTAGCTTTGGATATTTCTTCGGAAAAGAGAAAAAAGTGCGTGTAAACACCATTTCACAGTCACCAACTCCAACTACAGCTGGACAAGGAGTAAAAGGTTTTGATGGGTTTATCGCCTATGCAGAAAAAATGTCTCCATTAGGGAACGCTACCGCACAAGATTGTGCTGACTACACTGTGAGTTTGTTCTCTGATTTAACACGAAAAGTTACAATGCAAAATCTTTTCCACGATGGGGGATTCTCTAATACAGGTGTAAGTCAAGAAGTTATAGAAAAATTTAGTTAGTTTTCCAAAAAATATACGCTAAAGGATTTACATTCAAGCTCATACCTATAAGCTTTTATACTTTTGGAAAGCAACATTATAAAATAAAAATTTCGACTGTATTGTGGATTTGATACAGTCGAGGTTTTTGTTGTTTCATGAGGTATACTTTTAAAATAAAGATACATCTCTCCTTGATTTAAGTTGAGATTTTTTGTGTTATGCTAAAAAAAATCATCGTATTCCCTTTTGTGCTGTTGGTTCAGTTTTACCAGATTTTCATCTCCCCCTTGAAACCACCTACGTGTCGTTACACACCTACCTGTTCAAGTTATACCATCGAAGCTCTAAAAAAACACGGACTAGTCAAAGGAGGTTGGTTAGCAATAAAACGCATTTTTAGTTGCCATCCTTGGGGAGGAAAAGGTTATGACCCTGTACCTTAATCAGATATAAAAAAACAAAAACAATGAATTGGGAAGATTTACTTTCACTAAATCGCTTTGGCGATACCAAAAAACGTCTCAGAAAAGGGCAAGATGAAAATCGCCTTAACTTTGATGTGGACTATGATCGCGTAGTTTTTTCAAGTGCTTTTCGCAGTTTACAGGACAAAACCCAAGTGATTCCTCTGTCAAAAACAGGATTCGTACACACACGCCTAACACATAGCATTGAGGTTTCGGTGGTAGGTCGTAGTTTAGGTCGTAGTATCGGAACGCACGTGCTTAATAGATTACCTCACATGCAAGAACTCGGTTATTTGGCCAATGATTTTGGTGCAATTGTAGCGGCTGCATCTGTTGCTCACGACATTGGGAATCCTCCGTTCGGACACAGTGGAGAAAAAGCTATTGGGGAATTTTTCAAATATAAAAAAGGAGCTACTATCAAGCATTTACTCTCGGGAAAAGAGTATCAAGACCTTTGTAGCTTCGAAGGGAACGCCAATGGATTCCGCATTCTGAATGAATCACGCCCAGGAGTTGAAGGAGGATTGCGTTTGTCGTATGCCACCTTAGGGGCTTTTCTAAAATATCCAAAAGAATCGTTACCTGTACGTCCTACAAAGAACATTGAAGACAAAAAATACAGTGTTTTTCAGTCGGAAAGTGCTTTTTTTAAAGAAGTCGCAAACGAACTAAAAATGCGCTCAAATTCAGATGATTACACACTTAGATATGCACGACATCCGTTAGCCTTTCTGGTTGAAGCTGCCGATGATATTTGCTACACCATCATAGATTTTGAAGACGGCATCAATTTGGGACTTATCCCCGAAGATTTAGCCTTGGAATACCTCGGAAAGTTAATCAATGAGCGAATCAACACCCAAAAATACAGCAAATTATGTACACGAGAAGAGCGTATCGCTTATTTACGTGCTATAGCTATTGGAACCTTGATTCACGAGGCAACTAACATATTCATCGAAAATGAAAAAACAATCTTAGCGGGAGAATTTCACAGTTCATTGCTCAGCAAAAGTGTGTTTAAATCTCAAATTGAAGACATTATAAACATCAGTATTTCACATGTTTACCATTCTAAAGAAGTTATCGAAAAAGAAATTTCGGGTTACACCATACTTCAAGACCTGCTTGAAATCTTTTTCACAGCAACTTTAAATGATTTCAATGGCAAAAAAAATACATTTGATGAACTTATCTTGAAAATAATTCCCGAAACTTATAAAAAAGATTCTTCACTGTACAACCGAGTTATGGGAGTTACCTGCTATGTAGCAAGTCTTACCGATTCCAAAGCTGTGGAGTTGCATTCAAAAATTAGGGGATAATAAGCACATGTCTTTATGAAAGTATTAGTAATCGACAATTACGACAGTTTTGTTTTTAATTTAGTACACTATCTTGAAGATTTAGGGTGCGAAGTAGTTGTAAAACGCAACGATGAAATATCTTTAACAGAGGTAGCTGATTTCCACAAAATCCTACTATCTCCTGGCCCAGGCATCCCAGACGAGGCAGGGTTAATGAAAGTTATCATTGAAAAATATGCTCCTTCAAAAAGTATATTTGGAATCTGTTTGGGGCAACAGGCTATCGGCGAGGTTTTTGGAGGAACACTGATGAATCTTCCTAAGGTTTTCCATGGAGTAACCTCTCAAGTAACTGTCATAGAGGAAGATCTCTTGTTCAAAAATATGCCTAAACAGTTCACAGTGGGTCGCTATCATTCATGGGTAGTTTCATCCGTATCTGATTCACTATCCGTAACTTCTGTTGATGAAAATGGATATATCATGTCGCTCCGTCATAAAGAATATGACATTCGAGGGGTACAATATCACCCTGAATCAATTCTTACTCCCTTCGGTAAAACGATACTGAAAAATTGGATTGAAAATTAAAACATCTCTTGCCTATAAGCGTAAAAATACTTACATTTGCGTGGTTTTTAACTCTAAATGTTTTATTTATGGATACAAATCAGAATCCAACATTCAATTATAACAAGAACCCCATATTCGATCAGCGTTCAGAACTTAAACAACCTATCAGCGCTACGGTTGTGTATGTATTGGCGATTATCGGAATCGTTTTCTCTTTTTGCTGTGGCGTGGGTTTGATTCCTGCCGTTATTGCTGTATTAATAGCAAGTACAAGAATCAATCAATACAATAGCAATCCCGAAATGTACTTAGGCATTGATAATTTAAAAACAGCAAGGACTGTTGCATATATCAGTGTAATAATCAGCGTGTTGATGGTCTTATTATCTATCTACCTAATTGCTATCGTGGGATTGGAAGGAATTGAACAAATGACTGAAGAAATGCCTTATAATCATTTTGATTAGTTTTTAAAATTACTATTCTAAGCAAAAAGGCTTATGCAGTTAAACTGAGAAAACACTCGTAAACCTTGCATAGAGCTTTCTTTAGTCACATTGAGACTGGTACAAAAAAGTTAAAAATTATACGTAAAACATCGTATTTCTGAGAAAATTCTTAGATTCCTTCGATAAATATTTATTAAAAATGAAAACATTTACATTACTCTGGGGAGGTATATACGGAATCACCTCTATCATTTTAGGAGCTTTTGGGGCACACGCTTTCAAAAAAATCCTGTCCGTTGAACGATTAGCAAGTTTTGAAGTAGGTGTGAAATATCAAATGTATTCGGCTTTATTGTTACTCATCATTGGATTCTTCTTAAAGTTTGAATCTTCTTTAGAAAAATGGACTTCCATTTTAGTGATTTTAGGAACATTTTTCTTCTCTGTAAGCATCTACTTTTTATCGTTTCAAGAACATTGGGGTGTCAGTTTGCGTTTTTTAGGGCCTATTACTCCTATCGGTGGTACACTAATGATTATAGGTTGGGGATTATTAATCGCTTATTTTATCAAGTCAAAAGCCTAAATACATTTCAAGATGAAACATATTTTTCAAAAGGCACTGCCCCATTTGGTGGCAGTTGTGCTTTTTATAGCTATAGCTTTGGCTTTTTTTTATCCAGTAATGCAAGGTAAAACCATTTTCCAAAGCGATATAGTACAGTATACCGGTATGGCGAAGGAACGAAACGACTTCCGACTAAGTCAAAATGAGGAATCTTACTGGACAAACAGTGCTTTCGGAGGGATGCCTACTTATCAATTGGGAGCTAATTATTCATACGATTTTATCAAAAAAATAGACAAAGCTATTCGCTTTCTACCTCGTCCCGCTGATTATTTATTTCTTTATTTTATTGGGCTTTACGTCTTATTGCTTACCCTAAAAGTAGATATGCGAACTGCCTTTATAGGTTCAATAGCCTTTGGACTTTCTACCTACTTGATTATTATACTCGGTGTGGGACACAATGCCAAAGCTCATGCTATAGGTTATTTCGCACCCGTACTTGCTGGTATCTTACTGGTTTTCAGAAAAAAATATCTTTGGGGAGGACTGCTAACAGCCTTTGCTCTGGCTCTCGAAATCAATGCAAATCACTTGCAAATGACGTACTATCTGATGTTATTAGTACTCGTTTTTGGATGTTTTATGCTATATAAAGCATGTAAAAACAAAGAATTAAATAATTTCTTGAAAGCTACAGCCACACTCGTTGGAGCTGTTATTTTGAGTGTATTCACCAACGCTACATCGCTTTTAGCAACTCAAGAATACACACAGTGGAGTACACGTGGCAAATCGGAACTAACGATTTCTCCAGACGGAACTAATAAATTAAATAGCGGATTATCAAAAGACTACATTACGGAATACAGCTACGGATTGGCAGAATCGCTAAACCTTATCGTTCCAAGGTTGTTCGGAGGTTCAAACAATGAAGCTCTCGGAAAGGATTCAAAAACCTACGATTTTTTGGTAAAACAAGGCGTTCCTCCAACTCAAGCATTGGAATTTACAAACGGATTGCCTACATATTGGGGAACTCAACCCATAGTTGCCGCTCCAGCCTATATAGGAGTAATCATCTTTTTCTTTTTCGTGTTATCTTTATTTTTAGTCAAAGGTTACAAAAAATGGTGGCTATTAACAGGAAGTATCATGGCATTGGTACTTTCATGGGGGAAAAATTTCGACATCTTAACAAATGTGATGATTGATTATTTCCCGTTATATAACAAATTCCGCGCAGTTTCATCTATTCAAGTAATTTTGGAATTGTGTGTACCGATTTTGGCAATGCTTGGTCTGTATCGATTTTTGAAAAATACGACTGAAGAAAATAAAAAACCGCTTTTGTACACCGTTTGTATTACCTTTGGCATCGTAATTTTACTACTACTCGGCAAGGGACTCTTTGATTTTAAAGGAGTTAGCGACACTTTATATGAACAATATTACGGACGCGAAGTCGTAGCGATGATTCAAGAAGATCGGCAGTCCATGTATACGAGCGATTTGCTCCGTAGCACCATCTTTATGTTACTTACTATATTGTTTTTGAATTTATATCAATACAAAAAGATATCCGAAAAGGGAGTACAAATAGCTCTACTATTACTCATCATTTTAGATTTAGGAGGCGTAGCAAGACGTTATGTAGATGAGAAAGATTTTGTATCAACACATCGGATGAAACAACCCTTTGAAGCTACACAAGCTGATAATATGATATTAGAAGACAAATCTGTTTACCGAGTGTACGAACCTGAAGTAGGCATCAACGGAGCAAGGACTTCATATTTCCATCATTCTATTGGGGGATACCACGCCGCTAAACCAAAACGTTTGCAAGAGTTATTTGAATATCAGATTTCAAACCGAAATACAGAAGTGCTTAACATGCTCAATGTTAAATACATACTTATGCGTAACGAAAATGGACAACTCCAACCGATGCAGAATGAGGACGCTTTAGGCAATGCTTGGTTTGTAAATAAAATAATTACCAAAGACACCAACGATGAAGTCATGCAAGGGCTTTCGGATTTTAACCCGAGAACTGAAGCCATCGTCTTGACAAAAGAGGTGGAAAATTTAAATTTCAAATCATCGACAATGGATAGTACTGCAACTATAGTACTGAAAAATTACAAACCAAACAAATTAGAGTATAAAACTGATAATCAACAAAAAGGGTTTGCCGTATTCTCCGAAATGCACTACCCTCACGGTTGGATTGCAACCTTAGATGGCATAGAAGCACCTCACTACAGGGTGAACTATCTTTTGCGTGGAATGGAAGTTCCTGCAGGAAAACATACTATCACCTTTGAGTTCAAACCTCAAGTAGTAGCCACTGGAACTAAAATCACCTTAGCTGGAAATGTATTGTTGATTTTGTGGTTGCTAGGAGCAGGAGTCGTTTTTTACAAGAATAGACGTACAAAAACAGACAAAAAATAGAATAAACTGTCCGAAAAGTTATTTTTCTAAGCATCATCATTTCGAATAGGCAACAAACGAAATGATAACAAAAGAACCAACTTTTCGGACAATTTTTTTTGGAGTAAAGCACCACTAAAATTACTACTCATCTTCTTTATATTCCAAAATATCAGCAGGTTGGCAGTCAAGTGCTTTACAAATAGCTTCAAGGGTGCTAAATCGGATGGCTTTGGCTTTTCCTGTTTTCAAAATGGAAAGGTTGGAAAGCGTTAAACCCACTTTTTCCGAAAGCTCATTTAACGATATTTTTCGCTTTGCCATCATTACATCTAAATTTACAATAATTGGCATAATATCAAATAGTTAAATCGTTTTCTTCCTTCATTTTTGTACTTATTTTAAGCACTTCACTCAAAGTCATAAATAACAAACCCACAGCTACCTTAAACAACACAGGATTTGTATCCAATCGGATTCCTATATTTTTGCGTTCTATAACGCTATAAATCATTAAAGAAATATCAGTACATATAGTTATGATTATCAGTAGAATTCCTATTTTATTCAAGTTTTTAACCACTTTTTCGTTAAAAATTCGTACTCGAAGAAATAAGTATGCAGTTTTTCTGAAAAGATAAAGAATATATATGAACAAAAGATAACCAATATACCAAAGCCAAAGCACAATTTTAGCGAATAATGTGTCAGCCGTAACATCATAACCGTTCACTCTGATAGTCTCTTCCAAAAAGAATGAAATAAAACTCAAAACCCCGAAAATTGATAAAATAAATAGCAAGTCGAGAATAGTTTTTAGAATAAATATTTTTCGCATAATATCAAATAGTTAAATCGTTTTCTTCTTGTAAATCTGTTCCTTTTTTAAAAATGTAAGCAAGTACATACATAGTTGACCCTAAAAGAAGTATTATTCCCATATCCGATGCCGTTCTACGGTTAAATTCTTGGTATGACGGGATGTTAATAAAAATAAAATCACTTATGGCTTGAAAAATAAATATGAAGCAACTTAAAGAAATAGCTATTTTACTGATTTTTAAAAAATTGTCAGCCAATTTCTCTTTAAAAAACGAGTTGTTCACATTTAATTTTGAAACAGATTTAGCCGCTATCAAACTCATATAAATTTTTGAAAAGGCAATAATTAACTCAAAAAAAACAATAATTCCGTAATAAATTGGGTAATTTTGGAAGAACATCAATTTTCTACCCCAGCTTGATGTGTTGTTCTCTCTCGAAAAAATCAAAGGAGATATGAATTCGAACAACATTCGTATTGCATCAAAAGAAAATATCACTAATATCAACCAAACAGTTAATTTAATGAGTTGAAAATCGGAAGATGTAATCTTTTTCATTGTATCTGATTTTAAAATTATGATGCAAATATAATAAATTTTTATCGAAAAACAATAAATATTTATTATATTATTTGATTAAGAAATATAAAAAATAAGCATAGATTATTTCAGGAACCTCGACTAAATATGAGTTCTTATTGAAGCTATTATGGGCAAAGAATAAAAAAAGCCCCGAAGTGGAGCTTTTCTTATAAAATGTATTCTATGATTATCTTTTGCTAATCTCAACAAAAGGTCTTTCTGTACTTCCTACGTACACTTGGCGTGGTCTTCCGATTGGCTCTCCACCTTGACGCATCTCTTTCCATTGAGCTATCCAACCTGGTAAACGTCCAATAGCAAACAAAACGGTAAACATTTCCACATGCATTCCCAACGCTCGGTAGATAATTCCTGAATAGAAATCCACATTTGGATACAAGTTTCTTGATTTGAAATACTCATCCTCCAAGGCTACTTTTTCTAAATGTTTGGCAATATCAAAAATTGGGTCATCAATTCCAAGTGAATTCAATACGTCATCCGCAGCTGCTTTGATGATTTTAGCACGAGGATCAAAATTTTTGTACACTCGGTGTCCAAAGCCCATCAAACGGAATGGATCGTCCTTGTCTTTTGCTTTTCTGATATATTTTTCCACATCACCACCGTCTGCTTTAATGTCTTCCAACATTTCTACTACAGCTTGATTGGCTCCTCCATGAAGAGGCCCCCAAAGAGCAGAAACTCCAGACGAAATGGTAGCAAATAAACCTGCATGAGACGAACCTACCAAGCGAACGGTAGAAGTTGAACAGTTTTGCTCGTGATCGCCATGCAGAATTAGCAATTTATTCAACGCACTTGCCACTCTTGGATTCACTTTGTACTTATTTGTTGGGACGGCAAACATCATATTTAGAATATTATCGATGTATTCCATATCATTGTTATAGTAGTTCAATGGAAGTCCTTCTCGTTTGCGATACACCCACGATGCCAATACAGGAATTTTTGCCATCACTTTACATACAGCTTCGTACACATCTTTCTCACAAGATACATCCACTGCCTTAGGATTGAAAGCTACCAAAGCACTGATCACCGATGACAACACTCCCATTGGATGGGCTGTTTTCGGGAAACCATCTAAAATACCTTTCATCTCCTCATGAATCATTGTGTACTTATGAATGGTAGTGATGAATTTTTCATACTCAGCTTTGGTTGGTAAATCCCCAAAAATCAGCAAATAAGCCACTTCCAAGAAATCTGCTTTCTCAGCTAACTCCTCAATATTATATCCTCTATAACGTAAAATCCCTTTTTCTCCATCCAAAAAAGTAATTGCACTTTTACAAGCTCCAGTATTTTTATAACCTGAATCCAAGGTAATCAACCCTGTTAAAGCACGTAATTTCTCAATGTCAATTGCTTTTTCATTTTCGGTTCCTGTAATCACTGGAAATTCATATTCTTTTCCGTCAAAGACTAATTTTGCTGTTTCTGCCATAAGTTTAATTATAAAGTTTTATTTTAGTAATATCGTTTTTTCGCTTAAAACGTGGCTAATATACAAAAAACTTTTCTGATCAACAAAAATTTTTATCCATTTTTTTAACGCAGTTACTTTTTGGACAGTTTCATTAACGGATTCTTAGCCCCTTTTTAAACGAAAATATAAAAAAAATAGCTTTCCGCTTTTTTTCGAAAACCCGACCTTTTACATCTGTTTATCTGTTACTCTTACAATTTACTTCTTCAACATTTTTAAAGATATTGAGAAAAACCAAAACATTTTGTGGGTACTCTACCTCACGTATCGAAATTCAAAAAAACATTATTTTTTTGAAACATAGATACAACATTCTAAAAGTAAAATCCTAACTACTAATTTTATAACTTAGACTCATCTATCAATATCAAACAACCGTTACTCTCTATACTATCTAAATCGTTTACAGGCACATACAAATGATTTTTGTGAAAAAGAATTCTTGAGCCTAAATTTTGATTATCGTATGTCAGTAAATAAACTTTGGTTTTGTTATTATTCCTATCGTGTTTAACGTAGTGTATTTTTCTTTGAAAAAGAAACGTAAATCTTAAAAAATCGGAATCTTCATAAACGTTCTGCACAAGGGAAGCATACTTGTTTATGTTCTCAGGCTGATTCGTAAACTGAATCAATTCATAGAATTCTTTTTTCTTAACATCCAAAGGAATTGATTTCTCTTGAAAATCCACAATATATTTGGGAAAGCATTCTTGTTTTTCTGTGATTGTAAAAATAGTATCATTAAGTATTTCCCAAAACAACATATTTTTGCCGTCTCCCACATTAAAATTATTTAGAGAAAAAAACTATGAGCCAACCACCTATTTTTAATATTCTTTTCAATGCTATAATCTTCCTTTAAAATGCTATATGAAGGAGTTTTTCTATGACTACCCCCATACATATTTTTTGAAATAAACTTCCCATCGGACAAAGGATAGATAAAATTTGGAGTTATACTATCATATCTATCGCTCAAGTTTATAGTTGATTTGTATCTACCTTGAAAATCGTAAATAATCATCCGTTTTGTCTGATCATCATATATAAAAACATCATCTCCCTTTATGAAGAAAGAATTAAAATTACTATATTCATCGGGGGCTGCTCCTTTTGAACCTATTTGGGATAGAAACCTCCCTTGTTCGTCAAAAAGAAAAAGATTACTTAAAGAGCGTATTAAAAAACCTTGACCATTTAAAACAATTTCATCCAAGTTTCCTAACATCGATTCTTCTGAAAACTCAAAACAGACCTTTCTTTCAATATGTTGAGATAAGTCAACGTTCTCAATTTTATCAAAATCAATAAGAATTTTGCAAAACTCCTTCCTGTCTTCTTTTTTTTTGCAACCAAAAATGAAAAAAGACATAAGTAGACAAAATAAAATAGAATGTTTCATACGAAAAAACGTTTAGTTATTCTACGAACAAAAGTATAAAAATATTTGAAATGCCTATTGCCATGAAATTAAAAAGTTATCGCCTAAATTTGAAAAAGAGAACATAGCATTCTCATAATCTCTAATTAAAAAAAGGGCGAAAGATTTTTCGCCCTTTTGTTATACTAATTTTACCAATAAATTATCGCCTTGTTTCTCAACCGAAGCTACCTTTTTGCTGGTCAGTCCTTTGATGGTTTTATCCCATTTTTTATTGGATAGTCCCGATTGGGTTTTTAACTCTTCCAACGGAAGTGTTTCGGCTTTTTGGAGGATTTCAAATACCATTTTTTCATCTTCGTTTAACTCTACTGTCTGTGTCGCTCTCGCCTCAGGCTTCATTTGTGGGAAGAAAAGCACTTCTTGTATGCTTTCGTTGTTGGTGAGGAACATTATAAGTCTGTCCATTCCGATTCCAAGCCCTGATGTTGGAGGCATACCAAATTCCAACGCTCGTAAAAAGTCTTGGTCGATGAACATTGCCTCATCGTCGCCTCGCTCGGAAAGAGCCATCTGTGCTTCGAAACGCTCACGTTGGTCGATAGGGTCGTTCAGCTCGGAATAAGCGTTGGCAATCTCTTTTCCGCAGACCATCAACTCGAAACGCTCGGTCAAATTTGCGTCATTGCGGTGTTCTTTGGTCAGTGGCGACATTTCCTTCGGATAATCCGTGATGAAAGTCGGCTGAATGAAATTCCCTTCGCACTTTTCACCAAAAATCTCGTCAATCAACTTGCCTTTGCCCATCGTTTCATCAACCTCAATGCCAATGGATTGGGCGAAATCGTACAATTCTTTTTCGGTTTTCCCTGTGATGTCAAACCCTGTGAATTTTTGAATGGCTTCGGTCATCGTAACTCGCGGATACGGAGCTTTGAAATCAATCTCGTGCTTTCCGAAAGTGGCTTTGGTTGAGCCATTTACGGCAATGGCACAATGCTCTAACAACTGCTCGGTAAATTCCATCATCCAATGATAATCCTTGTACGCCACGTAGATTTCCATAGCGGTAAATTCGGGGTTGTGGGTTCTGTCCATTCCTTCGTTTCGGAAGTTTTTGGAGAACTCATACACGCCGTCAAATCCGCCTACAATCAGCCTTTTAAGGTATAATTCATTGGCGATTCGCATATAAAGCGGAATGTCGAGCGAGTTGTGATGTGTGATGAACGGACGAGCCGCCGCACCCCCTGGAATAGATTGTAAAACAGGGGTTTCCACTTCCATATAACCACGCTCGTTGAAAAACTGACGCATCGCGTTGAAAAGTTTGGTGCGTTTGACGAACACTTCTTTTACGTGCGGATTTACCACCAAGTCCACGTAACGCATACGATAGCGAAGCTCGGGGTCGGTGAAGGCGTCAAATGTATTTCCATCGGCATCGGTTTTAGGAAGCGGCAACGGACGGAGTACTTTACTTAGTAGTTTGAAGTTTTTTACCCGTACTGATTTTTCACCCACTTGTGTAAGGAAAAGTTCGCCTTCCACACCGATGAAATCACCCAAGTCGAGCAATTTTTTAAATACTTCATTGTAAAGGGTTTTGTCTTCGTCAGGACAAATTTCATCACGATTGATATAGAGCTGTACGCGTCCTTGGCTGTCTTGTAATGAAGCAAAAGAGGCTTTCCCTTGAATACGGACGGACATTAGTCGCCCCGCCAAAGTTACCTTCTTTCCCTCTTGAAAATCCGATTTTACATCGGCAGAAGTTGTATCAACAGGGTACAATTCCGCTGGATACGGATTGATACCCAATTCTTTTAATTTATCAAGTTTTTCTCTACGAATTATCTCTTGTTCTGATAGTTGCATATAATTAATCGATTTTGTTGTATATTTTCTTTGAAGATAAACATATTATTGATTTAAAAAAGCCATCGTTTTCTGGAAAAACTCATCTGGATTTTGTGCATGTAGCCAGTGTCCTGATTTTGAAACCATTTCAATTTTTGCATTTGGAAAATGTTGTTTAATCAGTGGTTCATCGCTTGGCATCACATATTCCGAAAACTCTCCTTTTAGGAATAGAATTTTCCCATCGAAAGTGTTATTTTTCGGTAATTCAACTCCAATTTCATACTCATTTTCCATAAGAGCTTCTAAATTAAAGCGAAAATCCAATTGATCTTTTGTTTTCCAAAATAAATTTTTTAGTAAAAATTGTCTTACATCAGCTTGGCTGACGTACAAAGATAGTTGCTTGTCGGCTTCCGAACGCGATTTGACAACTTCAAAATCAATCGAAGCTAATCCTTGTAAAATTTGTTGATGATGTGGTGGATAAAATTTTGGTGCAATATCTGCAACAATCACAGAATCAACCATGTTCGGATACTCCGTAGCAAATAACATTGCTGTTTTTCCTCCCATAGAGTGTCCAATTAAATCGAAAAGAGTGATGTTTTTCACTTGGGCATAATGCTTCAAATCTTCTGTTAGAATAGAATAGCTAAATTCTTGGTGATGAAAACTGTGTCCATGATTCCGTTGGTCGATAAGGTGTACCTCATACCCTGCTTCGGCATATTTGATTCCTAAAGTTCGCCAATTGTCCGACATGCCAAGAAATCCGTGTAAAATAAACAACGGTTTCCCTTCGCCTATGATTTGTGAATGCAATACGTTCATTGCTCAATTTTGTGTGTTATATTCCTTTCGGCAAAGATACTTCTAAAATATGAAAATTCAACTTATTGATAAATAAAAAACAAAAAAAACGTTTTTGGAACGATTTTCGCTATAAAAAATAATAGGAAATTAACCACTAATTTTATGAAAAAAATAATATATATTTTTATAAGTTTATGTTTGCTAACAGCTTGTAATGAAACAGATAACAACCAAAAATCGGCTAAAAATCTGCATTTGCCACAGTCTATAGGGCAATTAAATTCTTTAGCCGTAGTCATTGACAATACGCTTTGGGAAGGTTTTGTGGGGGATACTATCCGAAAATATTTTGCCTCGCCTTTAGAAGGTCTTCCAACCGAAGAACCAATTTTTTTATTACATCAGATTCCTCCGCAAATTTTTACGGATAACACTCGAAATAGTAGGAATGTATTGATTATCAGTCAAGATTCACTTAATAAATCATTCGTAAAAGAGAATTTGTATGCACGTCCTCAAAAAGTGGGTGTTATCAAAGGTAAAACAAAACGAGACATCAGTTGTGAGATTCAAGAGCATTTTGCCAAAATGATCGAAGAATTTAGGGATAACGATATTAAGGAGGCTCAATCACGATTCCAAAAATCTTTGAATAAAGAAACGGCGTTGCAGGAAAAATTAGGCTTTTCGCTCACAATGCCCTCTGTTTACAAAATTGTGAAGCAAGAAAATAATTTCTTCTGGATAGAACGTCAAATTAAGGGGGGAACTTCCAACTTAATTGTTTATGAGATGCCTATTAATAGCATACCAAAAGACAATAGCCGAGCTGAAACCATCGTAAGAATGCGTGATTCCATCGGTGAACGATACATACCAGGTAGAAAAGAAGGTATGTACATGATTACCGAAACATCCTTTGCTCCCAGCATTACAGATATGAAAATTAAAAACAGGAATGCTATGGAAAGCCGTGGTTTGTGGGAAATGAAAAATTTCTTTTTAGGAGGACCTTACCTGAATTATATTATCGAAGATGTTCCTAATAACCGTTTAGTCGTACTTGAAGGCTTCATTTTAGCTCCAAGAATAGAAAAAAGAGATTATCTATTTGAATTAGAAGCTATTGTAAAATCCATTGAGTTTGCAAAGTAATTTGTCACTTAATTTTTTGGTGTAAAAGATAGTTTTCGTTTGTGGGAATTGTTCGTTTTCTTTTTTGCAGTCAAAAGCGTTTGAAATGGATAAAGTATCCCTAAAAGTAGGTATTTTAAAATTAATCTTATATCTTTGGGGTTTAATTTTGAATACAAGACAATTTGCAATTCTACAACACAAATGAAAACACTTATCAAAGATGTACATATTATCAATGAGAATCAAGTGATTAGAGGTGATATACTCATTGAAGGAGAACGAATAGCCAAAATAGCACCCAATATTACAGCGGAAAACGGATACACAGTTATCGAAGGAAAAGGGCATTACTTATTGCCAGGAGTAATTGATGATCAAGTTCATTTTAGAGAACCTGGGTTGACGCACAAAGCCAATATAGCTTCCGAAAGTGCAGCGGCTGTTGCGGGAGGAGTAACTACTTTTTTTGAACAACCCAACACTGTTCCCCAAACCACAACTATTGATCTTTTGGAAGAAAAATTTGAAATTGCATCGAAAACTTCTTTCGCTAATTTTTCGTTTTTTCTTGGTGGAACGAATGATAATTTAGAGGAACTAAAGCGATTAGATCGCAAGGCTTGTGTGGGTATTAAACTATTTTTAGGCTCTTCCACAGGGAACATGTTGGTAGATAATGAGCAAACTATTGAACGTATTTTTTCGAATGTGGATATGGTTATAGCTACCCATTGTGAGGATGAGCAAACCATCCGGCACAACATGGAGCGTTACTCTCAACAGTTTGGTTATCAAATACCTATGCAAATTCATCCTTTAATTCGAAGCCATGAAGCTTGTTATTTATCTTCGTCTAAAGCTGTTTCCTTAGCTCAAAAAACAGGAGCGAGATTACACGTTTTTCATCTTTCAACAGCTCAAGAAACAGAGCTTTTTAGAAATGACATTCCTTTGAAAGATAAAAAGATAACTGCGGAAGTATGTGTACATCATTTGTGGTTTTCCGATGCTGATTACGATCAAAAGGGAAGCCTCATTAAATGGAATCCAGCGGTCAAAACGGCTAATGATCGTGAGAGCTTGTGGGAAGCCTTGTTAGACGACCGTCTGGATGTAATTGCTACCGATCATGCTCCTCATACACTCGAAGAAAAGCAAAATCAAGAATATCATAAAATTCCCTCGGGAGGCCCTTTGGTGCAACATTCGTTAGTAGCAATGCTTGAGCAACATCATAAAGGACGTATCTCAATTCAGAAAATAGTTGAAAAAATGTGCCACAATCCCGCAATTTTATTTGAAGTGAAGGATAGAGGGTTTATTCGTGAAGGGTATTATGCTGATTTAGTTTTAGTTGATTTGAATAGTCCGTGGAAAGTGACCACAGAGAATATTTTGTACAAATGTGGATGGTCTCCTTTTACAGATTCTGTGTTCAAATCAAAAATCACAACCACATTCGTTAATGGAAAAATGGTATACAATGATGGAATTATTATTGGAGAGGCGGCAGGAAAACGCGTTACTTTTAATAGATAAGCTATGAAAATAAGATTATATATTTTGATTATTCTATGTTTTTCGGTGCTGTCATGTGGTGAAAATATTGTAAAAAAGCCTCAAAAATTTCTTTCGGAAAGAGAAATGCAGAATTTGATGTATGATTTAATCCTTTTAGACGCTATAAAAAGTACAGATTACACAATGATGGACACATTAAATATCTCTTTTCAGGAATTGATATACAAAAAATATGAAATTGATAGTTTAATTTTAGCTCAAAATATGGAATATTATGCTTCTTTTCCTCAAAAATATGATACAATAATCAAAAATGTTGAGTTACGATTGAAACGAGAACGAGATAGCATCATTCCAGAAATTGATGCAACATCAGTCACACCTTTAGAAGTAGACTAAAAAATACAGAACCTTGGAAAGTCATCTATTATCTCCGCCTTTTTTATCCTGGATTTTCCCATTATTCCTCTTTGTTTTTGGGGTTATAGCCTTTATGAAAATGGTTTATCCCAATCATTTTTCGGAATATGTAAAATTACCATTAAATGATAAGTACATTGTGATTTACGAGAAAAAAGAACGAAAAATACATCTTTTTACGTTTTTTTTATTTTTTTTGCAATGGTTTTCGTTGAGCTTATTTTTCTATGTTTGTGGACAGATATATGATCTACAGTTTCCTGTTAGTACTGGATTTTTATTTTTAGACATCGCTGTATTACTTCTGTTGCTTTTAGGTTTAAAGCTTGTTGTACAAACTTCTATAGCTCAAGTGTTTGAGTTGAGAGGGTTTAGTAAGGGGTACATGTTTAGTCGTATAGCATATTCAAGTTATGGAGCTATTTTGGTGGTTGTAATGTTATTCTTTATTCTATATGCAGTGTCTTTAGAAAAAAAATACATCTATTTACTTTTCGGCATACTATTAATAATCAACGTATTAGGTTGGATTTCGATTGTAAAATCCAATCAAAAGATGATAAAACCTTACATTATTTATTTTATTTTGTATCTTTGCACCCTTGAAATAGCACCGTATGTCTTCTTTATCTATGGGATTAGATTTTTATAGAAACAAATTCGGTGAACTAATAACATCCGTAGGATTTATTTAGCACAAAGCAAACAGTAATTATTTATGAAAGTAAAAAGTATCTTGGTTTCACAACCAGAGCCGAAGGCAGAAAACTCTCCGTATGCTCATATTATTGAAAATCAAAGGGTTAAAATTGATTTTATTCCATTCATAAAAGTCGAAGGGGTTAGTGCTAAAGATATACGTTTACAGAAAATAGATTTAACAAAATTTTCTGCTATTATATTAACCAGCAGAAAATCTGTGGATCATTATTTTAGAATTGCAGAAGAAATGCGTTTTAAGGTACCTGACACCATGAAATATTTCTGTCAATCTGAAGCGATTGCATTCTACTTGCAAAAGTACATCACTTACAGAAAAAGAAAAATTTATGTAGGAAAGAAAGAATTTTCTGATTTGTTGCCTATTTTGAAAAAATACAAAGAGGAAAACTTCTTATTCCCCGGTTCAGATACTTGTAAGGCAGAACTTGCCACAGCTCTTAATGATTTGAAAATCAAATGGGAAAGAGCAATTTTTTATAGGACTGTTCATTCTGATTTATCAGGAATAAGCAACTTTAATTACGATATTTTGGCTTTCTTTAGTCCTGCAGGTATTGAATCGTTGTTTAAAAATTTTCCTAATTTCACCCAGAATAACACAAAAATAGCCGTTTATGGTGATTCAACTTTAAAAGCAGCCCAAGAGGCGGGGTTGGTCATCGACATAAAGGCTCCTTCTCCTGAAACGCCTTCAATGACAATGGCTTTGGAGCAGTATATTTCAAAAGTAAATGGAAAAAAATAGTTAGGGCGATCAATGATACAAGTTATATAATCTGAAGGCAATAGTGGAATCTAATTTGCCTTTAGCTTTTAGTACAACACTAAAGTTTTACCCTATTCCATGAAATGACCTGAGTGCCATCGGAATAGTGACAAAGGTGATAGTTAGGTGATAAAGAAATGTTTTTCAGATGATAATTTATATTTAATTTGTTTATTTTCAGACCTCTAAGATTCCATTCTTGATGATGTATGTCATACCGAAACAAAGATTCTTTTATATCTAAAAACAGGCAATAACGTTCTGTAAGCCAAAGGTCTAAAGGTGTCTTTTCAAGTATAATTTCCTCTATGTCAAATGATACGTCCAAAAGGAAATTCTTGTTTTTGTTTTCTGAATTATATTGATTATCAGCACGTTTTATCGTTGCAAACTCATATGGAAGTCCTGATAAGCATTTCGCTACAATAGCTGATAGTAGTTTTCCTGCTTCAATATTTAAAAAATAGACCCCTTTTTTACCATCTTTTTCTACATACGTTCGGATATTTATCTCATGAAAGTCAGAAATAAAGGAAATGGCGGGTAGTTGTTTTGGTCTTATTTTCTCCATAGTGAATGCTACTAACGAGATGTAGCAATCATTATTGTAACTATCTAATTGTAAGCCGGTTGGAACTAATTGACGCAACAACTCATAAGGTACTTTATAATGTAAAAACAAGGCTCGATTCCACTCTTGATAGTATGTCCAATTGCCTTTCGGAAGTGGATATGGTCGATGTTCGTTGTTTTTTAAAATGTTTGTGATAATGCTCATTTTAGGTTTGTTCAGTTATTTTCTCTTCTTTTGGAAAAGCTTTTTTGTTGAACATAAGCAATAGCCCTACGGCAACGCATATGGCAGAATCGGCAACATTGAAAACTGGTTCAAAAAACTGAAAACGGTTACCTCCCCAAATTGGCAACCATTCAGGAAGAGTAGTGTCAATCAAAGGGAAGTAGAACATGTCTACTACTTTGCCGTGAAACCAAGTCCCATAGGGTTGTTCTGAGAACAGAGTCGCTACGTTGTTGTAGCTATGGTCAAAAATCACTCCGTAGAAAACAGAATCAATAATATTACCTAATGCTCCTGCTAAAATCATTGATATAGAAATGATTAAAATAGGATGCCGTTGCTTTTTTATGGATGATATCAACCAATAGCCTATCCCGAAAACCGCAAAAATACGGAAAAGTGTTAAGGCTAGTTTTCCATAAACTCCGGGGATTTCAGCTCCCCATGCGGCTCCGTTGTTTTCAATGAAATAGATTTTAAACCAACTAAAAACGTCTACACTTTCATTCAGAATAAAATTTGTTTTAATGTATATTTTACTAACTTGGTCAATGATTAATATCGCAAGAATGATAAAAATGGCGTGTTTTAATTTCATAGAATTATAAGTATATGAGGGGCAAAAGTAAGTCTTTTTTGGTAAATAAGCTAAAAAACTTAGTATTGAACTTACTTAAATTTGCATTTACTAATAGGTTTAAAATTTCAACAATTGTGTAAAGAATCTATTTTGGTTACATGAATTTCAATAACTCTTCGAGATGTTCTCGGCTATTGGAAAGTCGTGGCACTTTGTTTTGTCCTCCTAGTTTTCCTTTGTTTTTGAGCCAATCGTGAAACAGATTTTGTCGGGCTACATGAACGGTAGGCATGTTAAGAGTCATGTTATTATAACGCTTAGCTTCGTAGTCGGAGTTTACTTTTTTGAGTTCTTCATCTAATATTTCGGTGAATTTTTCGATGTTCAAAGGTTCTTTATCGAACTCAATGATCCACTCATGTCCGCCTTTGAGTTTATCTTTCATGAAGATAGGAGCTACTGTATAATCTTTCACATGGCTATTGGTAAGTTCACAAGCTTTTTTTAGTCCTTTTTCCGTATTTTCGATAATAAGTTCTTCTCCAAAAACATTGATAAAGTGCTTGGTACGTCCTGTAATTTTGATACGATAAGGTGAAACAGAGGTGAAACGAATCGTATCTCCGATGATGTATCGCCAAAGTCCTGCATTTGTGGTGATTACCATTGCGTAGTTCTTTCCGAGTTCTACTTCGGATAGAGGAATCACTTTTTGTTGGTTGGTTCCGAAAGTATCCATCGGAATAAATTCGTAGAACACACCATAGTCTAGCATCAAAAGCAATTCATCGGAATTATTTCTGTCTTGAATCCCAAAAAATCCTTCTGAGGCATTGTAAATTTCATAGTAGCGGAAAGTATCGGAAGGGATTATTTTTTTGTATTGTTCGCGATATGGGACAAAACTAACTCCTCCGTGAAAATATACTTCCAAATTTTTCCATATTTCGAGTAAATTATTTTTTCCAGTTTCTTCTAACACTCGGTTGAGTAGGACAAGCATCCATGAGGGAACTCCAGCCATGCTGGTTACATTTGCGTTTTTAGCTTCTTTGACAATAGCTTGTAGTTTTGTTTCCCATTCGCTCATGAGCGACACCTTATTGCTTGGAGTAGAACTAAATTCTGCCCAAAATGGTAAGTTTTCAATTAGTATTGCTGATAAATCACCGAAATAAGTGTCGTTCTCTTGATATAGTTCTTTGCTTCCTCCAAGGCGTAAACTCTTACCTGTAAATAGATTAGAGTTTTCATTATTGTTTAAGTATAAACAAAGCATATCTTTGCCTGATTTGTAATGACAATCCTGCAAAGCCTCTTCGCTGACGGGAATAAATTTACTCTTAGCATTAGTTGTCCCACTACTTTTAGCAAACCATTTGATGGGAGAATGCCAAAGAACGTTACGTTCACCCTTTCTGGCTCGGTCAATATAGGGTTCAAATTCCTCGTAGGTTACCAAGGGTGTATTTCGTACGAATTGCTGGTAATTTTCAATTTCGGAAAAACCATATTTTTTTCCAATTTCGGTGTCTTTAGCAGCGTTTAGCAATTCCGCTAAAACACGCTCCTGTGTCTGGTGGGGGTTATTTACAAATTGCTGAATTTGGTCAATACGTCGTCTTAAAAACCAAGAGGTTATCGAATTAAATAGTGCTAATGGCATTTTTAATGTTTTTTAAAATTGATTGAAACTTCCGATATGATTTGTTCAATTGCTTTTTATCTCTCGCATATCGTTTGTATAATAGATTTTGATAATCAGAACTTTACAGAGTTTTGTTGTTGTTTATCAAATACATTTTTCTCAAAAGTTATTACGAATCTGTTAAAATTAAAAATTCCTTAATACAAACAGAATGAATAAAATCTAAATTTTGCACAGTCCTAAACTTCCGTAAAAATGAGGGGTAAATTCTAATTGAAATAAAACATGTGCCTGAAATTATTACTTTTGCAACACAAATGATTATATCATCGAATATATATTCTGAATATACCACCTTCTAAAATCGGGTAAATTTAATAAAAAAAATAGATATGTTTCAAGGAGTATTACAAAAAATGATGACCGAAATGGCAAATCCTGTACGCTACTACTTGCAATTGGAGAACGATTTTTTATCGGTCAATAGTTTGCTAAATCAACAGATTAAAATAGAATTATCTCATTTTCAATGTTTAAGCTGCGGAAATAACGAACCTATTTTTCGACAAGGGTTTTGCAAAAAATGTTTTTTTGAAATTCCACAAGCCGCCGATTGGATTATGCATCCAGAACTTAGCAAAGCTCATTTAGATATTGAAGATCGGGATTTGGACTACGAAAAACAGATGCAACTGCAGCCTCATTATGTGTATTTGGCAAATTCAAGTAAAGTGAAGGTGGGGGTTACGCGTCATTCACAGGTGCCTACACGCTGGATAGATCAAGGAGCTCATGAAGCTTTGGTAATAGCTGAACTTCCAAACCGTTATTTGGCAGGAATTACTGAAGTTGCTTTGAAAGAGCATGTTTCGGATAAAACCGATTGGCGAAAAATGCTTACGAATACTCTGGAAGACATTGATTTAAAAGAAATTAGAAATCAGCTGTTTACATTCTTTCCTGAGGAAACGAAATCTTATTTTATTGACAATGGTGAAGAGGTTCATATCCAATTTCCTGTGGAACAGTTTCCTCAGAAGGTACATTCTCTTAATTTAATCAATACGCCAGTGTACAATGGAGTGTTGAAAGGAATCAAGGGACAGTACCTCATCTTTGAAGATGGGACGGTTTTCAATGTGCGAGGTAATGAGGGGTATTACGTAAAGTTCTCTATGTAGGAAATGTGTTTGTATCTTTGAACAACAACGTAGGTTCTAGAATGTATATCATGTCAAAACACTAAAAAGATAAAGAAATGAACAAAATAATAAATGTAGGATTAGCTTCTTTTGGGATGAGCGGACGTTTGTTTCACGCTCCATTTGTAGCAAATCACCCACTTTTTCGGTTACAAGCTGTGGTGGAAAGGCATAAAAACGATTCACGAGAAAAGTATTCTCAATCAAAATTGTATCGCTCTTTCAATGAGTTGCTCCATGACGAAATCATTGATTTGATTGTGATCAACACTCCCGTACAAACACATTATGAATACACTAAAGAGGCATTGGAACTAGGGAAAAATGTATTGGTGGAAAAGCCTTTTACCGTTACGAGCGACCAAGCAAAAGAGTTACAGCAATTGGCAGATTCAAACGATTGTTTTTTAAGCGTTTACCAAAACAGGCGTTATGATGGAGATTATCTTAAGGTTAAAGAAATTATTGAAAGTGGAGCTTTAGGAACCATTAAAGAAGTAGAAATCCGATTCGATCGTTTTCGCACCTCAATCAGTGAAAAAAATCATAAAGAAGCTCCCATAGCAGGAGCAGGAGCTCTGCATGATTTGGGAACTCATCTTATTGATCAAGCATTGCAACTATTTGGTTATCCAAAGTTTATATATGCTGATTTAGGATTCCTACGCGAAAAAACACAAACGAATGATTATTTTGAACTCATTCTATTTTATGAAAACGAACTTCGTGTACGCCTAAAATCTTCAACCATATCAAAGGAAAAAGGCTGGGAATATATCGTACACGGTGATCGAGGCAGTTTTTTACAACAACGATTTGACGCTCAAGAGGATATGCTTTCAAAGGGAATTACTCCAACTACCGAAAATTGGCTTCCTAAAGTGCAATATCCGAACGGCATATTACACACCTCTACCGTTTACGAGCAGACCGTAGCTCAACACGGAAACTACATGGATTTTTATCAAAATGTATATGAATCAATGGTTTATGGAAAATCAAATCCTGTTCCTGCTGACCAAGCTGTGCAAACCATGTCTCTGATTGACAAGGCTATTGAAAGTTTTTCTCAAGGAAGGAAAATATCGCTATAGAGATGATTCTATAACATATTCGTTTTAGATGTTAAAAGTCATGAACAACCATTGATGATAACCATTGAGAGGCTTAGCGAAATTGAAAGCCTCTGTTTCGATAAAATAGTATTAATATAACTTTTAAAAACCTCTAGCTATGAAGTGGTTTTTTGTATCTTTGCGGTTCTAAATTTTCTATTTATAAAATTAATAAAATGCAACAATATCACGATTTATTACGACATATTTTAGAACACGGACACAAAAAAGAAGACCGCACTGGAACGGGAACCATTAGCGTATTCGGCTACCAAATGCGGTTCGATTTAAGCAAGGGATTTCCCGTTGTTACCACCAAAAAACTACATTTAAAATCTATTATTCACGAGCTTCTTTGGTTTTTAAAAGGCGATACCAATATTAAGTATTTATCTGACAATGGTGTTCGCATCTGGAACGAGTGGGCTGATGAAAATGGTGACTTAGGCCCTGTGTATGGACATCAGTGGCGTAACTGGAACAACGAAGACATTGACCAAATTAAGCAAGTAATCGAAACCATCAAGAAAAACCCTGATAGTCGTCGTATTATTGTGGCAGCTTGGAATCCTTCTGTATTGCCTGACACTTCAAAATCCTTTTGTGAGAATGTTGCCAACGGAAAGGCCGCTTTACCTCCGTGCCACGCCTTTTTTCAATTCTATGTGGCAGACGGAAAACTTTCCTGTCAGCTTTATCAACGTAGTGCTGACGTGTTTTTAGGGGTACCTTTCAACATAGCTTCGTATGCCTTATTAACAATAATGGTAGCTCAAGTTTGTAAACTGGAAGTTGGCGAGTTTGTACACACTTTTGGAGATGTTCACATTTATAACAATCATCTTGAACAAGTAAAATTACAACTGAGTCGTGAGCCACGTCCTTTACCCATAATGAAGCTCAATCCAGAGGTAACCGACTTATTTTCTTTTAAATATGAAGACTTTACACTAGAAGGTTACGACCCTTATCCTGCCATAAAAGGAGAAGTTTCGGTGTAGATACTTAACAATCAACACATAAAACATTTCAAAAAACATAGCGATGCAATCTTCATATACCATTTACAATGCCTCGGCGGGTTCTGGAAAAACTTATGGTTTGGTAAAGGCCTATTTGAAAATCATTTTAAGCGATGAAAAAATAGACTCTTTTCGTCGCTTATTGGCTATCACATTTACCAATAAAGCTGTTTTTGAAATGAAGGATCGGGTAATTGAAATGCTTACCGAATTTTCAGATATAAAAAGCCTTACCGAAGCTAATTCGATGTTTGAAGAGCTTAGGCAAGAATTGAAAATTGCTCCCGAGAAATTGCGTTCGCGTTCCGAGTCTGTCTTGAAACACATACTCCATAATTATGCTGCTTTCAACATCAGCACTATTGATGGATTCAATCATCAATTGATACGTAACTTTGCCTTCGATTTACAATTAAATCAATTTTTTGAGGTACAGTTAGATCAAAAAACCATACTGCGTACGGCGGTTGACAATCTGATGAGCAGGGCTGGAGAAGATGCTGAAATTACCCAATTACTTATTGATTTTTCAGAAGACAAAATGAAAGAAGACAAGAATTGGGACACTACCAAAGAACTGCTGGAAGTAGCAGAGATGCTCACCAAAGAAAATCACTACACAGCTCTTAAAGAACTGAAAGAGAAGACACTATCTGACTTCATAGCTCTAAAAAAAATACTACAACAAAAACTATCACAAAGCATAGAAACCATACGGCAAATCACCACTGATTTTTTTACACTATTGAATGAAAACGATTTAGATGAAAATATTTTCTCTGGAAAATACATGTTTAACTTTTTCAAAAAAATACAAAACGATCCTAAAAGGGAACCTGTTTGGGGTGCAAACTGGCAATTAAATTTGGAAACAAAACCTTTATACGCTGAATCAAATAAGAAAGGATTAAATACAGCTCTAATTGACAGCCTACAACCTGAATTTGTACGACAGTTCAAAACTGTACAACAACAATTTGGAGAATATAATTTTGTAAAAAATGCACTGCAGTATGTAGTTCCTTTGGCTTTGCTAAATCGTATTCAAAATGAAATAGAATTAATTAAACAGGAAGAAAATATTCTTCCGATTTGGGAGTTTAACTCGGTGATTTCCAACGAAATTACAAAACAAACTATTCCATTTATCTATGAGCGTATTGGTGAGCGTTTCCAGCACTATTTTATTGACGAGTTTCAAGATACATCAGAATTGCAGTGGAATAACCTTAAAGAGTTGATATCCAATGTAGTATCAAGCGAAGATATGAATCAACAACAAGGCTCTGTATTGTTAGTGGGAGATGCCAAACAATCAATTTATCGATGGCGAGGAAGTAAAGCTGAGCAATTTATGGATTTATATCTCAATAAAAAACAGCCTTTTACGATAGGGGGGATTGTCGTAAATTTAGAGGAAAATTACCGAAGTTTAGAAACTATTATTGATTTCAATAATAAATTCTTCAAATTTACTTCCACCTTTTTTGAGTCTGAAGAATATCAAAATTTGTATGCTAATGCCACCCAAAATTACCCCGAATACAAAAGAAATAATCAAAATTTCCCTATTGGATATGTAGATATTCGATTTGTAGATGTTGAACAAGAGGAAGAAAACTACGAAGAGGAAAATATAGCCGATGAATTGGGATATACTCCAAGAGAACTGACTTATTGCAAAGAGGTTTGGGAAACAGTCAAACATGCCAATGAATCGGGAGCCAAAGACGAAGATATTACTATTTTAGTTCGTAAAAAACGTGAGGGATTGGCATTAGCCTCCTATCTTTCTGCACAAGGAAAAAAAATTATTTCTCCTGATTCCCTTTTGTTGAAAAATGTGCCATCAATTCGTTTTCTGATTTCGCTACTACGAGCAGTACAAAATCCTGATAGCAAAGAGTTAAAAGTCAATATGTTATTCGATTTTATCAGTGTAAAAAATACAGCTGATGTACACAACTTCATTACCGAATATATTGACCAACCTATCGATTCTTTTTTTGAAAAATATGGCTTTTCATTGGCTCAATTCAATGGTTATTCCCTTTACGAAGGTATGGCATTAGCAGTCAATCGCTTTGATTTAGCTAACGATTCAGACGCTTACATAGCAAGTTTTCTGGACATCATTTTTGAGTTTAAAAACACCAACAAAGGTGGAATTTCCGATTTTCTTTTGTACTGGGAAGAAAATCAAGACGCTTTAAGTATTAGTTCTCCGGAAGGATTAGATGCTATTTCGATAATGACGGTGCATAAAAGTAAAGGATTATCAGCTCCGGTGATTATCTATGCCTTTGCCGATAGCGAGTTAGTGGATACGAAAAAAGACACGCTTTGGTATCCAGTAGATGCGGAAAATTTTGGTGGTTTTTCACATTTGTTAGTGCGATTCAATAAAGGAATAATCAATTTTGAAACTCAAAGCCAAGAGATTATCAATCAACATAACGAACAAAATAAATTAGACCAAATCAATGTGCTGTATGTGGCAATGACTCGCCCTGAATCCTTCCTTTATGTGATAACAGCTTTACCAAAATCACCTAAAAAGCAAACCTATGGTACACTTCTAAAGGAATTTGCTGGATTACACATTTCCCTTCTGAACCAAAACGAGAAAATACAATGTAACGTTAATGAAAATCAGTCGCATTACACCTTCGGCAGCCCTATTTTCCCACAAAGAAAAAAACAAAAGCAAATTGGCTCAGATGGCTTCATTAAATTTCAGAAGGATTGGAAAACTCCTAACTATAAAATTGCTACTGGAGCTTCTCTTTTGTGGGATACTACTCGAAAAGAGGCTATTGAGCGAGGAAATCTGATGCATAAACTATTAGCCGAAATCAAATATAAGAGTGACATTCAAAAAGTATTAGAAAAAAACCTACAAAATGGTACTATTTCACAAGCTCAACATGAATTGATTGAGAAGCAATTGATTGAGTTGTTACAACGAAAAGAAATACAACCCTATTTCACAGACAGATACAACTACTACATTGAAAGAGAGTTTGTCGATTCTAATGGTAACTATTTCCGTCCAGATCGCATTGCCTATTCTACCGAAGAAAAAATTGCTGTTATCATTGATTATAAGACAGGAAAACCTAATGAAAAAGACGTACAACAGATGTCCTATTATGCCAATAATTTATCCCTGTTAGGCTGGAACATCACCCAAAAGATATTGGTTTATTTGAACACGAGTGAAATCATTTTTGGATAAAGTTACACCTTTCTTAATCTTTAAAAAACGAATCTACGAATTCGTATTTATTGAAGACCTGCAAATGTTCTATGCCTTCCCCTACTCCAATGTACTTCACCGGAATTTGGAATTCGTCTGAAATTCCGATGACTACACCTCCTTTAGCGGTTCCATCTAATTTGGTAACAGCCAAAGCCGACACTTCGGTTGCTTTGGTAAATTGCTTGGCTTGTTCAAAAGCGTTTTGTCCTGTTGAGCCATCCAAAACAAGTAATACATCGTGTGGAGCGTCAGCAATGACTTTTTGCATTACTCGCTTCACTTTAGTCAATTCATTCATCAGATTGATTTTGTTGTGCAAACGTCCGGCCGTATCAATTATAACAACATCAACATCTTGTGCTACAGCCGATGCTAAAGTATCGTAAGCTACAGAAGCTGGGTCACTTCCTGTTTGTTGCTTAACAATTGGCACACCGACTCTGTCTGCCCACACTTGTAATTGGTCAATGGCGGCTGCACGAAATGTGTCTGCTGCACCAAGCATAACTTTATATCCTTTCTTCTTAAATTGATATGCCAACTTACCAATGGTAGTGGTTTTCCCCGCACCGTTGACCCCAACAACCATCATGACATACGGTTTTTTATCCACAGGAATAACAAAATCAGTATCTTCACCGCTGTTAGTCCCTGATAAAAGTCCAGCGATTTCTTCTCGAAGAATTCTATTCAACTCATTAGTTCCTAGGTATTTATCACGAGCTACTCGTTTTTCAATCCGTTCGATAACTTTCAAAGTGGTACTTACGCCGAGATCACTGCTAACTAAAACTCCTTCAAGCTCATCCAGCACATCGTCATCTACTTTGGATTTACCTGCAATTGCCCGACCTAATTTGTCAAAAAAACTTACTTTTGACTTTTCTAGTCCTTTATCAAGAGTTTCTTTTTTTTCCGAAGAAAATATTTTCTTAAAAAAATTCATTGCCATGGACTTCCTGTTTCTAGTTAAATTTTATTGCTTAATATTGTTGTTTTATCATACAAATCAGAATCAAACCCCTATTTTTTCACAAAATTTGCTAAATGTATGAAAGCTACATTCCTTATTTTGGGTGCTAAAATACGGAATAAATTGAAATGTAAAAATTTCTTAGTAATGTATTTCAAATCAAGAAATAAGACAAATCTGCATATCTGTCAAACACATTTTCTGATTTGGACTTTCCTCTCGTATAACTAACTGACATACAACATACATTCACTTCAAAAAAATGGAAATGATTAAAATACTCATATTGTACCTCAAAGAGTGTTCTGCAAAGTTATAAAATTATTTTGAAAATTTTATTTCAAATCTTGGTATAATCCAGTTTTCCAATTATTTTGATGGATGAATTTTAGTAGTTTTTCAAATCGGGAAATCATTTTTTCGCCTGAATTTCGCATTACATAATTCGGAAAATTAAATTCTTTCTGATGCAAATTGGTAAATTCCCAAGGATGAAAATACAATGTAGCGTAATTTCTGTACTTCATCGTTCTTTTTAAAAGAAAATGGTAAAACCACTGCGGAAAGTTGTGAAAAGAAAGCCAAAAAAGAGGAATACGAAATAGCGGACTCACAGCGGCAGGAATTTGCAGAAGTCCTTTTTCAATAAAAATGTGTTTTGATACGTGTAATTTATTGTATCTACCCGGTAGAATGGTCGGGTTTACGGACGAATTATAAATATATCCTGCTTCTTTTACCTCGTTTGCCTCTATTTCTGCCATTCTTGGCATACGAAGTCCTTTTATTTCAGTTTGAAATTGTTTTTCTAAGGCTTCTTTGGACATTTTGAGATGAGAAATTTCAAAATTAGAATGATAATAGGTGTGTGAAGCCAATTCGTGTCCTTCCATCAAAAGACGTTCTATTAAATCAGGACAATTCTGTGCAAAAACAACCGTTGAAAAAAATGTAGCCTTGGCGCTGTATTTTTTTAAAAGGTCTAAAATGGCGATTGTTCCTTCACGTGATATGGCTATTTGTCTTTGGAAATCAATGTTGTAGCCATATTCTTTTGGCATATCAAATTCTTCGATGTCGAATGAAAGATAAATCATTGTGAATTATGTTTTCTAAAAATTTCTTTCTTGAATGATGTAATTGGGTCTGTCTTTAGTTTGTTTAAATATTTTTCCGATATAAATTCCGATAATTCCAAGAATGATCAGTTGTAATCCGCCAAAGAAAACAACTGTCATAATCAGTGATGCCCACCCTGATATTTCTGTTCCGTTTATAAATGAAAAAATCACATAAGGAACGTATAAAATAGATAATAATGAAAAGGCAAAACCAAGATACACAGCAAAATGCAATGGTTTTACACTGAACGCTGTAGCTCCTACCATTGCCAGATGAAGCATTTTTTTTAGAGTATATTTGGTTTTTCCAGAAAATCTTTTCTGTGCAATATACGGAATGTAAACCTGACGAAATCCAGTCCACGGAACCATTCCTCGCAGAAAAGGTTCATTTTCACTCATTGATCGAATTACTGATACCACTGACTTGTCCAACAACCGAAAATCTGCAGCACCATCTTTTATCTCAATATCAGTAATGAAATTCAGTATTTTATAAAAATAAGTAGACGATTTTTTTATCTTATTTGCCGCATCAGGAGCATATTTACGTATCGTAGCCACTACTTGATTTCCTTCTTGCCATTTTCTGACAAGTTCAGGAATGAGAGAAGGTGGGTGTTGCAAATCAGCGTCCATTGAAATTACAGCATCACCAAAAGCATTGTCTAAACCTGCTTTTACAGCCAATTGATGCCCAAAGTTTCTCGAAAAGGAAATATACTTCACATTTTTATACCTCTGACACATTTCTTTTAAAATCTGTAGCGAATCATCAGTGCTTCCGTCATTGACAAAAATAAGGTTAAACGTGTAATTTTCAAGTGATTTTTCTTGAAAAATAGCTTGTACCGAGTCGTATAATACTCGAATATTTCCTGATTCGTTATAACAAGGAACTACGATGTCAATCTGTTTTTTTTGCATTTCTTTAATCATTTCGATTTTCAAAGAGCAATCTGTCTTTATAATTCAAAAAACACATTTCCCAAATCATTACTAACCAAACAATTGCCACAGGAATTGCCCGTAGCGAATATTTAATAATATAAGGTTCTTTTAGGGGTTTAAATATGTCTGTAGGTGAGAGTGATGCTAGTATTGTAAGGGACAAAAGACTTATTTTTAACCATTTGTTTTGGTTCGGACTTGCTACAAACCATATTCCAATACCTACATAAGCTATTATATAAGTACTATTTTCCGTTCCTGTGCTAAACAGACATAAAAACATACTTACAGAGGCTAAAAACATCAACCGAAAATTTTTATTTTGATACTGATTAAAACGTAAATAAGGCAACGTGAATAGTACTAATCCGGTTACAATTACCACTAAATTATTATTAAAAACCCCCGTTCGTTGCAGAAATCCTAATAAGGATAGATTTTGAAGGTTGTATTGTAAAGCATTCATATTCGAATTGTTCTTGACTGCCAATCGTTCAAACCATTCTTGATACTGAGAGATAACATATTGCGGTGAGGAATAAAGCATTGGTAAACAAAATAAAATCACCAACCAAAGTAGTCCCGACCCTATGAATCGTATCTTATCTTTTGAAAAGAAGAAAAAAGCAAGTCCTACAATGCCATAAATTTTTGTTAAAATCCCTATAACAATCAGCAATGTAGCCCAATGGCTTTTCCCTTTTTCTATGAAAACAAATGCTCCTACTAAAATGGCTATTATACTGATATTGAATTGTTGCATTGCTGCTGCGGTATATAAATCGTGAGCTGCAATAAGTAATATTCCTATTATTTGCCATTGTTTCAAAGGCAGTTGACGTATCGCCCAATACAGAAAGAGTACGTTGCTCATAATCCAAAGTGAACAACCTAACCAATTAGGCAAAACAGCGAACGGAGCAATTATAGCGCTAAACAAAATTCCATAATGATTTACATCAAAGTACTCTGTTGGATATTCAGCGTAAAGCGATAGTTTTCCAATGGTGTGACGGAAGACTCCTTCAAAAATCAAATAGTTATTATACTTCCCTCGTATAAAAACATTCTGAATTACGGTAGCAAGAGCCAAACCGAACCACAGCAATGTAACGAAGCGAAAATCCTTAAACAACCGTAGCATCATTTTTTTTTGCAAATATAACTATTTCTGTGAAAAAAGTAATTTATTTTGAAAAACAACGCACATAGGTCTCGTAAAATCATTATCTTTGCCCTTATTGATTTTTATTTATCTAAATTATATGCGTAAATTAACATTATACTTTTCAGCATTGCTTTTATTACTCTCTATAAATGAAGCAAATGCACAGCTTTTCAAAAGCAAGAAGAAAAAAGCCCAAATTGAGGCTGAGGCAAAGAAAAAAGCCGAAGCCGCCAAACCTAAGGGATTTGATGCTATTATCCCAAAAACGGCAAAAACTACACAAGGATTGTTTACCATTCATAAGGTAAACGACAAGTATTTTTATCAGATTCCCGATTCGCTTTTAGGGAAAGAAATGCTGATGGTTACTCGTATTTCCAAAACAGCAACGGGCATCGGTTTTGGAGGAGAAGAAGCTAACAATCAAGTAATTAGATGGGAAAAGAAAGATAAAAAAATATTAGTGAGAATGGTCTCACACAGCATCATTGCTAATGATAGTTTGCCTATTTATGAGGCAGTTATCAACTCGAACGTCGAACCTATTTTAGCTAGTTTCGATATTAAAACACGAGGAAAAGACAGCATTTCATCAGTGATTGAAGTCAATGAGCTTTTTGACAAAGACACCAAACCTTTTGGACTTTCGGAACGCTATCGAAAACAATACAAAATTGGCGGAATAGACACTAAACGAAGTTTTATCGAGCGAATAAAAACATTCCCAAAAAATATTGAAGTGCGTAGTATAAAAACGTACAACGCTTCTGAGCCACCTGCTTATACCAGTCGCATTGCGGGAATTATCACTGTGGAAATCAACAATTCAATGATTTTACTTCCTGAAAATCCTATGAAACGCAGGTATTTCGATGAGCGTGTAGGTTGGTTCACAACCAGTCAAACCGATTACGGACTTCCTGTACAAAGAACAAAATCAGTAACTTATCTTGACAGATGGCGATTAGAAGTAAAAGATGAAGATATCGAAAAATTCAAACGAGGTGAACTTGTTGAACCTAAAAAACCTATCGTCTATTACATCGACCGAGCTACACCCAAAGAGTGGGCTCCGTACATAAAACAAGGTATTGAAGATTGGCAAAAAGCCTTTGAAGCTGCGGGATTCAAAAATGCCATCATCGCGAAAGACCCGCCAACAAAAGAAGAAGACCCTGATTGGGACCCTGACGATATGCGATACTCGGTGGTGCGTTATTTGGCGTCTCCCATACCAAATGCCAATGGCCCACACATTAGCGACCCACGCACAGGTGAAATTCTAAATGCCAATATCAATTGGTATCACAATGTTATGACCTTGCTTCGCAATTGGTTTTTTGTACAAACGGCAGCCATCAATCCTGATGCTCAAAAACCGGAATTTAAAACCGAAATTATGGGACGTTTGATTCGATTTGTGTCTTCACACGAAGTGGGTCACACTCTCGGATTGCCTCATAATATGGGAAGTAGCCACGCTTATCCTGTAGATTCGTTGCGTTCGGCTTCTTTCACCAAAAAACACGGAACAGCTCCTTCCATTATGGATTATGCCCGATTTAACTACATCGCTCAACCTGAGGATAAAGGCGTGGCTTTAATGCCTGAAATCGGGATTTATGACAAATATTCCATCGCTTGGGGATACCGCCCGATTTTGGACAAATCCGCCGAAGAGGAAAAAGAAATATTGAATCAGTGGATTTTAAAACACGCTGGTGACCCGCTTTATCGCTTTGGGCATCAGCAAATGGGACACATCGTTGACCCAAGTTCACAGTCAGAAGATTTGGGAGACGATGCGATGAAAGCAAGTGCCTACGGAATTGCTAACCTTAAACGTATCGTGCCAAATTTGATAAAATGGACAACCAAAGAAGGAGAAACGTATGAGGATTTAAAAAGCCTTTACGGTCAGGTTTTAGGGCAATATCGTCTTTATATCGGACACGTTTCGGCTAACGTTGGAGGTGTTTACGAACATTACAAAACCGCTGACCAATCGGGCGAAGTGTATGTTTATGTTCCGAAAGATATTCAAAAACGAGCTGTTCAATTTCTTAGTAAAGAGGTATTTAAAACGCCATCTTGGCTCATTGATAATGCCATCATCAAACGTATTGAATATGCTGGAACGTTGGAACGTATTAAAAATACACAAGCTATTGGTTTATCACATTTGTTAGACATCGCACGATTGCACAGAGTAATTGAAAATGAAGCTCTTAATGGAGAGAAAGCATACAAAATTACCGAATTGATGAGTGACATCCGAAAAGGTGTATGGACAGAACTCACAACAGGAGCAAAGATTGATGCTTACCGCAGAAATTTACAACGTTCACACGTGGAAATTTTAGGAAAAATATTGCTCGAAACCAAAGCATTGCCTCCTGCTCCACCTAGTCCGTATTTTAAAGGAACGAGTGCTAATGCTCACACCTCAGACATTAAGGCGGCTGTTCGTGCCGAACTTTCACAAATTCGCACGATGGCTCGTTCAGCTTCTTCCTCAGATGCTATGACTCAAAACCACTTGAAAGACATCGTTGCTCGTATTGACAAGCTATTTGATACGAAATAAAATCTTTTCATTTTTTTCAAAAGGAATTATTAATCTCTAAAAAATTGGATTAATAATTCCTTTTTTTCTCTCATAAAATATGAATAATTAACCCAATAGAATACTTTTTCTTACATTTGCATTGTCAATTATTTAGATTTATTATGAATAAATTATTCAAATCTATAAAAAAAGTAGTAGTACCATTGTTTGTACTACTAAACATAAGTTTTCTATTTGCACAAGATAAGGATAATAAAATCCATTGGGGGATTAAAGGAGGTTTGAATTATTCAAGGTTAGCAGCCGTTTACCCTTTGCAAGATGGCCTTCAGGGTAAAGACGATATTTTCTTTGGAGGATTTGCGACCGTAAAAACATCTTTACCTGCTGTCAATTCATTTCTTTTTGAGCTAACTTACTCAGGTCAAGGAGTTTATTATGAAGATATGATTGAAAATCGATACATACATTACAACCTACCTCACCTCTCGATTGGTTACAAAGCTCGTTTCAAACTTCACGAACATATTTTCTATCAATTAGGATTTTCTACCGATTTCTTGTTACGAAAAAATGATATCACTTCGGAATTTCAAAATTTTGACACTACAGTTTCGCTATTCGGATTTGAATTTATCTTCAGCAAAAAAATAAGTGTTTTCTTAGATGGGAAAATAGGTCTCCGACGATCAAATATTAAAAATGATATTATTCCCTTTGAACGTAATGTAACGAATCGTGTGGTTCGTTTTGGAGTTTGCTACTACATTAAATAACTAAATATAAGTTAATTATGAAAAATATATTCTGTGTATTATTTTTCTTTCCGTTTGTGCTAATTGCTCAACAAGATAACAGCACACTGCGTTGGGGAGTTGAAGGAGGTCTAAATTTATCCATTTTTCGTAGTCAGACAGAAAATTTCCACAGTAGCACTGGGGTCAAACCTGATATGTACATGGGGTTTTTCGCTATCAATCAATTTCTGGAGGAGACCGATCTAAAACTTAGTGCTTCTTATTCTCGACAGGGGAGTTATATTCAGGAAAAAAATACTACTAAACACACTATAACAATTGATTATATATCTTTCGGGAACGTATGGAAAGTAGGAGTATGGCGTAGTATTTACTTAGATGTAGGCTTAGTTCTTGACGTAGTAATCAATAATCCGTCAGTTCCTTTTCTGAATAGTAGTAACCTAAAAGGAAAAATTGGAGGAACATTTTTCTTAACAGATAAAATAGCGTTAGAACTCAGCGTCAAAGAATCGTTTTCAGGTATCCATAACCATCTTATGAAACAAATTCCTCCTTTTGATGGTTATATGAGCAATAGAGTTTTTCAGTTTGGCTTGATCTATTTTTTCAAACCCTATGAGCAAAAAGCTATCTTTAAATAGGTTGTCTAGAAAGGAAATCTTAAAGAAAAAGTCTGGCTTAATAAGTTTTTAACCTCATAACAATAGGTATTTCAAATATTTTTATATCTTTGTAGTTTGTGTACAAATTAAGCATAGCGTATGGGACTTGTAAATGCGAAAGAGGTTGCCAAGGCACTCAACATTGATAAATATGGCTTTGTAGGTACTTTTGCAGGGTGGTTACTGATGAAAATCCTTCGGTTATCAAAACTGAATAGGATTTATGATCGTAATAAACATTTGCAAGGAATTGATTTTTTAAATCGGCTATTGGATGAATTTGAAGTTCAGTATGACATGCCAGATGAAGATTTGCAAAACATTCCTAAAGAAGGAGCTTTCATAACTATATCCAATCATCCACTGGGAGCCATGGATGGAGTGTTGCTTTTGAAATTATTAGGAGAGAAACGCCCTGATTTTAAGGTAATGGCGAATTTTCTGTTGCAACGCATTGAACCTCTGTCAAACTATGTGATGCCTGTAAATCCGTTTGAAAATCGTAAAGATGTAAAATCCAGCGTTTTAGGATTTAAACAATCGATTCAACATCTCAAAGAAGGAAAGCCTTTGGGTATATTTCCTGCTGGAGAAGTGTCTACTCAAAAAGAAGGTAAATTTATCGTTGATAAACAGTGGGAAGAAGTAGCTATGCGTTTGGCAAAAAAGGCACAAGTGCCTATCATCCCAATTTATTTCCATGCAAAAAACAGTAAATTGTTTTATTCACTCGCCAAAATCAACGATTCGCTTCGTACGGCAAAACTTCCGTCTGAAATGTTGAGCCAACGAAAAAGACCTATTCACGTACGGATTGGGAAGCCTATATCGGTAAAGACTCAAAACGAGCATACTGATTTAGAATCTTATACTGATTTTTTGCGTAAAAAAACCTATCTATTGGCGAATACATTTGACAAAACTAAGAAAAAGAATCCGCTTACATCCGTATTGAATAAGTCCAATAAATCGGCAGAAACCCCTGAAGAAATCATAGAACCTATTGACATTCAATTGATTGAAAAAGAAATTTCTCTTATTACTGAAAAAGACCTACGACTTTTCAAGAGTAACAATTATGAGGTTTTTCTGGCTCCGTATGAAGACATTCCAAATATTATGACCGAAATTGGAAGGCTTCGCGAAGTTACCTTTCGAGAGGTTGGGGAAGGAACTAATGCATGTATTGACATCGACGATTTTGATGTTTACTATCACCATATGTTTTTATGGGATGCCGATGCTAAAAAAATTGCAGGAGCCTACCGAATGGGATTAGGTGCATACATATTCCCTAAATATGGCATTGATGGTTTTTACACACATAGTTTATTTCGTTTTGAACCTGAACTTTACGATATGATGAGTAAAACCATTGAAATGGGACGTGCTTTTGTGATTTCTGAATATCAACAGCGTCCAATGCCTTTATTTTTACTGTGGAAAGGAATTGCTCACACAACGCTCCGCTATCCTGAACACCACTATTTGTTAGGAGGAGTGAGTATCAGTAATCAGTTCTCAAATTTCTCAAAATCACTCATGATTGAGTTCATGAAATCGAATTACTACGACCCTTATATCGCTCAGTATGTACGACCTAAAAAAGAATTTAAGGTTAAACTCAAAGATGCTGATAAGGATTTTATTTTCGACGAAACCAAGGCAGACCTAAATAAGTTTGACAAAATTATTGATGAGTTGGAACCTGGAACATTACGTTTGCCCGTACTTATCAAAAAATATATCAAACAAAATGCCCGTGTTGTAGCCTTCAACGTTGACCCAAAATTCAATAATGCCATAGACGGGCTAATGTATATCCGAATTGCAGATCTGCCTGAAAGCACCATGAAGCCTGTGATTGAAGAGTTTCAGATTGAAATTGAAGCAAAATTGAAAGAAAATATAACATAAAAAATTTAAAATGAGGGTTTTAAAGCACATTTTTACACTCTGTTTATCCTTTATCTCAATTGACAGTATCGCTCAATCTGAGAAGGAAATACTTGTCATTGAAAATAATATCTTAAAAAAATGTGATTGTGAAAAAATCCCTGCCAATGGACATGTAGTGATACCTTATTTCGTGAAAACCATTGCAAAAGAAGCTTTTAAAGGCTGTCACCGATTAAAATCTATTGAAATTCCAAATACGGTTGAAATTGTTGAGGAAAGAGCTTTTTTTGATTGTTATAACCTAAATAAAATAGACTTATCTCGAGTTTTTGAAATCAAAAAAAGTGCTTTTGCATATTGCACCAATTTGACTGAAATTACCTTAGGGGATGGATTGAAGTCTATTGAAGATAATGCCTTTGAATCATGTTTCAAATTACAGAGTATCACACTTCCCAACTCATTGACCACTTTGGGAAACGAGGCTTTTTCGCAATGTAAGGAACTCGCAAATGTAACTCTTTCAGAAAATCTCATACACCTTCCTTTTAAGGTTTTTTACGAATGTAAAAGTCTAAAAATCATTGAAATACCTAAAAAAACACTCCACATTAGAGCCAGTGCTTTTGCTTTTTGCGAATCGCTGACTTCAGTTTATTTTTTGGGGAATTTAGAAAGTATTGGTAATGATGCTTTTGAACATTGTGTGTCACTCAAAGAGATAGAACTCCCTGATTCTGTGGTACATCTCGGAGCAAGTGCTTTCTTCAATTGCTCGGCATTAGAGTGGATAGGATTACCTGCCTACCTTACTCAAATTAAAAATGACACTTTTTCAGGATGTAATAGCTTGAAAGAGATACATTTCCCTTCGGGTATAGAAAAAATAGGAATGCATGCTTTTCGGAATTGTAGTAGTTTGATTTCCTTGGACTTGCCTATATCTCTAACAGATATTTTATTTGGTGCGTTTAATGAATGTACAAGTTTAAAAATTATAAAATTTGCTGAGAATGTGAATTATATAGGTATTTTTGCCTTTGCCAATTGTGTGAGTTTGGAAAAAGTAGAGCTACCCAAATCTGTTGTAAAAATTGAAGATAGAGTTTTTTACGATTGTAAGAACTTAGCTTCCGTAAAACTATCGAGTCACACAAATAGCATCGGTGTTCAGGCGTTCAGTGGATGTGAAAAGCTAAAAAAAATAGATCTTCCTGCTACGTTAAACTACATAGGTGTGGAAGCTTTTCGCAATTGTAGTTCGTTGGAAGAAATTATCTGTCGAGCAAGTACGCCTCCACAGGTAAATCTATCGTTGGGATATAAGGGTGTAGTAATTGTTCCAAAAAAAAGTCAAGAAGCCTATCTACAAGATGATATTTGGAAGCAAATGATTATCAAATAGTTGATTTTGATAAATCCCTATATACTTCATTATATGAATAAACCTATTTACAACGAAACAGAAATTCCCGCATAAGGCATAAATCCAGAAGCAAAAACACTTGAATCTTTATTGTAAAGTAAGTTATATCTCATCCCCAGTTCTGCATAGGCTTTTCCTCCTATCTGATGGCGATATCCCACACTCACAAACAAGGCATTTTCACTCCTTTTAGCAATATTTTCTGTGATTTTTACTTTTGTCGAAGACATCAAATGTTGATAGGATGTTCCAAAAACAAATCCTTGATAAACATAACTTAAGTAAGGCCCCACACCAAGAGTCCGCATACTAACACTTTTAGTGTTACGAAACGTATAACTTACACTTGCGCCTAATTCTAAATTTTCGATAATTCTATAACCCACACGTGGGGCAATTTGAATATCTAATCTTTCAGAATCAATATTAGCTCCAATGTTTCCACCAATAATCCATTTTCCATCGGAATTGAAAGTTGATGAACTTGACTTTTGAGGAAGTAAAATATTCTGAGAATATCCCATTCCCATGATAAATATACCGAACAAGAAAAATATACTTCTCATAAAGCAAATGCTTTTAGGTTTAATAACACAAATGTATATATTTTTATTGAACAAAACATCATTTCAATAAATTTTTAACAATGGTATACAAAAATAAAAATTGCCTAAAAAATTGTTTTTAAGTTATAACAAATCTACATTCGTGATTTGTTGCTAAAAATCAGCTGGTTGCAAAGCGACTATAAACCCTGAAGTTCATACTGATTATAGTGGATTTAATTCAAAACAATATCTTTTAGGCAATTTTACAGAAAACACTTATTGTTTACAAGTCAGAATAAGTATTTTTTCTTTTCAGCAAAAACTACTTTTTAGCTTTCAGATGTTTTTCTAAAAATTGATCTTGTTCCCAAAGGGTGTGCAATATGCTTTCTTTTGCTTGATATCCATGGCTTTCTAATGGCAGAAGTACCATACGTACTGGAGCTCCCAAGTTTTTAAGAGCTTGGAAATAACGTTCCGTTTGGAAAGTAAACGTTCCTGCATTGTTGTCTGCTGCACCATGAATTAACAAAAGAGGTTTTTTCATTTTGTGAGCGTTCATGAAGGGAGACATGGTGTTATACACCTCAGGAGCATCCCAATAATTTCGTTGCTCTGATTGAAAACCAAAAGGAGTCAGCGTACGGTTATAGGCTCCGCTTCGAGCTATTCCACAAACGAACAAATCAGAGTGTGTGAGTAAATTAGCCGTCATAAACGCTCCGTAAGAGTGTCCTCCCACAGCGACTCTTTTTCTGTCGATATAACCTAATTTATCCAATGCATCAATAGCAGCTTCTCCATTGGCTACTAACTGCTCAATAAAGGTGTCATTAGGTTCTTGCTTATCTTCACCTACAATCGGGAAAGCAGCATCATCCAATACGGCATACCCCTTTGTGACCCAATATATAAAGGAACCATAGTAAGGATACGTAAACTCATTAGGGTTTGCCGTACTTTGCCCTGCTGTGCTTTTACTTTTGTATTCACGCGGATACGCCCAGATGAGTAAAGGCAATTTTTCTTTCTTTTTGAAATCATAATTTTTAGGAAGATACAATGTACCACTCAAAGCAACTCCGTCTTTGCGTGTGTAGTTAATAACTTCTTTATGAATTCCTTTCAAGGATTCAAACGGATTTTTGAAGAAAGTAAGCTGTGTAGTTTTCCCTTTTTTATAATTCTTTACGAAATAATTTGGGTAATCCGTTGCCGATTGTAAACTTACCAACATATCCCCTTTTTTGATGTCCAACACCTCAATAATATTCTCTTTTTGATTTTTTAGTTTCGAGGTATACAGTCGATTTTTTTTCAACGTTTTCAAATCTAATTCATCAAGGAAAGGAAATTGCCCCTCTTTGGTATGTCCTGCTCCTAACCAATAGGTTTTCCCATTTTGAATTTGAAGAACATATCTGTTCCATTGATTTTTAATAGTTTGAGGAGAACCCGGATCATTGTAAACATCCTGATAATTTCGATCAATAATAACCTTTTGTGTGTTATTTTTTAAATTTAATAATATTGCTTTTTGGTTACGGGTATCGTACCAAAGTTCATACACTAAAGTATTTTCTTCATCGCCCCAAATAATGGAATTGAAACGTTGTTTTAGTTTTATCAAAGAAACAGGTGATTGATTGAAAGGAGCTTCCCACTGAAAAACTTCATCGCGGAACTCAGCCTTTTGGTTTTGGTCTCCTCCGTCCAGAGCCTCAACAAAAAACAGCGTGTGTGGCTTATCAGAACGCCAACTCATAGAACGTTTTCCTTTATGGGTCGACGAAAATCCTTTTGGCATATTTTCAATCAAAGGCAAACTATTTACCAGTGCAACTTCTTTTCCTTGAACATCATAAACTTTTGATTCTCTGGGGAAACGATTAAATGGCACAATGTATGAAAACGGTTTTTTAAGCTCGGTTATCATTAAATAGTTCCCATCGGGAGAGAAACTTTCTGAAAGATACATTCCTGCACCTTTAAAAAGGCTTTCTTTTCCATTTAAATCTATCTTTTTCAATTCCGAAGTAACCAAAACTTCAAAATTAAACTCATCAATTTTATTTTTCAACAAATCTTGATATGTTCTGTTTTGTGAAACTTGTCCCGTTCCCACTGATACAATAGGTCCTTTGGGAACGCTTTTAGCTTCGCTCTGTAATGCAGGACGGTTGGTTACCAAAGTTCTTACAAGTAAAAAAGAACCGTCGGGCGACCATGTGTAAGGCATTCCGAAATTAGCATTTAGCAAGTTGCTACTCAATCGTTTTGCTGTAGCCGTTTCCAAGTCAAGTACCCACAACTCTAAACCTTTATCAGTTGTGTGTGTAAAGGACATTTTTTTTTCATCAGGAGAAAACCCTAAATAAGCGATTTTAGCGTTTTCAGGTAGATTTTTCACCTGTTGAGTTTGTTTGTTTCCTACTTTTTGTACTTTTAAATTATTGATGTAAGTCAGGCTACTTGAGGCATTTATATTTGGATTCATTCGTAGACCTCCTAAACGAATTTCCTCTTGATTAAGTTCCTCCAAGTTTCGGTAAGTAGACCGATAGCTAAAAACCATCCACGTACGTTGGCTATTCATCATCACTGATGGAGCCCTTTCAAAATCAGCTAATTGCAAAATCTCCTCTGACGGTTTCTGATATGTCAGATTCTCTTGTGCTGTTAAATAACTCATTGATGAAACGAGTATAAGTGATAAAATTTTTCTCATATATTTAATTATTTTTTCCAATTCTTTAAGATGTCCGCAGGAACACCGTCTTTATGTAGCATAATAGCAGTAGTTTTGTAGGTTACAAATGCTTTGGTAACATACAAATATCCTTGATGGTCGTTGTTCACTCCCCATGAATTTTTTACGATGTAGTACTCCCTCCCGTTTTGATCTTTGGCAAGTCCAACGATGTGCATTGCGTGGTCGTCCGTAGTTTCGTAATTATCGAATGCTTTTTGACGCATTTCCGCAGTGATAGTTCTTTCCTGAGTTGGCGGAGCGTTAAACAACATTTTTTGTTCATCTAAAGTCATTTGATCCAAATCTTTTTCAGGAACAAAAGCTACACCATTTCTCCAACTGAAATAACGCTCACTCACATCCGATGCCCATGCTACAGTAAATCCTTTTTTTAAGGCGTTGTCTATAACTTTAACAAAATCAGCCATTTGAACGTTATAAGCCTGATCGAAGCTCCAGTTATCAGGCACAGCCATTAGCACATTTTTATATTTAGGTTGATCCTCATACGAAATCATCTCCACATAATGATCAGGATTGATACCTACCACCTCTTTAGCAAAGGTCTGTGGGGTGTACTTCTTACCTGCATGTAAGAATGTTTCAGGAACCTGACCCAAATAAGCATCAATCGCTACAGTAAAGGCTTTTTCCCAATTGGGTGTCAATTTTTTGATTTTTTCACGCTTAACGAGTCCCTCTAAAAATCCTTTGAGCACAGCCTGCATTTCGGAAAAGTCATTGCGTGAAGTTCCGTAGTTCAATCCTGAGTAAATATATTGAGGTACAGCTCCATATTTTGCATACATGTTGATAATGTCGTGCAATTCACCTCCGTCACCATAATCCAAATTACCATGAAAACGAACATATTGCTTTGCTTTTTCGATATACGTATTTCTTGCGGTATAAATTTCAGCCAAATCTACTGGCTTTTTACCCATACGACTCATTTCACTTTCTAAAAATGAAGCTCCAGCGTAGCTCCAACATGTACCGCTACTGCCTTGATCTTTCACTTCCATACGTTCTAAATTAATCACAGGTGTAAACTTAAATCCTGCATTTTCACTTTGATTCCCTGCCACGGCACGAATCAGATTGTCTTGTGCCGTTGCTCCAAAAAATGAACCCACAGCAAAAAATAACGCTATTTTTTTCATTTTGATTATATAATTTTAGATGATTATTTTTAACCCTACAAACGTAAGAGTTTATTTTGGAAAATCAAAGAATTTGAAAGAAATGATTACAAATAGTAATGGAATTTAAGCGTTTCGTTTCCATTGTATTGAAGGCTTAATAATCTCTCTTTACTATTGAGAATAGACACTTTAACACATCACATAGCGGACATTTTGTCAGTAATTTTGTTTTGGTATTTTTTTTGCCAAAGCAATTTTCGTAAGTCAAAAATCGTTTGATTTTTTGAGCTTTTTTAATCTTTTAATCATTAAATTATCTCATAAGAAATGAAAGGAAATATTAATGTTTCGGTGGAAAATATTTTTCCACTTATCAAGAAATTTTTATACAGCGACCACGAAATTTTCCTTCGGGAACTCATCTCTAACGCTACCGATGCTACGCTGAAATTAAAGCACTTAACCCAAATTGGCGAAGCAAAAGTGGAGTACGGAAATCCTATCATCGAAGTGAAAATCGATAAGGAAAATAAAACTTTGCATATCATTGATGAGGGCATTGGGATGTCGGGCGAAGAAGTGGAAAAGTATATCAATCAGATTGCTTTTTCAGGAGCAGAAGAATTTTTAGAAAAATACAAAGATACTGCCAAAGATGCAGGTGTAATTGGGCATTTCGGGCTTGGGTTTTACTCTGCTTTTATGGTGGCAAACCAAGTGGAAATCATTACCAAATCGTACACTGACGCTCCTGCCGTAAAATGGACGTGTGACGGCTCTCCTGAATATACTCTTGAACCTGCCGAAAAGTCAGAAAGAGGTACGGAAATCATCTTACACATAGCCGAAGATTCTACCGAGTTTTTGGAAGAATATCGCATCGAGGAATTGTTGCGTAAATACAACAAATTTATGCCAATTCCGATTAAATTCGGAACCAAACAAGAACCGCTTCCTCGTCCTGAAAATGCTGACGAAAATTACAAAACCGAATATCAAACGGTTGACAATATCGTAAATAACCCAAATCCGGCGTGGACAAAACAACCTGCCGATTTGCAAGACGAGGACTATAAAAACTTCTATCGTGAACTTTATCCGATGCAGTTTGACGACCCCTTGTTTCACATTCACCTAAATGTGGATTATCCGTTCAATTTAACGGGAATTTTGTATTTTCCAAAACTATCAGTGGATATGCAAATCCAAAAAGACCGCATTCAATTGTATCAAAATCAAGTTTTTGTAACGGATAATGTGGAGGGAATTGTTCCAGAATTTTTGACAATGCTTAAAGGAGTTATCGATTCGCCAGACATTCCGCTCAACGTGTCGCGTTCGTACTTACAAGCCGATGGCAACGTAAAGAAAATCGCAAATTATATTACCCGAAAGGTTTCCGATAAGTTAAAATCGCTTTTCAATAACAATCGAGAAGATTTTCAATCGAAATGGAACGATATTAAGATTGTTTTGGAATACGGAATGCTTTCCGAACCGAAATTCTACGAAAAAGCGGGCGAATTTGTGCTTTATCCTACGGTGGACGACAAATATTACACGCTTTCGGAGCTTAAAGAAGCCATCAAAGACCAACAAACCGACAAAGATGGAAAATTAGTAGTGCTTTATGCTCAAAATAAAGAGGTACAACACGCTGCCATTGAGGAAGCGAAGGAAAAAGGATATCAAGTGTTGCTTTTGGATTCGCCCATCGTGTCGCATTTGATTCAGAAATTGGAACACGACAACGAAAAGCTGACTTTTGCACGCGTGGATTCGGCTCCGATTGCCAAACTGATTCAAAAAGAAGATACTGCGATTTCCAAATTTTCGGAAGAGGAAAAAACATCGCTTAAAGAAAGCATCGAAAAAAGCATTCCGAGTGAAGGTTTTGTGGTGCAATTGGAAGATTTGGATAGCGACAGCACGCCTTTTAGCATCAATCAGCCCGAATTTATGCGTCGGATGAAAGAAATGAGTGCTACCGGCGGTGGCGGAATGTTCGGAATGGGTAATTTCCCCGAAATGTATCATTTGGTGGTCAATACCAATTCACCTTTGGCAACTTCCATACTTAATGCAAAAAACGAAAACGAAAAACAAAGCCTCATCAAGCAAGCCTTCGATTTGGCACGACTTTCGCAAGGACTTCTGAAAGGGAAAGAACTCACCGATTTCATTAAACGAAATTTTCAGGAATTGAAATAATGATAACTTTTCCATAACTATTGAAAAGCGATGCACAGAAATAGTGTATCGCTTTTCTTTTTGCCCTACATAGGAGGCTCAAAAAAAAATCTGTAAAAGAGCCAATTAGTATCAAAAGACACTTTCTATATTCATACTTTTACAAAGAAATTCACATATTTAAACAGAGAAAATCGTTTCCTCTACTTTCTAAGAAGAATATAGACTCAAGATAAGGAAGGGAAACTCTTTGTCTTTGAAAAACAAATTAGAAAACCACAAAAGTCTTTAAAATACTTTTCACATATCAATTTTAGGTATATTCCACCACATACTTTAGGTAGCACTTCATCTTAGACAAAAAAGAATAACTTAGTTCCTAGAGGCATAACAACTGCAGCATTTTTGGCATAATATCTATTTTATATATGATAATCAATTAGATATAACAACTTTACTTCATAAAAAAAGCGGATGCTAATCATCCGCCCATATCTCGTTCTACTTGCTTTATTTCTTTCAAAAATTCAATAATCTTATTTACTTCATCAATTTTATCAGCTTCAATCGGAATTTGAATTTTACTGTATTCCCACTTGATAACTAAGTTAATTTTAGTTTCACTAATTCCCTCAAAAGTAATTTCCAAAGATTCTTGTAGCTCTTTTAGTTTTTCTACAGGAACTTTAATTTCAATAGCATTCTCATTAGGATCGTAACTATAAGCTCCCCATGCATCTGCATCGTAGTTAAGCACTACTGTCCACTCTTTTTCCTCTGGAGTAATAAAAATGGCATATCGTCCCACCTTAGTGGCCTTTCCCCCAAAAAGTACATTCTGCTGAAAGGTAATATTGGTAGCCTCATTAGCTCCTACTCGCCATACTTTCCCGAACGGAACTAACTCCCCAAACACTTTACGCCCTCGAACGCTGGGGCGTCCATAATCCACAGAAATTTTGGTAACTGAAAATTGCTGGGAAACCACTTGACGCGGACTTGCCATGGGATACTTAAAATCTTGTGAGTATCCAAAAAAAACACTGAAAATCAGCGCTATAAATATCATTCTTTTCATCTCATTATGCATTAATTACTTTTTAACAAGCAAAATCTATTCCAAAGTAAGATTAATCAAGAAACCTCTTGACTTCAATCCATTTAAATTTTTCGTCCAAGGGCTGTCTGGTTTATGGTCAGGAACCAACTCGTTTCTAACTGAAAAAAGCCCTCTGATAGATGGGGATAGTCTGAAAAAAGGAGTATATATGTCCAATCCAAAACCAAGTTCATAGAAAAAAACGTTTGTTTTGGTTCGGAACACCAAGTCATAATTATCAATCGTCAAATTTTGATTGCTACTCAGGTTGATAGTCATAGACCCCCCTGCTGTGACATAAGGTTTAAAATTGTACCAACGTTCAGCACTAAATTTGACCAATAAAGGGATATAAATATACGTAGATTTTACATCTCGCAAATAGTCCCTCTTTTCGGTCATATTGTAGAAATAAATTTCTTTTCGGTTATAGACCAATCCTGGTTCAAGGCGCAGGTCAATATATTTCATCAATCGTGCAGAACCCGTTAGTCCTACGTTAAAACCGAACATTTTGTGGGTTTGAACTTCCAACAGCGAAGTGTTGGTGTACTGAAGATCTCTATAATCAAATTTTAAATCAAACATATTTCCCCCGAAATAATAGCCCCATTGCAAAGGTTTCTCATCAAAATTCTCCAAATTAGTCAACGGAGATTTGAGTTGTCCAAAGGCAATAAGAATATTAAAAAGGAAAAACAATAAGAAGATTCTCTTTTTCATATTATAAAATGCTATTTAGATTTATTCCCTACATAAATGGTAGCAACTCCACCGAGAGTTTTGGGGTAGTATTTTGTGTTAGCAAAACCGATTTTTTCCAAGATAGTTTTAAACTTTTTCCCATAAGGAAATGCAGAAGCAGATTTAGACAAATAGGTGTAGGCGGAACGATCTTTCGAGAAAACTTTTCCGATAAGAGGCATAACAAATTTAGTGTAAGCAAAATACCCTTGTCGGAACGGAAATTTCTCAGGAACAGAGGTTTCCAAAACAACCAAGCGTCCACCAGGACGAATTACGCGAAAAATTTCAGAAAGCCCTTTCTCTAAATTCTCAAAATTACGTACGCCAAAAGCTACTGTTACAGCGTCAAAATAATTATCCGCAAAAGGTAAATTTTCACTATCTCCCAGAATCAACTCTACGCGATTGGATAACTGTTTTTTTGCAATTTTTTCACGTCCTACGGTAAGCATTCCTTCTGAAATATCTAGGCCTACAACTTTCACACCGTCAATCTCAGTTAAAGCAATTGCCAAGTCTCCTGTACCCGTTGCTACGTCCAATACTTTTTGAGGACGCAACTCAGCTACTTTTTCAACAACAAATTTCCGCCATTTGATGTCTGAACCCCAAGAAATTACACGATTAAGACCATCGTAAGTTCCTGAAATAGAGTCAAACATCTGTGCCACTTGTTTCTTTTTCCCATCGGTGGAATTTTTGTAAGGAGTAATTTTATCAGACATATATCATCTCTTTTTCAAAATAAATTGCAAAGATAAAGAAACTCCCTAAAAAACAATATGATAAATGTATTTTTACGAAAATAATAACATTTAACCATAAAAAACTTCGCCAAAACACAACCTTTTGGCGAAGTATATTCTCATATCATATTGTGAATAAACACCTTAACGTCTGTCTAAGTATTTTTATCGATAAAAGACTGAAAACTACTTCTTTCAGGCGAAAGTGCTTTAGCTAACTTTCCATTGAGCAAAGTGTAGCAATGTGCTTTGGATTTAGGACTGATAATTTTATACAAATCATAAATATCATTTGAGGATATGAAATTTGAATGAAAGGTATATTGGGGAGCTAACTCAAGCACTCCTTCTTTATTTTCAAACAAAAATGTTCTAAATCCATCTTCTTTTCTTACGTAAAGCAACATCTGATTGACATCGGAAAAATCTACTTCGTCTTTTTCTGATTGAGTGTAAATCACGATGCCAGCCAAGTTGTCATTATTGATTTCTGGTAAGTGGAATCGACTAAAAATATCTTCCTCCGAAGGAATATAATCACAAAGTTTATCACAAAATGAAGAATTGAACGATAACAAAGACAAATCATCAGAAGGGAGGTATCTGGTTGTGTTTACCTTCTTCTGTAAAAGAATTACTTCTTTTGCTTTACCAGAATCGGCTGTTTGGCACGTTTTTAGCCCTTTCCGAGTTTCGTGGCAACCCATTAAGATAAATGTTGCTGTAACGTAAAACAACATTTTTGTGTAAAATTTAGCTGTTTTCATGGTAACATTTTTTAATTAGGTTAATAAACTCATTTAAATTTCACTCGAAAGATACAAAAAAAAAAACGACATAAGCAAATATTTTCGCGAAAAAATAAGACTAAGTGCATAGAAACACTATTTTTTAGAGCTATTATAATTAAACCACATAGAAACATAGTTTTTTTCTATGTCTCTATGTGGTTCTTAACTTAATTTGCTGGAAACTTTGTTTTTCTGTAAATATTTAAGATTGAAAAAAGTGATTACCTCAACAAACGGTCAGGTTCTTTATTTTTATCAATTTTCAGATCCGAAAGCATACTGGCTTTAATTCCGATGAAGAAATACCACGAATTGTACTGACCTATAGGGGTAAACTGAAAACTCATTCTAAAGCTATTCAAATCACGTTCAAAACGGAATTGGGTGTATGTAATTCCCTTATTCACAAAATCATATCCACTTGAAATTCCCACTTGCAATTTGGGTGAAAGCTCCACATTTCCTGAAAACATAAGTGAGTTGTTAGAAATACGTCTTTCACGTGACATATTTGAATACGAAAGTGAATAAGCTATGTTCAAATCCCAAGGGATACGAGCATGATAAAATTTCGTTTTTTTATCCTCAGGTTCTTCTTTTTTTTCTTCCACTTGATTGTCGTTTACAGGTCGTGACGAACCAAACAAATCGTCGGAACGTCCTCCCGAAGCTCTGTTATCAGTTGTTTTTTTATCAGATTTATTTCTATTTGAAAATGAATAGTTTGTAGATATGTTTGCGTTAGTTAATCGGAAAAGACTTCCTCCATTGTTAATATTAAAAGTTTCCAATTGTCTTCCATTCGCATCAATAGCGTATGGATTGAATGTAGCTCCAAAATTTAATGGCAATTTTCCATTGAAAAGAGTTGTTCCTCCAGTCATGGTAACGGGACTAAATTGTTTTGTAATAACGTTATAGTTCGTATTGAAATTCAAACTATTGAGCAATGAAATCTTTTTAGGTTCAACCTCCGTACTATCTTTGGATCGCACTTTTGCTTCTAAAGTATTGCTTAACGATAACCCGATGGATTGCGATTCATTAAGTCCTGGGACTCCGTAAATACCTCCTTCAAAACGAGTGTATTGAGAAACTTTGCCAAAAGCATCTGAAATATAATTTTCGTAGTACTGATCGAATGCAGGTGTATAACCATAGCTCATTGAAGGACGCATTACGTGTCGAATCGCTTGAATTTTTCTGTCTTTTTTAAACTGAAATGTACCATAGACCGTAGTACCCAAACTCGCTCCCATATTGTAGGTCAAAAAACGGTCAAAGCCATTAATGGTGTCCATACCACTCCTACCCGAAGCTGCGTTGAAATCTGTTCTGCGGATGGTTTTAAACTGCCAAGTTTCGTTCAAGGAGGAATTTAACCCTAAAGTTATGTATTTAAACAGTTTAGCAGTCGTACTCACGGGGATAGAATGTCTAAATCCGTTTTTAGCTTCACTAAACATTTGCTTTGAGAAAAACAAACTATCGGTTGTTGAAAAACGGTTATCTCCTTGGGAAGAGTATTGAAAATTTAAGTTTTTAAGCAATCCTTTTTTACTTTCACCTTGTTTAGCAAATGGATAAATACGTTCCATACTCAAACGAAGTGCGGGGAGGGTCATCTCAATACTTTGTGTATTGGTATTCTGAGAATGTGATGCCGTTAAGGACAGATTCATCGAGGGATAGGATGGAAATGTTTTTGAATAAGATACTGATGAGGATAAGGTATTATTCAACACATTAGGCGAATTAATCTGATTATATGAGTTTTGATAAAAACGACTACTTCCCAAGTTTACAGAAGCTGAAAAATTTGAGTTTGGATTCGATTTTGAATCTTTCGAATGCGTCCATTGGATGTTGTAAAACATTGAATTGCTGTAATCAGGCAAACCTCGAATACTGTATATCTGATTCTCATAACTGAAATTAAAGTTTCCAGAAAATTTGTAACGCTTCTTATACGTTGATTGAGCTTTGAACCCATAACTTCCATTGGTGAAATAATCTCCCGTTACAGCCAAATCAAAATAGTCACTAATGACAAAGTAATATCCTCCATTTTGAATGAAATAACCTCTGTTATTTGCCTCTCCGAAAGTTGGGAAAATAAGTCCCGATGAACGTCCCGATACCATTGGATAGTACGCAAATGGGATTGCTAAAGGTGTGGGAATATCTACTATGTACATATTGCTCAACCCTGCAACCACTTTTTTTCCAGGGACAAATTTTGCTTTTCGTACTTTGATGTAGTAATCAGGATCATCCAAATCTTCTGCAGTGGTAATGATGGCATTTTGCATGAAGTAAGTAGAATCATTCTCCTTTTTAATGATTTGACCTTTGATGTTATTTTCATCTTGTTTGGTGTATGCATTACGGATAATGGCTCGTTGGGTTTTATAGTTAAACCGAATGGAATCGGGTTCTATAATGTCATCACCTTGCTTAAAAACAGGATGTTGCACCAATTCTCCAACTGAATCCTTAATACGACCTGCGTATACCTCCGCCAAATCATATTTGATATTGGTTATTCCTGAAGTGATGTCAATATCGGTGTATTGCACTTGTGTTTCATTGTAAAGAATGATGCTATTTTTAGTCTTATTGAAAACAATACTATCCTTTGCTTTATATCTGACTACATCCTCTAAAATACTTTTAGATTTCTTTGACATACTGTCTTTTGACAGGGAATCCTTTGGCAGGGTATCTTTAGTTCGCTTTAGCGAATCCAACAAGATTCGTCTGTTTTGATTAGTAGTGTCTTTTAGAAGTCGGTTAGCTTTCTTGAGCGTGTCTATGATTGAAAACGTTTGGAAATAGGCGTAGCCCGTTTTCTTTGAAGCAAACGAGCTAGTGTACCAACAACACGTGCTGATAAACAACAAACTAATCAGTAAAACTATCTGCCGTCGACGTTTTTGCAAAGCAATACATTTTTAGGGGTCAAACTTACGGATTTTTTCCAAGATCTGAAAGAAAAATTTTAGAATTGCAAAATTAGTTAGTACTTTTGTGCTTTGTCAGAATATTAATTCATTGTTTACTTTATGGAAAATTCTTTGTTTACTTTTTTACTGTTTTGCATTCCTGCATTAATTGTTGGCGGAATTGCGTATTACTTTTTCTACCTACATATAAAAAACGAGGAAAAACGCCGTCTTTTCTTACTTCAAAAGGAAAATCAGAAAATTTCATTACCTTTACGACTACAAGCATATGAACGAATGACGTTATTCTTGGAGCGTATAAGTCCACAACAACTATTATTGCGAATACCAGCTAGAAATCTTCCAAAAAAAGAATATGAAACATTATTGGTTCATTCAATTGACGAAGAGTTTGAGCATAATTTGGCACAACAAATTTATCTCAGTGAAAATTTATGGAATATCATCCGTGCAGCAAAAATGGCTACTATTCAAATCATCCGTAAAGCTACACACGATGAAGAATTGGAGGACTCCAAAGCTATGACAGAATTTATTTTCAAAGAATTTATCAATAAGCCTACACCTTCGTCAAATGCGTTAAGTCATCTAAAAAACGAAGTGAGAGAAATTTTGTAGAATAATTCTCTCCCCATTAGTCAATAAAGAAAAAGGCTGTCCGAAAAGGTGCATTTTAAAACAAGAACCATCTATAAATTATTAATTATCAGGTGTTTATTTTTTTAAAAAATTAAACTTTTCCGATAGCCTTTTATTATTTCTAAACGTTACTTTTAACTTCAATCTAAACTTGTTCTAATGGAGGTTCCTTAGATTTTCTGCGTTTCAATAACACGAAAATTCCAATAATGATAAGAATCAGCAAAATTGCAATAACGGGTCGGTAGAAGAGCCAAGCCGTAGCGATAACAATCAAAGACCAAGCTATCCCAACAACACCTGCCACAACATAGACTCCTTTCTCAACAATATTTCCAAGAAACGGAACGACTTTAAACAGCATGGAAACAAATCCAAACATTGTCCTGATAGCTGTAATTATCAATATCGCTCCCAACATGCGAAGTCCCCACGTCATTTCTTCGTTATCCGCATGAGCAGCTTCAAACATCTGCTGTGCTGAAACCTCTCCTTTTGCTACTTCCACAACTGTTCTGCCATTACTAGCTTTGTACATTTCAAATGAATTCCCTTTCACACTAGCCAACAACGAAATCACTGTAGGTTCCGTTTTTTCTACGGTAACCCTCACATCACCAACACCTGGTTTGTTGAACGATTTACCAATGTAAAGAACATTATCATTCACATGTGTCATTTTCGGTTTTTCTTGCTCTTCATCGTTGTCAGAAGGCTCTATTGATTTTCGAACTCGTTTTTTGGCAGACAATCTGACCTTTTCGGCCTCCTTTTCTAAAATTTCATTTTGTTCTTTTGAAAGATTTATCTTGGCAGGAGTACTATTTTGAATCAATTGTAGAATAAACTCAGGCAATTTGTAAGCTCCGAAATGAACGTTAGTGTTCAAAATCTCCTTATCGGGCAACTCTGCCAGGACAAAATTCTCATTCCGATACTCAGGATCGTGAAAATCCAGAGAATTTATTGGAGAACTCGACCATTCTTTTTTGTAGTGATATGTTGTTATTGTTTCCTCGCTCCCTCCCATATTCTGTACGGTCTCTGTCTCTGAGTACTCTACCCATTGATAGTATTCCACCTTACGACTCAATCCAATAGCTAATTCTCTAACCCCTAACATATTGTCGTAAATAGAATCTTGAGGAGAAGCGAATCCTGAGGCATGAATAAATTTACCTTCAAACTCTGGATTAATCGTATTAATATCCACAAGAGCAACCACTTCTGCAGCAGCTTCATTGAGGGCTTTTTTAGTTTTTACATAATTACCCTCATTCCAAAATAAAGTAAAAGTACCGGCAACAAGTAATACCAATCCTACGATAATGTTTTTTAAGGAATTACCCAAACGCCGCCCATAACCTGTCCTGGTCGTTTCTGTGTAAGCCATTTTAATTATATTTAAGTTGTTCTTTCTTATTATTTCTCCACAAAGGTAATTTAATTACATCGAAAGAACAACTTTCTTAACAATAAAAAGAATTTCTCCATCGTATTCACAAAGGTAGCCTGTTTTCAGACCTCAGATGATGGATGTTAAAATCTGTTTTCTACGGCGATATAGAGAATTTAATCAATCGAATGTCAAGCGTAACAGCAACTTTCAATCTGTCGCCTATTGATTTTGCTCAGTTCGACCTGTATAGCACAATCTACGTCAAGCAGTTAGGAAGCCCTATTCATGCCTATATCAGTAACCTACACAGCAGGAGAATTTGCTACGGTGGAAATGCTTAGAATAAGCCCCGATGAAAAAAATAACAATTAACAATTAATAATTACGAATTACGTAATTCGTCATTTGAAATTCGTAATTGTTAATTGTCTAGTGTACTAATTACCAATTTCGAGGGTCTTTATTAAAAATGATACAGTACCAAAAAACTACAAATGTAAAAAGTAGATAAAAAAAAGACACAATCATAAAAGGCAATGAAAGGACTATCCAAGTTTCAAAATCAATAAAGTATAGCAGTGAAAACCAAAATACGGTAAAGAGTAATAACCAATGTCGCTTTTTCATAACATCAAATTTTTATATCACAAAGATACAAAAAAAATATGGCAATAAATAGTAAATATTGTCGGCATGGGACAGGTACTGGTGATGGTACAGGGTGTAATTCCATCCACTCCTATTAATGAGCATGATGTTTTTGAAGCTCTGAAAGAATGCAGTTTTCAGTACAAACTTGTAAGTTTTGAGCATATTACCGATGATAAAGAGGTTATTTTGTACGGTTATCGTTGGATTTTATGGAAAAAAGAAGTAAATTTGTAAGGTAAAAGTTTGGGTTATGAATAATATTTTAAATAGTTTAGGTAATTTTTTCCTTTGGATATTTGCTATATGCATAGGTGTACTTGCAGGAGTTGTTTGGTTTATGTCTGAATATTGGTATATCGCTCTTGGAGTGGCTGTTATTATCTGTTTTTTATCGATATTGGTTCCTACTGATGGAAAGAACGAACAGATAAAGAAATGGGAACGTGAAGAACGTGAAAAGCTAAAACAACTAAGAATGAGACGAAGAGAAGAGAATAAATGGAAAAAATATTTGCGTAATTAAAGCCTAACTTTACTTGTCCTTTCGTAAAATCGGATTGATATGGAAAAATTCCATATCAATCCGATTTTTTTATGGCACAAAATACCATTACCACAAAAGGCGCTTTTAATTATTAACGACAAACAAAAAAGACTCCATTATAACGAAAATTGAATAATAAAAGCTAAAGCAGTTTCTAAAAGTAAAATATGGAGACTTTACGTTTTACTTTCGTGTTTAAATAAAATCGAAAAAAAATAACCCGCTGTAGAACAGCGAGTTATTTTAAAATCCGTGATCACGGCAGGATTCGAACCTGCGACCGTCTGCTTAGAAGGCAGATGCTCTATCCAGCTGAGCTACGTGACCGCTCTAACCAAAAAATATATTTCAAAAATGCTATGACATTAATGAAATATATTCTAAGCTGTCGGGGCGGCAGGATTCGAACCTGCGACCTCCTGGTCCCAAACCAGGCGCGATGACCGGACTACGCTACGCCCCGTAAAATTATTTAAAAATTGATGCGGAGAGACTGGGACTCGAACCCAGGCATCGGTTACCCGATGACAGATTAGCAATCTGCTCCGTTACCACTCCGGCACCTCTCCTCACTTATTGTTATGAACGTCTTTATTTCTGTTTTGCGAGTGCAAATATATAATCTTTTTTTTTCTTACGCAAATATATTTCAAACTTTTTAAAAAAAATATCTTACGTCATTGATTATCAAATTAAAAAAAATATACATGATAAAATGTCTTACAAGATGTTACTTTAAATATATTTTTTTATCTTTGTGAAAAATCACCTTAACAATGAAAAGAAAACTTTTTTTAATCTTTTTACTACATTTTTTCGCAATAAAGGCACAGGAATCAAATAACTCCGTCTCACTGCTGTTTATGGGCGACATCATGGGACACAGCCCTCAAATTGAGGGAGCGTATGACAACGAAAAAAAAGCATATGATTATATTCCTGTGTTTGAAAAAGTTAAACATATTTTTCAAAAGCACGATTTTGTTATCGGGAATTTAGAAGTTACTCTAGCTGGGAAACCTTTTAAAGGGTATCCACAATTTTCATCACCTGATGAACTCGCTGTAGCTTGTAAAGAAAGTGGTATCGGAGTATTGGTTACTGCAAACAATCACTCCTGTGACCGAGGTAAACAGGGGATTATTAGAACGTTGGACGTATTAGATTCTCTGCAAATTGCACACACGGGAACGTTTCGTAATCAAGAGGAGTTTGAAAAGAACAACCTGCTCGTACTGTCCAAAAACCACATCACCATAGGGATTCTGAACTATACATATGGCACTAACGGACTGCCAATTCCTAAGCCTACTGTCGTAAATTTGATTGATTTAGAAAAAATGAAAGTTGACATTCAAAAAGCTAAAGAACAGGTGTTGGATCAGCTAATTGTAGTGATCCATTGGGGAGTCGAATATCAACAAATTCAGCATAAAGAACAGGAAAAAATAGCTGATTTTTTGTTTAACAATGGTGTAGACATCATCATTGGTGGGCATCCACATGTGTTACAACCGATGCACTACTATCCAAAAAACGCATTACACAACGGGCGTTTACTCGTTTATTCCTTAGGAAATTTCGTGTCGAATCAGCGGAAACCAAATACTGACGGTGGAGCTATGTTTGAACTAACATTGCTCAAAGACGAACAAGGTACACATATCGTGGATTCAGGGTATCACTTGGTATGGGTAAACCGAAGTCCAAAAGAAAATAAAAAGTATTTATACGAAGTCCTACCTTGTAGGGAATATGAAAACGCTAATTTCAAGGATTTAGATGTGAAAGCGATTGAATCTATGAAAACTTTTATCCAGAATTCAAGAGATTTATTCAAACGTAATACATTTATAGAAGAGAAATAAGAGAATAACTAAACAAGCGTTTTCCCTATTACCAAAGTAAATAAAGACAGAAAATGGCAGAGATTTGTTTTGTATGATTCAGAATAGGTTTTTTATTAGAGTAAAAAAGGAAAAGAAATGACATAAGTACATATGAATCAATTATATACAAAAAAAGTTTCAGATAACAATACTTTTAAGGGTTGTTATCTGAAACTTCTGTTTTTGAAATATTTACTTACTTGGCTTCAGTTGAAGGAGTTGCGTTTGCCTTTTTTGACATTTCCAAGGAAATAGCGGAACGTTCAAATTTTATTTTTCCCGCCAAGGTTTCGATGACACAGCTATCATCGGTCAATTCAACGATTTTTCCGTGCATACCTCCTTTGGTAACAACTTTATCGCCTTTTTTCATGTCTTGAATAAACTTTCTTTCTTGTTTTTGTCGGTTCATCTGTGGGCGAATCATCAAAAAATAGACAACCGCAAGCATCAGAACAGGAATTAATAAATTAGAAAAATTAGGATCCATTGTATATAAATTTTAAAATTATTACTTTTTCTTACAGAAGCCCTCTGCCAACCTTTTTCAACTCTTTTTTCTCGTCAAATTCTTTGGCTAAACTATCCAAAATACCATTGATAAAGATGTTACTTTTATCTGTTGAGTATTCTTTAGCAATCTCAAGATACTCATTTAATGTTACTTTTACAGGGATTGTTGGGAATCTTAAAAACTCACAAATTGCCATTTTGATGATGATATTATCCAATTTGGCAACTCGCTCTTTATCCCAATTCTGAGTTTTATCATCAATGTAATTTTGGTATTTTTCATCGTTCAACACTACTTTTTTCAATAAATCTTGAGCAAAAAGTTTATCATCATCATTCTTATAAAGCTTCGGAACGAAATATTTTTCACTCTCATTCCCCTTAACTCCTTTCAATAATTTAAGAATAAAGGTATTAACTATTGGGAAATCGTCTGTCCATGTCAGGTTAAAATCATTGATATACTCATACAATTTATCCTCACAGGCGATTATCTCCTTAAATATATTGATTAAGAACTCCTTATCTTTATCGAAATTCGTGGTTTTCTCGGCCATGTACTCATTATAGCACTTACTTTCGAGAATCTTCTTGTAGATAATTTTAACGTATTCGGAATCTAAATCCCATCGATTCATACGAGCGTTATCAATAGTTTCATCCAACAATTCATTGCTCACAATCATTGTTAGTAGTCTATTATCAATAAACTTTCTATTTGGATTTTTCTCGGCGGCGGTTGCTAAATATTTTCTTTGAGCTATCTCAATCTGCTGAGATGCCATTTTGTGAAGTTCCTTAAACAGTGCAAAAGTCAGCAAATAAAGATTGTACATATCTTCGGTGCTACGCTGCAAAAACTTTACCTCTTTGTCTAAATTTTGACTTTGACTTAGCTCCATCGCATAAATGGATTGCATTACTTTTACTCTGACATGTCTTCTTGTGAGCATAACTTTAAGAACTATGATAATGGTATTGTAAAATAAAAATATATATCGTTAAATCGGCGGCAAAAATAGGGTAAAAAAATGAAACTATCACAAAAAAAGGAAATTTAATCAGATCTTTTTAATGAAATTAAAAAACTACCCAAAAAAGAATGTCTTACAAAATTAATTCCTTAACGGAATTAAACACCCTTTCTTGGATAGTTTCAACAAATGTTTTTATAGGAAAAGCCTATTGTTGTACAGTTCCTTTGATTCGCAAAGCCACAACTGGTTTTGTTTTAGCGTTTGAAGTTATAGTAACTGTTTTGCTGATTGGGCCAACACGATTTGTGTCATATTTCACCTCAATTTTCCCTTTTTCTCCTGGCATAATTGGCTTTCCTTTAGGGAAAGAAGGGACTGTACATCCACAACTTGAAGTAGCGTTAGCAATCACTAAAGGAGCTTTTCCTGTATTTGTAAATTCAAAAACACGCACTCCGTCGCTTCCAGCTTTGATTGTTCCGTAGTCAATTTCTTCCGCTGTGAAAGTGATTTCAGCTGTTGCCTCTTGTGCATAAGTTACAAGACCAAACGTAGCTACGAATAAAAATGTTAAAAACTTTTTCATGGTACAAAAAATTAAAATAATTAGTTATCTATATCATTGTTATTATCAATAAACATGCCAAGGTTTGTATTTTTCGGTTAAAAGTTTAATAAACCATAGTTAATAGAACGCTAAATATGACACTTAGAACACCTCAAACATATTCATTAAAAACGTGGAGCAAAGATAAAAATTTTCTTTAAATAAACAATTATGTTTTATATTTGCACTCAGATTTTGTAACACTCAATATTAACACTTAAAATAAAGAAAGTATCTTCATGGAAATCCCTTCAAAATATTTACCCAATTCGGTAGAAGCCAAATGGTACGAATACTGGATGAAACACAATTTCTTCCACTCAACTCCCGATGAAAGAACACCTTACACCATTGTAATTCCCCCGCCAAATGTTACGGGAATTTTGCATATGGGACATATGCTCAATAACACAATTCAAGATGTACTTATACGCCGTGCAAGGCTAAAAGGCTTCAATGCTTGTTGGGTGCCGGGTACCGACCACGCTTCTATTGCCACTGAAGCCAAAGTAGTGGCAAAGCTCAAAGAACAAGGCATCGACAAAGCCAACCTCACGCGTGAGGAATTCCTCAAACACGCTTGGGATTGGACGCATCAGTATGGTGGCGTTATCCTTGAGCAACTCAAAAAACTCGGCTGTTCGTGCGATTGGGACAGAACCAAATTCACCCTCGATGATGACCTTTATGCTTCAGTGATAAAGGTGTTTGTCGATTTATACAATAAAGGATACATCTATCGCGGATACCGAATGGTGAATTGGGATCCCGAAGCCAAAACCACTCTTTCGGATGAAGAGGTTATTTATAAAGAACAGAACGGAAAACTTTTCTATCTGAAATACAAAATTGAAGGTTCAGAGGAATTCCTCTTGGTTGCCACCACGCGTCCTGAAACGATTTTCGGTGATGTGGCGGTTTGCATCAATCCCAATGATGAGCGTTACAAACATCTGAAAGGCAAAAAGGTAATCGTGCCGATTGTTAATCGTGTTGTGCCAATTATCGAAGACGAATACGTGGATATTGAGTTTGGAACGGGAGCTTTGAAAATCACTCCGGCTCACGACAAAAACGACTATGAAATCGGCGAACGCCATAAACTCGAAATCATCGACGCCTTTACCGACGATGCCAAACTGAATCATCACGGATTGCATTACGAAGGAAAAGACCGATTTGTGGTTCGCAAAGAGATAGTTAAAGAACTCGAAGCAAAAGATTTATTGCTGAAAACGGAAGATTACCTTAATAAAGTCGGCACATCGGAGCGTACAGGGGCTGTTATCGAACAACGCCCACTCGACCAATGGTTTTTGAAGATGGAAGATTTGGTAAAACCTGCCATCAGCGGAGTTTTGGAAAGTGAAGAAATCAATTTCTTCCCAAAAAGATATGAAAATACCTATCGCCATTGGATGGAAAATATCCGCGATTGGAATATTTCGCGTCAGCTTTGGTGGGGACAACAAATTCCGGCGTATTATTATGGTAGTGGAAAAGAAGATTTCGTAGTTGCCGAAACCAAAGAAAAAGCCTTAGAATTGGCAAAAGCAAAATCTAATAACTATTCTCTAACCACTAATGACTTAAAGCAGGACGAAGACGCTCTCGATACGTGGTTCTCTTCGTGGTTGTGGCCAATGAGCGTTTTTGGCGGAATTTTAGACCCCGAAAACGAAGAATACAATTATTATTATCCTACCAATGATTTGGTTACAGGTCCTGATATTATTTTCTTTTGGGTGGCGAGAATGATTATGGCAGGGTACGAATTCAAAGGAAGAAAACCTTTTACCAATGTCTATTTCACGGGGATTGTTCGCGACAAACAGGGACGAAAAATGTCCAAACAATTAGGTAATTCGCCCGATGCGTTGAAATTGATTGATGACTTTGGTGCGGACGGCGTTCGTGTGGGGCTTTTGTTATCGTCCGCAGCAGGAAATGACTTACTTTTCGATGAGGCACTTTGTCAGCAAGGTAGCGGATTTGCTAACAAGATTTGGAATGCCTTCCGACTCGTAAAAGGTTGGGAAATTTCGGAGGCTAATCAGCCTGAAAACAACCGAATTGCCATAGAATGGTACCAAAATAAGTTCCAAAAGGTACTTGCCGAAACCGAAGACGATTTTGCAAAATACAGAATCTCCGATGCCTTGATGAAAATCTACAAATTGGTGTGGGACGACTTCTGTTCGTGGCTTTTGGAGATGGTAAAACCTGCTTACGGTCAGCCGATTGACCAAAAAACGTTTGCGGAAATTATCGCCATTTTTGAGGATAACCTCAAATTGTTGCATCCGTTTATGCCTTTCATCACGGAGGAAATCTGGCAACATATCACCGAACGAAAACCTGAGGAGGCTCTGGTAGTGGCAAAATATCCTCAAATAACTTCGTTCGATGAGCAGATTTTAGCCGAATTTGATACCGCTGCCGAAGTAATTTCGGGCATCAGAACCATCCGAAAAGAGAAAAACATTCCGTTTAAGGAGGAAATTTCGCTTTCTGTTTTGAACAACGAACAGATGGCAACCACTTTTGATGTGATTATCGCTAAGTTGGGCAATTTGTCTGAAATAAAATACGTTAGCCAAAAGGTAGAGGGAGCGATTTCGTTCCGAGTGAAGTCCAACGAGTATTTTATCCCGATGCAGGGTAACATCAATGTAGAGGAGGAAATCAAAAAACTCGAAGAGGAACTCAAATATACGCAAGGCTTTTTGGCTTCGGTGGAGAAAAAACTTTCCAACGAGAAGTTTGTCAGCTCCGCTCCTGAAAAAGTGGTGGAAATGGAACGCAAAAAACAAGCCGACGCACTGGCGAAGATTGAAACCATTCAGGAAAGCCTTAAAAACCTGCGCGGATAAGGAAAAGGAAAAAGTGTAAAGGATAAATAGCAATGTAGGGGCGTATCGCATACGCCCTTTTTCAGGTGTAGCAAATAATAGGTACGAAACATATTTCGCCCGTTGCGTGAAAACATATCGTAATAAACGAAAGACTTTTTCCCATTATATAAAAACAAAGGTTTGTGGGCGTATCACATACGCCCCTACATTACTAACAAATGGGGCAAGCAAAATGTATTTTACCGCTCCATACATAGAAATAAAAAGTTAAAAGATGAGCATTAACCAATATGTAGAGAATTTAAATAAAAAATATGCCTTAGGAAACACCACCGAACACACCTTTCGAGGCGATTTGGCAACGCTTATTCAAGAGCTTGTACCGAATATTTTGGCAACCAACGAACCCAAACGACAAGCCTGTGGCGCCCCCGATTATATTCTGACAAAAAACTCCTTACCCATTGGTTTTATCGAAGCCAAAGACATAGGCGATAAGGATTTACCGGGCGAAAACCGCAACAAAGAACAATTTGACCGATATAAAACTTCGCTCGAAAACATCATTTTTACCGATTATCTCTCTTTCTATTTCTACCGAAATCAACAATGCGTAGCTCAAATAGCAATTGCTCAAATTGTTAATGGAAAAATAAAGCCTATCACTGATAATTTTTCAGAGTTTGAACAGCTTTTGCGTAACTTCTGTTCTTACAATATAGAGAATATTAAAACAGCATCACAACTGGCTGAATTGATGGCTCGCAAAGCAAAACTTTTAGCACAAGCTATTGAACAAGCTCTACTTCAAGATAAGGAAAATAAAGAAGAAAGCTCACTATATGACCAATTTAAAGCCTTTAAGGAAATACTCATTCACGATATTTCTGAGAAGAACTTCGCCGATGTCTATGCACAAACCATTACCTATGGGCTTTTTACCGCTCGGTATCACGACCCTACTTTGCCCACTTTTTCCCGAATAGAAGCCTATAATTTATTACCCAAAAGCAATCCGTTTTTGAAAAAATTATTTGGTTACTTGGCAGGGCTTGAAGTAGATAAACGTATTGAATGGATTGCTGATGATTTAATTCAGGTATTTTTGGCGTGTGATGTTACCACAATGCTCAATACCTACGACTACAAACAATACAAAGACCCCATAGTGCATTTCTATGAAGATTTTTTGGAAAAGTATGACCCCGCACAGCGTAAAGCAATGGGCGTATGGTACACCCCAATACCCGTTGTTAATTTTATGGTACAAGCTCTTGACCACATTCTTAAAAAACATTTTAACCTACCCAAAGGGCTTGCCGACAACTCAAAAGTAAAGGTAAATATTAAACGAACAAGCAAAGACGAAGGAGGATATGACCAAATAGAGAAAGAATTTCACCGCGTACAACTGCTTGACCCTGCCACTGGTACAGGAACGTTTTTGGCACAAGTAGTTGATTATATCCACCAAAAAATGCAAACCCAACAAGGTATGTGGCAAGGCTACGTACAAGACCACCTACTCCCACGCATTAACGGATTTGAAATACTAATGGCTTCTTATGCCATTGCCCATTTAAAATTAGACCTGCTTTTACAGAAAACAGGGTTTAAATACAGCGACAACCAACGCCTACAAGTGTATTTGACCAATAGTTTGGAAGAACCCCAAGATGACCGCCATACCCCTTTTGCCAAATGGCTCTCCGACGAAGCAAACGAAGCCAACCATATAAAACGGGAAACCCCCGTAATGTGCGTACTGGGAAATCCGCCGTATGCAATTAGTAGTAATAACAAGGGAAAATGGATTGAAAATCTTGTGGCAGATTACAAAAAAGAACTTAATGAAAAAAGTTTCAATTCGCTTTCTGATGATTACGTAAAATTTATCCGCTATGGAGAAAAGTTTATAGAAAAAAATGGAGCGGGTGTACTTGCTTATATTTCTAATAATAGCTTTTTAGACGGAATTGTTTTCCGCCGTATGCGAGAAAAACTCCTTAAAACTTTTGATTCTATTTATATCATAGACCTACACGGCAACAGCAAGAAAAAAGAAACCGCTCCCGATGGCAGTAAAGACGAAAACGTATTTAACATTATGCAGGGAGTATCTATCAATCTGTTTGTAAAACATAACCCATATTCCGACAAAAAAGAAAAGCCCTTAGCCAACGTTTTTCATTATGACCTATGGGGGAAACGAGCCGAAAAATTTGCTTTTTTAGAAGAAAACTCTTTGGAAACCATTTCTTGGACTTCCTTACAGATGAAAGCTCCCAATTACTTCTTTGTCCCAAAAGATTTTTCTCTGCAAGAAGAATACAACAAAGGTTTTTCGGTTACTGAACTTTTTAATAAGTATATTAGTGGAATTCAAACGGGAAGAGATAACCTTTTTATTGATAGAGATAAGAAAATTTTATCTAAAAGAATTCAAAGATTATTAACTAATGATTTTGAAGAAGAATTTGTTAAAAAGTATAATATAAAAGATTCAAGTGGATATAATTTATTAGATAGAATTAAAAAAGGTGAATATTCAATTGATAAAATCACGAAATATCAATATCGTCCTTTTGACGAATCGTATATTTACTACGATAATAAGTTGGTTAAAAGGGCTTTTTTTTCTATAATGAAACATTTCATTAAAGGAGAAAATATCGGAATGCTCATTCCACGTCAAGCTATTACAGAAAAGTTTGGTTTTTTTATTTGTAATAACATTTGTGATATAAATTATACAGGGACAGCAGGACAATTTGGAGCAGGTCTTGTCTTCCCACTTTATTTATTTCCTGAAAATAATGACCCTTTACAATTTGAAACCGAGCGTGTAGCCAACTTTAACAAAGCGGTTGTACAAAAAATAGAAGCCTCACTATCGGATATAACCAAAGGAAAACCATTACAACCCCTACAACTGTTTGATTATGTGTATGCCGTGTTACATCACCCTACCTATCGCGAGCGTTATAAAGAATTTTTAAAGATTGATTTCCCAAAAATTCCGTATCCAAACGCTGAAACTTTTGTGCAAATGGTAAGTTTAGGAAAACAATTGCGTGAACTTCATCTGCTCGAAAGTTCTTGCCTTGACAATCCCATAGTAACATATCCAATAGCTGGAGACAATTGCATCGAAAAGCCATACATTACAAACGTTTCGCCATCGGAGGCTACCTCATTGCGTGTGTATATTAACGATACACAATATTTTGATAATGTGCCACTTTCGGCTTGGGAATTTTACATCGGGGGCTACCAACCTGCACAAAAGTGGCTCAAAGACCGCAAAGGACACGTTTTGGATTTTGATGACATTTTGCATTATCAAAAAATGATACTTGCTCTTGAAAAAACTGCTGAGCTAATGACTAAAATTGACCAAATAGCCATATAATTTTTAAACTCTGTCAAAGTTTTTAAGATTTTGGTAAAATTAGGACTTTCGACTTTACTCAAGTGTAAAAAACGTACGTTCTTAGCTTTCGGGCAAATACCTTAAGTTAAAAAACAGACGTTGGGAAGTTTAGAGTAAATGCCCAAAGCGAGAAAACAAGCGTTGTGAACCTTCGGGCAAATGCCCAAAACCAAAAAACACGTGTTAGGAGGTTTTGGGCAAATACTCAAAAGAAAAAAATAAATGCTCTGAACCTTCGGGCAAATGCTCAAAGCGAGAAAACAAGCGTTCTGAATATTTGGGCATTTGTACTAAGTACTATTTGCAAAAGCAAAAAATCAAATGTAAAAAATCTTCTTGAAATAAATTAATAAGTAAATTTATTTGTTACCTTTGTGGAAATTAAATTTTTAATTCTAAAACACTTACACTATGAACAAATTACATTCACACGTTCGCACTACCGAAATCGATGATGTTTCTGACTTACTTTTGGTGTTGTATCGCAAAGAAACTGCCTTGCAGGAAGAGGCTTTTTTGAAATCCACTTTTGCCGAAATCGAAACGCTTTCCCACGAAATTACCGAAGCTATCAAACGCGATGTGTCGCTCTCCAAACAGGAAGAAGCCGACTTGCGTAGGGATAATTTGGTGCGGTCACTCAATGCGGCATTGCTCGGTTATTGTGCGTTGCCTATCCCTCAGTTGAAAGAAAACGGCGAGAAATTGTTCGCTGTCTTCTCCAAATATGGGGTGAAAATCACGAAAGAGGCGTACGCTGTCGAATCATCGCTTATTGAATCGTTGTTAAAGGATTTGTCTGCCCCCGAGTTGGAGTCGGCAATTGCGTCGCTTCAGGGGATAAAAGAAATCATTTCGCAACTTCGCAATGAACAAACTGCCTTTACAGAGCTTCGTGCCGAGTATGAAAAAAGTATTTCCGAGCAGAAAAACACTCCTTCTGCCTCATCACTGAAAAAACCGCTGCTCGAAGCCATCAATGGGAAACTCATTCCGTATCTTATCGCAATGAAAATCGCTAACCCTACGCAATATAGTTCCCTTGCCAACGCTGTGGAACAAGTGATTGACACAACCAACAGTACTATAAAACGAAGAAACAATCAGGGAAAAGGAGATAGTGAAACTAAAAAGGAAAAGGAAAAAGACAAGTTATCTCAGTGAAATAAATGCCTAAAAGGGAGAAAAATATATTTCGTAACTTTAGGCATTTTTCTTAAGCAACACGTTGTATAAATCTAAATTATGAAGCAGATGAAAAAACGGACTAATATAACAACTGTACCTCTTTGAGTGAAAAATGTTTTTCACCCTCTTCGGTTTCAACTACCAACTCTCCAGATGGCAATACCCTACGGACGATACCCGAAAAATCACTTCCCTGTTGCGGACGAAATGCCGAAACTTCGTTTAATCGAAACAAATGGCTTCTGTACGCTGGGTACAACTCCTGAAAAGAGAAGTCTATCTGAGAAAACGTTTGCTGTAAATTAACTACAATTTTATTTATAATTTCCTCTATATCAAAACTTTTACCTGTTTCATTTTTCAATGAACTAGCTTTCGGAAGTCCTTCAAAATTAGTTTGGTTCACATTCAATCCAATACCTATGATACTTTTTTCTATTTTACCACCACGTATGATGTTTTCAATAAGTACGCCTCCAATTTTGTATTTATTCGATAAAATATCATTCGGCCATTTGATGTGTAAATTCGGAACACCTAAAGATTTTAGTGTAGTTACAATGGCAATTGATGTAAGCATGTTCAAAACAAAATATCGTTCCAAATCGAAATTTTCATGTATGTATAACACGCTAAAAGTCAAATTCTTGTAGGGTTCAGCCATCCATTTGGCTCCATACTGCCCGACTCCCTGCGTTTGATTCGGAGTCCAAACAGTCAAAAAATTAGACAATCCCTCTCCCGAATTGACCATTTTTTTCAAGAAAACATTTGTCGAATCTACGGAAGCTAACTTGATAATCTTCATAGTAATACAACCAAAAAAAATCTTTGTAAGGAACTCTTACAAAGATTTTTAAGTAACTTAAAATTTAATTTATTATGAGAAAAAGTTTTATTTATACATTACTTTATGTACTGCCTTCACCACATCGTTTGCATTCGGCAACCATTCTTTCAACAAAGCAGGTGAATAAGGGGCGGGAGCATCAGCCGTTGTGATTCGCTGAATAGGAGCGTCTAAGAAATCAAACACATTTTCTTGCACTTGGTAAGTAATTTCTGAAGCCACACTCGCGAAAGGCCAAGCTTCTTCCAAAATCACCAAGCGATTGGTTTTTTTCACAGAATTAAAGATAGCCTCTTTATCCATTGGACGTACGGTACGCAAATCAATAATTTCACATTCAATGCCTTCTTTTGCCAAAATATCGGCTGCAACAAACGCCTCTTTAATAATTTTCCCGAAAGAAACGATAGTTACATCTTTCCCTTCTCGTTTTACATCAGCAACACCTAATGGCAATACATACTCACCTTCAGGAACTTCACCTTTATCTCCGTACATTTGCTCTGACTCCATAAAAATCACTGGGTCGTTATCACGGATAGCAGCTTTCAACAAACCTTTGGCATCATAGGGCGTTGAAGGCACAACTACTTTCAGTCCTGGAGTGTTTGCAAACCAATTTTCAAACGCCTGTGAGTGCGTTGCTCCTAATTGTCCTGCAGAAGCCGTTGGCCCACGAAAAACAATCGGGATATTGAATTGACCGCCCGACATCTGGCGCATTTTAGCAGCGTTATTGATAATTTGGTCTATAGCCACCAACGAGAAGTTAAAAGTCATAAACTCCACTATGGGTCTATTTCCATTCATGGCCGCTCCCACGGAAATCCCAGCAAAACCAGCCTCCGCAATTGGAGTATCAATAACACGCTTGGGGCCAAACTCATCTAACATTCCTTTTGATGCTTTATAAGCTCCATTATATTCGGCAACCTCTTCCCCCATTAAGTAAATTGATTCATCGCGACGCATTTCCTCGCTCATCGCCTCACAAATAGCTTCTCTGAATTGTATTGTTCTCATTTTTATATGAATATTTAACCATAGTTGTGAAAGGCACAAAAATACACATATTTATTGAATTTTACATCGATGTTTATTTTTTTTTCGAATTTATATTTTTAATAAAAACGCCAATAATTGACTATCAACGATTTAAATATTTATTCATAATATTACTTTTGACGCTTAAGTCTTCTTTTTTTGAGCACAAAGTTTTCAAGCAGACAAACCTTATTTTCATGTAAAGAGGCACTCTATCAAAATGTGATGATTATCCCAAAAGTTTTATTATTTTTGTCAGCAAAATTAGAACCATTGTAATGAGCAAAAAAATACGGATAGGGAGTCGAGACAGCGAACTTGCTCTGTGGCAAGCACGTTTAGTAGAAAACAAACTAAACACCTTAAACTATGAAACTGAGATTGTTGCTGTAAAATCAGAGGGAGATTTAATATTAGACAAACCTCTGTATGAAATGGGAATCACAGGTATTTTTACGAAAACCTTAGATATAGCCATGTTAAAAAAGCAGGTCGACATTGCAGTACATAGCATGAAAGATGTGCCGACCGCACTCCCCAAAGGAATTGTACAAAAAGCAGTATTGAAACGTGCTAATGTACATGATATTCTGGTTTTTAAAGAAAATACATTGTTTTTAGAAAATCCCGAAGCTACAATTGCCACGGGCAGTTTACGCCGTAAGGCACAGTGGTTACATCGCTTCCCTACACATGAAGTAGTAAACCTACGTGGAAATGTAAACACTCGATTACAAAAATTGAATGACAACAATTGGAACGGAGCTATTTTTGCTTCTGCAGGATTGGAACGTATTGACAAAAAACCTGAAAATCACGTCGTTTTGGATTGGATGATTCCCGCCCCTGCACAAGGAGCTATGGTGGTAGTTGTCAACGAAGACGATTCTTTTTCATGCGAAGCAGTTGCCAAATTAAATGATCGAGAAACCGATATTTGCACCCACATCGAACGACAATTTTTACGCGTTTTAGAAGGCGGATGTACCGCTCCCATAGGAGCTTTTGCTCATTTTGAAGGAAACAAAATCATGTTTCAAGGAGCGTTGTTTTCATTGGACGGCAAACAAAAAATCAGCGTTTCAAAAGCCATATCAGAAACTGATTTCCACGAATTTGGAAAACAATGCGCTGAAGAAATACTCAGTAAAGGCGGAGCTGAGATAATAAAAACATTACGCTAAAGAACAAGTAGAGCATTATAATCACGGAATATTAAACCTTACAAATGAAGAAATTTTTACATGCTATATGTTGTATGATTTTGATAAGTTGTCAAAATCAAAACAATGACTTACAAGGAATTGAAATCAAAGAAAGACACACGTTTTCTTTGGAGGGGAAAAGTGTCCGAGCTATGGTTCTCTTGGATAAAAATATTGGGTTTGCAGGTTCAGAGGGTGTGTTGGGTTTCATAAACACCCAAAACCTCACGATGGAAAAAACGGATTTTTTAGATGTAGAGTATCGTTCGGTAGCAGCTACGACAAATGATTTTTATATGCTTTCGGTAGGCAGCCCTGCAATGCTTTTCAGCACACAATCGGATGGCTTCAAAAAAATGTATGAAGAAACTCATGAGAAAGCTTTCTACGACAGTATGTTATTCCTTGACAATCAGTTTGGAATTGCGGTTGGTGACCCCACTGATGATTGCATGTCTGTACTCACAACCCACGATGGAGGAAAAACATGGCAAAAAAAATCATGTGATCAAGCTCCAAAATTAGCAGTAGGTGAGGCTTTATTTGCCGCAAGTAATTCCAATATCGCCAATGTGGAGAACCTGATTTGGGTAATTACCGGAGGTTCAAAGAGTCGTATATTTTCATCGGAAGACAAGGGAGTCACTTGGAAATCAACAAACCTGCCGATTGTACAGGGAACCCCCTCACAGGGAGCCTTTTCGGTAAGCTTTTACGACAAAAATAATGGAATTGTAATGGGAGGAGATTATAAAAATCCAACATTAAAAGCAAAAAGTGGAGCTATTACCACGGATGGCGGAAAAACGTGGCAAGTAATTGACGAAACTTCCTCTCCTGGGTACATAAGTTGTGTGCGATATATCCCAAACAGTGAAGGTAAGGGACTTGTAGCTACTTCATCCAGCAACGGAATTTGGTCGTCAGTCGATAGCGGGAAAACTTGGAAAAAAATATCAGAAAAAGGATATCACAGTCTGTTATTCGTTGATGAAAACACTTTGGTGGCTTCAGGGAATGAAGAAATCACCCTATTCAAGTACAAAAAATATTGAAAATAATTTGGCAGATTAAAAAAAAGTCCGTTAATTTGCACCCTGATTTTAATAGTAAGGACAATACAATAATAATAGAGAAAAATGGCAAGAGTTTGTGAACTAACAGGAAAAAAAGCATTGGTGGGGAATAATGTATCTCACGCAATGAACAAAACAAAACGTAAATTCAACGTAAATTTAAGAACAAAACGTTTTTACATTCCTGAAGAGGATCGTTGGATTACATTGAAAGTGTCAACATCTGCTATCAAAACCATCAACAAAAAAGGGATTTCAGCAGTTTTAAGAGAAGTAGAACGTAACGGATACATTTAATAGTGTGTCGTTTTAACATATAAAACATACAGTACAATGGCTAAAAAAGGTAATAGAATACAGGTAATTATGGAATGTACAGAGCATAAAGAGTCAGGTATGCCAGGTACGTCTCGTTACATTACAACAAAGAATAAGAAAAACACACCTGATAGATTAGAACTTAAAAAATTCAATCCTATCTTGAAAAGGGTAACTGTTCATAAAGAAATTAAATAATAAGGGGTTATGGCAAAGAAAACAGTAGCAACATTACAGGGAAAATCAAAAAAATTAACTAAAGCCATTAAAATGGTAAAATCTCCTAAGACAGGTGCTTACACTTTCGTTGAAAGCGTTATGGCTCCTGAGTTGGTTGACGATTTTTTAAAGAAAAAATAATTATTTTCTCTATTTATCATAATGAAAGCTGTCGTGAGACGGCTTTTTTTATTTTATATATTTGGTCATAATATAATACAGCAAACAAAACAACAGTAGTTCACAAAATTTGAAAACTGTAGGATTTGTAGAAAAAGTAAGTTATCAAGAATATATGTAAAACTAAAATATAATCCTTATTTTTGTCAGCAAAAAATACAGTAAGTAGATTAAAAATGAATGGAGTTGTTTATAAATCAACAGGTAGTTGGTATTCAGTGAAAGCAGAGGACGGTGTATTTTACCAATGTCGTATCAAAGGAAGATTCCGTATTAAAGATATCAAAAACACAAATCCCATCGCGGTTGGCGATAGCGTTAGTTTTGAACTTGAAAAATCGGGTAACGGCGTTATTTTCGACATCCATGAACGAAAAAACTACATCATCCGTAAATCTGTAAACCTGTCTAAACAAACACATATCATCGCATCCAATATTGACATTGCTTTTTTGGTGGTAACCCTAAATAATCCTCCTACTCTCACCGCTTTTATTGACCGATTTTTGGTTACAGCAGAAGCATATAGCATACGTACAATATTGCTATTCAATAAGATAGACACTTACACCCCAGAAGAACTTGACGAAGTAAAATATTTAGCAGCCACTTACCGACAAATAGGCTATGAATGCCTTGGAATTTCGGCAATTACTCATAAAAACATCGACAAACTCAAGGAGTTAATGCAAAATAATACCTGTGTGATTTCAGGGCATTCAGGGGTAGGAAAAAGTACACTCATCAATGCCATTGCACCCGAACTAAATTTGAAAACGGCATCTCTTTCGGTGCAATTTCAGCAAGGACAACATACTACCACATTTGCTCAAATGTACGATTTGGATTTTGGAGGAAGAATCATTGACACTCCTGGCATCAAGGGATTTGGAATGGTTGACATTGAAAAAGAAGAACTTACAGATTATTTTCCTGAGTTTTTCAGATTAAAATCGGAATGCAAATTCAATAACTGTTTACATATTGATGAACCTAAATGTGCTGTGAAAACTGCTCTGGAAAAAGACCTAATCTCATGGTCTCGCTACAAAAATTATCTACAGATACTCAAAGGAGAAGAAGAACACTATCGCACTGATGAGGGAGAGGAGGAGTCTTAACACTACCCTTTCTCCTACTCTTCTCTACTAAAAACCTTTTTATATCATACAGCTATTATTTTGCTTAATTTTCCTAAAAAAGTTGTGAAGCTTCATTATTTTTGGTAATTTCGGGCAAAATATTCTATCTTTTTTTGAAAAAAATATTATTATTTTCACTCATAACAGTGATAATCAGTATAGTAAAATTAGAAAATTATCAAAATACTTACTACTTTGTTTTCAAAAAGTCAAGGCAATTCAATATATAAAAGTTATGGTTTTAAAACGTATCCTATTTTCTGCAATATTTCTTTCAATATTTACATTGACATTTTTATATCTTAGTGACATTTTTTATAGTAGAACATTAATTAGCCTGTTTATTATTGTTTATCTTGGGATATATTTGTATTTATGGTGGTTTAATAAGAGAAAAGAAATGTATATATCTCTAATAGCAATATTCTATCTATCTTGGTTGGCAACCAGATGAATGTTTCTCTGACTGTCTATTTTCTTATATCATCATACTTTTTACAGCACAGCCAAAAAAGATACAACTAATAATTATTTCCCATATTCTTCAAAAGTTGGAAAAACTTGCCTTCCATTTTCGTATGTAAAAATTTGTTCTTCTTTTCCCCTCGTTTTATTCTTTAACCACAACACAGCATTTTTAGGAGCTTTATAATATAATACAGGCTCTTTGGTTGCCTTTTGCTCTCCAAGTGAAATCCATCCTTTTTCTCCGCTGTTATAGAAAAGTTCATAAATATCACCCTCCTTAATGAAATTATCATCATTGCGAGGGATAATTTGTATAGTTTTTATCACTTGTTTTTTTCTTGATTCAAAAAAAATACTATTTCCCCAAGAGGCTGTTTCAAAAAAAGATACTGGATTGTTGTCATAGCAATTTTCAGGTTTATAAAGGTCTATGCTCCTTGTAGGCTTACCATCACAATAAATTGTATCAAATTTTATTTTATTATCTTTATCATCAAAAAAATGAATTTCGGCCAATTGCAGACGTTTGTTTGCAGGTGCTTGATACCGAATACGTTGATATCCCGCAACTGAATTGATATTAATTGTTTCCACTTGTTTTATATCAGGAATGTGTACCTCACAAAGGGTATTTTCTCTTGTTGAGTTTTGAGGATTTGAACCTTTTATTTTTACGCCATTCATATGATCAATAAACTGCAATAAGTTTGCCTTTCGCATAGAATATTTTCTTGTTAGGGCTATTTCTTGTTTTTCATTTTCGGGAGTAAAAATATGAACTTTATCCTTTTTATACATAAAAGGGTATGTGATAGGAATCAACATATTATTTTTATAAGTTAATGGCTGATAAATCACGAAAGGCTCTATGCTTTCAAAATGAATAGCTTCTTTTTCTATTTTTCCTTGTCCGACAACAAACCAGCCATTTCTAGCAGTAAAAACTCCAATAAAAGTATTTTCAATATTTCCTTTGAAAGGAATAGAAACTTCATTTTTTCCAAAATATTCACTGGTAACATCTTTCATAAAAGGCTTCTGCAAGGACAAAGGAAGTTTTTTTATTTCTTTTACTGGAGATTGCAGTCCATAAGTCATCCGAAAAACTTTTCCTTTTTTACGTTTGTCGGTAAAATTTTCATCGCGAACAGCATTAAATTGCTCGTACCAAAAAGGCAAGTATTTTCCTGTAGTATCACGTACTACATTCCATTCATGATCTATTTGATATTCAGGAGAATACGGATACATATCAGTTGTCACTGGAATCCCCACTGCACGCATTACGTAAGTAGCTATATCACAAGCGTCTCGACAAGTACCAATTCTATTTTTAAACTGAAATTCAGCACCTTGTCGAGGAGTTCCAAAATCTGGGAAATAATAAAATTTTTCTGTTTTTAAATAATCAGACAGAATATTACAAGCTTCAACAACATCGGCTCCTTGATAAAGAGAATCTAAAATAGGAGTATATTTTTCGTAATACTTTTTACGCCAATTTGTTAAGGGTTCTTCTGCAATGCGGTAAGGAAGAATAAGTTCACAAAAATCTTCAAAAGAAAGATGCCTGTTCCAAGATCTTTCTTTCCAAACTTTAAAGGCATAATCAATGTTTTCGATGAGTAAATTTGCTTTGATTTCTTTGATGTCTTGTTTTATGGTAGGCGATGAAGTTCGTTGAAAAAGAATACCTTTTTGACGTTCTTTATCTGAAAAATCCCATTTTTCAAAGATGTCTGTCAATAAAGCCTTGGTGCTATCTATTTCAGAACTGACTTGATACGAATAGTAAGGCATATTTTCAATCAAAAACACAGCAGATTTATATTTTAAACTGTCGTTTTTGTAATGATTGAGTACTTTTTCAAGTTCGAGTCGGTTATTTTCTGCTTGTTGCAGGGCAAATTCTAATTTTTCGTTTCTGGAAGAGCAGGAAAATAAGAAAAAGAGAGATGAAAATGTGATTAAGTATTTCATTTGTTTAATTCTATTTAAAAAATTGTATTTTATCTGCACAATAAAAAACAAAAGAATATAACTTTGAATGTAGCCCCTGACAACTGAATAAATGCTACACGCTGTCCGACATAAGTTACGGATTACAAGCGAGTAGCACTTTCCTAAGTAACCTCGGACTAAAACAAAGTCCGCAAAATCCACAATGAACAAACGGAAACAAAACAAAGCATTATGCATATTTAAAGATTTGTATTCCAGTTTTTTAAGATGTTATAAACACACCTTAAATCTCATTCCTTTTGAATTTCAGAAAAATAGAGTTCTTTGACTTTGGTGTTATAAATAGGGTTGCCTACAATCTTGACCCGATTTTTCTCATCTAGCAAGAAGTAATGAAAATTTTCATTGTCAGAAAAATTGTTTAGTTTATCTAATTTGTTTTCTTCATCAACTACCACAGGAAGGTCGAAACCCTCGTTACGGAGTATTATATCTATTTCGTTACGCTTTTTATCTGCGAAATAAAATATATAACTCAAATTGCTACCATTAGGTAAGGCGTTTAATTCTTTGATTAATAACTCCCACGCTCCTAACTTTAACTTGCAAGGAGTACAACCTGTAGAATCTACATAAATTAACATCTTGTGTTTGTAATCTTGATATTTACAAGGTACAGTATCTCCCGTAAATTTTGTAAAAATCATACTATCAGGAAATATGATTTCTTTTCCTCGCCATTTTAGTAATTCTTCTTCTATTTTATTTTTTGGATTTTCTTGGCAGGAAAAAAGTAATATAACAATAAACAAAGTAAATATTTTAGTCATAACGGGAATTAAATTCTATTTTAGCTCAATTTTTAGTAACTCCAATTCAAATTCGTCAGGATTCAAAGCTATCGCAAACAGTAAACTCTTATTCTCATTAACACAAAAATACGACACAGGAACGTCAAGTTCTATAATTTCTTTTAGTGTGCCGTCCCAAGCAAAGACATGAACACTCGGAAAAACCTTTCCTTGTCCAACTTCTTTCTCATTACCATCCCAGCATAAGGCATAAAGAAATTCGTTGGTAGGATAAACGTATGTATAATACAATTTTCCGTTTTCAATTTTCATATTTAAATCATCTATAACCTTGATTTTCTCTATATTTTCATCATAATTTGGGAAAATTACATGTTTAACAATTTACCCTTTGGAGGTAACAAAATCTATTTGTTTGAGATTATTATATGCAATCGCTATTGTATCTGATTTGGAGGCAAAACAAGCTCCGTACACATTATTCGTCAGATTGAATTTACTAAGATTTATTTTCGGATTTGGCACATAATAATTCTCTCCTCTTACGCTTCCCGTTTTCTTGTCGTAAAAAACCAATTGATTTTCACCCGTTAGATTGGCAATAATAAGACTATCGTTGTTCTTTAGAATATAGTTATAACCAAGTAGTTGCCTTGGGATTTTTTCAACGATTCTGTTTTCACATTTTTTACACCCTCCTAATAAACTATCTACATTTACTGCGTACAAATTATTAGTATCCCCTAAAGCAAAAGTTCTATAAGGAGTTGATAATCTATATTCTACTAAAAAACGAACTTCAGAAAAATCACAAGGTCCTCATCCTATTCTGCCTGTTTCTTTAACGAGTTTATTTGAGTTTATATCATACATTTTGATGAAATTCTCCTCTAAATCAGAGTCATACACAACAAGCAAAGAATCAATCAGCAAACATCCTTTGGGGTATAGAGGTTCATTATCAAAATCGATTTTATGGCTAATCCCTTTTTGAACCCTTACCTCTGAAAGATTAACTTTTTCTTGCTTAACATCAGAACAAGCTAAAAATACAAGAAAACAACACAAAAAACACATACAAACTCTACTCATGTCATATTTAGTTTATTAAAGGAATTATATTTGTTATTCTAAGCTGTATTTCATCAAAATATCCGAATCTTCTCCTTCGGTTAGGGTGTACAAAATACTATTTTTGGCATCCCAGCTCAAATTATAACAAGGCAATTCCAATTCAATGTCTTTAATATGATTTCCTTCCCAATCAAATACTTGGAAAATATCATTATGAGAAAAGGAATAGCCTTTGTAATTAATATACTCCCAATTTTTGTTAAACATCGCACTATTAAACATAACATAGATGTATTTATGGGTTGGAACAACAAATTTTACCCCATTAGGCTTGTCAATTTCTGTTTTCTCTATTTTAAAGTCCAATCCAACGGGATAATACAATGGTTTTTCAGACAAAAAACAATTTCTTTTACTTATTTTATTGTTATTTATGGTAAATATTTCTACATATCGTCCAAATCCACATGCATAAATAAAAATATTTTCCAAAGGATGCTTGTATATTGTGCTATTGGATGAATACACAAGCTGCTTTGTAATAATTTCTGCAGGTATATCGTCCTCTATCCAAAAATCCAGAGATGTATACTTTTGATTTTCAACATTATAAATAGATAGTATATTTTCATTTTCCGCATGTCCTCCTATGAGCAACATTTCATTCGAATTTAACAAAATACAAGAATTTTTGTACATAGAAGGTTTTACAATATCTTCACCTAAGCTCATCGTATATTTCTGCCACTTTTCTTTATTAAATATATCTTTTTTATTCGTTTTTATTCCTTTATTTTTGGTAAAGTCGTACAAACACAGGGTATCTCCACTATTTGACGTTAAGAACGGTGCATACAGGTCATTTTCTCCTTCTCCTTTGAAAATGAGAGTTTTTCTTTCTTTTAGCGCATTATTAGAAAAACGAAAATTTTCTATCAATCGAACATCTGTTTTTTCTAATTTTGAAAATAAAAAAAGGGAGTCCTCTGTAAAAAACAAACGATCTCCAATAAAGTCTCCTTTGATTCTTTCTCCTTTAATTTTTTCATTTATTTTCTTTTGTTTCTTTTCTTCACAAGAAACAACACCTATCAACAAGATAAGAATTATTAATACATTCTTCAGCATATTTTGTTCGTTATTATTAAGATTGTAAAAAAACTGTCCGAAAACCAAATTTTGATGATTTTTTAAGACTTGAAAATCAGATATTCAAAATTAAAATTTATTTTTTCAGACAGTTAATTTGATTAGTTAATAAATCTTATAGGCAAATAGGACATTTAATCAAACCTGAAACCGTTATCGTTATTGATGTCCCATTATATAATTTTTCGGGATAAGTACACGTCCCCTCTCCTATTTGACAAGGAATTGTTTTGGTACCTCCCGACTCCCCATCAGCTAATGCTTCCAAGTTAGCCAATGTCAAATCACTAAGCGCTGCGTTACTATTATTCACACTTCTGCTTATTCCGTAGCTCGTAACTAAAGCTACAACCACTGAGACAATTACGCTTAAAAATTTAATTTATAAACTTTTATTCGTTCTTGTTCATCTTCGTTTGAATTATCTACTTCTAAAAGATATGTATCACTTCCAAACAGAGCATACCTATGCGTACCTCTCTTTTTACTTTCTTTAATAGCCTTTATGTTTTCAACATTTGGATGTCTAAAATCACACAAATAGTATTTATCAAATCGTTGATCGGTTTCCATTTTCCTCTTTTGAAAATCGATAACATATTTACCTATTTCAGATTTGATATAAAAGTTATCACCCACTTTTAAGAGATTGTCCACAATACTATTCTCAGCCATGTAGGTTAAAACACCTTGTGGGTCTGTATTAAACATAGAATGTGCATCTTGAACTTTTTTTACAATAAATTCATCGTCTTCAAAAAAAGCATCCTTACTTAGAGAAAATGTTTTTAAATCTACGTGATAAAGAGATAATTCACTTGGTTTGGTAAAATAAAGATTTCCTCCCTCTACAATCATGTTAGGTTTAGAAGCTACTGATAAAAGGAGTAAATCCTCATCAGTCAACTCTCCTTGAATAGATTTTATAATTTTATCTTCTTTTAGTGAATAAATTTCAATTATTGCATCTTTCTGTCCGTCACTTTTATAAAAACACACACTATTTTCATCTAAAAGTTTAAAGTTTTTTATAGCTTTTCTATAATTAAGATTTTCTCTAATAAATCTTCCTTTTCTGTCATATTCAATTAGTTTAAGAGTACTTGAACACCAAATATAAATAGACTCATTGTAAATATTTATTAACGTAGGGGTTACATACTCTCCAGGTCCTTGTCCCATTCTATTGAAAACATTTAGCTGTTCCCCTGTTACAGTGTACTCTATGATATTATTATCGGCAAGTACAAAAAAAGAAGAATTGTCATAAAAGCTAAAATCCTTAATGTTACCTACCAAATTAATATTTTCTTGTAGGTTACATACATGTTCTTTCGTATCTTTTTTTTCTTGTGTAATAACCGTGATTTTCTTATTTTTTTCTTGGCAAGATAGAAGAAGTAGGAGAAATAATGGAATTATGTGTCTCATAAAGTTTTTTTTATGTAATTAATTTCACTTAGCTGTTCGTAACTATTTTATGTTTATCTTTTGCAATCGAAATCTATATGTGAATCAGATTAAAACGCACAATATATTGTTGATTTACACGCTATTGTGCTTTATTAAATTTATTTACTACTACATTTATAGCATCCTCCTGTCGTACAAGTCATTTTTGGAAAAGCAACATTCCCTATTTCTACAGTTACATGCCAAATAGGATCACTAAGTTTTGCTAATCCTCCACAACCCTCTTCATCAGCCAACGCTTCCAAATTAGCTAATGTCAAATCACTAAGTGCTGCGTTACTATTATTCACACCTCTGCTTATTCCGTAGCCCGCAACCAAAGCTACAACTGCTGTGGCAATTACGCCTTTTAAGAATTTGTTTAAGCAAAAGTAAACAACAAAACGAAATAAAACAAAAAAAATGTAAATTTGTTTTGTTATTTTTTTAAGAATACGCTCCATCTTTAGTTTTGCCCGTGCAAGAGTAATTAGATACCCAAATGAACCACGCTTTTCACGCTATATACTATTCGGGTACTACCCCCCAATAACGCGAATCTCCAGAGTTTTCCAAATGGTCTACTCCCATAAATTCACTCCCGTCCGAAGGTTTCTAATTTTCAGATGAGAGTGAATTTACTTTTTAGGTTAAATCTAAGACATAAGTATATAGTTTTTTTTCAAAAATTCTACGCTTTCCATTATTCACATCTCTAAAAAGCATCAATAATTACACGAAATCCATAGTTTATTTTGGTATTAAATCATTATATTCAAAACAAAAATGACTGAAAATAAACAAATTAAGTATTTTAATATACTTTTATATTTCAGAATAATTATTAAATCAAAAAAAAACATTAAATTGCAACCCTTTTACGGTGCTTCCTATTTTTTAGGGATATATTTATGAAGATAAAAAAATACATATGGCTGTTTTTGGGTATTTTTATAGTTGTTTCCTGCGATTATTTCGTAAAGGAAAAACCCAAACACGCTATTGCTCGTGTAGGAGATGTATATCTCTATAAAGATGAGATAAAATCCATCATGCCAATAGATTACACTAAGGAAGACAGTATAAACATCGTCCAAAAATACATCAATAGTTGGGCAATAAAGGAATTGATGCTTTCCAATGCTGAACGTAATATTTCTGATGATGAAAAAGCAGATTTTGAACGTTTGGTAAATGATTATAGAGCGGATCTATATCTGAATTCATACAAACAAGGATTGATTAACAGCAGCATCGACACTTTAATCAAGGAGGAAGATTTACAATTTTTCTACGAGGCTAACAAGGAAACTTTTTTACTCAATGAATCTCTGATCAAGTTGCGTTATATACATTTATCATCGGCCGAAAAACAAAAAAGAATATCTGCTTTAGAAGAAAAATTAAAGCGTTTTAACGCCGAAGACCGTCACGAACTGGATTCGATAGGTTTACAATTCAATTCAATATATTTAGGTGATTCGATCTGGGTAAAAACGGAAAGTGTAGTAAAAAAACTTCCTTTTTTAGAGGAAAAATTAAAAGAAAATAGAATTTTCTTCACCAATCATAAAGATTCTACGGGAGTATATCTGGTACAGGTACGCAATGTGCTACGAAAAAACGAACAGGCTCCAATGGAATATGTAAAACCAACATTACGCCAAATCATATTGAATCAGAGAAAATTAGAGTTCGTAAAAGAACTTGAAGCAGACATAATAAATAGAGGAATTAAGAAAAAACAATTTGAAATTATTTATGAATAGAAAAATCATAACCGCTATCGGAATGCTATTTTTTGCATGTGGACTTTTTGCTCAAAATGAAGAAATTACATCTTCTCAAAAGCGAATCAAGGTAGAAGGCGTTGCAGCTGTTGTGGGTGATTATTTGATTTTAGAATCGGACATAGACAAAGCTTTTGCTGAACTACAACAGCAGGAGGTGGACATCAAAAACATCACGCGTTGCGAATTGCTTGGCAAATTAATGGAGGATCGTTTGTTCGCTCACCAAGCTGTACAAGATAGTATTCCTATGACAGATTCCGAGGTTCGTGAATCTGTAAACAAACGTGTTGCCTTTTTGGTAGAACGTATCGGAAGTATGAAAAAACTATTGGAATTTTACAATAAGGACAATGAACAGGATATGCGTGAGGAGTTGTTCAATCTTTTTAAATTGAATATGTTGAGCCAACGCATGAAAGGTGAAGTCGTAAAAAATGTAGAGGTTACGCCAGAAGAAGTGCGTTTGTTTTTTAACGCCATTCCCGAAGAAGAACGTCCTATTTTCGGAACCGAATTGGAAATCGCTCAGATAGTCATTGACCCAGTGGCACCCAAATCCGAAGTGCAAAAAGTGATTGACCGATTGAACGAAATCAAAGCGGATGTGGAGCAAACAGGAAGTAGTTTTTCTATGAAAGCAATTCTCTACTCTCAAGACCGTGGAACAGGAGGAGAAATGCTGACTTTCAACCGAAATTCACCTTATGATAAAACTTTTAAAGATGTAGCATTTACACTGCAAGAAGGAGAAATTTCTAAACCTTTTGAATCAAGCTTTGGATGGCATATCATTGAAATGGTTCGGATTAGAGGGAAAGAAGTGAGCGTTCGCCACATTCTGTTAGTTCCTGATGTCCCAAGAACTGCCTTGGTAGAAGCGAAAGAGAAAATCGAAAAAATCAAAGAACGTATTGACAATAAAGAATTTACGTTTTCCGATGCTGCACGTAACTTTTCCGATGAAAAAGAGACCAAAGGCAATGGTGGACAATTAGTCAATCCTGATGACCTTTCTTCTCGTTTTGAGCTAACCCGTATGGAACCAGTACTTTACAATCGAGTTTCTAAACTAGGCGACAACGAGGTCTCCATCGCTTATTTGGACGAAGATGCTAATGGTAAAAAACGCTACAAAATATACCAAGTAACCAATCGCCATGAGGAGCATAAGGCTGATTTTGTGAAAGATTATGTGAAAATTCAAGACCTCACACTGAAAGAAAAACAGTTGAAAACCATCGCAAAATGGATAAATGAAAAAGTTGAAAAAACACATATCGTTGTAAAGGGAACATATAAGGATTGTAATTTTTCGAACAATTGGTTGAAGAAATAAAACAAAATTTCTGACATGTAACCTTGTTCCGTGATACTAAAATCGTACAGCAAAACCTACAAAATACTAAAAATGCAACTTTTTTATAATGCCAACATTGACGAAAATGACCATAACTTCTATTTTGACAAAGAAGAAAGTCAGCATATTGTCAAAGTATTACGTAAAAAAGAAGGCGATCAACTGTACATTACCAATGGAAAAGGATATTTATTTGAAGGAGAAATAACCCTTGCGACTACCAAACGTTGTGAGGGTAACATTTTGAATGTCAAACATAAAGAAAAACATTTCTACAATCTTCATTTAGTGGTTGCCCCCACAAAAATGAATGAACGCTATGAATGGTTTTTAGAAAAGGCCGTAGAAATTGGCGTAGATGAAATTACACCCGTCATCTGTCAGCATTCCGAACGAACTGTTGTAAAAACAGAACGCCTTGAAAAGATCATTCTCTCGGCAATGAAACAATCATTGCAATTTCACCTACCGAAGCTCAATGAACCAATCAGTGCATTGGATTTTTTTCATAGATACAAAGATGAGAAAAGTTCTAAATATATTGCCCATTGTCAAGAAGAGAAAAAAGTATTATTCTCGAAAATACTCCATCCTTTTCCGCAAAAATTAATCGTGCTGATAGGCCCTGAAGGCGATTTTTCTAACGAAGAAATTAAAACAGCATTCAGCACTGGTTTTCAGGCTATTTCATTGGGTGAAAACCGATTACGAACTGAAACAGCAGCTATTGTAGCGTGTAATGTCGTTGCTACAATGGCAACACTTTAAAATAGAAAATCACTAAATAAAAAATAATATGAACTCAAAAATGATTGCTAACGGAATATTAAGAGCTGTGGGAATAATGGTCTTAGTAGTTTTATCTCTTTATGCTCTTTCCCTTTTGAAATCGATTCTGATTTACATAGTCTTAGCATTGATAATCACACTTTTAGGAAAACCATTCGTTTTCTTTTTTCACAGACGACTAAAAATCAGAAGCAAAAGCGTTTGTGTAATCCTAACGATGACCATATTCATCATCTTAAGTTTGGGGGTTTTCAGTTTGTTCATTCCTTTGCTAATTTCACAAGGTAAAAATCTTTCGGGACTTAACATTGACCTACTCCGTACAAATTTGGATAATCTTTTACTGCATTTTTTTAAATTGACAGGAGTGAGCAAGGACGAAGAAGAAACTCTACTCAGCGTATCAGATGCTTTAAATTTCATTGACATTCCAAACCTTATAAACTCGTTTATCTCATTCATAGGAAGTTTTGGCGCAGGACTATTTTCTGTACTTTTTATTACGTTTTTCTTCATGAAAAACAACACTTCACTAATGAAGTCAACGCTGTCGTTATTACCGAATTCGCAAGTAAAAAGAACACGCACATCAATTGTAAAAATCAACAGCTTACTTTCACGCTACTTTGCAGGGCTGATTCTACAACTGACTATTTTGTTTGTTATTTACACCATCGTATTACTTATTTTTGGAGTACAAAACCCTTTCATCATCGCGTTTTTATGTGCTTTATTAAATTTGATACCCTACATCGGGCCTATTATAGCCTTTGTACTAATGGCTTTACTGACGATGAGTAGCAATATCGACAATGATTTTATGTCGGTTACCTTGCCAACTACGATTTATGTTCTGATAGGTTTCCTCATTGGACAGTTCATCGATAATGTGTTCTCACAACCGCTTATTTTTTCTAACTCTGTAAAATCAAGTCCATTAGAAATTTTCTTAATAATTTTGATATGCGGTACACTTTTCGGGGTTATAGGCATGGTAATTGCCATTCCTGCCTACACTGTATTGAAAGTCATCCTGAAAGAATTCTTACCTAACAACAAAATAGTCAAAATTCTTACGAAAAATTTTTAAAGAAAGATACACGTTTTAATTGGAGAAATAAATCAATTTTCGGCGATATATCGTCAATAGTTTTGATTTGGATACAAAACCAATATAGGCACCTTCTTTCACCACGGGTAAATTCCACGCTCCTGTGTCTTGGAATTTCTGCATGATGTCAGGCATTTTATCTACTCCCAAACAGATGATTGCCGGAGGTTGATGCATGAGATCACCCACTTTTATTTGATCATATAACGCTTGGTTAAACATCATCTGACGTATATCGTCTAAAAGGATAATACCTTCAAAACTCTGATTTTGAGCATTTACCACAGGAAATATATTCCGATTAGATTTTGTAATAGCCTTTTCAATCAATTCTCCCAAGTTCATCTGTGCGGTTACGGGAATAAAGTTTTTCTCAATCACTGCATCAATATCCATCAGAGTGAGTACCTTATGATCCTTATCATGGGTGATTAGGTTTCCTTCTTGTGCCAAACGTTTTGTATAAAGTGAATGCTTTAAATAGTATTTCGACAAGGCAAAGGATACGGAAGCTACAATCATCAATGGTACAAAAAGCGTATGTCCTCCTGTAAGTTCTGCAATGAGAAAAATGGCTGTAAGCGGTGCGTGTAACACCCCTGCCACCAAACCCGCCATCGCTACGAGCGTAAAACTGGCTAACGGAACGGAATGCCCCAAAAACGGTAATTGATTAATGGTTCGTGCTACTAAATTACCCAATATTCCTCCTGTGAAAAGAGCTGGAGCGAACACTCCTCCCACCCCTCCTGCTCCAACGGTAGTTGCCATAGCAACCACTTTGAAGAGAACAAGCCCTAACATTAAAGCAATAATAGACCAAGGATTATCTACCTCCCAATTAAATGCATTTTGCAACACCTCTTTCGGGTTGCCACTAATGAGTTTATTCATAACCTCAAACCCTTCTCCGTAAAGGGGCGGAATGAAAAAAACTACCAATCCTATCATCAACCCACCAAAAAACAAACGTTTGATTAGACTATCAATTTCTTCAAAATAAGCGGTTATTCGTTGAAAAATTGTACAGAAATAAATAGACACTGCTCCAGTCAAAATCCCCAAAACAATGTAATAAGGGACATCTGCCAGCGTAAATTCTCCATCTAAATTAATAGGCATCAGAATTTCATTTCCAAGAAAAAAATAAGATGTAAGCACAGCTAACAATGAAGATGCCATCAGAGGCAAGAGTGACATCAAAGTCAATTCCAAACTAAATACTTCAATTGCAAATACGATAGCTGCCACTGGAGCCTTGAACATTGCAGCCATGGTAGCTGAACAGGCACAGGCTATAAGCAAAGTTCTATCAGATTGGTTTACGTGAAACAACCTGCTCAAATAGGAACTAAATCCAGCTCCTGAAATGACCATAGGGCCTTCCAATCCCACCGAACCTCCGAAACCCACTGTAAAAGGGGCTGTAACGAGACTTCCATACGTATGATAGGTAGGAATAATGCCTTTGAGTTTAGACATGGCGTAAAGGGTATAAGGAATGCCTGGCTCTAAACGTTTTCTAATGACGTACCTCAGTATAAAATACACGATTAAAAAACCTATGGTGGGAAAAACGAAATAAAAAGCTCGGTGATAAGAAGCTACCAATCCATTTTGCAACACAAATTGAATTAAAAGAGTTACTTTTTTTATGAATACAGCAAAAACCCCCGAAACAACACCAATAACAGCACACAAAATGAGAATAAATTGACGATTGGTAAGATTTTTTGCCTTCCAAAATAAAAATCTAACAAATAAACTTCTCTTTTTTAATCCCATTAGTCAGTTAATTAAGTTTCGGTTGCTTAAATCAAAAAACGGCATTAGTAAAATTTTTGTGGTGACCTTTCAAAAAAATAGTCCTTATAATTTTAGTGATTTTAGTTTATTGAAAGCATATTTGTGAAAATTTGTGTGTATTTGTGGTTTGAATTTGACCACAAATGTACAGAATGAACACAAATTTTTAAAAATCAAAAAATACAGATTTAATAATCTTCACAAAAATTTTAGTATAGCCCAAAAAACACAAAATACTCATCATCAATAACATAAAGCTCATTTTTTCGATAAGGTAAAGTATTTTTCTGATTGTATAATTTATTATATATTCATTACCTGGTTGACTCTCTTATTTGTAGTGATGTTTTTATAATTTCTGTTCTAAAATTACGGTCTTGATTAGTATTTTCGATACTTTCAACGAGTAATTCCATTGCTTTTTTACCAATTTCGGCTCCATGTTGATCAATAGCAGTAAGTTTCGGATACGAATACTTCGCCAAAGAACCATCGGCAAAAGTAATAATTCCTAATTCTTGCGGAATTTTAATATTTCGATCGTGAGCTTCACGTACTGCCCTAACTGCCAAAAACTCATTATTACACAACAATGCATCAAATTTACATTTGTCAAAAAATTCAGAAATGATTGTATCGGAATGTACATCTTCAACCGCTAAAATTAAACTTTCATCTATCGGAATTTGAGCATCTGAGAGCGCGTTTTTATATCCTTGTGTACGTAAATTTGCTACGCTAATGTAATTGGGAACAGTCAGTAGCCCTATACGATGGTATCCCGCCTGAATTAAGTGATTCACAGCCCTGTATGAGGCCATTGCATCATCTACAATTACCTTGTCGCAATAAATATCTTGAGCCACTCGATCAATAAGCACCAAGGAAAGTTCTTGATTTAAAATTTCACGCAAATGGTGGTAATCCTTTTTAGCTTCACTGCCTTTGGAAAGAGCCACTATAAATCCATCAATACCCGTTTGCATTAATGTTTCGATATTTTTAACCTCTTGCTCAAACAATTCATTTGAAAAACATGTTACAATATTGTAACCTTTCTCTTCAGCTACACTAGCTATACCACTCACAACAGTTGAAAAAAAATCATGTGCAATCTCAGGAATGATTACACCTACCGTTTTAGATTTTTTATTTTTTAAACTCAAAGCTATCGAATTAGGTCGGTAGTTATGTAACTTTGCAAAAGCCTTGATTCTTTCAGTAATCTCTTTACTAATCTCTCCACTGTTGTTAAGAGCCTTAGAAACTGTTGAAATACTAACATTCAATTCTCTGGCGATATCCTTTATACTTATTTTCTTTTTCATTATTCTTTCTATCCAATTTTCCGAGTAAAAATAGGCATATTTTCTCAAAAACCAAAACTTTTATAAAATTTCACAACTATCCGAAACTTTTAAAATAAAAGTTGCCTGAGAATGTCGTATATTTGAAAAATTCCCATTTTTTTTTCAATTATGGCACTCTTCAGGCGAAGCAAAAATACAAATAAACCCGTAATCAGACAAATTTTAGATCTCATTCCTGCGCATATTTTAAGAGCGGAAATCGCTAAACATCAGTCCGATAAGGGAAAGTCTACCTATAAAACTCGCGACCAATTGGTGGCACTAACTTTCGGACAGCTGAATAAATGCTATACGCTATCCGACATAAGTTGCGGATTATCAGTTAGTAGCACTTTCCTAAGCGATCTCCAACTCAAACAAAGTCCCGCAAAATCAACAATGAGTGATGGAAACAAAGTAAGACATTATGGAGTATTTAAAGATTTGTATTCTAGTCTTTTAAAGTATTACAAACACTCTTTAAAAGCCAAACATCAAAGTCATATCATCGATGAAATCCAAAACCACAAAATAAAAATCATTGACAGTACTACCATTAGCCTGTGTTTAAGCCTTTTCAACTGGGCAAAATATCGGACAGCTAAAGGCGGACTCAAAATTCACACCGTTTGGGACGATCAACTTGGATTGCCTGAAATGGTCAATATCACCGAAGCTAAAACACACGATAGCAAAGGATTACAACAAAATATCTATCCGAAAAACACCATCATTGTTGAGGATAGAGGCTATTTTGATTTTAGTTTGATGCTGGGCAGAATCCATTGCCAAAATACTTTTGTTACGCGAATTAAGTCCAACACGCTCTACCAAAGTCTCGAAGAACGAGACCTGCCTGATGAAAAAGACCACGACATCCTCAAAGATGAAATCATCGTTTTGACCTCAAAAAAGGCGGTAGAAAGTGGTATTGATCAAGAGAAATTGCGTTTGGTAAAGGTTTATAAGCAAGATGGCAACAAAACCATAGAAATCATCACCAATAATATGGATTGGACGGCGAGAACCATTGCGGATTTGTACAAAAAACGATGGGATATTGAGTTGTTTTTCAAGGCGATGAAGCAAAATTTACAGATAAAAACTTTTCTTGGAACGAGTGAAAATGCGGTGAAATCACAGATTTATGTATCTTTGATTTGCTATCTTCTGTTGGAGTTGATAAAGCGATTTTATAGCGATAAAAAGACGGCATTTAGTAATTTTTGCGAGAAAATAAGGGTGTGCCTTATGCATTATTTAACCTTGAATTATGTATGCAATGAGCTGAAACCGATTGTAAAAAAAGCAAAAAAACCACCTGAAAACACACTCTTTGACAGAGATAATTCCGCACAACAAACAAGTCTGCCCTTATAAATAAAGGGTTGACAAGGAATTTTATGAGTTTTCAAAAAACTTTCGGACGGCTGTGATAAAATTTAAATTGAGTTCCTCCACAACTATCCGAAACTTTTAAAATAAAAGTTGCCTGAGAATGTCGTATATTTGAAATTTTCCCAAATATTTTCAATTATGACACTCCTCAGGCGAAGCAAAAATACAAATAAACCCGTAATCAGACAAATTTTAGATCTCATTCCTACGCATATTTTAAGAGCGGAAATCGCTAAACATCAGTCCGATAAAGGAAAATTTGCCTATAAAACTCGCGATCAATTGGTGGCACTAACTTTCGGACAGCTGAATAAATGCTATACGCTATCCGACATAAGTTGCGAATTATCAGTAAGTAGCACCTTCCTAAGCGATCTCCAACTCAAACAAAGTCCCGCAAAATCAACAATGAGTGATGGAAACAAAGTAAGACATTATGGAGTATTTAAAGATTTGTATTCCAGTCTTTTAAAGTATTACAAACACTCTTTAAAAGCCAAACATCAAAGTCATATCATCGATGAAATCCAAAACCACAAAATAAAAATCATTGACAGTACTACCATTAGCCTGTGTTTAAGTCTTTTCAACTGGGCAAAATTTATTCACAAAATTTTATTTGTTTCAAAGGTGTTCATGATACGCTTCGCTTGATTCGGACAGCTAAAGGCGGACTCAAAATTCACACCGTTTGGGACGATCAACTTGGATTGCCTGAAATGGTCAATATCACCGAAGCTAAAACACACGATAGCAAAGGATTACAACAAAATATCTATCCGAAAAACACCATCATTGTTGAGGATAGAGGCTATTTTGATTTTAGTTTGATGCTCGGCAGAATCCATTGCCAAAATACTTTTGTTACGCGAATTAAGTCCAACACGCTCTACCAAAGTCTTGAAGAACGAGACCTGCCTGATGAAAAAGACCACGACATCCTCAAAGATGAAATCATCGTTTTGACTTCAAACAAGGCTATGAAGTAAAATTTACAGATAAAAACTTTTCTTGGCACAAGTGAAAATGCGGTAAAATCACAGATTTATGTAGCTTTGATTTGCTATCTTCTGTTGGAGCTGATTAAGCGATTTTACAGCGATAAAAAGACGGCATTTAGTAATTTTTCCGAGAAAATAAGGGTGTGTCTTATGCACTATCTGACGCTGAATTATGTTTGCAACGAACTGAAACCCACCGTAAAAAAAGTGAAAAAACCACCTGAAAACACACTCTTTGACAGAGATAATTCCGCACAACAAACAAGTCTGCCCTTATAAATAAAGGATTGACAAGGGTTTTTATGTCGTTTTCAAAAAACTTTCGGACGGCTGTGGAGTTCCTCATATAATTTCATATATTTGCAGTTCATAAAATCAGGTAGTTATGGAAATTTTTAACGGTCAAAATCTTTTAGAGTTCACTGAACGCTTCAAAACCGACTTAGATTGTGAAGAATATTTAGCTCATTGGAAGTGGGAAAAAGGCTTTGTTTGTCGTAAATGTGGGCATACAAAAAGCCAAATCCGCAAGGATTTTTCAAGAACTTGTAACATTTGTTCTGATACAGAAAGCCCTACGGCAGGAACACTTTTTCACAAAGTAAAATTCGGGCTTCGTAAGGCTTTTTTTATTTGTTTTGAGATGTGTGCAACCACTAAAAACCTATCAGCTTTACAAATGTCTGTTCGTTATGGAATTACCGAAAATACGGCTCGATTGTTTATGCACAAAGTTCGTGAAGCAATGAAATCCAATGAATTACATAAAATGAATGGTCAAGTTCAAGTGGACGAGTTTACTGTGGGAGGGAAAGAAGATGGCAAACAAGGTAGGAGTTACGATTCAAAGAAAAAAAAGATTGTTTGTGCCATAGAACTAACTGATGATGGGAAGGTTAAACGATTCTATGCCAATAAAATAGAAGATTATTCTGCCAAATCATTACGGACAATTTTTGATAAACATATTGATAAATCCGCCCAAGTGACCACTGATGATTGGAAAGGTTACAGACCTATTAAAGATTTCAATATCAAACAAATACCGAGTAATAAAGGGAAGAATTTTCCTATTTTACATACCATAATACACCAAGTAAAAAGTTGGTTGAGAACGATTTATTGTCGAGTTTCAGATTTCAATATGGATAGATATTTGGCTGAATTTTCATACCGAATTAACCGTTCTCAATCGAAAGATAATATATTCAATAATCTCATCAAACGAATGATTGAGAAGAAACCTGTTCATCACCGGAATTTGATATGTAGTTAAGTGTGGAACTCAAAATTTAAAATCCTCGCCGTCCAATGACAGCGAGGATTTATTATTTTGAAAAAAATCAAATCGTGAAAGACCTATCCACCGAAGTCGTCGAAGCGGATATTTTCATCAGGCAAGCCGAAGTCTTGCCCCATTTTTTGTACCGCTTTGTTCATCATCGGAGGTCCGCAGAAGTACAATTCGATATCTTCGGGGGCATCGTGTTTGCTCAAATATTGGTCAATTACCGCATTGTGAACAAACCCTGTAAATCCGTCTCCTTCGGTGTCGTGAATGTCTTTTTTCACTTTCCAATTATCCTCAGGAAGCGGCTCGGAAAGTACAATGAAGAACTTAAAGTTCGGGAACTCACGCTCCAATTCCCAGAAATGCTCCAAGTAGAACAATTCTCGTTTGGAACGACCTCCGTACCAATACGTTACCTTACGTCCTGTTTTCAATGTTTTGAACAAATGATACAGGTGCGAACGCATCGGAGCCATACCAGCTCCACCACCTACATACAACATTTCGGCGTTGGATTCGTTGATAAAGAACTCTCCGTAAGGTCCTGAAATTACCACTTTGTCCCCTTTCTTACGAGAGAAAATGTATGAAGAAGCTACCCCAGGGTTCACGCTCATCCAGCCGTTTTTAGCTCTGTCCCAAGGTGGCGTAGCGATACGAACATTCAACATAATTTCGCGTCCTTCGGCAGGATACGAAGCCATTGAGTAAGCACGCTCTACGCTTTCTGTATTTTTCATCACCAAAGGCCAAAGGTTGAATTTATCCCACTCCATTTTGAATTTGTCAGGCTCGCCAGGGTGTTCAGCAGGATGTGCTGTAATATCAATATCCGAATATTTGATTTCGCACGGCGGAATTTCAATCTGAATATATCCTCCCGGTTTATAATCCATATCCTCAGGAATTTCTACCACAAATTCTTTAATAAAAGAAGCCACGTTGTAGTTACGTACCACCACAGCTTCCCATTTTTTGATACCAAAAATTTCTTCAGGAATTGAAATTTCCATATCTTGTTTTACCTTCACTTGGCAAGCCAAACGAGCTCCTTCTTTCAATTCTTTTTTAGTGAAGTGAGGCGTTTCGGTAGGAAGTGCCTCTCCTCCACCTGAAAGCACGTGGCATTCACATTGGATACAAGAACCTCCACCACCACAAGCCGAAGGCAAAAATATCTTTTGATTTCCTAAGGTAGAAAGCAATGAACCTCCCGAAGGAACTTCAATTACTTTTTCTTTGTTGATGGTGATTTTCACAGGACCCGACGGGGCTAATTTCTGCTTAACTACCAACAACAAAGCTACCAACAATAACGTAATGACCAGCAAAGCAATCACCGTTACTGCTACTGTTACTAATATACTGCTTGATAATATCATTTCTTAAAAATCTTTTGTGTTATGGGCTAATTTTTCCTTTTTCTCCACTTTTTGCTCCATCATCGCTTTGGTTTGCTCGTCTTCAGCTTTTTTGGTACCGCCTGCAAGCATACCACCGAAACTCATAAACCCGATAGCCATAAGCCCCGTGATGATGAAGGTAATTCCTAATCCACGAAGTGCAGGCGGAACGTTTGAATAACGGATTTTCTCACGAATGGCAGCAATGGCAACAATTGCCAAAAACCAACCAATTCCCGAAGCCAATCCGTAAGTAGCCGCCAAACCAATAGACGGAATTTCACGAGATTGCATAAAAAGCGAACCTCCCAAAATCGCACAGTTTACAGCAATAAGCGGTAAGAAAATCCCCAAAGAGTTGTACAATGCAGGAGCAAATTTTTCAACAATGATTTCTACTAACTGAACCATTGTAGCCACCGTTGCGATGAACAAAATGTAGGTCAAAAAGCTCAAATCATAGCTTGCATACTCTTCGCCCAACCAAGCCAAAGCTCCTTCTTTGAGCAAATATTCGTTCAGTAGCCAGTTCATTGGAACAGTTACAGCCAATACAAAAATAACCGCTGCTCCCAAACCAACCGCCGTAGATACTTTTTTGGACACCGCCAAATAGGAACACATACCCAAGAAGGTAGCAAATACCATATTATCTACGAATATCGACTTAAAAATCAGTTCTATATATTCCATTTTCTAATCTTTATTTAGTTACTAATTATTCCTCAATTAAGGATTTATTACGTGTACGCTGAATCCAAATCACAATTCCGTAAGTGATAAGAGCCATCGGAGCCAATAACATAAATCCGTTATTTTCATATCCTAATGCATACAAACCTGTCTTTTTGATAGGATCGCCCAATACTTGAAATCCAAGAAGCGTTCCCGAACCTAAAAGCTCACGGAAGAAAGCCACAATGATAAGAGCCAACGCATATCCGCCTGCGTTTCCAATTCCGTCCAAGAACGATTTCCAAGGCGTATTTCCCAAAGCAAATGCCTCAAAACGTCCCATAATGATACAGTTTGTAATGATAAGCCCCACAAATACAGAAAGTTGCTTACTCAACTCGTACGAAAAGGCTTTCAGCACTTGGTCAACGATAATTACCAACGCCGCTACCACCAACAATTGTACGATGATACGGATTTTTGAAGGAATAATATTTCTAATTAAGGAAATTACCACGTTCCCTACTCCCAACACAAATATTACGGACAATCCCATAACGATAGCCGCTTTAAGCTGTGCCGTGATTGCCAATGCGGAACAAATTCCCAACACTTGCACGGTAATCGGGTTGTTATCCCATAGCGGGTCTGTAACCAATTTTACGTCTTTTTTTGATAGTCCCATAATATTAGTTTTTTAAGTTTTTAATATAATCAACGTACGCACCAACGCCCGTTTTTACCATCTCGTTTACTCCGTTTACGGTAAGCGTTGCCCCTGCAATGGCATCTACCTTGCCGTCTTCTTTGCGTTTGTTCTCAGGGTCGCCATTTGATTTTGAACCCTCTACGCTTTGGAAGTTGCCCGAAGCGTCCAACAAATGCTCTCCGATGAAGTCGTCCATAAAGAAACGCTCTTTGATGTTTGACCCCAACCCGGCAGTTTCTCCTTTGTGGTCGAAGAAAACACCTTGTACGATAAGATTCTTATCCACAGCCACATAGCCCCAGATAGCGTCCCAAAGTCCTTTTCCAAAAACGGGAATGATGTAAAACGTTTTGCCTTCTTTCTCACCTACAAAAAGCGGTAAGCCTTTTTCGGCAGTCCATTTCGGGTCTTCAATCAAATCGGCCTCAACGGCTTGATTTCCTTTTATAAAGTATTGCCCTTTGATGTACTTTTTAAACTCGGCAGTAACCTCGTTGGTCGGAACAAAAGTTACATCACCTTCGCCCAAATTGGTATTCTGATTGCGGTTTACGCCCATTGCGTAAAGTACGTTTTGTTGCTTTTCGAACTTCTTATTCTCGCTGATTCTATCGCTCAACGCCGAAGAAACCCCCGCAAGCAACGCTCCTACGATAATTACCATTATGATGGCAAAAATCACTGTATATGAATTACTTTCAGTTCTGTTTGACATATCTATGCAGTTTTAGCTTTTAGACGTTTTTTTCTTCTTGCCACATTTGCCTGAACCACGTAATGGTCAATGGTCGGAGCAAATACGTTCATTAGCAGGATTGCCAACATCACTCCCTCAGGGTAAGCAGGATTGAAGCAACGAATCATTATCGAGATGAAACCTGCCAAAAATCCGTAAATGTATTTCCCCGTATTGGTTTGCGATGCCGTAACAGGGTCGGTTGCCATAAACACCGTACCGAAAGCAAAACCACCCACCAACAAATGTTGCCAAGCCGGTAAGCTCCACAAAGTGAAGAATTTAGTACCTTCCATAGCAGGAGCAAAGGCATTGAAAATATACCCCATTGCCAATCCTCCAAGTACCATACTCAACATAATTCTCCAACTTCCTATTTTAGTGAAAATCAAGAATAAAGCTGCTAAAATAATTAGCAAAGTTGATGTCTCACCGATAGAACCCGGCGTAAATCCGAAGAACATATCCGAAACAGAAAACTTGTCTGTAATATCGTGTTGTTGAGCCAAATGCCCAAGAATAGTTTCTCCTGAAATAGCATCTAAATTCGCTCCTTTGGCGATTTCACCTGCTCTTTCAGTAGCTCCGTGTACCCAAATTTTATCCCCACTCATCGAAGTTGGATAGGCGAAGAATAAGAACGCACGAATGGTCAGTGCGGGGTTTAAGATGTTCATTCCCGTTCCTCCGAAAACTTCCTTACCGATGATTACCCCGAAAGCCACCGCTACGGCAAGCATCCAAAGGGGCAAATCCACAGGAACGATAAGCGGCACGAGCATTCCCGTTACCAAATATCCTTCCTCTACTTCGTGTCCGCGAAGGGTGGCGAACACAAATTCAATTCCCAAACCAACGGCGTAGGAAACCGCTACCAACGGAAGCACTTTTATAGCTCCGAAAGAGAAGTTTTGCCACGACCAAAATTCGGGACTAAAAAAAGGTAGCCCTACGGCGTGCGATAAAGTTCCCGTAGCTACATAATGCTGATACCCCACGTTAAAAATCCCGAAAATAAGACACGGAATCAGTGCCATAATCACGGTATTCATCGTACGTTTGAGGTCGTCAGCTGCCTTAATGTGCGTACCGCCGTGGGTCGTTTCATTAGGCAAATAAAGGAACGTATGCAAAGCATTGAACGTCGTTTCCAGCTTCGTTCCTTTATACTTTTCTTTTAACGTATGTAATTTACTTTTTAAGCTCATTTTTAAAAAGAATGATTGTTATATTTTATTATTTTCTGCAAGAGGTAAATCAAAAAAAATTTACGCTCTAACTCTTAATTTCAGTGCATCGTACGCTGTTTTGTCGATACGCATATACTGAATAAGGTTTTTGGTTTCAAATTTGATTTTGCCTTTATCGTCTTGTTGTGCCTTATTATTAATTACCGACACGTAATAAACACCTTCTAAGGCATATAAAACAAAAAAACTATGACTTTGCTTTTTATCAGACAAGGTTAATTCGGAGATTCGCTCATAATCACCTGATTCTAAATCACTTTTAAACGATTCTTGATCTTCAATGTAAGATAACAACGGAAGTTTTTCTTCCTTAAACCATTTGTCAGCAACTTCGCTAAAAGGTCGTTTCGCTTGGTTTTTAGTTCCCAAGAAAGCTGCGTAGAAAATCACTATAATCTCGGCTACCCATACTATCGAAAGAAAAATACCATTAACTGTCGAACCTTTCACTCCCCAAGTTCCTACGGAATTGATTTCGGCTATCAATGAAAACAAATCAGAAGGATTCAGTAACAAATGAAATAATTCTCCAAAATTGACGTTGCTGATTGCCACCCCAATACGATTATTCCCAATAGTATCGGTCGTATTCAATGCCAAATCTGCCCAAACTATCCATTGAGCATAATAAGCTACCAAAGCACCCAATAGAGTAAAGATAACCCCTAAGGCATAGTTACGAACCTTCCCTAATTTGATAACTAAATTTGCAATCACCCCAGCAATAGCAAATCCGAACATAATGGTAATCAACACATTAATATAAACCAACGGAATATACCAAGTTGCGTAAGCGTAGATACCTCCCAACAACGGAAGTACGAACAACGATACCAATAAAAAATAAACAAACGCAACGGGAGAATACTTCCCAGAAGGCTGATAATACTTTGTCATAATGTTTTTCAAATTAAAAATCAAACACCTATCCCAACTCCTGCATCATTAAATCCAAACCTTCACGGATAATCTTCTGATGGGGTTGTTTTGAAACACAAACAAATTCAGTAAGTGCAAAATCTTCAGGGGCAATTTCGTAAGCTCCCAAGTTTTCCAACTCGTCCAAATCTTTGTACAAACACGCTTTTAAAAGTTGCATCGGATAGATGTCCAACGGAAAAACTTCTTCGTACATACCCGTCATCACAAAGGCACGATGTTCGCCATTGGTGTTGGTGTTTAGGTTGTATTTTTTCTTCGGATTGAGCCAAGAGAAAGTCATTGCCCTCGTGGTGGAAACTTTATTAAAAATAGGTTTGTTCCATCCAAAGAACTCATAATCATCACCTTCTGGAATTGCTGTAATTTGGTCGTCGTAGTATCCTAAAAATCCGTCTTCTGACACCTTTTTACCTGTCAATACGTCACCACTGATTACACGCGTCCCACTTGATTTAACATTTCCATTCACTACGCTACTTACCTGAGCTCCTGCCACTACGGAAACGTATTGTGGTTTTTCAACACAAGACCCCGTTAGAGCTAAAGTACGTGTAATGTTGAAATGCCCCGATAAGAAAAGTTCGCCAATAACTACCAAATCTTGCGGAGTCACTACCCAAACCACTTCCCCTTTGTTAATTGGGTCAATTTTAGCAATTTGTGTACTGACATTTCCAGCTGGATGTGGCCCTGATACGTTGTGAAGCACAATGTCTTTGAAGTTACGGAAAGGAGACAAAGAACTGTCTTTAAACACCGAAACATGTACTTTTCCAGTGGTCAATTTCGCCAATGCAGAAAGAGCTACTTGCAACTGAACCTCTTTTCCTTTCAAGGCGTAGTCATAGTCGGGAGCAAGCGGATTAGTTTTACAAGCTGAAACAAAGATAGCCTTTGGTTTGTCATCAGGATTGGCAATGACGTCGTAAGGACGCTGTTTGATAAACGGCCAACACCCCGAAGCTAACAAATGCTCTTTGATTTGTTCTGCTGACAACTCTTGTACGTTCTTTTTTCCAAAATCTTTGAACTCTTGTCCGTTGGCCTCGATACGAATTTCCAAAATCCGACGTCTTTCCCCACGAACAATTTCTGTCACCTTACCACTGACTGGCGAAGGGAACAAAATACGCTCATCACTTTTCGAATGAAAAAGAGCCTCGCCTGCTTTCACTTCACTACCCTCTCTTACAATAAGTTTAGGGATGATTCTATGAAAATCATCGGGTTTTATACCATACGTTTTAGCCAGCGGAAGTTGCTTTATTGCCTTATCAGCCTCCCCTTCTAAGCGAATGTCTAACCCTTTTCGAATGCGGATGTCGTTTGACATATCTGTAATAATTGTTAGTTAGTTTTATTAAAATTCGGGTACAAATATACTACTTTATATTTATTTATGTAGTAAAATAGATAGTTTTTTCAGTGTTTTATGCTTCTTATATTTGATTTGTGGATAAACACATGTGGTCATGCTATCCTAAAAAGTTAAATATAACAAAATGTTACTATTTAACTTGTATCTGGGATTTGCCGAACCCTATGTTCCATATCAAGAAGAGACCGTTCAATACATTGAACAGCCTCTCTTACTACCTATTCCACAATAGTCATTTCATCAACAATATGTTTTGCTCCTGCATATTTGTCAATTATCCAAAGTACATAACGAATATCCACATTAATGGTACGTTGCAATTTAGAATCAAAGATTACATCTCCCGCCATAGCTTCGATATTTCCGTCGAAAGCGAGACCGATAAGCTCCCCTTTCCCGTTCATAACAGGTGAACCTGAGTTACCTCCGGTAATATCATTATCAGTCAAGAAATTAACATGCATTGTTCCATCTTTATCCAAATAGCGACCAAAATCATTTTTATCATACATTTCCATCAATCGTTTTGGCATATCAAATTCTGGATCGTTTGGTTTATATTTTGCTACCATTGACTTGAATGTTGTGTAGTTATTCAACGAAGCATCTGCGTTGCGAGGATCGGCAGGTAGCGATTTAACAGTTCCGTAAGTAAGTCGCAACGTTGAGTTTGCATCTGGATATTGAATACGACTGATACCTGATTTACGCAAACCATCTACATATTTTCTGTATGCCTTACTGTAAGCATCTTCCAACGCGTTTAATTCTTCTGAACTTTCTCGCAACTTGGCTATTAATGATTTAGACAACAAAATCAACGGATCATTTTTAAGTCTTTCTGCATTTGGATTGTCCATAAACTCTTGTACACGTTCTTTACTTGCTACCACGCTCACTGAAAAAGCTTCTTCAACAAAGCGGTCGAAATCACCTCGATATTCTCTATTAATTTTTTCAACTTCATCTGCTAAATTTTTGCCTTTCATCGCGTACAACTTCAAGGTTTTTGCTAAAATAGCTTTTTCCGCAGGAATATGCATATTATCGTAAACAGCTGAAAGCCTTTCATCTATAGATGCAGCCATTGTAATTCTCGCCATGTGTGGAGCTTCAACTAATTTCCCTAATTGGTTGTTCAACTCGAATGGAAGAACACTAAAGTTAGTGGCACGGAACAGTGTTTGTAAATAATTTCTATCAGCTGAACGCTCATTGGTACGCTCAAAATAGGTTGCAATGGTTTGTAGCACATCTCCGTAAGTGGCTCTATTAGCTTTTTTTCTTGCCCATTTTGCAAATTTTGCTTCGTAAGAACGTTTCACATCAGCAGTCTTGTGGAGAGTTAAAGCCTCAATCATTCCCTGTCTGTTTTTCCAGTAGTTCGCAATTTGAGCATATTTTGAAGCATACATCAAACGAACTGCAGGATCAGCATCCATAAACGGTTTCATACCGTCCATAGCCGCTTTTGAAGATTCAACCCATGCAGGGTAGGCATATTTCACATTTTGATCTACCCAATGCGATGGCACCCAACGGTTAGTACGTCCTGGATAACCTAAAATCATTGCAAAATCATTTTCTTTAACCCCTTTGATACTCACTGCCAAATGTCTTTTGGATTTCATTGGAATGTTATCAGCTGCGTATTCGGCTGCATTTCCATTTTTATCGGTATAGACACGGAATAAAGAAAAATCTCCTGTTTGACGAGGCCACTCCCAGTTATCAGTATCACCCCCAAATTTACCAATACTTTCCTCTGGCGTACCTACCAAACGTACATCTTTAAAATCTTGGTAAACAAAGTAATAGTACTCATTTCCTTGAAAAAACGGACGCACTGAAACCACATATTTTCCATTTTCACTATTTTCTTTAATAATCTTTGCAGTTTCGCGATTCAAAGCTGCTTCTCGATCTTTTTCCGACATTTGATCATTCACCACTGCCAACATACGTTCAGTTACGTTATCCATACGCACAAAAAAACGTACGTAGAGCGAGGAAGGTTTTATGTCGTCTTGGTCACTCTTTGACCAAAAACCATCACGCAAATAGTTGTTTTCGGGAGTAGAAACTTCAGCAATTTGACGATAACCACAGTGGTGATTTGTCAACACCAACCCTCTGGGAGAAATAATACTCGCTGTACACCCTCCGTTAAACTGCACAATAGCATCTTTCAAACTATTGTTATTGATGTCATAAATCTCTTTTGCCGTGAGCTGCAAACCTTTTTTCTGCATATCACGTTGGTTCAAACGTTCAATAAACATCAAAAACCACATCCCTTCATCGGCACGAATCACACTCGGAACGAATGTAAAAGCCGCAACAATTGCTACAATTATTTTCTTCATTTTACTGATAAATTTATATTAAAGGCTTAAAGGTAAATATTATCTGCAAATTAAATCATACTTTAAGATTATTTAACTTTTATCGGAGAGAATTCTTTACAAAATAAACTAATTACTATACAACTTATTGCGTTCCTCCTGAGGCATTTTTTTGTAGGAATACCACGCAAAAACACTTATGACCACTAACAACGCTACTACAAAATAAACCCATTTGGGAATAGGAATAGGATCCCCTGTAGCATAAGAATGAAGCCCTACTAAATAGTAATTCACCCCAAAGGAGGTCATTACGATAGTAGAAAATGCCCACATAGTCACAAGATAATAAACTAACGCATTTCTAAATTTTGGAATGAGTCGCAAATGTACCACCACACTGTACACAATAATCGAAATCAATGCCCAAGTTTCCTTAGGATCCCAAGCCCAATAACGTCCCCAACTTTCGTTTGCCCAGATTCCTCCCAAAAACGTCCCCGCAGTAAGCAAAAATAAACCAATAGTAACTGCCATTTCTTGTACAACAATCATTTCCTGCATGCCTCGCCACCACGTTTTCTTGGGTTGTAACGGCTTGAATATTAACAAAATCATGGACAATAAAGCAATAACAAAGGACAAGCCTAAAGGTGCATAGCTTCCAACAATCACAGTCACATGAATTTTCAGCCAATAGGAATAGAGTACTGGTTTCAATGTCGTAATTTCAGGATTAAGCCAGTCCAAAAAGCTCACTAAAAGCAACGTCCCCGAAAAAAGCAAACCTAAAGGCAAGGTAAACGAGGATTTTCGAACAAAGAGCAATCCAAAAAGCAAAATCCCCCATGAAACAAATAACAACATTTCAAATCCATCGCTCCACGGCGGATGTTTAGCGATATACCAACGTAACCCTAAATCAAAAGTAAATACCACCCAAATAATACAAGCCAAAATAGACCCTACTGTCAGTGTCTTTTGCAACCATTTAGCCGACAGAAATAAACTTAAAATATTAAAAATAAGAAGAACTCCTCCTAATAAAATACATATTCCAAAGAGATAATTCCCTATACGAGTACGAGTGTAAAAAATCTCAGCTTCTACTTCGTTCTTGGTGGGATATACATTTTTTCCTGCTTCTTTTTGATATGTTGCCAAATAAGAAAGAGCCTGATCGGCTTCGGAAAAATCGTTGGTTTGCATTCCTTTTTCTAATCCTGCAATGTAGAAATTATGTATGTTTTTCACAAAATCAGCATCTTGCTCTTCAAATTCTGAAAACTGGTCAGCTGTTAACCATTTATTGTTTTGAGATTTCGTATTAGGATATAGTCGTAAAAAATTACCTGTAAATACATTGTAGAGAATATTAAAACGTTCGTCTACTTTGAGTAATTCCTTCTGACTTTCAGAACGCTGGGCAGGTTTCAACCGATTGGTTTCTTCTACCACATCCTTGAGCAGATACGCACCACTGGCATCTAAGAAATCCGTAAACTGGAGCATTCTTTTTTGATTGACATTCAGAATATTAAATACAATGGCTCCTTTATCAGTATTTATGTTTATAAGTGGCTTTTCAGCAAAAGTTTCTGGACTTTTCTGTAAGGCTATCAAAAATTGTTCTGGCGATATTTGAATTTTTTTACCCTCATGTGTATTGAGGTTCACACTAGTTTTTCCTGTTAACTTTCTGGTAATTTCATAGGCTAAGGTAGTTAACGGCTTCATTCGTCCGTCAAAATCTTGAACAATCAAACGTCCATACTCTTGAGCTTTTTCTTGCGGGATAATATGTTCCTCTAAATAACCTCCGGACTGAGCAAACGAAGGCAACACAAAAAACATGAACAATACAGAATGCAACTTACCTATATCCAATGTTTTTATTTTTTTTAAATTACGATTTAAAAAACTAAAACGACTTCCATAAGCGAATAGTAACCAAAACATTGCAAAGAATAACACCCCATAACCTAAATAAGTGATTATAGTTCCTTCACGGTCTTTATTGAGTGACAATAACGTACCTTTTTCATCCTTGTCATAGGACGATTGATAAAATCTATACGACTGATAATCAAGAACATTATTCATAAAAATATTATACGAAAATGACTTATCTCCGTCAATGACCTCAACATAACTCGTATAGCTTTCGGCACTTTCACTTCCTGGATAACGTTTCAAATGAAACTTATTAAGTTTCAAAGCAAAAGGAAGATCTATTTGCTTGGAAGCGTATGTATAAGCGTATCTTTCACCTTGATAATCAAACCATTGCCATTCGGGAATATTTCTAGTAGCTGAAAAATAGCTCTCCGTGATTAATTTTCCTTCATTTCTGACTTCTAACTTAACGACACTTACCTCTTTTTCCGCTTTATCATCCTTACTTAAAGGTTCATAAACCAACTTTTTATTATCATGGATAGCTTCAATCATGAAAGAACCTCCCGACCAACGATAGACCGTATGTGGCATAACATTAGTCCATTGTTGTGGTGAGAAACTGGACATCTGCTGGGATTCCAAATGAATTGTATGCAGTGGAATAGCACTCCACAATTGCCAATTATTTTCGTTCTTTTGTATTTTAAACACATGCTCTTGATCAGATTGAAAAGCTAAAGAATAATTGTCAACCTTCTGGCTCTGTCCAGATTTCATTAAATGATAGCTACTTTCTTCATCTTTGTCCAACATGACAATTTCGAGAAATGACTCCTCCCCATCAACGAATTTTTGGACAGCTTTCGGTAAATACTCCGTAAGAACACATTCGAAGTGGTTATCATTGTCAGCAATTTGCATGGTTTCTTCCGAAAAAAAATATGGAATAGGTTGTGATTTTTTGTAGAAATAGGCATTTTCGGTTTGAAACTGAATATACTTTTCATTGGTAGTATAGGAAGTTACAGTTTGATTTTCACGGATATGCACCATCCCTTCTTTACTAAAATAACGGGTTACACCTGCTCCTATAATAATAAGAATAAACGCCAAATGTAGTAATCCTACAGGAAGTTTACTTTTTGAAAACAGCCTATACCTTTTGATATGAAAAAGAAAATTAATGGATAACCAAATCATTATAAGTTCAAACCACCATGCTTCATAGACGAAAGCTCGAGCTACAAGAGTACCGAAATCATTTTCAACAAAAGTAGCTACTGCCATCGACAACGCTAATAGCAGTAGCAATATAACAGACATCTTTATGGAAACCACGCGTTTCATAAGCTAAAGTTTAAATGACCACAGCAGTACCACTGGCGGTAACCATCAACATTCCTCCGTTATTTCCCAAGGTTTCATAATCCAAGTCTATACCTACAACGGCATTTGCTCCCATAGCCATGGCACGTTGCTGTAATTCAACAAGTGCAGTATTCTTAGCCTCTACGAGTACTTTTTCATAGGTTCTTGAGCGTCCTCCAAAGAAATCAGTCAACCCAGCCATAAAATCCTTTATAGCATTCGCCCCAATTATGGTTTCCCCTGTAACAATACCTTTGTATTCCTTAATAGGCTTACCTTCTAAAGTTGGTGTAGTTGTTAAAATCATTTATGTATATTTTTATGTATAGGCAAATTTAATGATTTTCTTTTTACTTTTCAAATTTTTCAAAAGAGAAAAGCTCCCGGGTTACCAATTCAAGGCCTTTTATCGTACTTACGGTTATCTGCTTTTGTCAACAACATTAGAAGATTCATTGTAATCTGAAATAATAAAGGCTGACCTAAAAAGATCAGCCTTTACTATTCTTTAAATTTTACTACCTATAAATGGTGAAGTTTCCTTTAAACTTACGTGGATCTATATCGCTATTAAGCTCTAATAGATACCAGTAATCTCCACTTGGAAGAGGTTTCCCGTTATAGATTCCATCCCATGACTCACCTACTTTAAGGGTTTTTATTTTGCGACCATATCTGTCGAAAATATGCGTTCGAGCATACGGATATTCATCAATATATTTCGGAGTCCATGTATCATTATTTCCATCTCCATCGGGAGTGAAATAATTTGGAATTGTAATGTCATGGAACAACTCTTTGATAGTAGCTGTAACGGTACAACCTACTGCATCATAGATAATCACATCAATCACTTTGTAACGTTTTCCATCTTCGCCAATCTCCTCAGGATCAGTTATTTTTAATTTATACACTCCGTTACCTCCTTGATTTTGTCCGTTGAAGACATAGGTGTACGGATATTGACCATCTTTTCCTGCTACTTGGATAGTGTTGATTTCATCATTTGCTACTCTTTTGACTTCGTCCAACTGCATTAAATTCTCTATCTTCACTGGGTCGCCCAAGGTGTAAGAACACAGTACAACCTGTCCTGTTGCTGCGATCTCATCTCTATGGAAAATAGTCAACACTTGCAAAGGTTGTGTTTGGTCAATTCCATTAGCATTGATTATTGCAACATTTCGTTTTGTGTCAAACCTTGCAAATACACGTTCTGATTTACTTCCTAACTTGTAGCTCAACTTCATTGGATCAACGGTATGCTTGAATTTCACCTCAATCCAAGTTGTGTACTTATTGTCTTGACAGTCGTGTACCTGAGTTGCAGTTGCTTCTAAATTCGGAGTTTCTTCCACTTCAAACTCATAAACTGGTGACATCGTACAGCCTTGTGCATCGGTAATATGTACCTCATATTTACCTTTTGATAAACCTCGAGCTACATTTCCAAGAAATGCCGTATCGGTGCTTATTACTGCCCCTGTAACTGCTTTTACAATACTTACTTCATAAGGAGCTGTTCCTCCATGTACCTCATAATTGATCCAAGCAGTAGCTTCACCATGGCACACCACTAGCTCAGCACTTACCACTTTGAGCGATAGCTCTTCAGGTTCAGTTACATTCAATTCGCCTATTTTCTGATCACAGTTCCAAGCATCCATGACCCATACTTCATACTCACCTGGAGCTAAGTTTTCAAATCGTGGAGATTCTTGAGTAATCACGGTGGCTGTTCCCTGACGTAATTCAAAGAAATAAGTAGGTGAACCTGAACCTCCTGCTACATTTGCGATTTCAATGATTCCGTTGGATGCATCTTTACATGTTACATTCTGAATCACAGTTGCTGTTGCCGTAATAGGTGTTGGATGTACCAAAGTAATGGTTACCGAGTTATCCTGACAACCGCTTCCATTTCTATCTATAACCTGAACAGTGTAGACTTGTGACGAGCCATTTGAAGTTAATCCTGTGAATAAGAATTCTCCTTCATTTGTGATAATATTTCCTCCTATTTGTGGCGACGAAACGTATCCACTCGAACCATGTAAAATCACCTGATATGGAGCTTCACCTCCAGTAACTTTGATCAAAATCTCTCCTTTATTATCCAAGCAAGTTACTCCATATGTTTGAGTAGCTGTAGCCGCTAACGGACGTTCACTTTGTAAGATTTCAAAAGCTACAGGTTCTGTTGAACATTGATTGCTCAATGCTTTTGCAATCATTTGATAATTTCCTGCTAACAAGTTTGTCACTGTAGTAACAGTTCCTCCAGTGACAGTTCCTGTTACCGTTGAACCTGCTGAACCTGTCACTGGACTGATGACAAATTCAAATCCTGCTGCGGCATGATTTCCATCACCTAAACGCATATCTGAGAAATTCAAAGTTACTGCTCCCGTCGCTTCTCCATAACATTTCACATTGACAATATTTGAAGCAGTAAATAAGAATGAATTCGGTTCATGAACGTCATAAACTGTTGTAACAAAACAATTGGTTGCTGGATTTGTGACCCTGATAGTGTAATTACCTATTGGCAAACTAAACACCTGTGTCGTAGTTGCTACACTTCGTGTAAACTCCGTAGTTTCTGTTCCATTGGCATTTCGTTTGATTACCTCATAAAGAAGTGTTTCTCCGTTATATACACTTGTTGTTACAGTTACGCTTACTACCTCTTGATTGGTTGTACAATCTATTTCAACAGAACGGGTAGCCGTTACACTCGACAATACCAAAGTTGGTGTTACGGTTACTGCTGGTGTGATTACCTCACAACCATTAGCATCGAATACTTTAACAGTGTAGGTTTGCGTAGCTGCAACATGGTCAGTAAGCGTATAGGTGTACGATGTTGTTCCTTGACTGATAACCTTTATATTGACAGGTATAACAGAACTTTGCTCATAGAACTCTACTCGTGTGTAGCTCTGTGTTCCTCCACTCACTTTTGACAAATCAAAAGTCAAGGTCGGTAACGATGTTGTATTTCCTACACATTGGTAACTTTCCATTGTCAAAGCATTTGGTGCTAAGACAAGTGGTGCTGGAGTTGTAACTACAACCGTTTTTGTTACCACACATCCATTAGTTGCTACTGCACTAACGATGTATGTCTCTCCTGTTAAAGAACCTGATAAGCCGTCAAACACAGCATAATCAACACCTGAACTTGTAGCTGGTAACACCGTACTTGTCGTTGGATTTTCAATAGTAAATGTATAAGGAGCTAATACACTCGGACTTACTTTCACTCGTGCGGAACCTGTTCCTGTGCTACAAGTTGGGTTAGTTAAGCTCAACACCTCCATCTCTGGAATTTCAGGAAGGTCAATCGAGAAGTTTCTTACCTCCGGACATACCGATGTCTGGCTACGGGTTGCCTCGTCATACAGACGAATAGCATATGAACCGACAAGAACTGCTGGTGAAATAGTCACCGTTACGGTACCTGCCGTTGTTGTTTTCACTCCTGTTATCGGCACAAAAATCTCCGAAGTGGTGTGATTGATAGGATCCAAAACAGTTTCCACCTTATTGATCGTATAAGCATATTTGCCTGAACCTCCTGTCAGATTTTTGATAACAATATCAGCCGACACAGCTCCACAGTGAATCAACGGTGTTACCACTTCATATTTCACCTGCGAATACAATTTAATATCCCCTGAGGTTGCACAACCATTAGCATCTTTCAACTCAATGGTATATGTTTGTGTAGAAGGCTGTAAACGTACTGGCAATGATACAGATGTAGCATAAGGAGACACACTCATAGGCATCCAATCTGCAGTAGGCGTTCCTCCAAGTTTCACTCGGTAGTAGTGTTGTCCTGTTCCTACTTTTGTTAGATTTAAACGCACTGAATATGCTGTTTTATCGCTTGTACAAGGATTATCCAGAACCACAGACGAAATCTCTGGAGCTTTATCTTGATCTACCGTAACAGAGCGAGTCTTGATACATCCATTATTATCACGTACAAACACATGCCATGTTCCTTTATCTAAACCTGAAACTGTATGTCCATCAGTGGATGCTACTATAAGTGCAGTCAATGTTGATGTTCCAATTGCTGGAGGAGTTCCTAAAGCAGATTCATTATGATAATAATATTTGTAAGGAGCTACTCCATGACGAGCATCTACCGAGATAGAACCTTGCCCTCCTGCGTGACATTGGTCATTGATAACCGACACATCTTGAATTACTAATTCCGTTGGAGCCTGTGGCACTATGACAGGTTCAGATGCTTTTCTACAATAAGTTCCTCCTCCACCTGTATTTTCTGTGAATACAATATATAACTTACCTGCAGGTAATCCTGTGATAGTTCCTGTCTGAGTGGTTGCTGGTGTTACAGGTCCAGTGATTGTTACTGATCCTACTGCACCAAGCACAAGCTCGTGAGTTGCATAATAATAAACTTGATACTCCAAACTCTTAATCGCAGAATTCATACCTTTGACCTCAAAATCAATTTTTCCATCGTTTGAACCTCTACATGTAGTGGTTGTTGGAGTCAATGTAATACTCAAAGTAGATGATGCTGTTGGCACTTGAGTCACTTCTTCTATCACATAACATTTTGTTGATGAGTCATATACGATAAATCGATATTTAGCCCCTGGTGTCAAACCTGGAATGGTAGCTGTTGTTCCTGAAACAGTTGTTCCCGACACAGTTGTTACATCAGTCACTGTTCCTGCATACCACGTGTTCCCTCCGTCTATCCAAGTTGACGATGATGGAGGCGTTCCTGAAGGAATTGTCATACCTTGTTTATAGATAGCTACCCAATGAGAACCTGCAGCAATGGAACTTCCTGCCGCACTACTGTAAGCAGACACCTCTAATGATGCCGTATCACACCCTGGTATAGTGGTTGCTTTTGCAACAATTCTATCTGATGTACCAAAAATCTCAAAGGTTTTTGTTGTTACACATCCATTAGCATCGGTAATCGTACCCACATATTCATGTGGAATTAAATTTGGTACAACAATTATGTCTCCTAAGTTCACATTCGATTGATTGTACAATGCTGTACCATGTGGCACATCTTTGTAATGCAATTCGATAGAGAACGGAGCTGTTCCTCCACTCACAAAATTAAATCTAGCCTCTCCATTATTCATTCCTCCTCCTAAAACTCTGTCACAACTAACATCTACTGTTGTTACTGCAACATTTAACTGAGGAGATTGTCCTATAGTAATATTCTGTGAGTCTGAAATACAGCCATTTGCGTCACGCACCGTCAATTGATAGGTAGCTGCTTTCAAATTGATGATGTTACCCACTGCTTGCGTTGTCGTGTTAGTTCCATCGAACAATATCAAATCGTACGGAGCTGTTCCTCCTTGAATGTCGGTCAATGACACGTTAATTCGACCTGTTGCCGAACCATAGCAGGCTGCATCCTCTTTGGTTAAAGTTGTTTTGAACTGAGGACGTGATATTTTCACTTCTTGTTTTGATGCTTTTCTTTCACAAGAACCTGCCGTCACTTTGAAGTAATAATCTCCTTCAACATTGGTTGTAAATGTAGCCGTATTTCCTGAAGCTGTTAGAGTGATGCCCGTAGCATTCGTGCTTTGGTAACTTACTCCATCGTTGCTCCACAAGAACTGTTTTGGCTGAGTTGGATTACCTCCTGTAGCGTTCAACACAAAAACAGCATTCGATCCTGTGGCACAAGTCAAGGCTCTTGTTGGTTGTACGTTCAAGGTCAATGGCTCTGGAATATTTACCGTAATGGTTGCTGAACAATTTGCTCCATCAACAACCGTAAAGACATGCACCCCTGGATTCACCTCAACCGTGTAATCTGGTGTCGATGATGGAGGAGTGAAATTCACGCCATCTTGACTGTATCGATAGTTTCCATTTCCATCAAGCACTTGAATGGTAACCTCAGCCTTTTCACCTGGCAACAAACAAGCATTATTACTATTCGCTTCTAAGGTCAGTGTTTTTGGTGCATCCACTTTCAAAGTTGAGGTAGTTACACAACCATTAGCATCGGTCAAACGTAACTCATATGTTCCTGGTGCTAATGCCCTTGCTCCGTCAAAAACAGCCTCATTATTTACCATATTTGCTACAGTTGAAATTCCTCCCGAAGGTACCGCAGTAACGGACTGATATGGTCTTGCTCCTCCAGTAGCCGTAACTTTAACATCTGCGTTCATCGGATTACAACTTGCCACTCGAAGCAATTGTGTAGTTATTGAAACGGTTTCTAATGCATTGATGGTATAAGTTAATTCCACCAAACAACTTGGTTCATTCTGTTTTCTGACATACACAGTACCGCTGGTTACTGCTGCTAAATTAGGAATCACAGCCGTATCAACATTGGACACGCTGGTTGCCGTCGGCGTTATTGTTGTCCAATTAGCATTATCAAGCGAATAAACAATATCACTTCCGTTTCTATTTTCAATTCTTAATTTCAGTTTGCCTAGTCCATCACAAGCAGCATCTTCTGCCGAACCTGTAACAGTGAATGCTTTTGCTGCCTCTATCACTACTGATTTTGCATCTGTTCGTGGGTTGCAAACCTTGGTTTCCTGCCAAATCAAAATATCATCAACTGCCACATCACTTCCAACACTGGTTGAAACAGGTTCTTTACTCACAATTTGGAAAATGACCTCAGTGTTTGTTCCTATGTCCGCACTGCTGAATGTAACAGCTCTTGAATGCCATTTCTCATCTGCTAATATCTGTCCTAAACTTATTCGTTTAAGTTCAACTCCTCCTGAGGTCAGTAGAACAAAATCTAAGTTTGGATTAACACCTCCTATATAAGTAGATTTCAGTAAATTATATAATTTCACACTTACCTTAACATCTTTTCCAGCAACAATATCTTTGATGTTTTTAGTATATATAACCCCTAAATTACCTTGGTTAGAGTTAGCATTTACTGCTAAATAGCGACCATTTACAACTCCTGAAGCATCGGTTGGAGTTGTCCACTCGGCTCTTGGCGTCACTTGTTTTGTAATAACATACTGACTATTTTGCAACTCCTCATTAGGTTTGCAAGTCATGTATATAATGGAGTTATTACAAGTATCATTTCCTGTTCCAAAATCTTCTTGGAACAAAACATTAGGGGTGGTCGCTGACGATGATCCCGATTGGTGGTACACATAAACAGAATAATTTCCTGCATCCAATGTGAACACTCCTGAAGTATTTCGTTCTGTAATTCCTCCGCCTACCACTTCGTACTCATACGTACCCGCAGGAGAGGCTGTTACAGTGAATGTACCTTTACCTAAACAACTGTACATCACGGTGCTAACATTAACTTCTGGAGATGGAATATCTGTTATCGTAACAGGAATTGCAATTTCACATTTAGCACTATCTCTCACATACACATTTCCTGAACCGGATAAATATACAACATTTGAAGTTGTATAGCTACCACCTTCTGACTTATACATATAGCCCGTACCAGTTCCTCCGCTGACGTTATTAATATGAACTTTGTATCGTTTTGGTGAATTGGTAGTGTCGCACGATTTGTCTTCCACCACTCCAGCAAAAGCTTTCAACGTATTTTCATCTTCTCCTATTTCAATTGGATTGACATATGTACAAACTCTTGAACCTTGTGTGATAATAACTTCTAGTTCATATTTACCTTGTACAATTCCCTGAGCATAGATTCCAGAAGCGTTCTCAAATGTTTGCACCCGAGTTCCACTTTGTAAACGATGTAATCGTGTGATTATGTCTTGAGGATGTGCTGTTGTAAACGTTACGGAAACAACTCCTGAAGTATCACCACAAGCTACGTTTTTCACATTAATAGTATAGTCCGTAATCCCCTCTGGTCTAATCATTTCCCCTGGAGAAACCGTCTCGGCATAGGCTCCATTTGCGTCTTTTACAACGAAAATATATCTTCCCAGCTGAGTAACATGTACATCTTGATCCACTTGCACACTTCCCTCTGGAATGGTAGCAATGAATGCTGTATCAGGAATAGAAGTGTAATCAGGATAACGTTGTACCCCATCTATTTTCCATATAGCGAAGCGGTACGGTGCTTTTCCTCCTTGTGCTCCAAAGCGAACTTTTACATTATTACAGTCACTCCATGAAAGCACCGTTGCTGTAGTTGTTAGATTTTTTCGTTCTTCAACTGTTGCTCTCAATGTTGTTGAGCAATTAGCTATACTTCCTGATTTCACTTCAATAGTATAAGTTCCAGGAACTGAAATTCCTCTTACTGTAATGTCATGACCTCCGTTATATTGGTCGTAAGTTATAATATTAGCAGCATTACTACTATCCATATACGTCTGCCCATTCGGATCTTTAATTGTATATTGATAAATTACGCCCTCAGTAGCCATCTTCACATTGAAATGTCCAGGTTGATAGTTGGTGATATGCCCCACAGGTTGTATCACTTCCCCTGACAATCCGTTCATAAACACCTCAAAATAATAGTGAGCTTCACAGCCATTGGCTGAAGAAACTTTCAATCGGTAGCGTCCAGTAGCATTAATTGTAAAAGAACTTCCTGTAGCTCCTGGAATAGACTCCCAACAATCGTTATCATAGTTCTGACATCTGCCATCATTTGGCGGTGAACAGGTTGCTCTAAAGCGTTGCCACTGAATGTTCGAATCGCGGAAATTTACGGTAATCACTTTGGAAGGTTCATTACATAGGATGAAATGACTTGTCCAACGTCCATCGGCGCCACAAGTAGCACCTCCGTTTGCCAATGCTCTGATAGGATCAGCCGTTAAATTTGAGCTAAACGACTCAAAACGAATAATTTCCTGACATATTACCGTAATGTTACCTCCAAGGGTAGGATCTGAACAGACCGTGGTTTTCTCCACCATGTACTCCGCTGCTTCAGTAGCTATATAGGAACTTCCTGTTGCTGATGGAATTTCTACTCCATTCTTGAACCATTTGTAGGAAGTAAAACCAGGTTTTGCTTTCAATTCTAACGAAGAACCAACACAGAATAACTCCGAACGAATGTCATTTTTCGTTGAAATTTCGATCGGATTAACTCCCGTTTTAGTTTGTATTCCTGCAGCACACAACTGATTATCTCTTTGATATTCAATTCGATACTTAGCTCCAAACATATTCATACAAGGCGCTCCGATTTCTGCATAAGTTGCATTCATCGTAAGTGGAATATAGATAGCTCTATCACCACTATTACCTTTTAATATCTCTTTTGGTAACACAAACGTGTAAATCCTACCAACATTGGTGTAAGTTGGCGTCTGGGGCAAAGTTGTGGGTTGATAGGTTGGAACACCTATATTAATATATGGATTAGCTGAAAAGTCGACTGTCAAAGTGGCGGTTGCCAAATCATCTAATCCCACATTTTTATATACTATTTTATATTGGAAGCCCTCATTCAATGCTAACTTACGATTCAATACATTTCCATTACCATCAATATAATCAGCTTGGATGTCTAACGCTAAAGCATTTGATTTAACCTCCACATTGAAAGTGCAAGTACTTGTATTCCCTGAAGTATCGGTGAAAACATAGGTTACGGTATGGACTCCAATCGTGAACCTATCACCGCTCTGATGGGTTTGCGTGTATGTGACCCCACAAGTATCGGTAGCAGTTACCGTTCCCCAAGTAACGACGGCATCACAAGCATTGGCTGGTGCGTTCACCACAATGGCTGATGCAGGACACCCTGAAATTACTGGAGCTGTTGTATCAGGAATGAAAGCTACAGTTACAGGAGGGGTTAAGCCTACAGCAACACCACAGATTGAAGTATCTTTTAAGGTGTATTCTGCCTGAAACTGTGTACTTGTCATCACCGTTTGAGTGATAGTAGCTCCGGTTCCTATGCTTTCAAGCGAACCATCGGTTTTAATTTTAAACCATTCAACATTGAACAGCACCTCTGAGCCACTAAAAGCGAGCCTCACTACATCTCCGTTACAAGGATTTTGACTCTCTGGAGAGGCTGTGATTCTCGGAGGAGCATATGTATCCGCTTTCACACGAACGTCATAAATACCCTCCGTACACTGATGGCTTACTTTTACGGTATAGTCTCCGTCAGGCAAATTTCTAAATATATGACTATCCGCCTCTGAATCAGCGTCATACGTGACAGATGCCACTTCTGTACCATCTTGTTTGTAAAGTGTGAAGGTCAAAGGATAACGAACATCTTCTCTGTTTTGAACATACATAATCGCCATACCCGTACCCGCTGCCGTTCCGCAAGAAGTTCCTATGGCACTCACTTGCAGAGGTTTCGTTCGGGGAAGTTCTAACTCTTTTTCAAGTTCTATTTGTAACACAGAACCTCGGTGAATCTCTTGACCACCAGGGCGTAACGCATTGAGGTATTCAGGAATCAACGTATATCCTGCCACTCCCATAACATTGGTAAGGTTTTCCAACACGTAGCCTGAACCACTTCTTTTCCACACGGCATGTTTGTCATACGAGAAACTATAGGCTCGCACACGATATTCACCCGCTTCCAATCCTACAAACGTTCCTCTTGGGTCATTCATATCCAAACGTTGAGATGTAATCGGTCCATAAGTTCCATCAGGTCTTTTCTTCTCCAAGACTATCGGAGCCCAAAGCACCGTTCCTCTACGTACGTTACTTCCTATAGCATAATGAATTTCTGAGGCCTCGCAACCCAATACGGGTTTTACGTAATTTTCGCCCAGCGTCATTCCTTCCTCAAAATCAATCTCTCTACTATCTGTATTTCCACATTCATCTTTTACTGTGATTCTATACTTCCCCTTAGGGAAATCACCATACATAACGTTGGAGTTTACAACCTCTGCATTAGGAACTATCTTTTTCACAGGAAAAACAATGCTTCGCTGATGTTGCACACCATTGTCAAGAGGTAAAGAAGTATTGAAAGTCATGGTAAACGTAGCTGTACCTGCGGGAGGAACTGAAGGAGTTGCTCCTGGAACAGAAATAGGCTCAATAGTTACCTCCAAAGGATAATTAAAACTTACCGCTGAAATCCATTTTCTGAATGAAACCGTGTTTTCAAACAGCCCCTTACCGACGTAGAGTCCATCGAAAAATTGGCTTATTTGATTCGCTATCGGTTGAAAATTATACATCCTTTTTGGCTCATAACAAGATTGTAAACCTGTTTTTTTATACACGACTTTATAATGACCATATCCTGTATCTGTCACATCAACAATGTCGTGACGGTCATTCCATTGAAGAGAAGGTATCACATCATGAGGCATGTACAGAGGATGTCCTGCAGGAATCGGGACTTGTGTTTTGCGTTTCCATCCTACTGTAGCATTAAGATTGGGTGTTCCCGTACCTTCCCATTTATAAATCTCAAAGTAGTATCCGTCCTTACCTTGATTGTACAACTCGTCATCTGTCAAAAACAGTGAAAAGTCTTGATACCATTCATACTTGTGATACCCCGCTGGATCGGATGGGTTCGCTGTGTTCGGAAACTCTACTTTTTGGTAGTAAGGTGCTGCGTATAACAATTTGCGATTTTGACATGACTCATCCAAATGAGAATAGTTAGCAATACCAATAGGTGTTTGATTGGGTGCTGCCGCTACTATCTGCATAGGATCCATTGGGGTCAAGGTAAATTTCTCTCGAATAGGTGTCATACCAATATTGATAGTTACCTCTACCTCATCGCCATCTTCAAACACATAATCTGACACAAAAGAATTATACTCTGCAACAATATTGTAATTAGCACTAAATGAAGAAGTAATGTCGTACTCAGCTTCTTCAATAATATTACCGAGTGCATCTCTTTTGGTACGCTTTACAATAGCTATCCCTGAATTATTTTCACTTATATAGCTATGTATGGGTGCCATATCATTCCTACCGTCTTTTCTCTGTATACGGAAAGAGATTCGGCGTTTACAATCCATATTGGTTTGGATACGGGATTGTCCGTCCATTTTCTCAATTTCAATACAATCCACAGAGGGGTTTATAGGAGGGATACTCACGCGTTCCTTACGAAGTTCACAATTGGGAGTTATTCCTGTCATATCTTGTACATTGACAAACACGTACTGATTTGCTGTCAATGGATGTGTTGCATTTCCTTGTACAGTGACATCTAAGTCTGTATTAGCGTTGGGACGCGTAAACGTCTGTGCAGGCACAAGCACATTTCCTGCATCGTCAGTAATTGACACCTCAAAGTTAGGCCCTTTCCCTGTGTTCCTTACTATGGTAAAAGATACCTTAGCGTCATTAGTATTATTACAAGACGAAGCCGTTACTTTCCATTTTGTCAACTGGGTACTGACGTAGGTCGTAGGTATCGTTACAACTTTAGGTTGGGAACGCACCCAACCATTTTCATTGATAACCGTGATGGTGTACGTTCCTGGTTGCAACGAACCAAAGATATACTCAGAAGTGTCAAACTCTTGCACTCGAGTAGATGGCAACCCTGGAGTGGGTGGCAACTGAATCTCTGCGGTCAGCTGTGCTGGGGCGTAATTCCCCGCCCCCAAATTCACCTTTATCTTGGAATTGGAATAGCAATCACCAGGTTCGGGCGTAACCGTAAAGTCATCTAAATTCTGCGACTTAGCGATACATACTGTGAATAATAAAACAATTGTTAGTAAAAATCTATTCATAAATATGATATAATATTGAAACAATTAAGCACACAAAGTTATATGTAAAATTCAGAATTACAAAAAAAATATTTCTACCAACTGACAATCTTACAAGAAAAAAATTCATAAATTGGACCACAAAACACATTAAATTCACACCTATTTCTGATTTTCATTGAATTAAAAACAATTTTGACACCACAAAAACTGATATTCATCAACAGAAAGCCCTTTCTATTTTTAACGTAGCTGACCTTTTTTTTAACATTCAATCTTTCCATTTTAACGAAACAGAAAATAGTTTTTTGCTTATTCTAAATTATTTGTATATCTTTGCTGGGAGTCTGCTACATTTCATTAAATTACACCATATTAATATTATATATACATAAAAATATGTCGCAAGAAAATTACCGAGTTTTTAACTCCATCTTAGATAACGATTTCTACAAATTCACGATGCAGTGTGCTGTCGTTAAGCTATTTCCTAACACTAAAGGACGCTACAAATTCATCAATCGTGGCAAACATGAATTTCCAGAGGGTTTTGCTCAAGCGATGCAACAATCTGTAAATCAAATGTCTCAATTGAAACTTACCAAAGAAGAAAAGGCTTTTTTGAAAGCATCATGCCCATACCTCAACCCTGCGTACATTGACTTTTTAGAGGGATATAGGTATGACCCTTCAGAAGTAAAAATCACCCAAAACGGTAGCGATTTTCAAATGGAAGTAGAAGGACTTTGGTATCGTACCATTCTTTGGGAAGTGCCTTTGTTGGCAATGGTTAGCGAACTGTACTACAAATTGACGAATGCCACACAATGGAGCGATGGTCAAATCATTGAAAACACCATCGAAAAGGTAAAATTCTACGAGAATTTAGGCGTTGTTTTTGCAGAATTTGGAACACGTCGGCGCCATTCGTACTATGTGCATAACTTGGTTATGCAAACGCTTACTAAATCACAAAAATACAACTTTTCAGGTTCAAGTAACGTACATTTGGCTATGAAATACCAAGTGAAACCTATTGGCACACACGCTCATGAATGGTTTATGTTCCATGCCGCTGAATATGGTTACAAAATGTCCAACGCCCTTTCATTGGAACATTGGGTAGATGTTTTCCGTGGCGACTTAGGTATCGCTCTTTCAGACACTTACACTACGGATGTATTTTTCAAACAATTCGACAAAAAATTCAGCAAACTCTTTGACGGTGTACGACACGACAGTGGCGACCCTATTGTTTTTGCTGAAAAAACCATTGAACACTACAAAAAATTCGGCATTAATCCTCTGTCGAAATACATTATTTTTTCCGACGGACTCAATCCAGAGAAAGTAAAATCAATCGCTGAAGCATGTAAAGGAAAAATCGGAATTTCATTTGGAATTGGAACAAACTTAACCAATGACGTAGGACTTCGACCGATGAACATCGTAATGAAACTTACGGAAGTATTGACACGTGATAACGAATGGGTATCGACTGTAAAACTATCTGATGAACCTAACAAACATACGGGCGACCCGAGAATGATTGAATTAGCTAAAGAGCTACTTCAAGTTAAATAATTAAAAATGAAATCACTATGAAAAATAAGTGGATTTATTTACTGATGGCACTCGGTGCTACGATGGCATTTACACGTTCATTTTTTAAGGGTTACGAACAGCTTCTACTCATCGGAGGGATGGCTTTACTGATGTTTGGAATTTACAATATTTCAAGAAAATTGAATTCAAAAACGTCTGATCCCTACCCTATGCCTCAGAAAGAAAAAACCATACCCTACCCTCACTCTAAAATAGAGAGTGAGGTAAAGACCGAAACACAGCAACAACAAGAAAAGAAATAAACGAACAGAATAAGATTAGCTAAAAATTGAATATAGGTGACCACATAGAAGTTTTAGACGATACTATTCGGGGAAAAATCGTTAAAATTAAAGATCAAGAAGCTACAATTTTAACTACTGATGGCTTTGAATTGACATTTCTACTTTCGGAATTGGTAAAAATCAATGAAAACAACATGATTCGCGTACCTATTTCAGATATGAATCATGATTTTCTAGCTAAGAATATCGAAAAAAAGAAAAAAATCATTCCACGGAAAGATAAAAAAATCCCACCAATGGAAGTAGATTTGCACATTCACCAACTCACCAATTCCACCAAAAATATGACTAACCACGACATGCTTACCCTACAACTAGAAACGGCTCGTCGACAACTGGAATTTGCTATTGAAAAACGTATTCAGAGAGTAGTTTTCATCCATGGTGTGGGCGAAGGTGTTCTACGTACAGAATTGGAATATTTATTAGGAAGATACCCCGTAAAATTCTACGATGCAGAGTATGCAAAATACGGCATTGGAGCCACGGAAGTGTATATTTTTCAAAACGCTAATTAACAATAGCTTAAAACCAAAAACAGATGCTAAATTCATATGACGATATTTTCAAAAACAACAAAAAATGGGTAGAAAAAAAACTGAAGGAAAACCCGAGCTTTTTTAAAGAATTAGCAGAAACTCAAAACCCTGATTATCTGTACATTGGCTGTTCCGACAGTCGTGTTACGGCAGAAGAACTTATGGGGATGAAACCAGGTGAAGTCTTTGTACATCGAAACGTAGGAAATATCGTTAACAATATTGACATGAATGTAGCTGCTGTGATTCAGTACGCGGTTGAGCATCTGAGAGTTAAACATATTATTGTCTGTGGGCATTATGAATGTGGCGGAGTGAAAGCTGCAATGATTCCACAAAACATGGGATTGCTAAACCCTTGGCTAAGAAACATTCGTGATGTTTATCGTTTACATCAAGTTGAACTGGATCGCATTGATGATGAACAACTTCGCTACGATCGTTTGGTGGAACTCAACGTACAAGAACAGTGCATAAATGTCATCAAAATGGCGTGTGTGCAAGAGCGATATATCATTGAAGAGTATCCAATTGTTCATGGATGGGTTTTTGATCTGAAAAATGGCAATCTAATCGACCTTCAAATTGACTACAAACGGATTATGAAAGACATCCAAAAAATCTATGATTTGACCAATTGCAAATGGATGATGCAACACAAAAAATAATTAAAACACAATATATCAACTAATTAACTCTAATATTTTCCGAGGAACTCCACTATCATTGTTATCATAGTCGGTAATGAAAGAAGCTATTTTCTTTACTTCTTCATGTGCATTTTTCATCGCATAACTGAATTTAGCTTGTGCCATCATTTCAATATCGTTCATCTGATCGCCAAAAACCAAGGTTTCTTCCGGAAGAATTCCCCACATTTTTTGTAAAATAGACACAGCAACCCCTTTATTTACCTCCTTGGCTGTAATGTCAAGCCACATATCCCCTGATATAACCACTTTAAAATCAGATTCATAAATTTTCAATTTAGGGTACGAATTCTGTTGTGAACCTTTTTCATCACAAACAGTCACTTTCAATATGTCATCATCTACCATATTAAAATCTGTAACATATTCAATAGCAGGATAGTGAAGGTTAATTTCCTCGTAAAGTCGGATATTTTCTGTTTTCACATAAGCCTTTCTTTTACCACAAAGAGCCACCGCAATCCCCTCTATGGATTCACAAGTTTCTAAAATTGGCTTCAACAAAGTTTTTTCAATTGAATTTTCGTGCAACACTTTATCTTGATATTTAACCAAAGCACCGTTGTCAGAAGCAAAAGCTATCTGTTGTTGAATCGGTGCAAACAACTGCTCTAAACTCTGTATTTGTCGCCCACTTGCCGCACAAAATCGTATATCTTTTTGTTGAATCAATTTAAAAACTTCCCAAAAAAGAGGTGGAATTTCTTTGAATTTATTAACCAAAGTTCCGTCAATATCGGATACAATTAATTTTATCATCATTTATTTTTTTTTGCAAATATACTATACAAAAGAGATTATTACCAACACTTCGTTAAGAACGAACACAAATTATTGATTTTCAGAAAAATAATGACAATAAAATATTAAAGAAAGGCTTTGTTTTTTTACCCAAGTATATACCTAAGTCAAGAAAGTAGCTCCAAGGATTGACTATTTTTGGTCGGGATACGAAAGGGGGATTGGGACAGAAAAAGAGCATTTCATTTGGACACTTTTCAAACTATCAATAATAAAGAAGGAAAACCATTGTTGATGATAAATGAACAAACGAATCACTCTTTCGTTTTCTTTCTTAAAAACAAAAAAACGTAAAAAATATTTTCTCCGTTAACTCTTTATGAATTCGACATTTTTTCTCATAAAAAAAATAGACATTTCTTTTTTATTTAACACACACTCCGTAAAAACAACAACATAACTAATTGAAATTTAGGAAAACATTTCACTGTTTATTTGTTTTTATAAAAAATATTCTATACGTTTGTAACTGAAAAATCACAACATTAGTCAAGAAACGGACTTACCCTCCAAAAATCGGAAATGTGAAAGTCGAAACCGAATTAAAATAAAAAGTAAACCGAGTTACGAAAATCGAAAGAGTAGAAAAATATTATTAATCAGAAAAATCTGCAAAAACAAAAGGTTTTTCTAAAAACATTTTTTTTAATTTATATTATGCCAATCGTTATACTAACTATATGTGTTGTTTTTATCGTATATCACAGCCGTCCGAAAGTTTTTTGAAAACTCATAAAATTCCTTGTCAACCCTTTATTTATAAGGGCAGACTTGTTTGTTGTGCGGAATTATCTCTGTCAAAGAGTGTGTTTTCAGGTGGTTTTTTTGCTTTTTTTACAATCGGTTTCAGCTCATTGCATACATAATTCAAGGTTAAATAATGCATAAGGCACACCCTTATTTTCTCGCAAAAATTACTAAATGCCGTCTTTTTATCGCTATAAAATCGCTTTATCAACTCCAACAGAAGATAGCAAATCAAAGATACATAAATCTGTGATTTCACCGCATTTTCACTCGTTCCAAGAAAAGTTTTTATCTGTAAATTTTGCTTCATCGCCTTGAAAAACAACTCAATATCCCATCGTTTTTTGTACAAATCCGCAATGGTTCTCGCCGTCCAATCCATATTATTGGTGATGATTTCTATGGTTTTGTTGCCATCTTGCTTATAAACCTTTACCAAACGCAATTTCTCTTGATCAATACCACTTTCTACCGCCTTTTTTGAGGTCAAAACGATGATTTCATCTTTGAGGATGTCGTGGTCTTTTTCATCAGGCAGGTCTCGTTCTTCGAGACTTTGGTAGAGCGTGTTGGACTTAATTCGCGTAACAAAAGTATTTTGGCAATGGATTCTGCCCAGCATCAAACTAAAATCAAAATAGCCTCTATCCTCAACAATGATGGTGTTTTTCGGATAGATATTTTGTTGTAATCCTTTGCTATCGTGTGTTTTAGCTTCGGTGATATTGACCATTTCAGGCAATCCAAGTTGATCGTCCCAAACGGTGTGAATTTTGAGTCCGCCTTTAGCTGTCCGATATTTTGCCCAGTTGAAAAGGCTTAAACACAGGCTAATGGTAGTACTGTCAATGATTTTTATTTTGTGGTTTTGGATTTCATCGATGATATGACTTTGATGTTTGGCTTTTAAAGAGTGTTTGTAATACTTTAAAAGACTAGAATACAAATCTTTAAATACTCCATAATGTCTTACTTTGTTTCCATCACTCATTGTTGATTTTGCGGGACTTTGTTTGAGTTGGAGATCGCTTAGGAAAGTGCTACTAACTGATAATCCGCAACTTATGTCGGATAGCGTATAGCATTTATTCAGCTGTCCGAAAGTTAGTGCCACCAATTGGTCGCGAGTTTTATAGGTAGACTTTCCCTTATCGGACTGATGTTTAGCGATTTCCGCTCTTAAAATATGCGCAGGAATGAGATCTAAAATTTGTCTGATTACGGGTTTATTTGTATTTTTGCTTCGCCTGAAGAGTGCCATAATTGAAAAAAAAATGGGAATTTTTCAAATATACGACATTCTCAGGCAACTTTTATTTTAAAAGTTTCGGATAGTTGTGATCGTATATACATTATTTGATTTAATCAAGAATGTGCAATTGGATAAAAGACAGAAAGTGACTTTTGCTTTTTTGATTTGTGCGTTTCCTCTATTAGGTTCGTTCATCTATGTATATTCAAAATTTTTATTCATTAAGACGTAAATCAAAAAAGAGAATGGCAGATGCCTTGCTTCCTTATAAAAATTTTGACGCTTGGCAGCTTAACACGCAATTTAGAATTGAAATAAATTACTTTTGGGTATATCAAAAAAAATCATTATCTTTGTACCTAAATTTTAACGTTAAATTCTATCTCAAATGAAAAAAGTATTATTGGTAGCTCTTATGGGGGCATTGGCAGTTTCTTGCGGAAACACAGAAACAAAGAAAAAAGAGGAGTCTTCTGTAACTCACAATCATGAGCATGTAGCTCCTGAAACACCTTCAAATTCTACAGCTAAACATGTTGAAAATGGGACAATTGTTTTGGAAGGTACGGATCAAATGACGTTCAACCTTTCTGAAATTAAAGCAAAAGCAGGAGAAAAGGTTACACTAACCTTAAAACACGTTGGTAAAATGCCTGTAACGGTTATGGGACACAATTTTGTATTGCTAAAACAAGGCACTGACGTGGCGGCTTTTGCAGCTGAAGCATTGAAAGCAAAGGATAGTGACTATGTTCCTGCGGGAAGTGATGCTGTAATTGCACACACAAAAGTAATTGGCGGTGGAGAAGAAACTACTATCACTTTTGACGCTCCTGAAGCTGGAACGTATGATTTTATCTGCTCGTTCCCTGCTCACGCAGCTATGATGAAAGGTAAATTCATTGTTGAATAATTTACTTATTAAATAACACACATTTAGGACGCTGTCCGAAAAGTAAACAATTGCAAGATTCAGCCATTTGATCTGGCTGACGAGGCAAGGTTTTCTTGTTACATTCAAGATACGTTTATATGTTTTTTAACTTATAAATTCTTCTTTCATGCAAAACAGTAAGGAGTTATTCGTTAAGTGCATATACAGGTATACTGAAAATATCACAACAAGATTATAACTTTTCGGACAGTTTCTTTTATTTGTAAATAACCGATACTATTTTGTCAATTTCGAAAAAAAGTGTACTTTTGGGCATTATTTCCATAAGAGAATAACTTTATGAGTGCCGAAACAATGACAGTAGAAAACAATGTACTTCCGCCAAAAGGCAAACCGAAATGGATTCGTGTGAAACTTCCCACAGGAAAAAAATATACTGAACTTCGAGGGTTAGTTGATAAATACAGTCTTAATACCATCTGTACCTCAGGAAGTTGCCCAAACATGGGAGAATGTTGGGGTGAAGGAACGGCTACGTTTATGATTTTAGGAAATATATGTACACGTTCTTGCGGGTTTTGTGGCGTAAAAACAGGACGTCCTGATTCTTTGGATTGGGAAGAACCAGAAAAAGTGGCACGTTCAATCAAATTGATGAACATAACACATGCCGTTATTACCTCCGTGGATAGAGACGATTTGAAAGATATGGGTAGCATCCTATGGGCAGAGACCGTAAAAGCCATCCGAAGAATGAGTCCAAAAACTACTTTAGAAACCTTAATCCCTGATTTCCAAGGCGTAGAAAAGAATATTGATCGTATCGTAGCCGTAGCTCCCGAAGTAATTTCACACAACATGGAAACAGTTCGACGATTAACACGTGAGGTACGTATTCAAGCAAAATATGACCGCAGTTTGGAGGTACTTAAATATCTTAAAAGCAGTGGAGCTCATCGCACAAAATCTGGAATTATGTTGGGATTAGGCGAAACGGAAGAAGAAGTAATCGAAACGTTACACGATTTGAAAGCAGCAAATGTGGATATAGTTACAATTGGACAATACTTACAACCTTCAAAAAAACATTTACCTGTAAAACAATTTATTACACCTGACCAGTTTGCGAAATTTAAACAAATAGGCGAATCATTAGGTTTCCGTCATGTGGAAAGTGGTGCTTTAGTACGCTCTTCGTACAGAGCTCATAAACATGTTTTATAAGAATCATATAATTAAACTAAGCAGGAAAGAGCTACTGACATCCCTTCAAAAAAATACAAGATATTGTATTTCAAATAATTGAAAAGTTATAAAGAATAGTTTCTTTTTCATCTGGCTATTCTTTTTACACTTACCACACTAGTTAGAAGAGAGAGTAAGCAATACTGAGGAGTAATTCGTTAGAAATATAATCAATGTTCAAAACAATGGTTTTAAGAGTGTTTTTTAAACATACTTTTTTATTAAATCTACGGAAGAACACTATCAATAAACGGTATTACACCCTTGACTTTTGTATTTTTAAAAGAACCTCTTTACAAACTTCTTTTAATCTCAGAACGAAGCTATCTGTATAGAACTAACTTTTCTTTTAAATACGTAAAACAGCTTCTAAGTGATTGATGCACAATATTTCCATTATCTTGAAAATAGGTAAATGTATTAAGTAAAAAACTGATGATATAGCAAGTAGCTAAGCGTAACCTGTTATAACAAAAAACTTTGAAATGGCGTTCGTTTGTTGAGTCTAATGATACATAAATCGAAAGCGTTGCTCACCATTTCTTGTCTCATTTTTTACAATATGGTTAGATTATATGCTTGACATTTTTATTCGTTTTGGATATAAAACAAGGGTTATAGCGAAATTAATTCCACTAAAACCCTTAGTAAGTTCATAACTCACAATATTTTACACAGTTTTTAAACACAATTCCACCCATTGCGTGAATTATAATCAAGTCTTTATTTGAATAAAATCATTTAAACTTTCGGTAGCCTTGACAGTTGTTTCCGAACTGACAGTAGCTGAAAAATTATCAATGTCAAGATGTTTGACCATTAAGAACGATTTTCCCGATAATGTAATATGCATATTTTCAACTTTTGTTGGAGTATCTACTAAGATAGTACTTTTCGTACCTTCAATAGTTATATTTTTATAATCTCTTGTTTTTCGTTCTTGTTGTAATGTGATATGAGATTCGTTCATACATATGTCCAACGAAGCGTTTTCTACGGAAGGGTAGGCATCCAGCGTAAAGTTGCTTTTATCTAATGTTAATGACTGTAAATCAAGGGTGTGAACTTGAAAGAAATAAGTGTATTCCAAGTTTTTTTCTGTTTTTATATTCTCATAAGAAACTATAAGTGTATCCTGATGATAGATAAATTTAGGTCGGGGAGCTGATTTGTCCTGAGGAACGAACGCAAAGGCAGAATCCGAGGATGCGAATGCTAATTGCATGTTGTGATAACTTCCTACAACTTTCAGATGTTTGAAAGGTGGTAGCTTTTCAGGAACATAGTCATACGTGTATTTATTGAATACTTTCGGAGCTTTTTTATTTTCTACATTTTTGAGCAGTGTCAAAAAAATAGGAAATAGCAATAGCGTTACTCCAAGTCCCATAAGAATTTTATTACTGGTTTTCATCTTGTTTAGCTTTTAATTGTTGTTTAAATACTTGAAATTTAGGTTCTAAATCATTTAGTTCTATTCCCAAAGTGTGCAATGTGTTGAAAAAAGTAGGTAATTCATTCTCAAGAAAATCCGCTTGTCGGAAGTTTTTAGCTTGTTGCTTTCCTTCTTTTTCAACGAAGTAGCCAATCCCTCGCTTATCGATGATAATTCCGTTAGTTTTTAGTACTTCGTAACTTCGAGCTACTGTATTGGGGTTTACAGTCAATTGTACTGCTAACTCTCTAACACTCGGTATTTTAGTTTCAGGGAGCCATTCATCTAACAGAATTTTCTTGCAGACAAATTCTGCTATTTGTAAATAAATGGCTCGTCCAGTATCTCTAATTTCCATAGGCTATCGTATTTCTTTTTCCTTAAATTTAAAATAAGATAATGTGTACAACATAAAAATTCCGATATAAAATAACAAGGTTAATAACAATTTTATATTTTCTGAATTTTTGTGAATAGCATAATAGCCCATTCCTTCATCTGCTTCCACCCCCAATACAGTATCAAAAAAAATACTGCCATATTCTCCTAAAATTGAATTCAAAGCTATCATAAAACAAATCCATAAAAAGAAAGAAAAAGTAGTGAAAAACATGGAAAATTTATTAAAAAACAGTACTCCTGCAAAGAAAATAGACTGTGCCATCAGACAAATAACTGTTCCCATTCCAATAAAATGGCTAAATGAAGGTAGTCCAAAATCTTCTGGAGCATACGTATTTACAAAGTCCAATTTATCCACTATTTGAGCTGAAATATAATACAAAAATCCATACAGGATTGTGAAAAAGATAAAGAACAAAACACAATAGATAAACCATTTAACCAACCATTTCTGAGTTGGAGTAGCAGGAATTAACCATTCGTAAATAGCTGATTTTCTTTTCTTAAAATCCCTAAAAGCGATGTAGGGAGAGATGATAGCCCACACAAATATTGTGACTATATAGGGCATCATAAAAGCCTCTGTAGAGAAAAAGAAATATCCTGTATCTACTGAATTTATCCAACTGACATAACAATAGTAGGATATCACACCTATACTTATGAGTAATGCTACTATTGTAAAAAATATAAAAAACGTACGTTTTTCCGTCCATTCCTTGCGGAGTAATAGTCCAATTTGTTTCATGGGATGTTGTTATTTTGAGTTAAACCATTGATTTATTTGTTCAGAATTAGTAGTTACGGCTTTGTAAAGCAATTCCAAATCCACCCGATTTTCGGTATTCTCATGATTGGGAAGTACCATTACATTGCCAAAGAAATTGGTTTCAGCATAAAAAGCCTTGCTCAGCTCAGCTTTATTTTCTGAAATTTTAAAATTTAGTTTCTCAGAAATCGTTCGTACAGATTGATTGAATAATATTTTTTCATTATCCAATACTATCACGCGGTCGATAAGATTTTCTAAATCTTTAGCTTGATGTGTACTGATGATAAAATAGCGGTCATCATTCATCTGTTCAGCAAGTATTTTTTGAAATTGAGTTTTACCCATAATGTCGAGTCCGTTCGTAGGTTCATCCATCAGTACAATAGCAGTATTCGTTGCTAAGGCAAAGCTAATCAGGACTTTTTTGCGCTGTCCAAGGCTCAGTTTATTAATCTGACTTTCTGAGGGAATTTCAAATCTATTTAAAAATTCAAGGAATTGTACCGTATCAAACTTTGGATAAAAAGGAGCGATGGTTTTTTCATATTGCCGAATCGACATATCAGGCAGATATACTTCATCGGTAATTAGAAAAATTTCCTGTAGGAATTCCGTCTGTCGCTTCTTAGGTTCAAATCCCAAGATCTCCACTTTTCCTTTGTGAGGAAACAATAACCCTGTGAGGTTGTACAACAACGTGGTTTTCCCGACCCCATTTTTTCCAAATAATCCACAAATTTGTCCTGCTTCAATCTGCAAGTTCAAATTTTGGAATACAACTTTCTTGTGGAAAGAAAAATCTAAATTTTGAATTCGTATCATACATAAACTGATTTAGTGTTCTACTTAACTAATACACCGCAAAAGTATATTGAAAAAATGAAACCTCCAAATATTTTGAGATTTATTTTAAAATATTTTCAAAACACCTCACCGTTGTACCATTCGATAAATAATTGTTTAATTCATTTAAAATATGTATTTTTGTGGGGTTAACTATAAAAAACAGTAATACAATGGCAAACATAGAAAAAGTAAAATGCCTAATAATTGGCTCAGGTCCAGCGGGATACACTGCGGCAATCTATGCCTCACGTGCCAATATGTCTCCTGTTTTATACCAAGGAGAACAACCTGGAGGACAGCTGACCACTACCAATGAAGTTGAAAATTTTCCTGGATATCCAAAGGGAATTACAGGTCCTGAAATGATGATTGAACTGCAACAACAAGCAGAGCGTTTTGGTGCTGAAATAAGAAACGGATGGGTGACAAAAGTCGATTTTTCGCAAACACCTCATAAAGTTTGGGTAAACGAAACACACGAAATCCACGCTAAAACTGTTATCATCGCTACAGGAGCTTCTGCAAAATATTTAGGTCTGCCTTCCGAACAACATTACTTAAAGATGGGAGGTGGCGTTTCTGCTTGTGCCGTTTGCGATGGATTTTTTTACCGAAAACAACAGGTCGCTATCGTAGGAGCTGGGGATTCGGCATGTGAGGAAGCTTTGTATCTATCTAACATATGTGAAAAAGTAACCATGTTAGTGCGTCGTGATGAGTTTCGTGCGTCGAGAATCATGAAAGAACGTGTGCTAAAAACGCAAAACATAGAAGTGCTTTTCAATACCGAAACAGAAGAAGTTTTAGGTGACGGTCAGGTAGTTACGGGGATTAAAGTTCGTAATAATCAAACGAATGAAATCTCTGAAATACCTGTAACAGGATTTTTCGTTGCAATTGGACATAAGCCAAACACCGATGTTTTCAAGGAGTTTATCACTTTAGATGAAGTGGGGTACATTAAAAATGTGCCAGGAACTTCTGAAACCAACGTAAAAGGAGTTTTCGTAGCAGGAGATGCCGCTGATAGTCGCTATCGTCAAGCCATTACAGCTGCTGGTTCAGGGTGTATGGCAGCTTTAGATGCCGAACGCTACTTAATGACCTTAGAATAAAAATCTCTTCGGATTATTTTCCTGAGATATGGATTTACTTCGGTAAGAGAGTGCAAATTAATTCTTTGATACGAAGTAGGTTATGTAAAAAAAAGCAATACTTAATTGAAATAGAAACTTTGTCAAATTCTTTTCCGTTTTTCAAAATTGAGAAAAAATTGACAAAGTTTTTTAGTGCTTTAATCAGCCTCACCACAGATTTAAAAACCAACACATGTTTAGCAGAGCAGAAGCAAAAAAACTACGCGAAGAATTTTGGATTTCTTTTGGCAAGTCATTTCCTCGAAAATGGGTGCTTTATGACACTAAAATTAAAGATTTCAGTTTTAAATTCTATTTTGACCAAAAAAAAGCAATGGTAACACTTGATATCGAAGATAACAATTTAGAAAACAGGTGTTTATACTACAATAAAATGCTTTCCCTGAAACAGATTCTTTTAACAGAATATCTGCCTGATGCTATTTTCGAAGAAACTCATATACTTCCTAATCAGAAAGAAATCAGTCGAGTTTACGTCCAAAAATACGGTGTGAATATCCATAACAAGGAAAGTTGGCGTGAGACTATGGAATTTTTGTATCGTACAATGAGTCAATTTGAATCCTTTTGGTTTGAATATGAAGATGTTATTAAAGAGTGATATTGTTTACTTAAAGTATTATAAAACTCGTAACACATTTTCCTTCACCCATCCTATTTTTCCATCTGCCAAACGGATTTTTATCCATTCGTTAAGGGTTTCGATAATTTCTACCTTTGTACCTTCATGCAGAATAAATACTTCTGAGCTATACGCATTGGGTTCAGCAAAAACACGGATGGTTTTCTCGAATAGAATTGCATATTTCTCATTCACATAGTTTTTATAGTGGAAATTTGCTATGAAATAGGTGCCTACAGCAGTTACTATGCAAACAAGAGTAAGTGTGAAAAATATGCGTTTCAAGATTGTTGAAGGGGTGAAAAAGTAAATCAAAAAGCATATTACAAAAGCAAAAACACTCAAAATAGGAAAAATAGCCCATGTACTGAGTGAAAATAATGAAGTAATACGGTTTGATAACTGTGTGTACCACGTTTTGGGTAATGGAGTGATAACATCAACCGTCATTTGGTTGGCGAATACTAGATTGTTACGAGCATCCTCGTTGTCAGGATTGAGCTTAAGAGCTTTTTCGTAGTAGTAAATACTTCTTCCTACTTGATTCAGCTTGTAATGAGCATTTCCTAAGTTGTAGTATAGTTCTGAGGATTCATATCCCGAATCTAAGATACTCATGTACGATTCTATAGCTCCTTTAAAATCGTTCGTATTGTAACTTTCTGTAGCCTTAGAAAATAACTTTTCATTGTCCTGTGCAAGGCTCGTTCCCAGTCCTAAAATAAAGAAACTAATGTTCAATATGTATCGTAATTTCATAGTATTTTTTATGTTATTTCTTTAATATTTTTGTTTTATTCGAACACAATATCTTACTTTATCTGCTTATCAAGCTCAGAGAGTACCTGTACTGATAGCTCATAATCTTTCTCCAATGAAGCAACAGAATGAGCCTGTGAGTAACGGGCTAATTCGCAGTTTTTCAATAAGCTAATAAATGTTTCCAGCGTAGAGGCTTTCACTTGTTTTTCTTGTAGCAGTGAGCTGATTTTTTCCTTACTCATTTCGTAGGTTTCAATTTTCAGTTTAGCTTTCAAATAGTTGTGAAAAGCTCGTTCTAGTGCTTCATAGAACGTATCTTTGTCCGTTATTCTCTGTTTTGCTTCACTTAAATACTTCTTGGCTAAACGGTTTGCTTTACGGATTTTGTTTCCTTCCACATCGCCTTGTCTTTTTTGCTGGAATCGTTGCCAGAATAAAGCTATTGGTATAGCGAGTAGGGGTAAAAATAACCACCAATAATAAGCCGATGTACTGAAAAAAAGAGGCTGATCTATTGGTTGTAAATTTGGATTGAGTTGTAAAAATCGGAACTGATTTCCTAAATTTTGTACGCTTTGTTTTACTATTTCTCCCGTGCTTTGAATTTCTTTGGCAGGAGTTCCTGCAATATCAAGGAGAATATCTTCTGTTTTAACGGTATGATACTTCTGTGTACTTGGGTTAAAGTAGGAAAACGAAGTAGCTCCTACGGGATATTTTCCTCCATATTGAGGCACAATTGTATAAGTTTGCTCTACTGTTCCTCGCATTCCCGAAAGGGTGGTGTTGACGTTGTCCTTTTGCTCAGGGTTGTAGACCTCCAAAGATGAAGGGAAAGTAAGTTTAGGTAAATCAAATAGTTTCAAGTTCCCATTCCCCGAAACTTGTACTTTAATTTGAGTCGATTCTGATGCATTCAGCTCTTTGCGGGTTGCGTTTACCTCAAAAGTAAAATCACCCACAGCTCCTGAAAAATCATCGGGTTTTCCTTCTTCGGGAAGCTCACGAACGTTAAGTACTCTATTCCCAGAGCTAACTCGCTGTACGGATTGTTGCATAATGTTTCTGCCGAAAAAATCGCGTTGTTGCGTAGGTACAGCCAAAACTGCATCCATTGATAGTGGTTCCAAGGTAATTTTTCCTGTTTTTTGTGGATATAGCACCATCTTTTTTATGGTCACACAACGGAAATTTTTCCCTTGGTAGGTGCAATTATCTACCTCATACTGCGACATGGCCATCCGTATTTCTTGACTCCAAAAGTTAGGAAATTTTGGAACATCCACAACTCTTAAATCATTCAATGCAACTTGTCCACCCACATAAAGTTTATAGATTACGCTGATTCCTTCGTTCAGATATGGATTTCCTTTTGAAACTTCTGCTACCAAAAACAAATTGTCTTTAATAAGGTCAGTGGTCGGTTTATCCAACGAAGGTGTTTCTACTGCTTTCGTAACACTTATTTCAACTGGCTTTGTGGTATAGGTCTTTCCACCAATATCAATACTCGCCCCTTGAATAGTGAATTTTCCCTCAGCAGTAGGTTGCAAGGTATAACTAAATGATTTTGAGAAAGTTCTCACCCCATTCATCCACATATCTGAAACCGATTGCGAAGGCCCCATAACTACTGTGAACCCTTTAAAGTCAGGAGGAGTAAAATTATCTCCATTTTTGTTCATTGTGAAGTCGATACGCAAACGTTCATTTACTCCCAATTTGTCTTTGCTGACCTTGGCAATAAATTCCACTTCTTGAGAGTGTAACACACTGAAAAATAAGCTAATAATAAATAATATGCGATGTTTCATATTTTTTCTTTATTTCTAATTGTATAGATGACAAAACCTTAAAGCCAATCAACTCCAACTTATTGATTAGTAGTAACATAGAAGCTATTACCAATCTTTTTCTGATTTGATACGCTCACCTTTTACCTTTTTAGCGTTAATTTTCTCCTGAACTTTCCGATCTTCGTTATTCATAGCCTCTAAAATACGCTCCATCTGCTGAGGCGATAGTGACGCAGGAGTGTTTTTGCCTTCACCCTTATCTTTGTCATTCTTGCCATCTTCAGGATTATTGGGTCTATCTTGGTTGTTGCCTTTATCTTGATTTTTATCTTCTTTATTGTCGTCCTTCTCTTTGTCCTTATTGTTTTTGTTATCTTGATTATCTTTATTCTCCTCCTTTTCGTTTTCTTTGTTATCTTGTTTATTATCCTTATTCTGGTCTTTGTTTTCCTCTTTATTTTGACTGTCTTTGTTCTCGTCGTTTTTGTTTTCGTTGTTATCTTGTTTATTGTCTTTATTATCTTGACTTTGAGGAGGATTTTTCTTCAACATCTCTTTAGCAACAGCTAAGTTATAGCGAGTTTCTTCGTCGTTAGGATTATTTCGTAATGCTTCTTGATATGCCTGTACAGCTTTTTCATATGCCTTTTCTTTCATAAATGTATTCCCTAAGTTATGGAAGATTTGATGTTTTTCGGCATGACTTACCTCTGCTGAAGTGGACGCATTTTTCAATCGGTAGAAAGCTTCGTCGTAGCTTTTTTGTTTATAGTACATCGTCCCTAAATTGTACTGAGCAATGCCGTTTTCTTTGTTTTCAGCAATTGCATTTCGATATTCAACCTCTGCTTGAATAGGTTTATCACTGTTGAAAGCCTTGTTTCCCTTTTGAGTATATTTTTCAGACCTATTTTTTGCTTCTTCAAGAGTTTTCTTAGTTTGTTCTTCTCTGTTTTGAGCAAAAGTTATGAAGCCTGTTAATAAAAATACAAATAATAAAATCCGCATCATTCTATTTCTTTTCGTTAAACAAATTGAGTTTTTTTACCCACAGGGTTTTACGTTCAAAAATAAATAAATCGAAGACCAATAGTAACAGAGCTACCGCCAAAAACCATTGGAATTGATCTTGATAATCAACAAATTTTTGAGTTTCAAATTCGGTTTTTTGAGTGCCATCTAAAATGGTTATAAGTTCATCAATCGTTTCTTTTGTATTTTCGCCGTTTATGTATTTTCCGTTGGCATTTTCTGCGATTTCTTTTAGTAGATTCTCGTTCAGTCGAGAGATGACTACCTCGCCATTCTTGTCACGTTTGTAGGACTGAGTTACGTTGCCTTGCTTGATTGGGATAGGGCCTCCTTTTTCAGTTCCTATACCGATGGTGTAGATGCTTACTCCTTGATTAACAGCTTCTTCCGAGACTTCCAAAGCTCCCATTTCATGATCTTCACCATCAGAGACGATTATCAAGATTCGTGCCGTTTCCTGCGTATTGTCGAAATAACTGCATGTCATTCGTATCGCCTCTTGGATTGCCGTCCCTTGTGAGGAAAGCATATCGGTGTCCATACTTTGCAAAAACATTTTGGCAGCCGAATGGTCAGTTGTCAAGGGTAACACCGGATAAGCACTGGCCGCATACGCTACAATTCCTACTCGGTCGCCTTTCAGTTGATTTAGAGTTTCGGACACTAATCGCTTAGCCTTTTCCAATCGATTGGGAGCCACGTCTTCCACTAGCATACTCTTAGAAACATCAATAACAAAAAACACGTCCACACCTTCTCGTTTAACAGTTTCGAGTTTCGTTCCTACTTTTGGATTTGCTAATGCTACCGATAGAGCCACGATTACAACAGAAAGTATTCCTAACTTTAACAACGGTTTAAAGCGTGAACGATCGGGTGCTAAACGTTTTAGTAGATTCTCATCGGAAAATTGTTTTTGTTGTCGTCTCATCCGGATGCGGGAGATAGAAAACAATAAAAATAGTACCCCTACCGATAAAATGAGCCACAAATATATTTTTTCGTCTATGTGTATCATGACACGATTTATTTCTTATCTAATTATTTTACTTTTTAAGTGTTTCGTAACTATTTGGTTTACATGTTTTTTTTCTACGAATAGATATCAAAACCTTATATTTCGTTCCTGAAAATGGAGTGCTTCAATAAAAATTCTAATAGCAATAAAAAGACTCCAATTAGAGCTAAAATTCGAAACTTTTCTTCCACCTTTGTGTATTTGAATTCTTCAATTTCAGTAGTTTCCATTTTATTAATTTCTTCGTAAATCTCTTCCAATTTTTTGTTATTGGTAGCTCTAAAGTATTTTCCCTCAGTAGTTTGAGCTATTTTTTTCATCAGTGGTTCATCAATGTTTACTTGAGTCATTCGGTAAACGAAACTTCCGTCAGCATTTAAAGCATAAGGAGATAGAGCCATTCCATTAGTTCCGATACCAATTGTGTACACCTTTATGCCAAACTCAGCAGCCATTTCAGCAGCGGTTTGTGGGTCTATAAACCCTGTGTTATTCACTCCATCGGTAAGTAGAATGATGACACGGCTCTTTGCTTTGCTGTCTTTCAACCGGTTTACGGCAGTAGCGAGTCCCATACCAATGGCAGTTCCATCTTCTATTTGTCCGTAAGTAAGAGCATTTATTGCGTTGATTATTACTGATTTATCACTTGTTACAGGTGTCTGAGTGTAACTTTCTCCTGCGTAAACAACCAAACCAATTCTGTCCGAAACTCTATCGCGTACGAACTGCGATGCTACTTTTTTCAATGCTTCAAACCGATTTGGCTTTAAATCTTGTGAAAGCATACTGGACGACACATCAATTGCCATCACGATGTCGATTCCTTCAGTAATCTTGGTTTTAGCAGATTCTGAGCGAGTTTGTGGACGAGCTAATGCTATTATAATCAACGTTATAGCTAATATTCGCAACGCAAATAATAAATGATACCCAAAGGTTGTCCATCCGCTTTTTTGCTTAAAAATGGCGGCTGATGAAAGGGTTAGCGTTGGTCTTGATTTTTTGTATGTATAAACATACCATAAGACTAACAAAGGAATGATTGCCAATAACCAAAAGAAGATTGGATTTGCAAAAGTTATATCTTTAAACATACGTTAATTCTTAAAATCATTTTTCTTACATATTTTTTTGATGATATAAATCAACATTCCATGAGGATTATACCATGTTCTTTTCGAATAAGAGCTATTCCCGTTTGAAATGAATTGAATTTACAATTTTTTCGGCGATTTTATAAGCATTAGGGTCGTCAATATGAGTGATTAATAGTTGCTGTAAAGCTCCATTTTCTGTGAAACTATATAGTTCATAATGAGCCTGAAAAGGCGATTTTGTTTTTTCATTTACTAAAACCATTTTTCCGTAAACTTTCATACCCTTCGCACCTGAGGTTGAAGTATATTCTTCGGTGAATGTCGTAATATTGGTTGCTTTAGCAGCTTCTATTTGCGATAGTATCAAATTGTTGACTAATTCGGGATTTAACTCAGCTTGTTGTCCGTTCGTTTGAGGGTGAAATGTAATAATACTAGTCATTACGTACAATTCTGAATGAATACTTCCAAATTCAAAAAAATGTTGTTTCTTCACAGGCATTCCAACCTCTTGTAAATTAACAATTTGTTTACGTTTTAGAATTTCAGGAGTTGATAGTTCTGTAATCGGCACACCATAGTCACTTGTTACCCATTTTTTTTCATATAATTCTTTGATGTATTGACTGTTATAAAAAAGTTGAGTAATGCTATCGGCATAGAAATAGACTAAACTCCCGATAAGCAATGCCACCGTACAGGCAATCCCTGAAATGACAACAAGTTTCCGTTTTTTGTTTTTGTTCTGAATTTCCGCAACTTTTTCGGACAAGCCTTCTGTCGTTTCTATTACTTCGGGTATGGCTTGTTTAGTTTTAATGATGACCTCTTCAATGATTTTCCGATCGTATTCGGCGGTACTGTCAGCGGGTTTGCTTTTGGCAAATTTTACTAAATCAGCAGTTTGTAGTACTGATTTTAGGTTTTTTACCGTTTCTTCCGAAAGATTCAGACTGCCATTTTCTTGCATTAATTTTATTTTAGAAAGTAACTCATCCGTAGTACTTTCTTTAGCTAAAATATGTACATCGTCTTCCAAATATTCGCGGACAATATCTGTCAATTTTGAGTAATACGCCTTGTGATTCGATTCGATTAGATATTTGGAATTTTGCAATTTTTTCAGATCTTCAATTGCCCTTTCGAAAGGAGGTAACCTCCTTCGCAATTCCTCTTCGGACAATTTTTTCTTATGGAAAAAGAAGTAATATGCTAAAAATCCGATTGTTATAATGATGATGATTCCAAGTAAAACCCACAGATAAACCCTTGATTTTGAAGTTGAATTCACACCTATGATTGGTTTCACATCAAAAAGAGGTTGTTTGAGCGTGTCTATTGGTATCGAACGTACCTCTACGAGTAAAGAATCAGTGTAAAAATCTTTAGAATTAATAATTATTTTTTGACGTGGAATGGTGTAACTTCCTGAGTCGAATTGCGTTAGAAAATATTCTTTTATCAAGCGATATTTTTCTTGCTTTCGCATTGTGTCAATGGCAGACGAACGCACCATCTCCAGAGGCATAAATGTCTGTCCTTCAGGGAATGAAATAGGTTCTTCAGTTGTAGTTTCTACCGAAATTTTATATCGTATCTGTTCACCTATTTTGATGTTTTTAGTGTCGGTTTCTACCTTAATTTCCTGTGAATTAGCTGAAAATATACTCCAAAACAATCCACAAAAAATGATAAATTTATCTTTCATTTTATCCTCTTCGTTTAAAATAACCTAATAACTTTTGAGTGTAACTCTCATCACATCGGCAACTTACAGTTCCAGCTCCTGACTTTTGTAACAAATTTTCGTAATAAGCAACATTTTCTCTGTAATACTTTTCATACTGCATCCGAGCCGATTTTGAAGCCGTGTTCACCAGTATCAGTTCGCCTGTTTCTGCATCTTTCACAGTGATGTATCCCAAGTTTGGTAAAGTAGTTTCCTTTTGGTCATAAATGCGGATGCCTGTTACATCGTGCTTTTTAGCCGCAATCTGAATAGGTTTTTCGTACCCTTTATCCATAAAGTCAGAAAGTATAAATACGATTGCTTTCTTTTTCAGTACCTGACTTAGAAATTCCAAGGCTTTGGAAATGTTTGTTTTCTTGCTTTTTGGTTGAAATTCAATCAGTTCGCGTATTATTCTCAGTACGTGTGATTTTCCTTTTTTCGGAGGAATGTAAAGTTCTACTGTGTCAGAAAAAAGAATTAATCCTGTTTTATCATTGTTTTGCAAGGCCGAAAACGCTAAAGTTGCAGCTATTTCAGTGATGATTTCGCTTTTGAATTGGTTCATCGTCCCGAAGAGTTCACTACCACTAACATCAACCATTAGCATTAGCGTCAGTTCACGCTCCTCTTCAAAAACTTTTACGAAAGGTTCGTTATAACGAGCCGTTACGTTCCAGTCGATATTGCGGATATCATCACCATATTGGTATGGACGCACCTCCGAGAAAGTCATCCCACGTCCTTTAAACGTAGAATGATATTCCCCTCCGAAGATGTTATCACTCAATCGGCGGGTTTTAATTTCTACTTTTCGTACCTTTTTTAATATTTCTTTTGTGTCCATTTTTTCAGTTAAATACTTTCAAACCAGGCGTTAAACATAGGTTTTATCTGTAAAAATTGCCTAATCAAGTAACTTCCCTTTTAGTATCATTTATAAATCTGAATTTAGAAAATCAGTAAAAACAGTGTTAAAATCTTGTTTTTTTAACCAGTTATTTCGTCTATCATTTTGCTACCCTTTGTGTATTCTGAACTACGTAATCCTCACGTAGATTCTTCTTACAAGATGTTGCAAAAACTAAAAAAAGACATAAAATATCCTACAGCTACCATTTGCATCTGTTAAAACGTTGATATATTGCATTGATGCTAATCGGTTTTGAATTGATTTTATATCCTTGTATTTCTTTTTTTTTTCATTTCCCATCTAATAATAAATGAATTCAGGTTCACAAATACGGGTGTAAAATATCTCTCCATTGAAAATACCCCTCTGCCATTAAGTGCAAACCATCATTGGTGTATTTGGCTGCCAATTTATCGGTTCCTTTTTCCACAAAATATGGGTATAGGTCAATGTACATAGCTCCATATTCTTCAGCAATAAGTTTATACCTTTGGTTGATATGCTTTATTACTTCTGGTCTCATATGATTTTTGAATGTGCCGAAATCAGGATTTACAGGCAATAAACTCTGAATATGAATCTTTGTTGTGGGAGATTCTTGTTGTATTTTTTGTACAATTTTCTTCATATTATCGACGATGGTTTTTACCTCAAAACCTCGGGCGATGTCATTCACTCCTATCATCAAAAATATTTTAGCAGGTTTAGCCTTTACGATATAATCTAAACGCTCATAAACTCCTTCGGTCGTATCTGCACTGATACCTCTGTTTTTCACTTTTTTCTCAGGGAATAACTCACTCCATTCACCTCCGTTAGTTATGCTATTTCCTATGAAAACAATATCTTCTGAGGTTACAGGTAGCTTTTCAAACAAATCTGACCGTTGCTCGTAAAAATGCGAGTATTTTCGTTCTTGTGTATATCCATTGAGAATAAAAACAACAAAAAAAGACAAGACGACAAATCGTTTCATAATCAAAAAAGTAATAATTTTAAATGTAAAAACAACAGCTCTAAGGAACTTCTACTGTGTTTACGATTTTGTTGATAATCTCAACGGAAGTAACATTTTCTGCTTCTGCTTCATATGTAATTCCAATACGATGACGCAACACATCATAAATAACAGCACGTACGTCCTCAGGAATCACATAACCACGTCGTTTGATAAAAGCATGACACTTGGCAGCAGTTGCTAAATTGATACTTCCACGAGGCGAAGCTCCAAATTTTATAAGAGGTTTTAAATCAGCTAAATTATATTTTTCAGGATAGCGTGTGGCAAAAATAATATCCAAAATATATTTTTCAATTTTTTCATCCATATACACTTCACGAACCACTTGCTGAGCTCTGCGAATTTGATCTAGGCTAACTACTTGATTTACTACCTCTTGTTGGCCTGATAAGTTGTTACGCATAATGAATTGCTCTTCATCCAGTTTTGGGTAGTCAATCACAGCTTTGAGCATGAAACGATCCACTTGAGCCTCTGGTAAAGGATATGTACCTTCTTGTTCTACAGGGTTCTGTGTAGCCATTACCATGAAAGGTTTGTCGAGGACAAAAGTATTATCGCCGATAGTAACTTGTTTTTCCTGCATCGCTTCCAGTAGTGCAGATTGCACTTTGGCAGGAGCTCTGTTTATTTCATCCGCAAGAATAAAGTTAGCAAATATAGGCCCCTTTTTGATAGAAAATTCATTTTGCTTGATGTTGTAGGTCATCGTTCCTACCACGTCAGCAGGGAGTAAATCAGGGGTAAACTGAATGCGACTGAAGGATCCATGTACAGCCTTAGCTAAAGTGTTTATTGATAGTGTTTTCGCTAAGCCTGGAACTCCTTCCAAAAGGATATGTCCTTGTCCTAACAATCCGATGAGCAAAGCATCAACCATATGTCGTTGCCCAACGATTACTTTATTCATCTCTCGCGTGAGTGAATCTACAAAAAGGCTTTCATTTTCAATTCGCTCATTAATTTGTCGTATGTCGACAGTAGTATTATTTTCCATATGTTATACCTCGTATTTTGTGCCTCGCAAGGTAGTAAAAATATTTGTCTTAAGTGTTAAAAATCTTATAAAATAATTAGATTTGTAATGATTTAAGAAATTCGTTTCAGTTTTTCTAAGACAAAGAGGTTTTATTTAACATTTTTTATATCTTGTTATCTGCTATGACAGCACTAAATAACGTCTTCTGTATTAACAAGCAGCTGTGTATCAAAACTCACAAAAGTTGATGAAAATCGATTCTCACTAATAGAATATGCGTTAATTTTTTCATTTTTCGTTTTATTTTTTTACATTTGTCGCTTTAAATAAGTAAATTATATGATCAAAGTTACACTACCCGACGGTTCAGTTAAAGAGTTTAACAAGGGCATAACTCCTTATGAAGTGGCTCTCAGCATTAGTGAGGGCTTGGCAAGAAACGTGTTGTCAGCAAGTTACGACGGAAAAGTGGTTGAGACTACCACGCCTTTGACCACCGACGGAAGTCTAATTTTATATACCTGGAATGATACCGAAGGAAAGAAAACTTTCTGGCATTCCTCAGCCCACATTTTAGCACAGGCTTTGGAAGAAACATACTCAGATATTAAACTAACGATAGGCCCTGCTATTGATAATGGATTCTATTATGATGTAGACTTCGGACAACATAGTTTTTCTGAAAAAGATATTCCAGAAATTGAGAAAAAAATGCTCGAAATCGCCAAAGGAAAGCATTTATTTTCAATGCGTTCCGTAAGTAAAAAGGAGGCATTGGATTTTTACAAAAACAATCCGTACAAAACAGAATTGATAGAAAATTTAGAGGATGGTTCAATCACTTTCTGTGATCACAGCACCTTTACCGATCTTTGTCGTGGAGGGCATTTGCCTAATACAGGTTTTGTGAAAGCGGTAAAAATATTGAGTATCGCAGGAGCGTATTGGCGAGGTGATGAAAAAAACAAACAGCTAACACGTGTTTACGGAATTTCGTTCCCAAAACAGAAAGATTTGACGGAATATTTAGCCCTTTTGGAAGAAGCTAAAAAACGAGACCACAGAAAGTTAGGCAAAGAGTTAGAGTTGTTTACCTTTTCAAATAAGGTTGGGCAAGGGCTTCCGTTGTGGTTACCCAAAGGAGCAGCACTTCGTGAGCGTTTAGAACAATTCTTGCGGAAAGCACAAAAACAAGCTGGATACGAGCAGGTTGTGTCTCCACATATCGGACATAAAGATTTGTATGTAACTTCAGGACATTGGGAAAAATATGGCAAAGATAGTTTCCAACCCATTGCAACACCTAACGAAGGTGAAGAGTACCTACTAAAACCGATGAACTGTCCGCATCACTGCGAAATTTATAACTCAAAACCTTGGAGTTATCGTGATTTGCCGAAGCGTTTTGCCGAATTTGGAACGGTGTATCGCTACGAGCAAAGTGGTGAACTTCACGGACTTACTCGTGTGCGTTGCTTCACTCAAGACGATGCTCACATATTCTGTACTCCTGAGCAGTTAGATCAAGAGTTTAAAAACGTGATTGATTTGGTGTTGTATGTATTTGGTTCGCTTGGTTTTGAGAATTTTACAGCGCAAGTTTCGTTGCGTGACCCTGAAAATCCGACTAAATATATAGGTTCCGATGAAAATTGGCAAAAAGCAGAACAGGCTATTATCAACGCTGCCAAAGAAAAAGGATTGAATTATGTGATTGAAACGGGCGAAGCGGCTTTCTACGGACCTAAATTAGACTTTATGGTGAAAGATGCTTTGGGAAGAAATTGGCAGCTCGGGACAATCCAAGTGGATTACAATCTGCCAGAGCGTTTCGATTTGTGGTATAAAGGTTCTGACAATGAACTACATAGACCTGTTATGATACACCGAGCTCCTTTCGGAAGTATGGAGCGTTTTGTGGCGATTTTGTTGGAGCATACGGCAGGTAACTTCCCACTTTGGTTAATGCCGAATCAAGCTATTATACTTTCCCTTAGCGAGAAATATGAAAATTATGCTCAAAAAGTTTTGAAATTATTAGAAAATTTCGATATTCGCACTTTGGTAGACAATCGTAATGAAACGATTGGTAAAAAAATCCGCGAAGCAGAGACGCAAAAGATACCTTATATGTTAATTGTAGGGGAAAATGAGGAAAAAGAAGCCACAGTTTCTGTAAGAAAACATGGAGGCGAAAGTTTAGGAACACTTTCTGTAGATGCTTTCGTTAAGATTGTTGAAACTGAAATTGGAAAAAGTATAAAGTCGTTTAAATAAGAGAATAGCTTATAGCGAAATAGAAGTAAAACTATTGATATACAGTTGATTATCTGATTTATTTTGGAAACTACACTATCAATACTAGTACATAATCACTTCTGTAGGTGCTAATTTATTATTCTTTGAGTTAAAAATAGTATTAATTAAAAATCAGGAAGATTATTAACAAGAAGGTAAACACTCCAGGTAGAGATGACAAACAACCACACCGAATTAATAACGAGATTCGTGTGCCGGAGGTTCGTTTGGTCGGGGAAAATGTCGAAGTAGGCATATATCCCACTCGCAAAGCATTAGAAATTGCAGATGAATTAGAGTTGGATTTGGTAGAAATCTCGCCAAATGCAACACCTCCTGTTTGTAAAGTAATCGATTACAAAAAATTCCTTTACGAACAGAAGAAACGTGAAAAAGAAATTAAGGCAAAGGCCACAAAAGTAGTTATCAAGGAAATTCGTTTTGGACCTCAAACGGATGAGCACGATTATGAGTTTAAGAAAAAACACGGCGAAAAATTCTTGAAAGAAGGTGCTAAAGTGAAAGCGTATGTTTTCTTCAAAGGACGTTCAATAATTTACAAAGACCAAGGTGAAATTTTGCTATTGCGTCTTGCAACCGACTTGGAAGAGTTCGGAAAAGTGGAACAAATGCCAAAGTTGGAAGGAAAACGCATGACAATGTTCCTTGCACCCTTGCCTAAGAAAAAATAATGTTGTAGTTTTGCACCCGTTTTGCAGAAAACATCAAACAATAAAAACGAAATAATATCGCAAAAATCAAAAGCAAGATGCCAAAAATTAAAACTAAATCAGGGGCTAAAAAACGCTTTCAAGTAACAGGCTCTGGTAAAATTAAAAGAAAGCACGCTTACAAAAGTCACATTTTGACTAAAAAATCGACTAAACGTAAGTTGAAATTAACACACACAACATTGGTTCATCCAAATGATGAAGCAAGTGTGAAAAGACAATTAGGTTTGAAATAATTGTTCTTTTAACATCTGAGTAATTCAAAGTGAAAGACTTTTAGCTCAAAAAGGGAATTAATAACCATGGAGTTAGGTAAAACGAAGTGTCTGAAAATGACCACCTACTACAAAAAATAATTAACATTTATGCCAAGATCAGTAAACGCAGTAGCTCGTAGAGCTCGCAGAAAAAAAATAATGAAGCAAGCCAAAGGTTTCTTTGGTCGTAGAAAAAACGTTTGGACGGTAGCTAAGAATGCTGTTGAGAAAGCAATGCAGTACGCTTACAGAGACCGCCGTAATAAAAAGAGAACATTCCGTGCTTTGTGGATTGTACGTATCAACGCAGGAGCAAGACTTCACGGATTGTCGTACTCTCAATTTATGGGGAAATTGAAAGCAAACAGCATTGAGTTGAATCGTAAAGTTCTTGCCGATTTGGCAATGAACCATCCAGAGGCTTTCAAAGCTATTGTTGAAAAAGTAAAATAAAAAACGTTTAACAAAAGATATTATTTCGTTTTAAAAAGCTGTCCTTAAAGGATGGCTTTTTATTTTGTACTAACTTTTGAGCATTCAAATGTGAAAATGCTGTTTATGGTTATTTAATCCAAATTCCTATCGCGTAATTTGGGCTAAAAATAGTCAAAAAGTTATTCTGATTTTTTTAAAGTGCTTGTAAAAGCTCCAAAAAAAATCAGAATAACTTTTTCTTACACAGATTATAGGATATTCCCATTTTCAAGTTTCTTTGAAAAACAGAAGCAAAAGCTCCTAATTATCGGTGCAGATTTACCCAAAACTAACAACATTTTTCAATAATAACTTATTATATTTCAGCAATATACCGTATATACAATCCTCTTTCAAAAAGAATCAAAATCTTTTGAATTATGTCTTAAATGTTGATATAAATTACCTCCTTTTTGTTTATCTAATAAATTCGCTCTACACTTACCACAGAGATGTTGTAAGAGTCACAATATCTTACAATCTGTTGTAGAAACCATTGATCTTATCGATACAAGGTAAAGTGTCCCATAAATCGACGGTTATCATCTTGGCGATTTATTTCGATGATGTACCAGTAGTCCCCCGAAGGTACTGGTTTATGGTTATAGTTTCCGTCCCATTCATCAAGAACTCCATTTACAAATTGTAACGTTTTGATTCTTCGTCCGTATCGGTCGTATATATGTACATTTGAATTTGCAAAATTTTCCATATTTCGAGGTTTCCAAGAATCGTTTATTCCATCTCCATCGGGGGTGAAATAGTTCGGAATGGTGATGTCGAAATATTCTTGCTCTATGGTCATCGTTCTAGTACATCCAGCGGAATCTTGAACCATTACTTCAATAATTTTGATTATCTTACCATCTTCAATGCGTTGAGGGTCGTTTATATTCATCACATACACGGAATTTTTCCCTTGTTCTTTTCCATTGAAATAGAAAGTGTACTGAGGAGTTCCTTGTTCCGCAATAACCTCAATGGTATTCAGCCTCATGTCCGTTACTCTTTCCAATGTTAAAGGTAGCACGTTGTAAACCGTAAAAGGATCAGCTGTAATGCTACAACTTTCAGAGAGTCCTAAAACAGTATCTTCATAGTACACTGTAATCTGTTGCTTTTTAATGGTTCTGTCAAAGTCATAGATACGTCCAGCAAAACGTGTGGTGTTTGAGAACGTATTTTTTGTAGAAGAACCATTCAGAGTGTAGTACAACTTAGAGAAATCCAACTCAATAGCAAATCCAACTTCCAGATAGTCAGAATATTGGTTGTCGATACATGTACCTTGTTGTTCCACGTGTCGTATAGTCAAATCAGGAAACTCTACCACCGTGAAAGACACCGTATTTTGCATCAAACATTCGTTGGCATCGGTCATTCGAATCTCGTAGTTTCCTGGACCTATGTTGTTATTTTTAAATTCCAATTCTGTACCAGGACTCACGTTGGAATAGCTTCCCACTTCAACAAAACTGCCTTTGTGGACTACCGAAACTCGATATGGAGCTGTTCCTCCTCCGATAACTTTGACTCTCACATACGCATTTTCTTCTCCATGGCATACGGAGAATCTAGAGCTTCCACGGATGATTTCTACATTCATTGGACTTGGTTCATAAATGTTCACTGGAGATGTCCTGATACCACAATTCCACGCATCGATGATTTCAACGAAGTAAGTAGCTTCACCTAAATCTGTGAAAACATTCGAAGTCTGAGGTTCTCGATAAAGTGTATTATCCTTGTAAAGAGCATAATAGTATGTTCCCTCTCCCGATCCTCCACTGGCGTTAACGGTAATGATTCCATTCTGGTCTCCAATACACGTAATGTGTGTTACAGATATGGTAGCTGAGACGCTATTTGGTTGTAGCAACGTCAAGGAAGTTGTTCCAGTAAACGTCGTACACCCTACAGCATCCGTTACAGAGATGGTATAATTATCGGCACTCAATCCAGTGAATAGAGCATACTGAACCACACCCGTTTTAGTGATTGGAGCTCCACCACCAGTTAATGTTACCTCAAACGGAGCTTCTCCTCCTTTGATAGTTACCAACACTTCACCTTTGTTATTGTCGCAGGTAACTCCATAGGTTTCATTGGCTTGAATTTCAATTTTTGGAGGACTTTGTGGAATCACTAAGCGAATTGGTGATGTTTCACAGTCATTCAATAATGATTTAGCAATTACTTCATACGCTCCAGATTTTAGGTTGATAATACCTGTAGTATCTGTGGTCATAGTACCAGTGTACACTTCGGTTGAATTTATTACCGACGTAATAGTGTATGTAAATCCATCGATGGCTTGATTGCCATTTCCTAAGGCTACATCTACGAAACGTAAAGAAACGCTACCCGAATCACCGTAACATGTTGGACGGACGATATTTTCAGCCATTACTTCAAAGGTATTAGGATTGTCCACTCGGTGGGTGGAAGTCAATTCACAACCTGTACTTAGGTTGACAACCTTAATTTCATAGTTACCCATACCTAAACCTACGAATGTATGCGAAGTTGAAGTGATTGTAGTTTGTGTTACAACCGTTTCTGTATCTATGTTTCTTAAGATATAGTTTAAGTTAGTTCCCAAATAGCTTGGTAACACGGACACTTCAACACCAATCTGTTCATCACGACTACAAGTAATGCTTTGTGTGATAGTTACGGTAATAGCTTCTAAGCTAAATGTAGGAGTCACAGTCACAGGAGTTGTGCTTGACACTGTACATCCGTTTTGATCGGTTATCATCATATAGAATGTCCCTCCGTTCAAATCAGGTAGAGTGTAAGAGTTTCCGTTACCTAAGGCAGCGTTAGTTGTAACGTCGTAGAAAGTTGCCTGATATGGAGATGTTCCTCCTTTCACTTTTGTCATATCAAAAGTCAGTGTTGCAGGATTCATTCGTCCGTTGCCTCCACAGGTGTATGCACTTGCTGTGATAGCTCCATTTTGTAAAGTCAATGGCTCTGGAGCGGTCAGTGTGATAGACCTTTCCGCTTGACAATGGTTGTCATTTGACATTACACGAATGGTGTAGCGTACTCCTGCCACCGTACCTCTCAATCCTGTGAAGTCAGCGGTGTAATTGTCTGTTGTGCTTGGAGCTGTAGTCGTAGTGGCTACGACACCTCCAGGGGTTAAGTCTTCCATGCGAACAATGGTAAACGTAAATCCTGCCGGGTCTGAGTTTGGCATACTTATGATAATTTCGCCTACATTTGGGTCGCAAGTGAGTGGCGTGGCTACCAAGGTTGCATCAGCAACATTCGGTGTTATCGGCTCTTGAACTTGTAAATCCTTATAAACAGGGCATCCAACGGTGTTTGCATCATATACCGCTATACGATAATCTCCATATGTAGGATTCAACAGAGTAATCGTAGGTATATAAGCTCCTGCCAACACTACCGTAACTGTTTCACTTGCAGTTCCTTTTTCTTCGATTTGCTCCAAGATGTAGGAATACGTACCAGTACCGCCTGTTGGAGTGCTTACGCTAATTTCTACCGTAGGAACGGTTGTTCTACAAGTAACCACACTGCTTATGTTCGCTGTGTACTGAATCAATTCATTTACCACGAAGGTAGTCGTTGAGCTACAGCTATTACCATCGCGTATGGTGATGGTGTAAGAACCAGCCTCTAAGTTCAATGAGAACGCTTTTCCTGAGGCATCCCAAGTGATGTTTTCTGCTGGTTTTACGCCAGAACTTGTCTGAAGTGTATAGAAATGGTTTCCTACTCCCAACTGGTTCATGGTGATGCGTACAGGAGTTTCCAACGTATTCGGGTCTGTACTACAGAACATTACGTTGGTAGTTCCAATCTGAGGTTCTTCATCTTTCGGTACGAATACGGTGGTGCTTTTCGTACAGCCGTAATCGTCACGCACATAGACCGTCCATATGGCAGTTCCCTGAGGAATAACTACCGTAGTTGCGTGAGTGTTCAACGGATATGTCGGTACAGCACTTCCCGTCACAATGTCATACTTGTAAGGAGCTTTTCCTCCGTTGAAGCTCAAACGAACTAAACCGTCGTTACTACAAGTTGCATTTACTATCGTTGTCGCTGATACAGACAGTTCTGCTGTGGCTTTCTCTATGGTAAAATCTTTGGAAGCGTTTACGCAAGTGTCATTTCCTGAATTATCTTGTTCTGTAAACACAATATAATATCTTCCTGCAGGTAAATTAAATATTGTAGCAGTACTTCCTGGTACAAATGTCTGTGTAGCTCCAGTAACTTCCGTATTGCCGATGTAATTATATACTTGAGCGTTAATGAAAGTCGTTGAAGTTTGCGTTCCTGATGCAGTGAACGTTACACTTCCATCATTGGCACTACTACACCTTGTAGGCTTAGTTGCCGTAATGGTAGAAGTCAATGTTGAGAAAGTCGGTACAGGGATGGTTGCCCGCTGTGTATAATAACATCTCGTGCCACTGTTGTACATCGTAAAGGTGTACTCAACCCCTGGCACCAATCCTGTGAAAGTTATTCCTGCAGATGTAGTCACTGACCCACTAACTGTTTGGGCTGTATGTTTGTGCCATACTGTCTGTCGTGTTCCGTGAGTTACGGTTTGAATACTTCCTGTAAACGTTGTAGGTAACATGTTTTCAATACCTGGTTGGTAAATAGCAAACCAATAACCCTGTGTAGCATTTTCCAAACCTCCTGTAATAGTAGTGAATGCGGTAACACTCACCGTTCCCGTAGTTGCACACGCGGTAGGTGTTGCAACTTGAGTGGTAAGGATAAAATTCGCATTTGCCAATACATCAAAAGGTATGGTAACTTCACAGCCGTTAAGGTCAGTAACAATAGCGTTGTATTGTCCGAAATCCAATCCATTGAACGTACTTGTTGAATGAGAGGTCAAAATTCTTGTTTGTGAGTAACCATTTGAGGTGCTTTCAACCTTCACAGTAAACGGAGGTCTGCCACCACTATTGACAGACACTTGCCATTCCGCTAATTTCAATCCTCCTGTTTCTCTACAACTGATTGGGGTAATTTGAGTCGCTGTTGCTGTCATGGCTTCCACTCCTGGGACGGTTACTGTGGTGGTTACCACACAGCCTCTATCATCAGTAATTTCTACTAGATAACTTCCAATGGCCAAAGCTGTTGGGGTTACCGCTGGTAATATCCGATTTCCTGTGGCATCCAATTTAAACACATTTACAGTGTTGGAAGCTGTAGACGAGTAAAAATCACTTGGTTTAACGATGATTGCTCCATTGTTTTGTCCACAGAACGCCTCTTGGGTTGTAACGCTTGGATTTAAGAATCGCGGAGGGTCGTAAATAACCTTTCTCTCTACGATAGCTTCGCAGGCTTCACCATTCGGGAAATAAATTACCATAAATCGATAGTCTCCTGGTGTAGAAGTGCTGTATGTAGCATTAGAGGTTGCAGAGGCAAAATTTGTATATGTAGCTCCCCCATCATTGCTAACTCTAAATTCTTTCGTAGCTAAAGGATCACCTCCCATAGCCGTCAGTGTAAAGGTTACGGTAGCTCCTGTAGTACAACCTATATATTGATTGTTTTCAGTCACTTGCAAACGCATAGGTGGATAAACGGTAGCTATCACAGTAGCTGAACATCCCGCATTGTCTGTGACGGTAAAGGTATGGTTTCCAACGCTTAGTCCTGTAAATAGATACGAATCATCAACAGATGTGTACATATTAGCATCTCCCACACGCTGGAAGCGATAACCTTCATTTCCTTCGGTTACAGAGATACGTACACTTCCGTTTCCGATTCCATCATAACAATAGATGGTTTCAGCAGTAATGGTTAAAGGTTTTTTGTCTTCTATTACCAAAGAAATAGACTCCTCACAGCCATTACCATCACGAACTGTTACAGTGTAAGTCCCTGCTGATATGTTCACAAATTGATTGTTAGAAGTGAAAGCCGTTGGGCCTAATTGATAGTTATACGATGAAGGATTTCCACCCGTTGCTGTAACAAGGACGGTAGCCCCTGGAATAGCTCCACAAGTGACTTTTTTAACGACTTCAGCCTTTACTACAATAGGAATTGCATCGCCAATAGTGTATGGAGTGAAATCTACCATACAAGAAGGCTGATTGGCGTCTCTAACGAAAATCACACCGTTGGTTGTCACAGGTAAACCTGTAGCTACGAAAGTGTTGTTAGTTGTCGTTAAAGTTACCGTTGTCCAAGAAACTTGACTGCCGATAGCATATTCAATCACGCGTGATGCAGGAGGATTATTGACCTTAATGGTCAAAGTTCCGTCCGAACTTCCTTTACATCTTACGTTAGTTTCAGCTATTTTTTCAATATATAACTGTTTATTCTTTTCGATAGTTATCGGCTTAGAAACCATAGCTTCACAGTGTTGAGTATCTTGCCACACCTCAATATTGTCAATAGCAACATCATTCCCCAAGTTTCCTACCGAGCTATTTGCTTTATTGATGATTACCACTTCTAAGGTATTTTCTTTAATTGTGTTTTTTGGAAAAGTTACCTTATGTGTTTCCCAATTGCCTCCGTGAGGAATGTTTCCATTTCCAACATGCTGACTGCTGAGAACGACCCCTGTGGTGGTTCGTAATTCTACATATAAATTGGCATTTGTTCCCGTATTTAGAAGTAAGCTACGCACATCAAATTGTAGGTGAGCATCGGATGTGTTAGTTACGAATCCGGATATTCGTTTTTTATAAATTATCTCATTATTTCCGTTACCCATCACTGCCAAATATCTACCACCTGTTGGATCAGTAGGTGTTGGATTCACCCAATTGGCATTGGTAGCTACTTGTTGAGTGATAGCATATTCTCCATCGAATAACGTTTGATTTTCACGACAAGTCAAGTTGTTGATATTTGGCATACAAATATCAGCACCCGAACCAAAATCCTCTTGGAACAACAGATTTTTAGAAGCTATATTCGATTGAGTAACATAACGAACCTGAACCAAATGTGTGTTTGGTTCTAATGTTAGCATAAACGAAGTACCACTCACTGTTTGATAGTTTTCTGTTGATCCTACGCGATACTCATAGGAGTTGGAAGAGGTAGCACTCATAGTCACTGTAACCACTCCGTAACCATTGTCACAGCGGTAGGATATTGGGCTAAACTCAATAGTAGGCACCTCCGCAGGGGCAACTACCACATCAAACCATTGTCTACAACCTTTATTGTCTTTCACATAGACTCGCATTGAGTTACTGATGTAACCAATATTGTCAATGGAATAATTCGCCTCTCCATCGAAACTGTAATAGTACGGAGCTTCCCCGCCACTTACGTTGTTCACAGCGATTTTGTACTGTTTGCTTGTAATTCCTGTTCGGCTATCACAATCTTTGTCGGCAACGATACCGATGAACGCCGTGATAGTAGTTTCAGACGGTTTGATTTCGATAGGCTTGTTGATATACGTACAAGTAGTTCCCGAAATGGTTGCGATAACCTCCGTTTCGTACAAGCCTACAGGTAAATTCAAGAAAGAACCCGTGCTGTTTTGTTGAATAGCTCCACCGTTGCGAGTGTAGTCAGCATTCAAACGATACAATCGGACGGTTCTATTTTGCGGAGAAGGGAAGTTTAATAAAATAGACCCTTCATTCGGAGCTGATGCACACTGAATGTGGTTTACATTTAGCTTAAAATTATGTGGAACAGGAGGTTCTATAAGTAAAGGAGGTGTTGAAAGAGCAAAAGCTCCATTACGCTGGTCACCTGCGATAAAAACATACTCTCCTACATGCGTAATATTTGGAATTTCCGCTTCAATAAAAGTTTGATTTTCAGGTAAGGTAGCGATTACCGCATTTTGGAGGGCTAATTCCTCCGAGGCATGTTGCTCAATTCCGTTAATACTCCAAATAGCGAAACGATATGGAGGTTTCCCTCCTTCGGCAGAAAATCGCACACGAGCAGTATTACACTGTGTCCACCCCAAAAAGGATGCTGTCATGGTCATCTCTGTACGCTTATCAATTTTGATGATATCTTCATATTTACACCCCTGAATTTGAGGAGAGGTTACCACTATGCGGTAATTCCCTGCTGTTAAATTCGTGAATTGATAGCTATTTGAGCCTGTGGTTATGTCTCTTTCTAAAGCGTTATCTTTGTAGAGTTTCATATTGTAATTAACCCCCGTTGCACTCATTACAACAGAAAAATAACCTTGTGAATAATCCGATTGATGTCCTACTAAATTCGAAGGAATATCTCCTGATAATCCATTGGTTATCACATCAAAATAGTAACTCGTGTTACAGTTAGCATCTTTGATTTTCAATCGATATTTTCCTGCGGAACTGATTGTGAATGAATTATTGCTACTCACATCCTCCCAGCACGATTCATCGGAGTACGGACATCCTTGGAATGGAGCTGGGCAGGAGCCATTGGCTCGTTGCCATATAAAGTTAGTGTTTTGGAAACTCACCGTCAATAGTCGTGAATTCGATTCACACAAGAAAAATAAACTCGTCCAAAGTCCGTTGTTCGAACACACCATACCGATATTGTTTGCCAATGCTCTTATTGGGTCAATGGCTACAGCAGGAGCTACTAAATTGACAGTTTCTGAGTTAGTTACCGTTATTCCGCTGCAAGTGTTGGTTTTGATAACTTTGTAGATTCCCGCTCCGCTACTTGTTAAAGAGGCGGTGTTAGCTCCAGGAATTGCAACACCATTTTTGTACCACTGATAACTGTCAAAGCCTTCCGTTGAAGTAAGAACAACCTCTTCACCACAGAATAATTCCTGACGCTGACAACTGTCGGTGTTAATTTTGATAGTAGCTGTGTGTGTGCGCATTTGCGGAGCCAAACTACAACCCGCAGGGCCACCTCCAAAAACTACAGAAGTATTTGCTAACAGATGATCCAAGCATGGTTTAATAGCTTGTTCACAACCTCCAGTGATTCTTAATGGAATACGGATTATTCGTTCAGCAGATGCTTGTCGTAAGGTTTCGCCAGGAATGACAAATTGGTAGGTACGACTCGCCGTGTCATAGGTGTATGTAGGCACAAAACTTCCGATTGAGGCTGCTGTTAGCATCGGGCTTCCGTCTAAAGTAACATTGCTGTTTGATGGTAACACTACAGTCATCGTAGCAGTAGTGATGTGCTCACCACCACTGTTTCTGTAGCGGATCTCATATAAGAACGCATCAGAAGTCGGAGATAATTCGGATAAAGGCGTATTACTACCATTCACATAACGAGATGTCAAACTAAGATCCAAAGCGTTCGAAAGAACTGTTACCAAGAAAGTACGGGTGGTTGTGTTTCCTGACAAATCTGTAAAAGTATAGGTAACGGTAGTTACACCCAAAGGAAACTCATCTCCTGGAGTATGCGTACTACTTACTGTTACAGGCGGACAGTTATCCGTGGCCGATACCGTCCATGAAACAGGAGCTAAACATCGTCCCAAAGGTAGCCTTTGTGTGATGTCAGGCATTGGTGCCACAACAGGAGCCTCATCATCATGTGGAATGGTGATTGTACGTCTCAAGGATTTGATTTCTCCTTGATTACAAATTATGGATTGTTTTAAGTTATATTCCACTTCAAAGGTGGTCGTTTTAGTTACAGTAGTTAGGAACACACGTCCGGTATGTAATACTCCACCCACTCGATTGTCTTGTTCATCTAGCTTGAACCAACGAATGTCGTACAGAGATTCAATTCCCGTGAAGTTCAAAATAACATTTGCAGGGGAACAAACATCGGGGCGGTTTACCAGTGGAATCATCCGAGGAGGATAGAAGTTATTTGCTAACACTTCTACATCTTTCGGCACTGAACCACAACGATGTGCCGTAATCACTTTGTATTTCCCTGTTGGAATGTTGGAGAACACATGGGATGTTCCTCCTGACAAATATGTTTGTGACGCTACTACAGCATTCGTTATAGGGTTTATCAACGAATAGGTCAATGGATAGGAAATAACATGAGGATTATTGATGTTTACAGCCACGTATGCTGGTGTGGAAGCATCGCAAGATGAGCTAATAATGTCTGGATCAATAATTTCTTGTTCTTTAATTTCAAAATATGCGTAATCCTTAAAGTTTGGTGCATATGAGCTATGGTGGAAATACGGATTTCCATTCAACGCCTCTTCTAAGAAAGAATAACCTGAATGAGAACTTTTTGAACCATTGGGAGCTATATAGGTGTAATAATAATTATAAAACTCCACTCGATATTCTCCTGTAGGGATGTTTACAAACGTGTTGGTGTATCCAGAAATACGAGGATGAGTTGTTGTCATAGAAACCCAAGTGACAACTCCTGATGCATTGACTGTTTTTCGCTGTAGTGTTGCTTGCATGTTTCTTGTCAGAGGGTCATTTCGATCAAAGTTATAGGTATAAGTCCCTAATTGACAATCCTTAGTGATTGTTTCCTGATACTTTATTGGAAGACGCCCTGTAACGGTTAATGTTTTCGAAGCTATATTTCCACAAGCGTCTGTCACGGTTACTATGTATTCCCCAGGAGGTAGATCACCGATGCTGCGTGTCCCTCCATTGTTTGTAAATTCGATAGGGAATTTTACAGTGCGAGTGTAGGTGTCTGTTTCTAATGGTAATTTAGTTTGGAAAGATACAGAAGTTTGACCATCTGTACGTGCCAAACGCAGTTTCATATTGTTACCATAAAAGTGATTGTAGATATAACCTGTACCCTCATAAATACCAAGACCAGGCTGCAAAACATTTATCGTATTCTCTAATGGAGGTTTAGGAAGGGGAGGGACTTTAATCTCAACTTCTTTTTCTGCGTCAGGGTAACAACCTTCGTGAGCATTCAACCTATACTTCACCTTGTATTTCCCAGCTCCATGGGCTGTTACGTCGATGTGATTATTAGATTTTATGATGCCTGTAGTCAAAGGGCCTGTCCAAGTGTTAGTGCCTTCGTCGAATTTATATACATCTACATGGTTCATCAAATCGGTATTATTTTTTACCGCCCATCTTATGTGGAAAGACATTCGTTTATTATTGTCTGTTGGGAACATTAGGTGGTTGTATGTTCTGAATCCATTGTATTTGTTAACATAAATATATAATTTCTCTACAGGTATACAATCTGCAGTTCGAGAGATACTATAAGAAAGATGCGGAACCGCTTGTTGGGTCACTTCTTCAAACTTGAAATGGTCGTCTCGTTCAAAAATAGGCGGTACGGTGGGTATGTTAACTCGTACTCTCACTTTAATTTCATCATTTTCTTCAAAGGTATAATCTGTGTAGTACCACCCCCCTGAAAAGCTGGATGAAAAATCCTTGATAGTTCCTTTGGTCACGTTCTCCACCACAAAAGTACCCGACTGTTTCATCAGGTTGTCAAGTACAGTTCTTTCCGCACCGCTTAAGTTCGAGTAGATGTATCCACCTCCCGTAAGCAAATGAGAACTGTACGTCATTCTGTACTTACAGACTCCAGAAGGGTCTCTTTCAAAACTCTGAGGTTTTACTCCTACCCCTAAGCATTCATAGTTTTGTACTATTGTCCCCGTCATAACCATCGGAATTCGGCGTGTTTCCCCACATTGTACAACATCTCCTGCCAAATCCTCTATTACCAATACTACATTTCCTAACGGGATGGAATTAGAGCCTGACCCTTCGATGCTTATTACATTGCTTCCCGTAGGTCGTGTAAAATCTTCGGGAGCATATAAAACATTTCCGTTAGGATCTTCAACACTCACTCTAAAAGGACCAGTCCCTCCTGTAGGTATTCTAAATGTGATTTTACCGTTTCTCTGAGTTAAACATGTAGGAGGGGATTGTTTAATCTCCTGAATGTTCATTATCACGTAGGAGCTGGTTACGTTAACTATCTTAGGAGCAGTTTGTGTACCAGAATCCTGATCCATAACTGTTACGGTGTACGTTCCAGCGCGTAAAGCATTAAAGGTGTAGGAAGCAGGAGTTCCCGTCAATTGTTGATATTCAACGTTTCCCGTTCCTTCTGGTGGTGTCAGAACCGCCAAATAGCTTCCTGTACAACCAGCAGGTAATTCTACCTTTAAAGTTGCATCAGAAAAACACGATCCGGGAGTAGGTGTTGCCGTGAAACTATCAATACATGGGGTCTGAGCCTGTGTTACCCAAACAGTGCATAAAAAAACAAATGTTAGCAAAAGATTTTTCATATAGGTTGAATCTTATTAGTTCATGTTTCTATCATCGCTATGCGTAATACAAAAAAATCGAAACATAGCTATGTAGAAAATATTCGATTGATTTATCAATATATTTTCTGTATCTTTGTATTTTAAAATCAGCGAGATGGAAAAATTTGAAGGCAAAAACTTACTAAACTTTATCAAAGAACTACCCGATGACAATGCCTGTAGAGCCTATTTAGCCAAATATAAATGGTCTGATGGCTTTAAATGTCCCAAATGCGGACACGAAAAAGGCTGTCTTAAAAAGAATTTTAGCTATCATTGTTACAGATGTTCTCACGTGGAGACAGCCACCGCCAATACGCTTTTTCACAAAGTAAAATTTGGTTTGCACAAAGCCTTTTGTATGGTTTTTGAGATGGCTACAAGTAGTAAAAGCCTATCGAGTGTGCAAATGGGCGAACGCTATGGAGTTAGCCAAACTTCCACTTGGGGGTTTATGCACAAGGTTCGTACGGCAATGGAAAGTAGTAAAAAATATCCGCTTTCAGACCTTGTACACGTAGACGAGTTTACTATCGGAGGAATGGAAGACGACAAACCAGGAAGAAGTTACGATACTAAAAAGAAAAAAGCAGCTATAGCAATAGAACTAACGGATAAACAACGAGTTAAACGAGTTTATGTGAAGTCTATTGACGATTATTCTTGTAAAAGTTTAACGCCTATTTTTGAAGAACATATTAGTGAAAAAGCTCAAATTACAACCGACAAATGGAATGGTTATAATCCCTTAAAGAAAAAATATAACATTACTCAAATAGAAAGTGATAAGGGTAAAAATTTTAAAAAGTTGCATATTGTAATACATCAGATAAAATCGTGGCTTAGAACGATAATGGTACACGTAAGTAAAAAACATATAGAGCGTTATTTTAATGAATTTTGCTATCGTATAAATCGTTCTCAAAGCAAGATCAACATTTTTCACAATACTATTTTACGTATGATAAATCATAAACCGATAACCATTAAAGAAATACAGAATGTAAATTTATAAATCAAATATTCGATATGCAAATATATATTTTTTAATGGATTTTCTCATAAAAAAACTTCTTTTTAGCGAAAATTTAATGCGTTTATAAATAATCAGTTAAATTTTTCATCTTAATTTTTCAATACTTTTGTTTGTTTTCTTTTTTTTTGTAATTTTATGGCTTCAATTTTAATATGTATTTATTATGATAATAGGAATTCCAAAAGAGATTAAAAACAATGAAAATCGTGTTGGAGCCACTCCAAGTGGCGTGAATGAACTTGTAAAATTCGGACATACGGTTTATGTCCAGAAAACGGCGGGTGAAGGCAGTGGATTTTCTGATGAGGAATATGTGGAAGCTGGAGCTAAGTTGTTGCCAACTATAGAGGAGATTTATGCTCAATCGGAAATGATTTACAAAGTGAAAGAACCTATTGCGGCTGAATATGATTTAATACGTGAAAACCAATTGATTTTCACCTATTTCCATTTTGCAGCAGAAGAAGCTCTCACCCATGCTATGATAAAACAAAAAGCTGTATGTTTGGCATACGAAACGGTCACTGAAAACAATACGTTGCCACTACTAACTCCCATGTCGGAAGTGGCAGGACGTATGGCAGCTCAGCAAGGAGCTCGTTTTTTAGAAAAACCTCAAGGAGGACGAGGGGTGCTTATGGGCGGAGTGCCAGGAGTTCATCCAGCTCGTGTACTGGTATTAGGCGGTGGAGTGGTAGGTTATAATGCCGCTATCATAGCCGCAGGATTAGGTGCTAATGTGCTGATAGCGGATATTTCGCTTCCAAGGCTACGTTTGTTGGATTCAATTTTACCTAAAAATATAAAAACTTTGTTTGCATCCCAGTACAATATCAAGCAAGAACTGGCTCATTGCGATTTAGTTATTGGAGCAGTGTTGGTTCCTGGAGCAAAAGCACCTTATTTAATCACTCGCGATATGCTCAAATTGATGAAAAAAGGTTCTGTATTGGTGGATGTTGCTATTGACCAAGGTGGATGTTTTGAAACTTCACGAGTAACAACCCACAGCAACCCTGTATATGAAGTTGATGGTATCGTTCACTATTGTGTAGCCAACATACCTGGAGCTGTTCCTTACACTTCTACGTTGGCTCTAACAAACGCTACACTTCCGTATGCTATTGATTTGGCAAACAAAGGATGGAAACGAGCTTGTCAAGACAATCGAGGTTTAGCTGAAGGATTGAATATTATCCAAGGAAAAGTGGTCTATCAAGCAGTAGCAAATACCTTTGGATTAGAGTATACACCAGTAAGTGAATTTCTAAAATAATGCGAGGAGTATAGTGATTACGTAGCAAGAAACTATCCTCTTGTAAAAATATAGAAGAAAATAGGCTTAAAAAATAGATCTTTGTGACTTTTTAAAAGTTAATTTATTCTAATTCAGGTTGTTACAGATTAAATTTAACTCGAACGATTTTTTTTGGATAGCCTTAAATAAAAAAGTGAAAAATGAGTTTGAAATTCATTTTTCACTTTTACATATTCACTAATTCGATTAGCGAACTTCTTTAATACGAGCTTTTTTACCTGTAAGTCCTCTGAAGTAGTAGATTCTTGCACGTCTAACTTTACCTCTTTTGTTCACTTCGATTTTTTGAAGAGCAGGTAAATTGAAAGGGAAAATACGCTCTACACCTACTGTTCCAGACATTTTTCTGATAGTAAATGTTTCAGTAGCTCCACTTCCTTTACGTTGAATCACTACGCCTTTGAAAAACTGTGTACGTTTTTTATCTCCCTCTTTAATTTCATAGTACACTGTGATAGTGTCACCTGATGAAAATTCAGGAAAATCCTTTCTTTCTACAAAATTGTCTTGTACGTACTTTAATAAAGGTTCCATAAAAATTTAAAATATAATTTAGTTATCATTGGGCAACATTCACGTCTTTCGCCAGAGGTTGACCAAATCGGGTGCAAATTTAGATATTATTTTTGAAAATACAAGTTTATTTTACTTCTTTTACTTCCATATTTTCGTATTTAACGATGAAAACACCTTGGTTTTCGTAACCTCCACCTTTGTAAGGGTTGCGTTGATAGGCAAATTTATTTTCTAAGTAGGAAGTTTCGCCCACATGTGATGTTGATTGTTCAAAGTTTCCAGTAACTCCTAATCGCAGTACGGCATCCATTGTAATGTCAAATCCTCTAATAGCATATCGGTTAGGCAAAACACCATATGTTTTCACATAGCGTTGCGAAAAACTGTCATCTCCGTTGGAGTATTTATTGAAAGTAGGATAGGTGAACTGCAAATCCGATAACTGATTGTTAGAAATGTTATTAGAGTCAAAAACACTTCCTCTATCAATAGTAGCCAAGATAATTTTTGGAGAAATATCGTTCTTTTTAAGAGATAAAGTTCCGTGTAGCACACGCACCGCGTTGGACACATAGCCAATATCATTGGATTGAATCAAAACAAAATTCAGACGGTTGTAATCAATGGCATTAGGAATTGATTTTGCAGTAACTTCAGTAACGATTTTTGCGTTCGGAAAACTACTTGCTAATCGTTCACGAACCGCAGTGTTCTTAGAGTCTGCCAAAATCAAAATGTTTGCATCTGAGTGATTTTCAGAAATGTAAGTAATCATTTTGTTTTGTTGTACCTCATCAGTTGGAAGTGTTTGAAATACGTTTGGATTTAAATCAATATTTCGGTTTGATAGAGGAGCCAATACCGCAACATTGGTAATATGTTTTGTCAGGTCATTAAACGATTTCGCTGAAAAAGGGCCAATAATTAGCTGTGAGTTTAGCAAATTCTCATCGGCGATTATATTTTTCATGTTGTTATTTTCACTGTCAAACACATTGACTTTAAACGAATACCCCATTTTTTGTAATGAATCTAAGGCAATCATAGCTCCCGAATAGAAATCCGTTGCCATAGGCGTGGCACGATTGTCTCCTAAGCGTGTACGAAGTGCGGCAGATTTGTTTTCTTCCGAAATATCTGATATTCTGAAAGGAAGCACAAAAGATAACTGACGTACATTTTCTATCGATGATAGCGATTGCACATTTTGATTCGAATCTGGAAAACTTTTTTCCTCAAAAGAGGTCATTGAATAGCGATATCGATTGTAATTTTCCTTCGGAATCCAAATTTGAGTATCGGCCTTTACACCATCTTTTAATTCAGGATTCAATTTGATAAGTTCTGCCTCTGATAAGCCAAATTTACGTTGTAAACTATAAAAACCCTCAGCTTTTTCTACAGCGTAAGGCACTAAATCCGTTCTATGATTTGGTTTTGAGGCAACACTTTCAACGGCAGGTACCCAAATTTCTTGGCCATCTTTGAGGTTACTTGCCGTAACTCCACGATTCATTTTTTCTAATTCTGCTTGACTGATGTTATGTTCACGAGCGATACGCCACAGGGTTTCTTGAGGTTTTACTACGTATTTTTTTTGTCCTTGCACACCTTTTTCAACAGTCCCAGTAGCTCTACTGAAAATAGGAATTGAGATTAGTTCTCCTTCTTGTAATCCACGTGTATATAAATCAAAATTATACCGTTTGATATCATCGATGGTGATGTTGTACTTTTGAGAAAGCCCGAAGAATGTTTCTTTAGCTTCCACTGTATGCGGTATAAATCCCATTGGGCGTTGTGTACTGTAATATTTCACCTTTCCACTTGGAATAACAATCACCATACCCTTTTTCATACTATCTTTAAGTCCTGGATTTTGCTTAAAAATATCGGATGGTGACACACGATAAGTCTTAGCAATGTGGTCAATACTCTCATTTGCTTTAATTGTATGGGTCTGCTGTTGGGCGAAGATCACCCCAAACAAGAGGAAAAAAACGATAGAGGTAATTTTTTTCATATTTGTATTACACTTTTTTTTTAGTAATTGAATGCACAAAGATATTGCATTCATTGAGAACAAACGCAATAAACTCAAAAAATTAATATTTTTTTAACCTCAGCATCAACAGTCTTTACTTTCAATAGAGGAAAGCGATGCGGAGAATCAGTATGAGGTTAGATTCTGACTATTCGTATGGGTGCTCAACATCCAGTTTTTCCAACTGAATGAACACATTAGCAATTTTTTCAGTGATGAACTTAAAATATCGCTCTCCTTTTTCAGCGGTAGCTAATTTAGGGTTACCGACACCTGTGTCGGCAGTGATTTTTGACCATTTGCGTTCTGACCACATCCAACCTTCTGTAAATTCTTTTATTTTATGTTTCTTCTCTTTACCTTCGCCTGCCTCAGACAAAGGAAGTACTAATTCAGGACGCAGGTACATTAGCAAACTGGTTTCCATCTCATCGGCATGGTCGCCAATTTGGTCAAAATAGTTTTTTTTCTCTCCATTTTGAAACCAATTGCACACAGAAATATGCATTTTAGGAAATTTTAGTCCTAATTCTCGTAGAATAGGCTTGAAATCATTACCGCCGTGGCTGTTGAGTACCACTAATTTATGAATGTTCTGGCGGTTGAGGGTTTCGACAATGTCCGAAAGTAAAATCAATTGAGTGCTTGGATTGATATTGATATCTAAGGTAATGTCAGCTTGTCCCGTATTTACTCCGAAAGGTATGGCAGGAAGTACGATGATTCTACAACCTTGTTCCCATGCAATTCGTGCCGATTCAGAAGCAATACATTCCGATTCAATTACATCGGTGGCATAAGGCAGATGATAATTGTGTGCTTCCGTAGCTCCCCAAGGTAAAACGGCTATGCTAAAATTTGTTTCTTGTATGGCTTTCCAATTCGTTTCAGCTAAAATATAAGGTCTCATTCTGTGTGAAAATTGATTTAATTAGGAAGCAAAGTTACAAAAAATAAAAATGATTTTGTACTTTTGTAGACTTTATTAAAAAAAACAAAGAATATGGCACGAATTTTAACCGGCATTCAAAGTACAGGAACTCCCCATCTGGGCAATATACTTGGAGCAATTATGCCGGCAATAGAAATGGCTCAAAATCCTGAAAATGAATCTTTTCTTTTTATTGCGGATATGCACTCGCTTACCCAAATTAAGAACGGTCAAGAACTTAAAGCAAACACATATAGCGTAGCGGCTACGTGGTTGGCTTTTGGGTTGGATTATAATAAAATTACGTTCTATAGACAAAGTGATGTGCCTCAAACAGCGGAACTTACGTGGTATTTGAGTTGCTTTTTCCCTTACCAACGTTTGACACTTGCTCACTCATTTAAGGACAAGGCAGATCGTTTGGAAGATGTGAATACGGGGCTTTTTACGTATCCAATGTTAATGGCAGCTGACATCCTTTTGTATGATGCCCAAATTGTACCCGTAGGCAAAGATCAGTTACAACATCTCGAAATCACACGTGATGTGGCTTCGCGTTTCAACCACCAAATGGGCGAAACTTTTGTATTACCACAGGCTAAAATTGAGGAGCGAATTATGATTATCCCTGGAACAGACGGAGAGAAAATGAGTAAATCACGCAATAATTACATCAATATTTTTCTTCCAGAAAAGCAACTTCGCAAACAGGTGATGAGTATCCAAACCGATAGTATACCGCTTGAAGAACCTAAAAAACCAGATACATGTAAAGTTTTTGCTCTATATAAGCTGTTGGCTTCGGATGAACAGACACAAACTATGCGAAATCTATACGAAGGAGGAAACTATGGTTATGGACAAGCAAAACAGGCTTTGTATGAACTTATTTTAGAAAAATTCTCCGAACCGCGTCAGAAATTTCATTATTATATGGAAAATTTAGACGAATTAGAGAAAATATTACAAGAAGGTGCTTTAAAAGCACAGAAAGTAGCAACAGATGTACTAAAAAGGGTACGTGAAAAAATAGGATATTAAAAAAACAACACTATAGCAGTATGACAGAAATAAAAAATACGATAGAAGCAGCTTGGGAAAACCGAGAGCTTCTTAAAGATGAAAGCGTACAAAACGCTATTCGTAAAGTAGTTGATTTGTTGGATAGTGGAAAGTTGCGTGTGGCAGAACCCACTGAAAACGGGTGGCAGGTAAATGAATGGGTTAAGAAAGCCGTTGTGATGTACTTCCCGATACAGAAAATGGAAACCTTAGAAGCGGGAATTTTTGAGTATCACGACAAAATTCCGTTGAAGAGAGGCTATGAAGAGAAAGGAATCCGTGTAGTTCCTAATGCAGTCGCTCGGCATGGAGCTTATATTTCAAAAGGCGTGATTTTGATGCCAAGCTACGTTAATATAGGTTCATATGTAGATGAAGGCACCATGGTTGATACCTGGGCAACTGTAGGAAGTTGTGCTCAAATTGGGAAAAATGTACATTTGAGCGGAGGTGTTGGTATTGGAGGGGTTTTAGAACCTTTACAAGCGGCTCCTGTGATTATAGAAGATGGTGCTTTCATTGGTTCGCGTTGTATTGTAGTGGAAGGCGTTCGAGTGGAAAAAGAAGCTGTTTTGGGAGCAAACGTGGTACTTACAGCTTCCACAAAAATCATTGATGTGACAGGAGAAACTCCAATAGAATTGAAAGGATATGTTCCAGAGCGTTCGGTGGTTATCCCAGGAAGTTACACTAAAAAATTTGCAGCAGGTGAATTTCAAGTGCCATGTGCATTGATTATCGGAAAACGCAAGGCTTCCACCGACAAAAAAACTTCATTGAATGACGCTTTGAGAGAATATAACGTTTCGGTGTAAATATCTATTTTTAAACTGTTTAGACTTTACCAAGTTTGATATTTCTTTATATGATATTCATGCTTGGTGAGGTCTAAATTTATTATTGTTCCCCCAATGAATCAAAATATTACTGAAAATATAAATCAAATTCAAGCACGAATTGAAAATGCTTGTCAGAAAGTAGGAAGAAATCCAAAGGAAGTAAAATTGCTTTTGGCAACCAAAACGGTTAATGCAGAGCGGATAAAAACAGCATTGAATGCAGGATATACGCTCATTGCTGAAAACAAAGTGCAAGAGGTCAAAGAGAAATATGATGCTTTGAAGGACATCCCACATACGAGTCATTTTATTGGGCATCTGCAAACTAACAAAATAAAAGAAATTCTAAGATATGATATCCGTTGTATTCAGTCGCTTGACAGAATTGAACTAGCTCAAAAATTACAACAGCGATTGGCTTACGAAAATAGAAATATGGATGTTTTCATTCAGGTAAACACATCGAACGAGGCTAGTAAATTTGGAATAGCTCCAGAAAAAGCCATTGCTTTGGTGCAAGAGGTAGCTCAATTTGATCGACTACACATCAAAGGATTGATGACTATAGGTTTATTCAGTGCAAAATCAGAAGAAGTTAGACCTTGTTTTCAATTATTAAAGAATTTACAATTAGAAATCAACGGATTGAACATAACAAATGTAGATGTTTCTGAACTTTCAATGGGAATGAGTAATGATTTAGAAATCGCCATTGAGGAAGGAGCAACAATCATCCGAGTTGGAACAGCTATTTTTGGAAAACGTATATATTCAGATAGTTATTACTGGAATGAAAATCATTAACACATTTTTTTTCCCAAAGTACAAACAAGAACTTCATCGCTAAGAATATGTATTTACTTTTTTTTGATTTTACGTTTGACACTGATTTTTCGGTTTATCTGCCTAATGCTTATATTGCTCAGCAAAAAGGCAAGGCGTGGTATTTTTTAAAAAAAGCTACGGATTCCGTGTTGTTAGGATTACCTGAGTTATCCATAAATTTACAACAAAAAGAGGCTTTGGTCTTAGTTAATAGCTTACAACGAACAGTATTACTGCAAAAATTTGTAAAAAAAGGCAGTTCCTTAGAAATTATTTATAAAAACATCACTCAAAAACAACTTATTCAAAGATATATTGAAGAAAAAACGGATGTTTTATTAGAGATTATTGCCAAAAATGGATTTATAACCACTTTAGAATACAGTAGTAGGGATGAAATTTTTAAAAGACGCATTCAGGTTAGTGAAAAAATCATAAAACCTTTTTTAGAGTTTGAAAAAACAAACTTAGGAATTAACTATCGTTTGTTTTTGTATGACAATGACACTAAGATGATTCCTTCGGAACAAAAAATTGAATTGTTGAACAATCAAAAATCATGGATTGTTATCAATCGAGAGTTAATGCGTGTGAATCATATTAAAGCATTGAACATAAAACCTTTTTTGAATAAAACTGAAGTTCATATTCCTGAGAAAATGGTTCATGAATATTTCGATAAGTTTCTTAAAGAAATTCTTAAGAAAGTAGAAATCAATGCCATAGGGTTCAACGTTTTACAAAAAAATAGTATTCAGTCATCGGAATTGCGTTTAGTCAATGATTTTTTTGAAAATCGCTATAAAATTTCGGTGGGATTCAATTATGGAGGTTATGTTTTTTTCAGTAACCAAGGTCGAATTTCCCATTCTGTTCTAGAAGTAGATGAAAATAACGCCATACAAATCATAACTTATAAAAGAGATACATCGTCTGAAGAAAAAATATATGATTTATTTAGGAAAATAGGTTTTGAAGAGGAAAATGGTTTATTTTTCGTTCAAAAAGAAGGTCTTTATGCGTCAGTATATCATCTTTTGGGACACAGTTCTGCTTTTATTTCTGAGAATATCAACATGAATTCCATAGAAATTGAAGGTAAAAAACTAAATAAAGACAATTTTGAGCTTATTTTTGATAACATATATACCGAAAATGATTGGTTTGATTTGAAAATCCATGTAAAAAAAGGGAATAATACGTTTCATTTTAAGGAATTAGTCAAAAATATTAAGGAAAATAATCCAGTTTATATATTGCCTGACGGAACTGTTTTTTTAATTCCCGAAGAATGGTTTGCTCGTTACGGGACAATTGTAAAATTTAGTAAAGTGAATGAAGGCAAATTGCAGTTACCTAAAAGTAACTATGCTCTGTTGAACGATACGCCTGAACTACAACCAAAACAGTTGATAAACAGTGTTGTATATGTTCCTTCTCCTAATTTGAAAGCTACGCTTCGACCCTATCAAAAGGAAGGTGTGCAATGGCTTTTGGATCATCATTACAACGGCTTGGGAGCGTGTTTGGCGGACGACATGGGTTTAGGAAAAACCTTGCAAACAATCGCTTTGTTGGTTGATATTCACGACCGATTGCCCATGCAGGAAAATACCACTCCAACCGATTTATTTGATTGTGTGCAGCAGAAAGAACCGCTAAAAGCCTTGGTAATTTTACCTTCATCGTTAGTGTTCAACTGGTATGACGAAACTAAACGCTTTGCACCGCATCTGAAATGTACGCAATATGTTGGTAATGAGCGTAAAGGTAAATCTAATCGTTTGCAGAATTACGATGTAATATTCACCAGCTACCCTATTGTGACACGAGACGCTAAGTTATTCCATAAACATGAATTTCGATATGTGATTTTAGATGAAAGTCAACGAATTAAAAACAAAAACTCGCAGATTTTCAAAGCTATTCACGATATCAAAGCTACGCATAAAATTTCACTAAGTGGAACACCTATCGAAAACTCCCTCAGTGACTTATGGTCGCAAATGCAATTCATAAACCCAAATATATTGGGGAGCTTTTCTCAGTTTTCGAAATATTTTAAGCAAGGCATTGAAAAGAAAAAGGATCCTATTGTTTTGGAGGAATTAAAAACAATCATCAGGCCGTTTTTGCTCCGCAGAACAAAAGAGCAAGTATTGGATGATTTGCCTGAACTTACAGAACAAATCACTTATTGTGAGCTTTCCGAGGCTCAAGAAAAATGGTATGAACGTGAAAAATCAGCAGTTCGCAATCAATTACTACAAGTTGATGGACAGATTTCGCAACTGAATGCTTTAAATATGCTCATGCGTTTACGTCAAATTAGTAATCATCCTAAATTGGTGGAGAAAAACAGCGATATACCCTCTGGAAAGTATGAAGAGGTTATTAGTTATATGGAATTAATAGCTAATTCATCACAAAAAGCATTAGTTTTTAGTAGTTTTGTGTCACATTTGGCAATTTTTGAACAATGGTGCATTGAAAATAATCTAAAATATGCGAAATTGACAGGAAGTGTACCAACGGATGAGCGGAAAAAGGAAGTAGAAGCCTTTCAAAATCAACCAGAAGTTACATTCTTTTTCATTTCGCTCAAAGCAGGTGAAGTAGGGTTGAATCTCACTAAAGCCTCTCATGTGTTGCTTTTGGATCCTTGGTGGAATCCTTTTTCCGAAAAACAAGCCATTGCCAGAGCTCATCGTTTAGGACAAAAAAACAAGGTGAACGTTATTCGTTTTGTATCAAAAAACACCATTGAGGAGAAGATTATTCGTTTGCAGGAGTCGAAAAAGGAATTGTCACAAAACATCGTGGACGATACTGCAATCATCCACGATGTGATGCAACATATTGATGAAATTCTTTAGGTTCATTTGTAAAGTATCTAATTTTCTTTCAGAGTGTTAAAAAACAGCAGACTTCATCCCAACTGTTGGATTTCTTTCTTTTTTTGGTTGTTTTTTAGCTTTGAAAATCAGAAAAAACAATTTGGCGTCTAAAAGGTATAACTATTCTTTTCTATTTAAAAATTTTGTAGCATTGGAATTCAATTTTTAACACAAAACCCCGATTTTCGGTTTTCGCCGAACTTCGGGGATTCGTTTGTAGCAGATGCTCTTTTTTTTGAACAGACCTACAGAGGTTTCACCAATTCCAAAAACCAAGTTTTCACTTCGCCTTCCAGGTGTGGAGCGATTTTCTCTTCACAAGTTTTGTGATAAGCATTCAGCCATTGCTTCTCGTCATCAGTCAAAAGTGCAGGATTAATACCAGTTGCCATAAACGGACAAAGAGTTAAGGTTTCAAAGTCACAGAATGTACCAAACTCATTTTTACAGACTTCTCTAACAGCAACTAAATTTTCATGTCGAATCCCATATTTATTTTCTAAGTAAAAACCTGGTTCATTTGAGCAAACCATTCCTGGCAATAGCTCCTGTGGGTTCATATCCTTACGAATGTTTTGAGGGCCTTCATGCACGTTCATAAAACTACCTACACCGTGTCCTGTACCATGTCCATAGTCTTTGTTATTTTTCCAAAGAGCCATACGTGCAAAAGCATCCAGCTGTACACCACGTGTTCCTTTGGGGAATTTCACCAACGAGAGTTGAATCATCCCTTTAAGAGCCAACGTACTATCGTTGATAAACTCTTGGGATACTTTTCCTAACGGTACAGTACGCGTAATATCGGTTGTCCCCTCTAAATACTGTCCTCCAGAATCTACCAAGATACTTCCTTCTGCAAACACCTCTTTGCTACCGGTTTCAGGAGCAGAATAATGCACTATAGCTCCATTTCCTTGATATCCAACAATGCTTCCAAAACTTTCTCCTACGAAATTTTCTCCAGCCGCTCGAAATTCTCTTAACTTAACCCCTATGCTGTATTCTGTCATTGGTTCTTTACCTACTTGATGTGTGAGCCAATAAAAGAATTTAGCTAAAGCTACACCATCACGAACCATTACGGTACGGAAACCTTCTAATTCGGTAGCATTTTTTACTGCCTTCATTAAATTTCCAGGAACAGGAGATTGGATAAGCACATTCCCTTGAATTGCCCTGAAAATCGCCTGATTTGTATTTGGTGCAATAAGAATCTGTTTATCTTTTATTTCTGTAAGATATGGAAAGAAATCGGAATAAGCCCTTATCGTTACGTTTGCTTGGGTCAAATGAGCTCTTACCTCATCGGTAACTTTTTGTGTATCAACAAACAAAAAAGCATCTTCATTAGAAAGAACTATATAACCCAGAAATACAGGATTGTATGCTACATCACTCCCTCGGAGATTGAGTGTCCAAGCTACATCATCCAAAGCTGTGATAATATGGAGGTTTGCTTTTTGTTGCTTCATTTTCTCCCGGATAGCTTTCAATTTTTCTGCCACCGTTTGTCCCGCCCATTTGTCAGGATGTACAAAAATTGAATGTAAAGGACTTTTCTCTCGATTTACCCAAACTTTATTTAACAAAGGGTTGTCTTTCAGTTCAATATGTTTAGTAGCTAGTGCCTTTTCCAATTTTTCCCAAGCTACATGTGATGTTGCTAATGCATTCACAGCAACTACCGATTTCTCAGGAAGCTCTGAAAGTAACCAATCCGCATAGTCAGGTGTACCTTCCACACCTTCTTTAAACAAATCAATACCCGACCCTTCAAGTTCTATAGGAGCTTGTACAAAATAACGAGAATCCGTCCATAAACCTGCTTTATCTTCGGTAATAACCACAAATCCCGCTGACCCTGTAAATCCTGAAATCCACTGACGTTCAAGCCATTCTTTTGGTAAATATTCACTTAAATGCGGATCGGCACTGAATACTACAAACGCATCCACTCCTTCGGTTTGCATTTGTTTTCGTAATAATAATAATTTCTCTGACGTTTTCATCATATATGCTTTTAATTTCATTTTCTGTACCTAATCCACAAATGTAGGATTATTTTAAAAAAAAGACAAGAATTTTTAAAATATTTTAGGTCACAACTATCCGAAATTTTTCAAATAAAAATTTCGGATAGTTGTGTTTTTATACACATAAAAAACTTAAAAGTGCTTACAGAAGTTTAAAAAACAATCTGCCTTGGTTGTTTACTTGGTATGATAATTATGAATTAGGCATTCCCAATACAACTAATGCTATTGACGGTCATTTTGCTGATTTAAAGAATAAATTACGCAGTCATAATGGATTGTCCTTAAAGCGTAAAATGAGGTTTATAGATGAGTTTTTAAAGGCATAGAGACTCTCTAAAAATATTAAAGGGCTACTAATGATAGTAACCCATTGTTTATGGACATTTTCGTCGAGCCTCTTTATTATCCCTGACAGGTTGCTCTCCAGCAGAGCCTGTTTCTGTTTATAAAGATCAGACAAAGAAAATGCTTTTTAAATTCAAATCAAAATTTGGTAAAAAATTAGAGCCTAAAAAATGTCCATTAGAAACAATCATCTAAAAAACAGCCTAATTTTTGTCCATTATACCTAATTTTAGTTTGTGGAAAAAACCAAAATATAAAAAAAACGGAAACCATCAAAAGCTTCCGTTTATTTTTTGTCGGTCAGCAGTCTTTATTAATATTTGATATACATCCAACTAGCTTTAGTATATTTCCTATTATTTTTATCAGAATATTCAATGATATAATAATACGTTCCTTGTGGTAATTTACTTGAAGGGGCGATAGTTAAGCCTATATTTGAATGCCCTTTAAATACCTTTTCTTTGTTGTTATATCCTTTTATTTCAAAGACTTTTATACCTGAGTAATTATATATTGCGACCTTATTAGTTGGAAAGTCCTCAATTCCTCTAATGTAGAAGAAATCATTCAAACCATCTGCATTCATTGACATTCCATTGTATGGAATAACATCGTTTAAGACTCTAATTGTTACCAGTGCAGTTGCACAACTTCCTAAACCATCACAAATTTTATACTCAAAAGTATCTATACCGACAAATCCTTTGTTTGGTACGTAGATTATCACATCATCGGAAGGATTGTTAAACGCTCCGTTATTGAACAAGCTGACTTTTCCGTTCGTAGGTGAAACTACCACAGACAGAGTTCCTGTTGTTGGTACGTTTTCATCGTTTTTCAATACACGTACTCCCACTGTCATTCCTGTCAGAACTTCATCCTCATCATCATTTGCAATAATATAGGAAATTGGTGTTTGAACTTTCGTAACGATTAGCACTACTGTTGCTGTAGCACAATTTTCAGGAACTGCTCCTATCTCGCATATTTGATATGTAATGGTATATGTTCCTGTGTTTGTGCTTGATGCAACTGTTAGCGTTCCTTCCGATGTTATCGCAACACCACTTCCTCCGTCATTTAGAATTGATGTAGAAACTGTGGAAGAGTTCACTCCAACTCCCCCTAAACTGTCATTAGCATGAACCGTTTCTGTACTCGTAGAACCTACTTCTATCGTAATAGTGTCATTTTCTGCATTGATAACATTTGTTGGTGTTTGAACTTTCGTAACGATTAGCACTACCGTTGCTGTGGCACAATTTTCAGGAACTGCTCCTATCTCGCATATTTGATATGTAATGGTATATGTTCCTGTGTTTGTGCTTGATGCAACTGTTAGCGTTCCTTCCGATGTTATCGCAACACCACTTCCTCCGTCATTTAGAATTGATGTAGAAACTGTAGAAGAGTTCACTCCAATTCCCCCTAAACTGTCATTAGCGTGAACCGTTTCTGTACTCGTAGAACCTACTTCTATCGTAATAGTGTCATTTTCTGCATTGATAACATTTGTTGGTGTTTGAACTTTCGTAACGATTAGCACTACCGTTGCTGTGGCACAATTTTCAGGAACTGCTCCTATCTCGCATATTTGATATGTAATGGTATATGTTCCTGTGTTTGTGCTTGATGCAACTGTTAGCGTTCCTTCCGATGTTATCGCAACACCACTTCCTCCGTCATTTAGAATTGATGTAGAAACTGTGGAAGAGTTCACTCCAATTCCCCCTAAACTGTCATTAGCGTGAACCGTTTCTGTGCTTGTAGAACCTACTTCTGTCGTAATGGTGTCATTTTCTGCATTGATAACATTTGTTGGTGTTTGAACTTTCGTTACGATCAACGTTACCGTTGCTGTAGCACAATTTTCAGGAACTGCTCCTATCTCGCATATTTGATACGTAATGGTATATGTTCCTGTGCTTGTGCTTGATGCAACTGTTAGCGTTCCTTCCGATGTTATCGCAACACCACTTCCTCCGTCATTTAGAATTGATGTAGAAACTGTGGAAGAGTTCACTCCAATTCCCCCTAAACTGTCATTAGCGTGAACCGTTTCTGTGCTTGTAGAACCTACTTCTGTCGTAATGGTGTCATTTTGTGCATTGATAACATTTGTTGGTGTTTGAATTTTTGTTACGATCAACGTTACCGTTGCTGTGGCACAATTTTCAGGAACTGCTCCTATCTCGCATATTTGATACGTAATGGTATATGTTCCTGTGCTTGTGCTTGATGCAACTGTTAGCGTTCCTTCCGATGTTATCGCAACACCACTTCCTCCGTCATTTAGAATTGATGTAGAAACTGTGGAAGAGTTCACTCCAACTCCCCCTAAACTGTCATTAGCATGAACCGTTTCTGTACTCGTAGAACCTACTTCTATCGTAATGGTGTCATTTTCTGCATTGATAACATTTGTTGGTGTTTGAACTTTCGTTACGATCAACGTTACCGTTGCTGTGGCACAATTTTCAGGAACTGCTCCTATCTCGCATATTTGATAAGTAATGGTATATGTTCCTGTGCTTGTGCTTGATGCAACTGTTAGCGTTCCTTCCGATGTTATCGCAACACCACTTCCTCCGTCATTTAGAATTGATGTAGAAACTGTGGAAGAGTTCACTCCAACTCCCCCTAAACTGTCATTAGCATGAACCGTTTCTGTACTCGTAGAACCTACTTCTATCGTAATAGTGTCATTTTGTGCATTGATTTCACATATTTTCTGCACAACAAATGTAGTTGTTGCACTGCACACTCCGTTAGAAAGTGTCATTGTGTATGTATTTCCAATAGTAAATCCTGTAATAATCTCTCCTACATGGGTTACAGAAGGATCGTTAAACGTGTAAGTATAGCTTGTGTCATAATTCGTAATCGTCGCTATTCCAGAAGTTACGCAAGTTGCATTTGTAACTTGTATGTTTGCTATTGGTTTCGAAATTACTGTAATGGTTGCTACATTTGCTATTGGCGTCACAACACACCCCTCAGCATTGCTTACTGATGTCAAAGTCAATGTATGTACACCTGTGGCACTTACCGTTACAGAGGTACTTCCTCCGAATAAGTTTACACTCGCTGAAGTGTCGTTTAGTCTATAGTTTACAACAGTATTAGGAGTGCCTATTATTTCAAAATAAGCGGGGGTTCCTTCACATACAATTGTATGAGAAGTATTAACCACTGGTATTATTGGAGATGTTTTTACAGTTACGCTTACTATATCACTAAAAATATCGTCACAAAAAGGATTTGATATTTTAACATAGTAGTATTTACTTCCTCCTGTACCTGTCGAAGGCGTATATGTTGAAGAGGTTGCTCCTGTAATTAAAGAAGCTCCAGTGGTGGTTGCTACTCCATTTTCATACCATTGATATACCTCTGTTCCTATAGAGGAAGATGCTAAAACGGATAAAATGACAGCCTCATTTTCGCATACTACAACCGAATTCGGTTGAGTGGTAACTGTGAGTGTTGAAAAAGACAAGGTTACTGCTCTTGTTTCGGGTTCACATACTGTAGTTTCTACACCATAATGGTATATCTCCGTAGGCTTTAAAACATAATTTTTTGGTAATTTTATCTTTGAGGAGCCTACAATCTGATAGATAGTCCAACTTGCTGTCGCAACTGATATGTTTGGTAGTTTTGATATTAAATCTTCTACTGTTGCTCCTTTACAAACAGTTCTACCCACATTAATAAAGTCGGGGTCTATTGCATGTGGATCATTTATAACAAAGAAAACAGGAGCCCTAATTAACTCACAAGAGGGATCGGTGCCACTCAGATATACCGAATAGTACATTGTAGAGGTAACTACAGCATTAGGTAGTGTAGTTGTAGGAGTTATGGCTGTATTTGAGTCATACCATATAAATACATTATCGGGGGACTCTCTTTTAATTGCCGTACGTACATGTTCCTCTACCTGCTGTAGCGTTAGAGGAGAATTGACACAATAGCTTAATGTTTGAGTTTTTACCCCAACTGCCCTTTGGATGATTAATGTAGCTGTTGTGGAAGTTACTTGTCCACAAGGAGAAGTGTACGTGTAAACAAAGGTAGCTTGATTTCCTACGGTTCTTTGTAATACTCTCAAGTTGATGTTAACTGTCCCTTCAGACTCTTCAGGAACGACGTAGTTTCCGGATTGTTCAGTAATTACCCCCGTGAAAGACTGTAATGAACCGAATAATTTATCTTTAATGTCGTAATTAGTAGGTAGAACTTTACCTTCTGGGGGAGCACATTCCACAACGACTGGCGACACGGTAGAAAAATCTGGAAGAGGATTTTCTACTCCCATGGTGAAAGTATGTGTATAAACCAATGTACATGTAAAAGTTGAAAAGCTCTTAGGCGTAAGGGTCAATACATAATAATTTGGAGTAAAGTCTCCCACCTCTAATGAAGGAATTGATAAGGTCGTCCCTGTGGAAGTAGCTCCTAAACCATCGGAACGTACCCAACTATAATCAAATGATTTGGTCATATCAGGAATAGAAAGCTCTGCAGGAACACCTTGACAATATGGGCCTATCCTATTTGGTGTTATCTCAACAGGAATGATGTTTGCCAATGAACGAGATAGTATTTTCCTATTTCCACACGCATCACTTATGGCAAAGGAGTAGGTAGCCGTAGCGCTTGATTCGTCAATCATGAAAAATCCGTGATTAGTTGGTGTGTAGGTAGTTAATGCTATTCCATTTCTTCTTAGGATTTGATAGGTGTATGGCTCTCTTCCCCCTTCTCCTATAATTTGCACTCCGTAAGAATTGCCTTGACAATGTACAACTCGTACATCTGATATGGTAGGTCTTTGTGAAGCAAAATCATACTCACTAATGATATTATCAGAACATCCCAATTGGTTCAACCCTCTTCGTGCAAAGACTCTAAATTTCGTATAAATACTCGAATATTGTGATAAATCAATTGGAGGAAGATTTTGAATCAAAGGTCTTTCGTTTCCTTTGAATAATATTTCCCCATAAAGATGTCTTTGTGTTCGACTTGGAGGTGGGGCCGGATTTGGATTCTCCCATATCTTCGTTATGGGGTTATATGCCATCAACTCGTACAGTATTTCGTATGAGTCTGGACTGGATGCAGGACGATCTATTTTAAGAGTAGGTCTACAATGAGCGTCAACCTCCCAAGTAACCGTAGGGTAAGGATTCTCCACTGTAGTAATAGTTAGCTCTTTATCTGCTCCACATGAGAAGTTTTCACCACGAATTTTGTAAGTTCCAGGAGGCATATTTCTGAACGTCATAGAGTGTGTTGGAAGATTCGTATGAGGATATGGATACGTTATCACATAAGGGAGTACCATGCCTGTTGGCAAATCACTGTGATTACCTGAATAACTCATAATACGAATTTGTTGTGGAGGATTTTCTTTATCAAATCGTAAACCTATAGTGCCACGTTGCTGTTCACAATCAGCGAGATAAGAATGAAACGAGAAGTAAGCTTCAGGAGAGGTTGTTGTACTGATTACGGTTATGCTTCTCGTAAATGAAAAAACACAACTCGGATTATCATTAAAAATCACACGTACCCGATAATCACCTAATTTCAAAAACTCAGGCGAAACAATTACTAAAGAGTTAGTAACTTTTTCTTTTACATAAGAATTTCCATAAGTGGATGTTTTATAGAAACCAGCATGAATTGGATTAAATTCAGAGGGATAATCTTCCAAAACAACATCAAATGATTCCTTTACTCCTGTAACTTTAACAGCAAGACCCTTATCCTGACATGTTATCTTTGGTTGTTCTAACGATAATCCTTTATCCAAAACTTGTTCACGTGTTTCAACTTTTTTTGTGTTTTTATTCTTGTCAAAAACGATAGTTCCCCCACAACCTTCTTGAATAATGGTTCGTATATTCCATACTCCCGATTCTTTTAGGATGCCCAATTCAACATGGTCTTTTTTAAAAAACAATTTTCCTTGATTGGATGACAAATCAAAGTCTCCTCCATTGTCAATTATGTCCTGTTTGCTATTGTAAACATGTGTATTGGTGTACACTTGATTTGTTGGTGAGGTATAAACTAATGTAACTGTAAGAGGGTAAGGTAGTTTATCTCCTTGAAGTACTTCATAGTCTGTGGACACTTGAGATGTGAATGACATATCTCTATCACAACCAGCTTTAAAGGTACTAGCTCCAACGACGTAATCAGTGTTTGCATTCGAAAATGAGGGTGGAGATGTTTTTATATAAACGGGGTTATTCCCCACACGGATATCTCCACAGGCGTTTTCAACATCGACTCTATATTCTCCTTCCGAAAGACCTGTAAATACATGCGAAGATTGCTCTGTAATAAGAGATCCATCTGACCAATTTCTTAATCGGTAAATATGGGGAAAAGATTGCGATTCAGTCATGGTTACTGTTATAGTTCCAGCTGCAGGAGCTGCACAATACTGACCTTGTGCAACAAATCTGATATCTTTCTTTTTGTCTTTTATAACAATGACTTTTGGATTTGCTTTTACTACCTGACCAGGAGGAGAAATTCTTTCTGCTTTAAGTTCGTATTTACCAGCGGGTAAATTCTCGATACTATTGGAGGGTAATAAAGTAAAATGAGTGTCTGCTTCGCGTTTATAAAAATATCTATAATTAGTAGCATCAATACCTGCACCTACCATATTAAGGTAAATAGCTCCCCCTTCTGTACAATCTTCATGGCGATAACGTACATTCAAAAAACGATTATTAGCAGGTCTTAACTTGACACTACCAGGAAACACATGCACACAAGTTCCTTTTAATCCTTTGACAGTGAATCTTCTTTCACTCGGGGATGCATTAAATATCCCTACATCAATAGCCATTGCTTTAGCTATAGGGTCGTATGTTGCTGTATAAACATCTCCTGTCGCATTGTCTGTCGCAGTAAATACGTAATCCGTAGTGTCATACGTGTTTTCTAAATAAATGATACCCTTGTCTCCTATCGTAACGCGATGGACAGAGGAAGTGTTTAGAAAAATGGATTCAAAATACAACAAATCATTCGCATCACACTGTCCCCAAATTTTGGAAAGAGGGGCAACTAAAAAAAATAGTAAGCCCCATAAAATATTTATTTTTTTCATAGTTGTGTTTTTAGTGATTTAATGTTACACTTATCATAATTTCTATTTTTTATACATTTAATTTTATTGTAGACTGTATCAAAATTCATAAGCAAATTCGGTCATAATTCACCGTCATTTTGTTGTTACATTTAATTCCGTGACTACAAAGGAAGACCTCAAATCAATGGACAAAGCTACAAAAGACAAATCATTTCTCAAAACAAAACTTGTTGAAATTTAAGACATTGCTTAAACTTTAACATATTCAACTTTTTAATTATTATAGTGTTCAATCCAAATTATACGATGGGATTTTTTTATTTGAAATCAATGGGATAATCCCATAATTCTATGAATCAATTTCGACGTTGTTTTGTCAGGGCTATTCGGAGTTTAATTTCATTATCTACTTTTTCAAAATAGGCTCCTATAGCAAATGTCCTACATCGTAATATGTTGATAATGATTTTTGCGTTTTCTCCTGCAAAACAAATATTCTAAATAGACATCAGATTATACGCAATCATCAAAAATATCAAAGCTGCTTCGATTGGAAAAACCTCTTTCAAATTAAAATTCCCTGCTACAAAATCTTGTTTTAATTCCTTAAATTCTGTTCTCTGCATCGCCTCGCTGAAGTATAGCCTCCATAGATCAACCGCTTTTTATTTTTCTTTTTTTTCACAAAAGTCCAAAGTTCATCAACTTGTAACGATTTGTATTTGTTTTGTTTGGGTTTGATTTCTCGATTGAAATTTACCAAAACCGAAAGTACTTTTTTGATGCTAACTTTCTCAATTTCAGCAATATCACGAATGCCTACATTTCTTGCCAAAAGCAAGAGAATTTTCGCAGCGATATGCGAAGCCCAACCTTTGTAGGTCAGATTATGGTCGCCGATGAATTGGCGTTTACAGGTTTTGCAAAGATAATTTTGTTTTTTGTTCTTTTTATTCCCATTTTTGACTATCTTTGTGCATTGACAATTGGGGCAGTGGAGTTTAATTGTTATTAGCATTCAACAAAAATACAACTTTACTCCCTGATTGTCAAATTTTTATACCATCATACTTTTTAAAACACGACCAATTTACCAGAATACCTCATTCATTATCAAAAAGCAATTGATGATTATTACAATCAAAACTATCAAGAGGTTTTAGTTAATATTAACAAAACAATTGCGATATCCGACATTGACGATTGGAGACATTTTGCTTTTAAAGCTAATGTATTGGAAGATTTAGGACGATACAATGAAGCCATCGAAAATTATACTAAAGCTATTGATTATGCGAGTGATGATATTCGCATATACGCTCAATACCACCAAATAGGATTTTGTTATATGAGTTTAAACAATCATAAGAAGGCAATTGAATTGAAAAAGAAACATCCAAATTCCCCACTCAATGAAGATTTGGAGGGAATGTATATGGGAGTGATGTTGGGAGTAGAATTTAAGCGTATGTATAACAACAGAGGAAATTCCCTAAAAAACATAGGAAGGCTTCAAGATGCTTTTGAAGATTGCAAGAAGGCATTAGAGTACGATGTCAATTATTCCAACCCATATTTGTTACTTTCTCAAATTTTTTCCCAAGCTGATCAAGAGGATAAAGCACTCATATTTTTGAAAAAATCAGCGGATTTAGGAAATCAAAATGCACAACGAATGTTAAGACAATTAGGCTATTTTTAAAAAACAATGAAAAAATACACAGCTAACTACATACATACTAATTCTAATTTTGTTATCCAAAATTTAAAAGACAGACAAACGGAAGACACAGAACTATATGCTTTTTGTTGTGTTTTGAAAAACATTTTACAAAGAGGTGTCCCCACTTGGATGTCTAAATTTCTACAAGAAAAATTGGGTAAAATTCACGAAAAGGAAAATTTTACAAATTATTTTTTGTATCCAAACTCAGAAAAGGTTGTTTGGCATAGTACAATAAAGGGAGACGAACAAGAAAATATTTTTCCTGCTCGTCGTTTTTATGAAGAAATTATTCTCAAAGAATTTGGGGAATATGCCTTTATTCAATCACTTATTGTGCCCGAAATAGAAATCAATGAAATTTGTGGAGACAACGAAAGCTTTAAAAATCAGCAAGTTGATTTTTATCTTCCACAGGCAAAATTAGTTATCGAAATAGACGGAAAACATCATGAAGAAGAAAGCCAAAAAAAATTAGACACCGAAAGAGACAACTACCTAAAAGGGAAAGGAATTTTAACCATTCGTATTAAAACAGCTGAACTTAAAAACAGAAAATATACAGACAAAATAAACGAGATACTTAATCATTTAGGAAGATATGAAAAATTATTAAATATATACAAGTTAGCATATTCCATTGATATTGAGAATGTTTCAAAAGAAATCCTCAACGAAAAATATCTTCCAACAGCCATTATTCGTTTTCAAATATTGGTATTGGAGTTATTGATGAATGGTCAATTGAAACTTGACACTGATTGGAATTTTAATATTTTCACAGAAGTCAATCTAAATAATTTTGCAGAATTAGCCATTGAAGATATTTTTATTTGGTTCGAGCATTTGTATTTATTAAAAAACAAAAAATCAATTAACAAACCTAAGGTCAATATTCATTTTGCAGAAGAAAAACACGAATTTAAAACCAATTTTATTAATATAAATTTTTCATTGTCAAAAAGATATACGGATGAAAATCTGCTCTATCCTGAAACAATTTTTGTAAGAACGGATTATTTTGATAGGATACGCGATAAAAATTATTTCCAAGTAAGTACTTCTCAACCTATCAACTATGAGGTTACCAAAGATGATGAAAAGACGATTGAGTTTTTTCTGCAAAATATTTTTGATAAACCGAATCTTCGCGAAGGACAATTTCCAATTATTGCCAACGCCCTAAACCGAAAAGACACTATTGGTCTTTTACCAACAGGGGGTGGAAAATCGTTGTGTTATCAACTACCTTGCTTATTGCAACCCAGCATTAATTTTGTAGTTTGTCCCATCAAATCGCTTATGTATGACCAGAAAGAAAATTTAGATAACATACTGATAACTAATACTAATTGGGTTACAAGTGATTTAGAACCAGAAAAAAAAAGCAACATAGAACAAAACTTTGAACAAGGAAAATATCTACTCACGTGGATTTCCCCAGAGCGTTTCCAAATACAAAGTTTTAGAGATAAGATTTTAAGTATTAACGCTAAATTTTCAATTGCCTATGCTGTAATCGACGAGGTACATTGCCTTTCGGAATGGGGACATAGTTTTAGACTTTCGTATCTGAATTTGGCAAAAACCATTGACGCACTCAGTCCAAAAGATGAAAACGGAGAAGGAGTAATCAAGTTTTTAGGACTTACCGCCACGGCATCAGTTAATGTATTGAAAGATATAAAAATAGAATTTTCAAGACAAAAAACACGATTAGAAGACGAAAACATAAAATCATTAACAGATTACAGCCGAAAAGAACTTGAATTTCAAGTCATCAAAGATAAAAAGGACAAAGCAGAGGAGTTGAAAACTCTGCTTGAACAATTCAAAAACGAAGATGGCTTCTTAGAAAATGACGAAAGAGCAGGGCTTATTTTTACACCGAATGTAAATGGTTACAAGGGCTGTTATACAGTTTCTAACCATTTATCAACAATATACCCTAACAAAGTGAGTTGGTATGCAGGAAGTATTCCAAATGATAAAACATATCACACGGTAAAAATACCTGAGCAATATGCTCATAATCATCTTGCACTTATTAACGAAATAAAACGGCAGTTGAAAGATTTTGATAATACTTTATCAGAAGAAGAAATTGATACAATTATACGAAATAACGGGGATATCAATCAAATACAAAGCAGAGCAAGTAAAAACAATGGGGTATATCTTCTGTCAATTAAACAGATTCCAAAATTCAGTGAAAAAAAATTCAAAGACCACAAAGACAAGGTTCAAAAAGCATTCAAGCAAAATAAATACTCATTACTTGTTGCTACCAAATCGTTCGGAATGGGAATTGATAAAGATAACACTTTTTACACCATTCATTATGGCATTCCCTCCTCTGTAGAATCGCTTTATCAAGAAGCAGGGCGTGCGGGAAGATGGGCAAAAATTCCTGAAAATGAACATAAAAAAGGAAGGTGTTTTGTTTTATTCTCTCCTGAAACTTTGAGTCCAAGTCAAACAAATAAGGTTATAGATGAACAAGATATAGACTTAAATGATTTACATCAAACGGACACAAATGATTATATTTCAGAAGTTTTTGCACAAAACACAACTATTAAACGCATTAAAGAGATAACAGAAGCTGTAGAGAAGAATGACCAAAAAGATGTTTCGGCACAACTATATTTATTTTTACAAGGGTTAAACGATGTTGATGAAGATTTAAAAGCAGTTTTAGATTTTAAAAATCGTTATTTTGAAAAACATAAAACAAAAACAATCACTTTTTTTGGTACAAAGGGACGAGAAAACCAAGAAAAAATTATTTACCGCTTGTCTCTTTTAGGAATCGTTAAAGATTGGACAAATAATTTTGTAAATCAGTTTGAAGTAACATTTTCATCTGATGAGGATAGTCACATTTTAAAAAGTATTGAAAACTATGTTGGAAAATACGAATTAACCAAAAACATTGCCAATGAAATAGAGAAAACAGAAGGTAGTAGTTTTTTAGAAAAAAGCACAAGGTATCTTTTGCAATGGATTTTTGACCATATTGTTTATAATCGCAAACAATCACTTAAAACATTGTATGACTGGTGTTTAGAATTTAAAGATAGTGCTTCATTTAAAAAACAATTGGATAGTTATTTTGTTTTTAGTGATTTAACTTTTATTCTTCAAGCTCTTGGCGAAAAACCTCTTGATTATAAAAATTGGTTTGATGTTTTTTATTTTGAAGAGGAAACAAATGAGTCAATTAACGGACAATTAAAAAAGAATAAAATATTCATTCCTACACTAAAAGATAAGATGTTACGCAATGATAAGTATAGAAATTTGCGTGATGTCATTAGCCGTTTTTTGGAAAGTTATAAAAATAATATTGGTTTAGATTTTGTGAGTGGTTTGGTTCGTTTAGCTTTAGATGATTTCAAAAATTTGGATGGAAAACCACGTTTTGAAAACGCCCTTAAAATGATTACAACAGAGTTCTCCAAGGAAAATCAACAAGAAATATTAGACAAATTGATGTCCTTAGGAAAACATTTTGAAACACACCAAAAAGAACAAATTTGTATCTCAATTAAAAAATATTTTTCAGAGCAAGTTTTTGTTTCCTTTGCAGACGAATTTCATCTGCCCTATTTATTAGTTGATTTGTATCAACAAAGAATTGAAAAATTAAAGCAAATAAATAATCAGTTATATGAGCAACTTAGAGAAATTTAGCCAAGCACTTGAAAATTTGAATACAGAAGCTCAAAATTTAAAAGAGATAGGTGCAACTTATAAGAAAATAGAATCTTTATGTTCTGAATATAAGGAAATTAATGATAAAGCAACGAAAAATAACGATACTTTGTCTGAAATATTGCACTTGCAAGAGCAGGGGCAAAAAAAGATTTCAGAATCAATGGTAAAAATTGAGCAAGAAAGAATCTTTTTTCAAAAAGAATTTACTCAAACCATACAACGAAGTTTTGAAATCATTACTTCTTCACTTAAAGAAATAGATGATAATCGAAAACTGTACCAAGCAGAACTTACAGAAAGTATTCACAACGATATTGATATTCTTTCTAAAAACAATAAAACCTTATACCAAGATTGGGAAAAAGATGTACGAATAAAATTAGAAAATCACAAGTTTGAAATAAAACAACTTATTGAAAATGAGAGAAATCAAATAAAACAAATTTTTGAAATCGAATTTTCAAAGGCTGTTAAAACACTTTCAGAAACCATACAAAACGAAAGTCAAAGTATTCGTAAAAAACAAAATACAGACAAAAACTTCGTATTGTTTTTCTCTATAGTTATTATCTTACTCTGTGCCTTTATAATCTATAAAGTGATATAATATGCCGTACACCCAAAGCAATCAACCCCAAACTCCCAACGAAGGCAATTCAGAGGCTTTATTTTCATTGGGAAAATACCATTATGAAAAGTATGTCCTTTCATATGGAGCAGAAGATTTCTATACGGCAAAAAAGTATTTGCAAATTTTAGCTGAGCAAAACAATGATGATGCTCAATTTCTGTTGGGAATGCTTTACAAAACAAAAGAGGGTGCTCATAGCAAAGAGGCGATACATTGGTTTTTACAAGCAGAACAAAACGGAGTTAAGGATGCTACTGACGAGCTAAATCAATTTCACTATATCAAAGAAAAAGCTGAAAATGGCTGTCCAGAATCCCTATTCCAATTGGGGGAATACTACGAGTTTCAAGGATTCTATGCCGATGCTGCCGAGTGTTGGGAAAAAGCTGCCCATCAAGGGTGTGTTTTGGCACAAAACAAACTTTATGATTTCCACAAAAGTAATCATAATTACGTAGAATCTGAATATTGGGAAGCAAAACTAGCTCAGAACGAAAAAGATAGACAAATTGAACTGGGAGCATTACACCTTCAACTTGAGAATTATAAAGAGGCTATATATTATCTCAAAAAAATAGCCGTAGGAGAAGGTGAATACGGAGAATATCCTTACCAGTCGTATGATGATTATATTGAAGAGTGGCTTTATGGTTGCCATAGAGAGACGCTTCAAGAAGCTATTTATTGGTTGAGCAGGATAGCGAGAATAAATGAAAATATAAAATCCTATTTAATAAAACTTGATGAAAAGTTCATTTCTTTGCTATACACTGAAAAACACATTTTTTGGTTGGAAAAGTTAGCTAAAAAGGAAAGTATTACGGCTCACGAATATTTGATGCTTCTATATTACGAACAAGGATTGTTTGATCCTGCTTCACATTGGTATGGAAAATCATTTGAAACGGGTAATGAGCAGGAAATAAAGATAATATGGAAAATATATAATTCTCCTTTTAAATATAACTCTTTGTTTTCAGACACAATATCATATTGGGAGGAAAAATTAGCTGAACGAGGCTATGCAGAAGCCCAATACGAAATAGCAAATGACTATTTTGATAAAGGAAATTACGAGAAAGCTATTGAATGGTATGAAAAATCTGCTAAACAGGGGCATTATTGGGCTCAATGCTATCTTGGAGAATTATTATACGAACAAGTAGAAGACTATAACAAAGCTATTTATTGGCTGAATCAAGCCGAACTACAAAAAAAAGACTATGACGACGATGAATCTTTTCTTCAAGTCAATCCTAAATCTTTTAAAAATTTAACCCAAGAATCGTGGCAAATTGTACTACATTGGTATAGAGTTGCTATCGAAAAAGGAGATTATTTGGGGCAACTGCATTTGGGGATTTGCTATAATGAAGGTTTAGGAACTGAGAAAGACCTTGATAAAGCTTTGTTCTGTCTTAAAAAATCAGGAATTAGTAATTAAGTATAGATAGTTCATTGTTTAGTTTAAGCATTAATAATTTTAAGACACTATCCCTCTAAGTGTGTAAGTTAAAAAGTTGGGGTTAAGTTTTGGGAGTATCCCATAATGCAAATGTATCAAATGTTTCACATATGCTTCACACATAAAAAACAGAAAAGGCTTTACATTTCTGTAAAGCCTTGATTTTCTTTGTGGTCCCAGCTGGGCTCGAACCAGCGACCACCTGATTATGAGTCAGGTGCTCTAACCAACTGAGCTATGAGACCTGTCCACTGTAAGACGGTGCAATATTACATCTTTTTTTTTTCTTACGCAAGTAAAGAAAGAGTATTTTTTACACCATTGTATTTAAGTCGTTAAATATGAAACCTTTATAACTTCATAATTTTATTAGCAGGTTCATAATACAAAAAATTGTATTTTAAACTACCTCCAAAATAATCGTGTTCATTTCGCAGTGAGGCGTAAACATTCAACTCTTGTCGGAGTGCTTTTTCAGCATCTTCATTGATTTTTAACGGATTTAATGAAGAAAGTAAAGGTCTTAACCGATTAATCAGATTTTGATATTGAGCTGAAGCATATCCCATTTTTTGGTCGTTTTTTACCAAGTGACTTAACACAGCATCTCGGTTTCCATTGAGTTGGTAAATAGTTTCTAAAACATTTATCTCAACGTTATTTAAGCCATTCGCCACCAAAGGAAAACGTTTCAAGTGGAGTTGGATAGCATTAGGCAGTGCTGTTAAGCGAGTTTGTATGTTTTTGGTGTGTTTTTCTAATTGCAGAGGAGAATTGCTACAGTAGAGTTGCCAAATGTAATCAGCGTATTCGATATCATCTTGAATTAGCGGATGTCGCTGGGTGTAGGCAAGTTTTATTTTTTCAATAGTTTGGCTGCTTGGAAGTAAATTAACCCATGACACTTGAATATTTTTGCGGTGTTGCTTTATCCATGAAATCACACCTATCATGTTAAACTGACTTTGTAAGTCTTCTGCAAACCATAATACTATTTCATCTTGTGTTTTTTGATTGCATAGGTTTCTATATTCCTTCAAAACGGTTTCAATAAACGATGATTTTTCCGTATTATATTCATTTTTAAAAAAATCATACCGATTTTTCCAAAAATGTTCACTACCTACATCAGTTGTTGTTTTCCCCTCACAAAGCATTTCATTCCAAGTGATTACTTCTGATTTTGCGTAGGTTTGTTGCAATTTTTCAGAGGTAGATTGGTTGTTAGTAATATGTAGTACTCGTTTCATAATATCATTATTTTAGTTGTACAGACCATCCGCAAACTTACGAAAAAAAATAATATGATATATTTTTATTTTCGAAAAAAAATAATGAAGAGTAATAAAAAAGGCTATCTTTTTCAGTTAGATAGCCTCTTTTAAATACATTAACTCAAGATTCTATTTAATGTTTTACTTGGTTGCATTGCTGCATAAGTTCGTTTTTCATTCGGAGCATAATATCCCTCAATGCTGACAGGATGTCCCTGAACGCTTACTAATTCCTCAACGATTTTTGTCTCATTATCTTTCAACGCTTGTGCTATAGAAGCAAATTCACCTGCCAATTGGTGATCTTTATCTTGATTTGCCAAAGCCTCAGCCCAATACAAAGCTAAATAGAAATGGCTTCCACGGTTATCTAATTGTCCTAATTTTCGTTGAGGTGATTTATTGTTTTCCAACACTTTTTCGGTAGCTTCACCAAGAGCATTGGCTAAAACTAAGGCTTTTGGATTGTTGAAAGTTTCTGCAAGATGCTCTAATGAAACTTCTAATGCCAAAAATTCGCCCAATGAATCCCAACGCAAGTAGTTCTCTTCCAAGAATTGCTCCACATGTTTTGGGGCAGATCCACCAGCTCCTGTTTCAAACAATCCTCCTCCGTTCATCAGAGGTACAATAGAAAGCATTTTGGCACTGGTACCTAACTCTAAGATAGGGAACAAATCAGTTAAGTAATCACGAAGTACATTTCCTGTTACAGAAATGGTATCTTCCCCTTTCTTTAGGCGTTTTAACGTATAAACCGTAGCTTCTTCTGGTGATAAAATTTGGATATTTAAACCGTTGAGATCATAATTTTTAAGATATTCCTCCACTTTTTTGATAAGTTCATTATCGTGGGCTCTGTTTTTATCCAACCAAAAAACGGCTGGAGTTTGGGTTGCTTTAGCACGTGAAACTGCCAACTTTACCCAATCTTGAATAGGCGCATCTTTCACTTGACACATACGCCAAACATCACCAACTTCTACATTATGAGACAAATAAACCACTCCATCTTCCCCAATAACGTTCACTATTCCCGTCGCAGGGATTTCAAAAGTCTTGTCGTGAGAGCCATACTCTTCCGCTTTTTGAGCCATCAGTCCTACGTTCGGAACAGTCCCCATAGTAGTTGGGTCGAAAGCTCCGTGTTCTTTGCAGAATGCGATTACTTCTTTGTAAACTCCTGCATAAGAGCTATCAGGAATCACCGCCAAGGTGTCTTGAGCTTCGCCTTTGGCGTTCCACATTTTTCCTGAATTGCGAATCATTGCGGGCATTGATGCGTCAATAATAACATCGCTTGGCACGTGTAAATTGGTAATCCCTTTATCAGAATTTACCATTGCCAAAGCAGGTGCGTTTTCGATAGCCGTTTGAATATCTTTTTCAATAATCTCTCGTTCAGTATTTTCCAAATTCGACAGTTTAGCGATGATATCGCCCCAGCCGTTATTTGCGTCCGCTCCGATTTTTTTTAGAATATTTGCATGTTTTTCAAAAATATCGGCGAAGAAGGTACGCACTGCATGTCCAAAAATAATAGGGTCAGATACTTTCATCATCGTAGCTTTCATGTGTAATGAAAACAAAATGTTTTTATCTCTTGCCACTTGTACTTGTTCTTTTAGGAAAGTAAGCAAGGCTTTTTTGCTCATCACTGCTGCGTCAATGATTTCGCCCTTCTGTAAAGATGTTTTTTCTTTCAAGACTATTTTCTCTCCTTCAGCGGTTGTAAGCTCAATTCGTACGTTGTCTACTTTTTCTGTAGTTACCGACTTTTCACTGTGGTAAAAATCGCCTGTGGACATAGTAGCTACTTCGGTCAATGAATCTTTGCTCCAAGCGCCCATAGAATGAGGGTGTTTTTTGGCGTAGTTTTTCACTGCCTTTGGAGCTCTTCGGTCTGAATTTCCTTCTCGAAGCACTGGATTTACGGCACTTCCTTTAATTTTATCGTAACGTGTTTTAATCTGTTTTTCTCCTTCGGTAGTCGGATTTTCGGGGTAGTCAGGCAAATCGTATCCTTTGGATTGTAACTCTTTTATGGCAGCAATCAGCTGAGGTACTGAAGCACTAATGTTTGGTAGTTTAATGATGTTAGCCTCAGGTTGTGTTGCTAATTCTCCTAAAACTTTTAAAGCATCTTCCACCTGTTGTTCTTTGGTCAAAAAATCAGGGAAATTCGCCAGAATACGTCCCGCTAAGGAGATATCTTTCAACTGAAAATCAATATTTGACGAAGTCGTAAATCGTTTGATGATAGGCAATAGAGAATGGGTCGCCAATAACGGAGCTTCATCGGTTTTAGTGTAGATTATTGTTGCTTTTTGAGTCATTACTATATGATTTTTTATTAAGAAACCACAAATGTAACATTTTATTTCTAAAAAAAATAGTATTCCCTTAAAATATTTTAGCACAAATCTCAAAATAGCCATCACCTTCAAAAGAAAGTAATGAGTGCATTTCTCGTTTACGTACGAAGAAAAACGAAACGAACAAAATTATACTAAACGTATCGAAGTTTTTAATTCACGCACTTTAGGAGGTAGTGCCTTTCTTAAAAATCAGTAATAACTCATTGCTTCCTTCAACATTAGGAAGAACCTTTACTGTCGCATATTGTTTGCAATACTCAATAAAACGGAGATTCCTGATGGCGTCCTCTTTTCTTACTTTCATTGTGTTAAACAGAATGATTCCGTTGTTATTCAGCAATGAAATTGTTTGATTGATAAAAGCTTTCGAAAATAGAAAATCAGGCATGTGGTTATCCTGAAAAATATCAACGATAATTAGGTCATAGGTTTGTTTTGCTGTTTTGACAAAATTCTGAGCATCATCAATTACGATGTCTAAACCATCTATATCATTGATTATAAAATACTTATTTGCAATATCAACTACTTCACCATCTAATTCAACCGCTGTCATAGCCCCTTGGTAACCTATTTCATCAATCAGAGTTCTCACAACACTTCCTCCTGCCAGTCCCATTACTAAAATACGTTCCATTTCTCGCACACGTGCGAAACCTATTTTCTTCAAGCCAAATCGCAGAATACGCTGAAGACTTCCATAGGAATAGTTCGTATTCGGTGTATCAAGTATATAGCGACCGTTGTGTAATAACACCTCCAACGATGTACTCACCTGTGAGTCTTGTTTATGTACCGAAATAGGAATAATGTAACTAAGTATTTTCTTTATCATTCGATTCTTTTGAAAGTATTTTTGGCGTGATTCACGATTGCTTTACACAGTTGAGCATCTTTCTCGTCCGTATACTGAATTTCAATAATATAAAAACCTCTTTCACTATTGATTGTATATTTCATAAACGATGTTTTACCGTCTATCATTCCTTCAAGAAAATAGTAATCTTCGTCATGAAATTCTGTATTAGAATACTTTACATTTTCACTTTTCAAATCTTGATCATACGCCTCTTTCAAATTAACCCAATCAGATTCATCATTTATGATAAATGCATGATATCCTCCAAGAAGAATATCTTTTTCAGGATATCCAAGCCGAATTCCATCTAAATGGTTCATTACAACATCCATCTTCGTTGGATATTCAAACTGAAATTCGTAGTCCTGATTCAAATAAGTTTCATATGTAAACTCTGGCTCCCGTGGCTGTTGATTGTTACAACCTATCGAGATAAATATACCTACAAAAAAGATAATTAATTTATTCATATATTCTGATTTTTAATCACTTACAAACAATTTGTTACAAGAATATCAACTTTGTGCCGAATTTGATAAAGTTTCTGTTGTTGGGGTAACACATATTACTTTTATCCAGCCTTTGTTTTGTATCTGCGGAAAGGTTATATCTACTTTAGTCTTATCACAGGCGAGCAGAAAAAGTTTAATGTGCAGTTTTTCAAAAGAAACTACTGAGCGTAGTCCCATCTATACTCTCCTGTACCACTTACCTTCCGTTGGTTTATGTCAAATTTATATTTTTCTAAACATATGATTGGAAATCCATCAGTTAGAAAACCTCTTTTTTCAAATTCTTTTTTTTGTTGTTCTAACTGGTCATTCATTAAATTTTCAGGTATTTCCGTGTTTGATTTCCAGGTTTTTGTAGCTTCTTCCCAATATATTCCGGGAGGGGTTTCCTCTCCGTACAGGTAGATGTGAAACACGCCACTTTCCTCTCCTGTTTCAATTCCCCAAACTGAAGATGATGCCTCTAATATTTTCTCTCCTGTTTTAAGATTATAAGCCTTCAAATCACGGGTTCCGCCTGTACCTAAACTGACCAACAAGAAATGATTGTCAACCTTTTCTAATGAGACATATTCGTTATCCGATGCCAATTCAAAAGAGGCTATTCCTTCTTTTTTCGCTTGGATTTTTAATTTGTTAAACATTTCATTTTCATCATCTTGATTGACTATACGACAAAATGAATCTTCAAACTCGACTGTCTCTCCTTGAGACAATTCAGGTAAAGAAACCTCTTTTGGGATTTGTTCCTCGGTCGTATTTTGCTTTTTCGGTGTGGTTTCACAACTCACAATCAATAAACATGTTACAACTATAAAATAAATAAATTTCATTTTTTCAAAATATTTTTATTTGCTTTTTTAATTCCATATTTCAACACAGAAAACAGGCTCTCCAGATTTGTTTATTTTTCTGATAATATTTTATATCAGTCAATAAAATTAGTGTTCATATAATCAATTTGAAAACTATCCCCGTTCTTAACAAGTATCACATCTGACGAAGTTTTTACTTCCCCGTAGTCGATAAAAACATTAAAACTCAAGTCTTTTAAATGTTTTATTTTCAAGTCCTCAAGTTTGTCAACATCTCCATTTCCTGTTCCAAACACATTAAGATCATCTTCTTTCACTGGGTTATAAACACTTGCCCATTTCTTTTTATATTGAGCTCTGGCTTGTTCCAAAGCTTCTTCCGAATCGTAGTTATCCTCTGCCCAAAAACTGTAAAGCTCAATGGCTTCATTGTAAAATTCTAAAAATCGTTTCGTATAGAGTTTATCATCCCCTCCCCATTCAGGAAAACAAAATCCATTCCCGTTAGGACATTGGAATATAGCATACAACCACTTTTCGGCAGCTTCAACCGAAACTTTGTCGTTATCACTGTTGCTTTTGCAACTCCACAGTAAGGTAATCACTGCGATACTAAGTATTACTTTAATTTTCATAATCTGTAAATTTATTGTTTTACAAAAGTTTCTGCAAATTTTCGTCAATATGAAAGCTCTTTGTGGTAAAAAACACACTCAAGGTGAGATGAAATATCATCATCACCTCGAATATGTTTAAAAACCTAATTTAACATTACAAAGATAATTAATTTTCACTAATGTCTTATGTTTTTCTCGCTCTTATTAAGAGTTTTTTTCTTTCAAAAAGCCTATAATTGTTTGCTTACAGCTTTAATTCTAACAACTCATCAATTGTTTTTCAAAACAATGTGTTTTTGCTCATTTTTCTGTTTATTTGCTGATTTTTCTAGGATTGTGTGTCCCATCAAAAGGAGCTGTAAATTGGTATTTGTTTTGCCATTTTTTTCCGTCGCCTGGCTGTTGTAGATTGTACTGACGCAAGTACGTTACGCCTCCTTCGTTAGTCAAAAGTCCCACTAACAAACTCCGATGCGTGATTTCGTATGGATAGTTTGGACTTTTGAATGTCTTCCAATCTTTTTCTAAAAACACAAGTTTGTCTACTTTAAAAGCTCCTTCAAATTGTTTTTTAGCGTCAGCCAAAGCTTTTTGCGTTGTTGCGGGTGTCATATTGTATGTTTTTGGCATATCTATACCTTTTGCCGTATGAGCATCCCAGCCTTTTACTCTTTGTTTTATCTGTTCATATTTGTTTAATACAAATAGATAACTATCATCCTGTACTTTTTTGGGATGCTTCTCAAAATGTTCTTTCATTGTTGTAGCAATTCTGAAACTCATTTTGCAGCTATCGTATTTCCCAGCCTTTTCGAATTTTTCAATATTGTTTAGCATTCCAAAAAAAGCTGCTCCGATGGTGTTGAAAGGTGTTTTGTCATACACCATTTGATCCAAACGTACCACTTCAAGCCCCATATCTGCTACACGAGCTCTGTGAGAATAAAGTAAAAGAAGAATACCACTATCGGTCACTACCTTTGTATGTTCATTATCTTCATATTTTGCTTCAAAAGTGATGTCTCCATAGCGATGGGCTTCCAATAAAGTTTTACCTGAAACATAGAACGAATAAGGTTTAACGCCCTCAGGATCAGCGTTAAATACAGCAAAGTAAGCGTGTATAACATTGTCATCTTGAAAAGAATAACGTTTTCCTCCTTTGTTGGGCAAATTTACCTCAAATAACTTGGATTGAATACTTTCACGCAATCCTCGATTGTTCAACTGTTGATGTGTATAAATTTCCTGTGAGATCAAGGCTTGCTCACTGTTGGCATCCAGCAGATAAAATTCTTTGAACGCAGGATTGTCATAAGGCTTGTGATATAACCTTTCATCTAACTGTGTATAAGATTTTCTAATCTCTCCGATTGATTTGGTATATCCCTTTTCAACTGTTTTATTGTTGAGTTCAGGATCGTTCTGTGCATTGATTTGTAGCGAAAATACCACAAGCAATCCTAGTGTTGCTTTTAGAATATTTGTTTTCATAGATTCCTGTATTTCAATTTAGTTAAAATTTTAGTTCACTCAGGATTTTATCCTGTCTAAATCACAAAATGCTTTAATCAATTTATGATAAATGTGTTCGATTTTGCATTTCTTCCCCCATTTGATACGTATTTTGGGGCATTTTTAGCTTATAATTCCTTGTGGAAATTAACAATCACTCTCCAACATTTCTCGTTTTTTCCGATATTAATGTCACCATTTGTAAAAACATTTTTCTCTGTTTTTCCTCGTGGGGTTTTGTTAGCTGTCAAGTAGAGGAAACCTGTTGTGTCACAACGCTGTGGTAAACTATTCATGAAAGCCGTCATATTTTCCCCTTGAATATGATTTCCATAACAAAAGATTGTTTTAAGACTTATGTTTCTACTGACGTCCAAGGATTTCAAATTGGTATCGCTACAATTTAATTCCTCTAGGTTTGCATTCGCTTTCAGATTCAAATTCTCAATCTGGCTTCCTCGAACGCAAATTCGTTTTAAAATGAGATTTCTGCTCACATCTACCGATCTGATTGGATTAACCCCCATTGACAACTGCTCCAGTTTTAGATTGTTACCCAATTCAAGTGAGGATATGCTATTCTCGGAACAATCCAGTTCTTTTAGATTTACATTTTTTGACAGATCAAGCTCCTTAATATTGTTTTCCGAGCAGTATAATTTCTCCAGTGCAGGATTTTTACTAACCTCCAATCGTTCCACTTTTGCTCGTGGGATGTATAGTGCAGTTACTTCGCCATAAATAGTAATTTCAGGAGCATCTACTTCAAAAATAGTGTACTGTCCAAAAAGTGTTTCGTTAAACTTCTCACCAACATCTTCTCTTTTGTTATTGTTCCAATCAATCCAAACAGCATTTTGTTTCGATGTTTCTGCTTCCAAACTGAGGCAAATGCTTTCTCCTTTTTTCTTCTGTGTTACAAAAGTTATTTTATTCGATTTTTCCATCAAGGATTCGTAATCCTCCATCTCATCTGTTGAACAGGCTGCAAATATTAACACAGCCAAGAACATTATCAATTCTCTCGTTTTCATCTCTTCTAAATTTTAATGTTTTATGCTGTTTTACTTTGTTATTTTTTGGTTTTAGTGTTGTCCTTATTTTCAAATAATTTCCTTTGTAGTTTCGTAGCACGAGTTATGTTACCCTCTCGACTACATAACCCTCAACTACGATTTAATATTTGAATATGAAAAAAAATAAGTTTTCTTTAATCTTCTTTGGTAGCTATAGCTGTGCCATCCTCCCGACAGCACAGCCTTAAACTACTACTAACATTTGAATATGAAAAAAAATGATTTAACTTCTAATCTCACAAGTTGCGCTATCCTCCCGACTGCACAACTTCACTAATTAAGTTCTCTTTTTATATTTTAAAAAACCATGATGTTTTTCTCTAACAGAATAAAGTAATTTTACTTTCTGTTTTCTGGTACAAAGGTAGGGTGAACCTAAAAGAAGTAGTTGTAAAAATCAAACTACTTTTTGTAAAAATGACGCATTAACAATTTCAAAATTTGTATAAATCATATACCTCAAAATATGTTAAACATTTTAAAATGAGTAAAATATAAATACAAAACTATTTGAAAAATGAATCCCTTTTGTTTAGCAGTTAATGTTTTGATGAGAAAAGAATGCTGTATTTGTTGATATTCAAGAATATATAAAGTTCTTCGGATATGCCTTTTGTCTGCTATTTATTTTTTATACATCTGATAATCATATTATTACAAATATTTATCTTTTTTTATCTACAAATTACGATTTGTATAAATCACGCATACACATGCATCTACCTATCTAGTAATCAGATTTTTATGAATACAAATTATTTTTATAGTTAAAATGCATTAGGAGAAGTGTCTTTTTAATGTATATTTTTTTTACAATTGGAAAAAAAAATTTACTTTTGTTGCGATGAAATGCAGTTCAGAAAATGAAATATATAGAAAATAAATTTTTCGGTTTCTTTGTCGTTTTTTCGTTTCTGATTATCTATGGTTGTTCCTCTGAAAAAACACAAGTTGTAGATAATGAGGCGAAAAGCATGTACTTAAAGGAAGCTCAGAAACTTTCTCGGAAAGAAGATTCTCTAAAAATAATGGTTCAGAAATATACTGATGAGAAAAACAATGTCGCTTTGATGATGTTTTACAGACAATTAGGTAAAACCCAGCGTGAAAACACACGCTTTTCTGATGCCATCACCTCGCACCAAACGGGGTTAGAAATTGCCTTGAAACTCAACGACACTCTTGAAATTGTTCAGGCTCTCAACGATTTAAGTACTGATTTCAGACGTATAAGTGCCATGACAGAAGCTGCTAACTACAGTTACGACGCTCTTCATTATATCGAAGCTTTTTCCGATGTTAAAAACAGTGGACGAAAATTGCGAGTAATGACTCTCAACGGTATAGGAAACATTAGTGAACGTTTGGGTTACTCGGATGATGCCGAACGCTATTTTCGAGAGGCTCTTAAAGAAGAAACTGCCTTAGACAGCAAGGTGGGACAGGCCATCAATTATGCCAATCTGGGATCTATTTTCCGAAATCGACAGGAATATGATTCCGCAAAAACTTATTACAACCTCTCATTACAGAAAAATATTGAAGCTAATTCAAAATTAGGCATTGGACTGTGCCATAATCATTTAGGTAACCTTTATGCGGTAGAAAAAAAATACGATTTAGCAGAAAAAGAATATCGAATTGCCTACGATTTGATGGAAAAGCACTCCGATAAATGGCACTGGCTCAATGCTTGTATCGCCTTGGCTAAAATAAATCTAATCACAGGTAAAACAGAACAATATCACGAATATATTTCTTTAGCAGAAAAAACGGCTCAAGAAATCAATTCGACGGGACATTTAGCTGAAATCTATTTACTTAAACACGACTATTCCATCAAACAAGGTAAATATGAAGCTGCTTTGAAACAGTACAAATTCAGTAAATCCATGACCGATAGCATTTTAGGCGTTAAAAACACCAATCATTTTATGGATTTACGGGTAAACTACGAGCGGGAACAAAATTCAAGGCAACTAAAAATCATTGAAGCTGAAAACCAAATCAAGGAGGAGCGAAGAGAGCGAGTTCTTTACTTGATGTGGTTAGCTGCTGTTGTGGGAGCTATTATCATCGGTTTGTTGTACTATGCTTATCGACAACGCACCCGAAGCAACCAAATCTTAAAACAGATTGAACAAACTCGCTCGGATTTCTTTACAAATCTGACCCATGAATTTAGAACTCCATTGACTGTTATTCAAGGACTTAATAGACAATTACAACAACGTAAAGACTTAAGCGAAAAGGAAAAGACACGGTTTATGCTTGCTATCGACCGACAAAGCGAAAATCTACTTAAGTTGGTTAACCAACTTTTAGATATTTCTAAATTGAAAAGTGGTACGGACAATCCGAAATGGGAACGTGGAGACATCATCTCTTACTTGCGTATGACTGCTGAAACTTTCGGATTATTCGCACAAGAAAGAAACGTAAACCTAGTGTTTTATACCGATATTGCAGCTCAAGAGATGGATTTCGTTTCCTTCTATATGGATAAAATCATTAGTAACCTACTGTCAAACGCTATCAAACACACTGAAAACGGCGATAAAATTGAATTTATTGTCTTGAAAGGAAAAAATCCTAATGAAATTATGATTCGTGTGGCAGACAATGGAGATGGTATCCCGAAAGATGAATTAGACCGTATTTTTGAATTATTTTATCAGAGTCCTAACGTAAAAAATAATTCAGGAACGGGTATTGGACTGGCTTTTACAAAAATGCTTGTTGAAAAAATGAAAGGGAAAATTGAAGTAGAAAGTGAATTGGGAAAAGGCTCAACCTTTACCGTTACCTTGCCTTTAAAAAATAAGAAAATGCAAAATCTTCCGATGCTGGTGCTTTCTAAAGCAGACCATATCGTTATAAATACCTCGCAAAATCAAGATAATCATGATGATGACCATGGTAGTGATAGAATTACACCTATGGGCACTGATGTCCCAATTGTTTTAGTGGTTGAAGATAGTAAAGATGTTTCCTTATTTGTAAAATCTTTATTGCAAAGTAATTACAATGTTATTACTGCTAAAAATGGAGCGGAAGGGTTGCTGATGGCTGAAAAATATATTCCCGATATAGTGATTACCGATGTGATGATGCCTGTAAAAAACGGATATGAATTCTGCACTGATATGAAAGACAATGTTTTGTTGAATCATATTCCTATTATTATGCTTACTGCAAAAACCTCAGAGGAAGATCAATTGGAGGGATTGCGTCATGGGGTAGATGCTTATATGCGTAAACCTTTCAGAAGTGAAGAATTATTGATTCGGATTGAAAAAATTTTAGAAAATAGAAAAATATTAAAAGATAAATACTTAAGCGTTATTGAAAGTAGTGGAAATAATATTTCCGAACAAAAAGCAGACAATGATGAGAAGATGAAATTCTTATGCAAGGTGATGGACATCATTAATGCTGAGATTACAAACCCTAATTTCAACGCTACTTTTATTGCTGATAGAATGGCTATGAGCACTTCACAACTAAGTAGAAAACTTAACCAAATTGTTGGAGTTTCAACGGTGTCATATATCTTGCAGGTAAAACTCATAAAGGCTAAAAAAATGTTACAGGACAGTTCCATAAGTTTAGGAGAAGTTTCCGACGCATGTGGATTCTACGATTTGAGCTATTTTTCTCGTACATTCAAAAAAGAATTCGGTATCACGCCAAGTGCATACCAAAAAAATGCATCCATGAAAGGGTTCTTGAATACATAAAAGTTGAAATCAAAAAAAATGTCGTTATTATACCTACAACCCATCGATAGCACCTTAGCTTCAAAAACTTACAAACCACAGCAATTAGGTTCGCAAATAAGAAAACACACCTTCGAATTGGGTGTTCCTGATTTAGATGAAATTAAAGTGGCTTTCTTTAGTGTAGAAACCGCTGAACGAACTTTGCATGAAGTTCGCAAGAGTTTGTATGCTCTTTATAGAGGTAATTGGAATTTTCCGATTGCCGATTTGGGAATTTTGTACGAAGGTCACTCCACTAGCGACACTTATTTTGCAGTTAGAGAGCTGGTAAATTCTCTCATAAAACAAAATATTACCCCTGTTGTTATTGGAGGAAAACGGGATTTGACCTATCCTATTTATCGAAGTTTTGACACTTTAGAGCAAATGGTCAATTTGGTAACTGTAAATCCTACGTTTGACTTTGGGGATAAATATGAATTGTTTTCGGAAACATCTTATTTGAGTAGAATTCTATCCGAAGAACCTATTAATCTATTTGATTTTACAAATTTAGGTTACCAATCGTACTATGTAGCCCAAGAAGAATTAGATTTACTCGAAAAAATGTGTTTCGATACCTATCGTTTGGGAATCATTGTCAACGACCTACCGATGATTGAACCTACCATGCGCGATGCTGACATTGTAAGCATTACGATGAACGCTATACAAGCACGAGATATTGAAAACACTGATGGATTCGTGAATGGTTTTTCCAATCGTGAGATCTGTGCTATTTCTCGATACGCAGGTATCAGTAGTAATGTTCAAGTCTATGGTATATTCGACATCCCCGATACGGGACTTGCTGCCCAATTGACAGGACAAATGTTTTGGTATTTTTGCGAAGGGTTTAACTTCAGAGTCAAGGAGTTACCTTTGGTGAATGACAATAACTATATCAAATACATTGTCCCAGTTGACGACATACAAATTGAATTTTTTAAAAGCGTAGCTACAGGTCGTTGGTGGATGAAAGCAGGAAGCGAAAGTTTTTCAGAACGCAAGCCTCATCTTCCACTGGGATTGATTCCGTGTAATCATAAAGAATATCTTGATGCAACACAAGGCGTTATTCCTGAACGTTGGTGGAAAGCTTATCGGAAATCAATTTAACTTTGTAATATATTTAAAAATGAAAAACAACATATATATCTTAATTGCACTTATCGGATGGACACTGGTAGGCTGTGAGCCTCCTTTTTTTTCCGAAACACAAAGCTTTGTTACTCGTTTTGAAACTTCCAATGGAGAGGAGAGTGCAACCTATGAGGAAGTAATCGATTTTTACAAAAACCTATCTGCAAAATATAGCTCCATCAATCTAAAAACAATGGGGCTAACCGATGCAGGACTACCTCTACACATCGTTACTTACAGCACAGATGCTGAGTTTAATTTTACTAAACTTCAAAAAGATAAAGTTATTATCCTGATAAACAATGGGATACATCCAGGAGAAACCGATGGTATTGATGCTACAATGCTATTGTTTCGCAATTTGGCTGAAAAACAGATAAAAACACCTGAACATGTGGTTGTAGTTGCTATTCCTGTCTACAACATAGGTGGAGCTTTGAACCGAAATTCAACAACCCGTGTGAATCAGAATGGCCCTAAGGAATATGGATTTCGAGGTAACGCTAAAAACTTGGATTTAAATCGTGATTTTGTGAAATCAGATTCTGAAAACGCTCTTTCTTTTGCAAAAATATTCCATTTGATACAACCTGATGTTTTCATTGATAACCACGTTACTAATGGTGCGGACTACCAACATGTACTTACCTATGCCATCTCTCAGCCAAAAAAATTAGGCTCTTTTCTAGGTGGATATATGCAAGATACCCTAATTCCGAATCTATCCGAAAAGTTAATCACACATCAGAATAGTGTGAAGAATGATTCTATTGAAAATCCTTTTCTACACTTGGCTCCTTACGTAACTGTTTGGAATACAACCCCTGATAATGGATACAGAGAAATGCTCGACACACCTCGTTATTCCACAGGATACACAAGCCTATGGGGTACTATGAGTATACTAATCGAAACCCACATGCTGAAACCTTACAAACAGCGTGTCGAAGCGAATTATGAGATGATGAAGGCTCTATTGGAATTACTTGAAAATGATTCAAAAAACATCAAACAGCTACGTACTAAACAAAGAGAAATAGCCCTTACAGAAAAATCGTATCCCATTCAATGGCAATTAGATAGTTCACAAGTGTCGTCCATAACATTCTACGGTTATAAAGCGGATACTCTCATCAGTGAAGTTACAGGACTACCACGTTTGCACTATGATCGGAATCAGCCCTATGTGAAAGAAATTCCGTACTATAACCACTATGTACCTACCAAACAGGTGGAGGTACCACAAGCGTACGTTGTTCCTAAAGCATGGACAAATATCATTGATCGGCTCAGGGCTAACAAAGTAAGTATGAATGAAATAAATAGAGACACACTCATGTCGGTTGTTTATTACCGCATTGAAAATTATAAAACTGTAGATACTCCTTTTGAAGGGCATTATCTCCATTTCGATACGGAAGTTTCAAAACACAAAACAGAAATACAACTATCAAAAGGTGATTGGATTATACACTTAGACCAACCAGCGAAACGTTATCTGTTAGAAGTTTTAGAGCCAGAAGCTCCTGATTCATTTTTCAATTGGAACTTCTTTGATGCCATTTTACAGCAGAAAGAACATTTTTCACCCTATTTATTTGAAAAAACCGCCTTAGCTTTTTTAGAAGAACATCCACAACTTCGAGACTCATTGGAATTACTCAAAAAAAACGACCCGAGTTTCGCTAAAAATAGCTACGAACAACTAAATTGGATTTACCGACAAACACCTCATTACGAGAAATCACACCTGCGATACCCAATTTTTAGAGTGGAATAAAGGTGCGCTCTTAAGTCTCCTGTAGATTTGACGCGTACAATTCCGCTCCCCAAAAGATTATCACAAAGGCTATATATATATACGGATGTAAAAATTACTAAATTAACAGTTCACTCCGTTCGAAAATTTTTGATTTTCTCCTCATTAAAATCACTTTCTTTAAAATACCTATTTACATAAGGAATTCCTTTCATCAAAACAATATCCTTAGGCATATTTTGCTGAGTAAAAGACATCGCAGTATTATGTAATGATGAAGATACTGCCGTATCTTCATTTGAAAATAATTGTAATGATTTCTCAGATACAACTGAACAATAAGTTTTCACCCATTCAATTATACTTTCCTCTTGTGATAAATCTGATTTCTCAATATACACATTTAGCAGAGATTGAAAATCCTTAAAGTTTTCTGCATTACCGTACTCATTAAAAAGATTCTGTACGGGGATATATGAGTTTGACAAATTTACCTCCCTTTTTTTTATCTTTGCAGACGGAACGATAGATTCTAAGCTACTCATTTGCTTTTGCATATAGTTGTAAATGATATGCTGAGTATCTGACTTCAATCGTTCTTTTGTATATTCAGGACTAATATTTTGCACAATTAGTAGGATAGCATCTTCATAACTGATAGACGACAACTCTTGTGTTTTTTCTTTACGAACTGCCATATTTGAACTAAATAAGTGCATTCCGGTGAGTGAACGGTATTTTAAAGGTACATAAACTATTTGCCCTATGTTCGTCAGATCGAAACGTACAAAATGTTCGTCGTCGCACGACTGCATATACAATAGTAAATTACGATCGTAGCGAGGTGGTATCTCAAAATAATACCAATTCAAATATTCACGCATTACAAGATTGAGTAATAACTGATAAGAAGGTTTCATATTATTAGTTAATTATATCCAACTTCCTCGCTTTTTGAACAATACTTTTGAGAGTTCGGGCAAATGTATGGCGATGAGATACAAATTCATCACTAAAATTATTATATCGAACCATAAAAAATCCGTAGCATGGCTAATATACCAATGGCAACCCACCATACCGATACACATAGGCAGTAACCAAATCCCCCCAAACAGATAGGTACAACGAGGGATTAGTAATAATCCGCCGACCAACTGTGCGAAACCAATGAGGTATATAAAACCTGTGTTTTCCCAAATGAGATAAAAATCCAGAAAATCACCGCCCAAACCAAAATCAATATACTCTTGCGGATTGATTCGCATGGTTAGTTTTTCCCAACCGTGAGGAATAAATGTATAGGCTAAAAAAGCACGAAACAAATAGCCCAATACCGTCGCAACCCATTTTATTTTTTTCATATCTGTCATAGTTAAATTTAAAAAAATCCGAATTAGGTGAATAACTCGGATTTTAGAAAATCGTTATTTCTGTATTACATTCACGCCCATTAGTCTTCCACTTTCTTTGAGTTGAAACTCTACTTTAGTTTTTCCATTGGTAGGGTCGTAAGAAGAAAGACCTGAAAATCCATCTGTTACATTATTAGAAATAAAGAATATTTTGTCTTTATATAAGAAAGGATTTTGATAGCAAGTATAATTATCCACAGGTATGTCTAATGCTTTCTTCCGCTTGGTTTGAGCGTCTATTTCTGTCCATTGCCAAACATCTGCTCGGTATTTTATCCCGTGTTGTCCTCCGCCGTAATAAGAAACCGCTCTTGATGGAATGGTGGTATATACCTTGCCGTTATGGGCAAAAATACGGTTAAATTCTGCCGGAAATTGATAATCATTGATATCTAAAACAAAAGTAGTATCAAATTGATTTTCACCTTTCTTAATTCTTAGTATTTTAGACGAATACATTTGCGATTGATTTTTCATATCGCCAACGGCTACCATATACAAATCTCCCGTTACGGCATCTATGCTCCATAGTGGGTGGTCTGAAAAAAGTGATAGATGTGTTGTCCCTTGAAATGTGGTTACGCCTTCCAGTTGATGAGTGGAAAGATTATAAACCGCGATTGCCACTTCTTTTCTCTTAGGCACTACTTGCCATAAGCCAGCTTGTCGTTCTCCGATTTGCACATCCATATAGAGTTTGTTGTCTCTTTTCGCTAAAATGAGTTGCCCCACAGCTTCATAAGGTTCTCCTTCCGACAGAGAAGATAAATCAATTTCGCCTGTGCGTTGCATCGTAGCAGGATTAAAGGTTTGAATTTTTAATCCCCCACGAGATAAGTCCCAATAATAGCCTTCGGAATCACTCACAACAAGATAATTTGTTTCATAGGTGTTATTTACCGTAGAAAGCAAGCCCGCATCGGAAATGGTAGCGTTATCTTCTAATCTTAATTTAGAAAGTCCTTTATTTACATAGGCATCCAAACGATAAAGATGATTGCCAAAGGTACGACCACCTGCCGAATAGGCTAACTGATGAAATGGTTTTCCGTCAAGGGATACTTCCCCATTGGGTTTTCCCTGAAAGGTATAGATACCTCCCGACCAGTCTGCTTGACCGTTGTAGATTACCCAAGTGTCCTTACTTTCTCCCGTAGAAGGAGTAGGGGAATCCTCATCATTACGATTACATTGCACAAAAACAATACTTAATAGTGCAACGAAAAACAGTTTTAAAAATTTTTGATTTGTCATAATTACTATATATTTAGAATTTAATTTTAATTAAAATGATACGCTATTTTGAAATAGAAAGCTCTCCCAGGCTTTTGAACCCTAAAATTATCATACAGCTTTTCATTGGTCAAGTTATACACATTAAGGCTCAAACTTACTTGAGGACGATGGAAGAAATAGCTAATTCCTGCATCAACACTTGCCATACCTAATCTATTATCGTTGGGAATAAGTAACTCCGTAGCTACTTTTTGGAGTTTGCCAAACAAGGGCGGCTCTACTTTTCTGCTCATTGCCTTTAAAAAAAAGCGATGCACATAATTGATATGATAATGAAAACTTAGTTTGTCTTCTTTTTTAAAAATATCAAAAAAATGAAATCTTGTATAGTGGTTTCCAAAGAAATACGGAATATTGGGTACGCGTGCACCTTCTAAAAATTTCATTGTCTTTTCAACATTGACCGAACGAATGTCTTGGTAAGTAATATTCACAGCTGTTTCCCATCGGCGAGACGGTCGGTAAGTCAGTTCGTATTCTCCTCCTAATATTCTCGTATTGTGATAATTGATATATCGATTGAATGGAATATCTAGCTGCAAGAAGATAATATCGGATACTTTCCTATAAAATATATTGAAATTACTATTCCATTGATAGTTTTTTGATGTGAAATCAACTATAAAATTGAAGTTGTGGCTGCTTTCAGGTTTTAGTTCTAAATTCTCCTTTATCAGGACGGCATCGCCATAGAGTTCATATTCATCAGGCAATCGAGTGGCGTTTTCGTAAGTCGTTTTTAATAAAAATCGATTTTCTTTTACGCTTATTCCTGCGGTGTAGCCTATATTTTTGCCTTGATGATTGGCTTGCCAAGAAAATCCGTAATTATCTGTACTAAAACCTTTTGCGGAATATTGGTAATGTTTTAGTGCGAATACGGTTTCTATCTTTTTATTCCACCAAAAGGAAGAAAGCCCAATAGCGGCGATGTTTCGTCTGTAATGTGCAGGAAACGCCAATACATCAGAGTTTGTAATGGGTGAAATAGCTCCTAATGGGTCGCTTCCTATTCGTTTTTGTTGATGCCAAGTGTTTCCTAATTCTATTTGGTGTGAATCGGTGAGTTTATAGCTTGTATTTACTCTCCAATGAAACAAATTAAATTTCAGATGCTGTTCATTTCCTCTATTGATTTCTCCTTGTTCGTTCGTTTCAGCCGATACATTCCCTAACCAATCATATCGTTTTTTGCTTATATCTATCAACTGATTATTAAAAATACTATAAACCGTATTGATATTCAGTTTTAATCTTTGGTTTAAAAAAGCATTTTGGTATTGAAGATATTGAGTTATATTTTTTTCCTTAGCGTATGGCTCTCCAAATACTTTTGACATATCGGCACTATGTTGTATTTCTTTATATAGAGAAGAAAATAGCACGCCTACTTTTAGTTTTTCTGCCCATTTTTTATTTCTAACCCCAGCATACCACTCTCCGTACATATTTTCAGTAGCATCGTGAAATCTTGGTACTTCTATATTTTTGATTGTAGAAGTATTGGAATCATACAATGGAGCTGTGATGGTAAAATTATTCTCAGAAGTAACCAAACTGCTTTGCATACCAAGATAGTAATCTCCTGATTTATTTAATTTTAGAAAACCATTCAGCGTAGTTTTATAAGTACCAAAAGACCCTGCCGTAGCCGTAATATGCAACAGATTTTTTTTAGGGATTTTTGTCAGAAAATTTATTCCTCCTCCCAAGGCATCTGCCGATAATTCAATGGGTAATGTTCCTTTATAGATATTTACTTGCTCTAAAAGTTCAGGAGCAATCATCGATGGGTCAAAGCTATGACCGTAGAGTTCTATTGGCATTCCATCTTTAAAAATTCTAACCGCTTTCCCTTGCATACCTCCCAGATTGATTTGCGACAAAGCTCCTACACTGCCATCGGTTCTTAATTTTATTCCTGCCGTTTGGTTAAGAATGGTTCCTATATTCTCGGCTCTATGTTGGGCGTTTTTTAAATCAATTACTTGCACACTGAACGGGCTTTCTTTCAGCTTTTGTTTTTGCGTTTTGGCTTCAATGATAACTTCACTCAGCTCATAACTATACATTGATATACGAATTTCGTTATTGGGCAAAGAACAATCTACGGTAATTGTTTGGCTATGTATAGGCTTGTTGTTGTGCCAAATTTCAATATTGTATCGTCCAGATGTTATATTTTCAAAATAAACGATGCCTTTATCATTCGGAACGAATTTTTGCTCTACGAGGCGTAAATGAAGTTCTTTCAAAGGGTAGTTCAGTGAGAAGTCATATACATTGATACTCACAGGACAAGCAAAAACGCTCATAAAAGGAAACAGCGTAAAAAATATAACTTTTAAAAACCTCATTATATTTATTTTATCTAAATAAAACTAATTATATTTGTCGCAAAAGTAAGACGAAAAATGCTTCTTGGGTTGTGAGATACGAATTTTCGGTTGTGAATTTGGGAATTATGGAATATAAATTAAACGAATACAATATTTTAGAATTACTTACGGAATATCCAGCTACTTATTTTTCTATTGGTAGCGGAGGGTATTTTCATCATACTCAAATCAATACTGAAAACTTTACTTTATTTCAAAATCAAATTTTTTCAGGAGAAAAAACGATACATTTGGATGGTGAGTCTTCTGTTCCCAGTTTGGAAATACAAATCAATATAGGCGAAAATGATATACCTTTTTATATCAATCCTTCCCAGCGAAAAATAGCAAAAAAATTGCATTGTAATTTACTGTATATCAATGGAGAAAAAAGCCGTGTTTCGTTTCAAGCTCAGCAAGAATACAAGACCTTTGATGTGCATATGCCTCTTCATAGAATATTTGAATATTATGGGAATAATGCTATCATAGATAAGTTTATTAAACGAATTGAAAATCAAGAACCTGCAATGCTTTTCGATGAATATTTACCAATTTCTCACACAGTTTATGAACCTATTAGAGGTATCAAGCAGTGCAATTTGCCAGATTTTTTGAAAAAAGAATATCTGAATATAAAAGTTCAAGAAATTTTTCTAAGTATATTATCCGAATCCGAGCGGAGTTTTGACCCCAATAGTATCAGCTTAAAAGATCAAAAGTTGCTTTTGCAAGTCAAAAATTTAATGGAGCAAAATATTGAAAAACCGCTCACCATCATAGAATTATCAAGATTAGTGGGTATGAATGACAACAAGCTAAAAATATTCTTTAAACGCTATTTCGGTTGCACTATATTTGAATATTTCCAACAATACAGAATGCACAAAGCTAAAATGTATCTCGAACAAAAAGAACTTACAATCAAAGAAATAGCATACCAGTTGGGCTATTCCAACACGGCTAATTTTTCAAATGCTTTCAAACGATTTTGGGGTATTTCCCCAAGTGAAAAATAATTGTCTGTTATAGAACTCCAAAACCAATCAGAATTTTAACTTGTTGATAGTATGGTTATATCTTAAATTCCATTAGCAAGTGTAATTTTTTGAGATTGTTTTTCTCCTCTAATTCTAAAAATTGATTTTGCCTATTTGTACAGAAGTTATATCTTTGTGCTTTTACGTTTAATTTCAAAATTAATAATACTATGAAGAAATACGGTCTTATTGCCTTACTTCCATTCTTTTTTGCATACTTAAATGCCCAAAATACAACTTATTGGCAACAAAAAGTCCATTATGAAATGGAAATTGATGTTGATGCAAAAAACTTTCAATATAAAGGAAAACAAAAACTCACGTATTTCAATAATTCTCCTGACACCTTGCAAGTAGTTTTTTATCATCTCTATTTGAATGCTTTTCAGCCTAATAGCGAAATGGATTTTCGTTTACAGTCAATTGCTGACCCTGACCGTAGGATGGTTAAGAACTTGGGAACTGCGGAAAATCCTGTCTACGAGAGTCGTATCGCTAAATTGAAACCTAACGAAATAGGGTATATTAATGTAAAATCGTTAAAACAAGATGGTATTGCTGTGAAGCATACTACAGAAGGCACAATTTTGAAAGTAAAACTCAACAAGCCAATTCCGCCCAAATCAAAAGGAGTTTTTACAATGGAATTTGACGCTCAAGTTCCTGTTATGGTTCGTCGTACGGGGCGTAATAATCCTGATGGAGTAGCCTTATCAATGGCTCAATGGTATCCAAAAATAGTGGCATATGACTATCGTGGTTGGCATCCAACAGAATATATCGGTCGCGAATTTTATGGAGTTTTTGGTGATTTTGATGTGAAAATTACCATTGATAAAAATTATGTACTTGGAGGGAGTGGTACTTTGATAAATGCCGATGAAATTGGTTTTGGTTATGAAAAACAAGGAGTCATTTTACCAAAAACTAAAGGAAGAACCAAAACGTGGCATTTTGTAGCTTCCAACGTACACGATTTCACTTGGGCTGCCGACCCTCAGTTTAAACACGATAAAATTACATTAAACGACGGAAAGACATTTCATTTCTTATACAAAACCGAAGTTGAAAATTGGAAAAAAATACAACCTAAACTGGTAGAAACCTTTGAACTTTTCAATAACCTTGTTGGTAAATATCCATGGGAACGCTACTCTTTTATTCAAGGAGGTGATGGAGGAATGGAATATGCAATGTGTACCCTTTTAGTTGGTGGTGCAAATTACGATGATTTGTTAGGCACTGCCGTTCACGAGTTGGCTCACGCTTGGTTTCAACATGCTATCAACACCGATGAGGGATCATATGCATGGATGGATGAGGGCTTTACATCATTTATTGAAGATTTGGCAATGGCATTAGTTATCAACCCTACCAAAAATGAAACAAATCCATTCGAAGGTTCTTACAAAAGATATTTTCGTTTGATAAAATCAGGATGGGAAGAACCAGCTACTACACATGCCGACCGTTTTCAACGAAACTTCGCCTATTCAGTAATGGCTTATAGCAAAGGAACGCTATTTTTAACTCAATTGGGATATATCATTGGAGAACAAAACCTTATTAAAACGTTACAACAATTTTACAAAGAATATGCTTTAAAAAGCCCACATCCTAACGACTTTGTACGTGTTGCTGAAAAAGTATCGGGTATGCAACTTGGATGGTTTTTAAATGAATTTATCAGCACTACTCACACGGTGGACTATGCCATAGAAAGCGTTAAAGCGAAAGGTAAAAAAACCGAAATTACCTTGCGTCGTATTGGAGCATTACCACTACCTGTTGATTTATTTGTGGTTGATAAAAGTAAAAAAGTAACCTATTGTTACATTCCGTTGCGTATGCAATTTGGGGAAAAATCTAATCCATATCAATATGAGAGAAAGGTATTCCCTGCATGGGGATGGGCAACCCCTACTTACACCTTTGAGATAGATATGCCGTTTGAAGAACTTCACGGCGTTGAAATCGACCCATCAGAAATGACAATAGATATTAATCGTCAAAACAATTCGTTTACGAATCAATAGAATCATGAATTTTTGTTTCTCAAAAGAGGAAAAGCTCTGTAAATTAGAGCATATTCAAAAATTATTTTCAGAAGGAAAAAGTGTTCAAAGTTTTCCACTTAAGTTCTTGTACATCCCTATTGAAAAAAGACGAGAGAACACTCAATTTCAGCTACTTATCAGTGTTCCGAAACGTAATTTTAAAAAAGCTGTAGATCGTAATCGCATCAAACGGCTTATACGCGAAAGCTATCGATTACAAAAACATCAACTAGCTACTTTTACGAATGAAAAATATGCTTTAGCATTTATTTTTACAAGTAAAGACATGCCTACTTATGATTTGATTTTCAACAAAGTAAATAGATGTTTCGAGAAGTTTGCACAAGTCTTGGAAACTCAAACAAAAGATTGCACATTAGAAAAATAAGCCAAATAAAAAGTTTTTAATATGAATTTACTTCAAGAATTAAAAAATCGCAGTGGAAACTGCTGTGAGTTGTGTGGAGCAACCGAAAATTTACATATTTATGAAGTTCCTCCTGTTGGAGCAGGGGGTGTTGATGGCAGTTTATTGGTATGCGAAACATGCAAAAACCAAATTGAAAATCCCGCAATGATGGATACAAACCATTGGCGTTGCCTGAATGACAGTATGTGGAGCGAACATAGAGCCGTAAAGGTAATGGCGTGGAGAATGCTAAACCGTTTAAAATCAGAAGGATGGTCGTTAGATTTATTAAACATGATGTATTTAGACGATGAAGAGTTGGCCTTTGCTAAGGCTTCCGACGACCATTTGGACGAAAGTGAACGTATTGTGCATCGTGATAGCAATGGAGCTATACTTGAAGCTGGAGATAACGTAGTGTTAATCAAGGATTTGAAAGTAAAAGGATCCAGCATGGTTGCTAAGCAAGGAACCATCGTTAGAAAAATATCCTTGGATAGAGAAAATGCCCAATATATTGAAGGAAAAGTAGACGGACAACAGATTGTGATTGTTACACAATATGTTAAGAAAGTGTAAGCCATCGATAAAAACCAATACTGAGAAATCTTAAAGGTTTATATTCGTAAAATATGGCAAAAATCTTTGTAAATCACTTTTACAAGGATTTTTTTGTTAGCTACATTCAACTCACAAAGTATGCGAGTTGAATGTAGCTACTATTAATGAGCCTCTAACCAATTTTTACCTACTCCCAAATCGACTACCAAAGGAACAGTAAGTGAAAAAGCATTTTCCATTTCGTATTGGATAGCACTTTTAACGGCTTCCAGTTCGTCTAAGGGAACATCGAATACCAACTCATCATGCACTTGCAAAAGCATTTTGGTTCGAAATTGCTCTTTTTCCAAACGGTTTTGAATACGAATCATCGCAATTTTAATAATATCGGCGGCACTTCCTTGAATTGGAGCATTGATGGCGTTCCGCTCAGCAGCTCCTCTAACCACCTGATTACGTGAATGAATATCTGGTAGATAGCGTCTTCGTCCCAACACTGTCTCAACATAACCATGTTGCTGAGCAAAAAATATTTGTTTGTTGATATACGCTCGTAAATTTGGATATGTAGCATAATAAGTTTCTATGAGTTCCTTACTTTCGGTACGTGAAAGGTCCGTTTGGTTGCTAAGTCCAAAGGCAGAAACTCCATAGATAATCCCAAAATTCACGGTTTTAGCATGGCTACGTTGTTCGCGTGTAACGGCTTCAATAGGAACATTAAACACTTTAGCTGCGGTGGAGCGATGAATATCTTCCTTGTTTAAGAATGCTTGAATCATATTTTGCTCTTCACTTAGTGCAGCAATTATCCGTAATTCAATTTGCGAATAATCCGCAGCGAGTAGTACATGTTGTTCATCACGAGGTACAAATGCCTTACGTACTTGCTGTCCTCGTTCAGTACGAATTGGGATGTTTTGTAAATTTGGATTATTACTACTCAATCGTCCAGTAGCTGCAACGCTTTGCATGTAGGTTGTATGGACACGCCCTGTTTTGGGATTTACCTCGTTAGGTAAACTATCTACATAAGTAGACTTTAATTTCTGTAACTGCCTCCATTCTAATATATTAGAAACAATCAAATGTTTATCTGCAAATGCTGAAAGTACCTCTTCGGAAGTGGCATATTGCCCTGTTTTGGTCTTTTTAGGATTTTTAGCAATTTTCAATTTTTCGAACAGAATATCCCCCAATTGCTTGGGAGATGCCAAATTGAACTCCTCCCCTGCTTCAGTAGCAATGGCTTTTTCTAAAGTAGCTATATCGTCGTCCAATCCTGCTGATAACTCTTTGAGAAAATCAGTATCCAAACGAATACCTTCAAGTTCCATTTTCGTAAGAACCTGAATTAAAGGAGCTTCCAAATTATAATATAATTCATCAACCTTCGATGATTTCAACTTTTCTTCAAAAACTTCCTTAAGTTGCCATGTGATGTCAGCATCTTCAACAGCATATTCCTTTTGGTCATGAAGCGACACTTGACGCATCGACAACTGATTCTTACCTTTTTTTCCGATAAGACTTTCTATGGAGACAGGGGTATAGTTCAAATACGTTTCCGCCAACACATCCATATTGTGCCTCATATCTGGATTGATGAGGTAATGAGCAATCATAGTATCGAAAATCAATCCTTTAACTTCTACTCCATAATTGTGTAATACTTTGATATCATATTTCAGATTTTGGCCTACTTTCGTAATATGCTCATTTTCAAAGAATGGTCGGAAAATTTCGAGTTGTTTGCTCGTTTGTTGTTGATTCTCAGGGAAAGGTACGTAATAACCCTTTCCTGCACTCCATGAGAAAGCAATACCAACCAATTCAGCTTCCAAGCTATCAAGATTCGTGGTTTCTGTGTCAAAACAGACTTCTTTCTGTTGTAATATATTCTGAATAAGAATTTTACATGCCATTGGAGTATCTACCAACTGATAAAAATGTGGTGTGTTTTGTATGTTTTTTCTTTCAGAAATATGCTCAGTTGCAAACAAATTACCTTGCACAACTACAGGGGCTGTTTCCGAAGAAAATAAATCAGACGGAGCTTCGATTTGCTTTGTTGCTGAAGCTGTGGTCTGGTAAGTTTTGATAAGATTCTGAAGCAGTTGTCGGAATTCGAGCTCTTCAAAAATTTTGGTAACAGCCTCCATATCGGGTTGCGACAGTTCAAAATCGGTTTCATCAAATTGAACTGGAACATCCAAAATAATGGTTGCTAATTTTTTGGAAAGCAGTCCTTTTTCTGCATTTTTTTCGATATTTTCACGCAGTTTCCCTTTGAGTTTATCGGTATTAGCGAGTAAGTTTTCCATACTACCAAAGTCAGCAAGAAGTTTCTTTGCGGTTTTCTCACCAACTCCAGGCAATCCTGGTATGTTATCGACGGCATCTCCCATCATTCCTAAAAAATCAATCACCTGATCTGGACGTTCTACCTCAAATTTTTCTCTTACTTGGTCAACACCCCAAATTTCGACATCATTTCCCATCCGAGCAGGGCGATATACGAATATATTCTCAGAAACTAACTGAGCATAATCTTTATCGGGAGTAACCATAAACACCTGATAATCTTGTTTTTCGGCTTGTTTAGCAAGGGTTCCAATAATATCATCGGCTTCATAACCTTCTTTTTCGATGATGGGAATGTGCAAAGCTCTCAAAATCTGTTGAATATAAGGCACTGCTATACGAATAGCCTCAGGGGTTTCATCCCGATTGGCTTTATAGTCCGTAAATAATTCCAACCGGTCGACACTTCCTCCTTTGTCGAATGCCACCGCCAGATGGTCTGGACGCTCTTTTTTTATAACATCAAACAACGAGTTCATAAACCCCAAAATAGCTGAGGTGTTGAGCCCTTTGGAATTGACTCGTGGATTTTTGATAAATGCGTAATATCCTCTGAAAATCAACGCATAAGCATCTAATAGAAATAGTCTTTTTTTTGACATTTTATTGATCTTTTATTAACCGAAACTCTCAATCGGACAAAGGTACACATTTTTGGCGAAATTGTTGGCTCATGACACTTTGCTTTTAAAAGCAATCCGCAAAAAAAATTGACAAGCATCATTTCTTTTGATTTTTCACAACCTACTGAAATTCAAAAAAAAAATATTTCCCACAAAAATACAAAACTCTCAAAGTTCTCCTTCATCAGCGAAGCTGAAATATGTTTTTTCGTTCAGAATGATGTGATCCAACAATTTAATATCCAAACTCTCCCCTGCCATTTTTATTTTCTGGGTAATATGCCTATCGGCTTGGCTGGGTGCTAAATTCCCTGATGGATGATTGTGTACCAAAATTAAAGCTACTGCTCCCCACTCTATGGCAGCTTTGAACAACAGACGCACATCTACCACCGTTTGAGTAATTCCTCCTTTTGAAAGTTGTGTTTTGTGAAGCACACGATTGGCATTATTCAGGAACACTCCCCAAAACTCCTCGTGAGCTAACTCTCCAATAATGGGTTGCATAAGCTGAAAAACATGTTTTGAGGCTTTAATGACTGGCTGTGGTTCGGGTAATTCAGAGCTTCTGCGTCTACCCAATTCTGTAGCTGCGAGAATGGTAATTGCCTTTGCCTCCCCTACTCCTTTAAATTGTTGCAACTGCTTCAATGTCAACTTTCCTAATTGTGTTAAATTATTGTTTACCGATGTCAGAATACGCCTACTCAATTCCAAAGCACTTTCATTCCGACTGCCTGAACCTATCAAAATAGCCAACAATTCGGCATCACTGAGTGCATTTTTACCCTGTGCCATCATTTTTTCACGAGGTTTGTCATCATCCGACCAATTTTTGATAGAAATATGCGTATTTGTTGACATAGCTTTATAGTTTTCAAAAATTCAATGCTAAAAGTAGAAAAAAAAATGTAAATTACAAAATATCAAAAAAATAGATTATTTTTGCAATACATTAGTTGGTGATGGGGCGTATTTTTCTTGCAATATTGGTTGTTGTATTGGGGTTCAGTGCCTGTGGCAGAGGTAAAAAACCTGTCAAAGGCGATGTGCTTCTATTCCCTGAAAACACTCAGGTTATCTATCGAATCAACGACAAGAACAACTTTTTGAGCGCCATCGAAAACAATGAATTTTGGAAAGAAAACAATCCTAAACCATTACGAACTTATGAAACAAAACTAATACAAAGCCTCCCTACTGACAATAATATTTGGGTTGCTTTTACCGGCTACAAGAATTTTTTCGCAATCGCTAAACAAGAAACTTCCGATACGCTCAGCATCTGGAAAAATGCAAATCAACATGTTCAAAAACAATCACAATTTGGCAAAGAATGGTTCTATACGATAATTGACAATAGACTGATTGTTAGCAATGTTTTTGAAATACACTCCTTCTTTAACACAGATAAAACCAACCCTACTAACAAAACTGAAAGTCAAAGCATTTTAGAAGATTTACAAAGAATCGCTACAACGGCATGTAGTGCAAATCTTTTTATGCAAAATGAACAGGCTAACCAGTTTTTCAGTCCATTTTTTAAGAAAAATATTACCAAAGAATTTGACCATTGGCTGGCGTTGGACTTATTTTTGGAAGAAAACGATATACGTTTCAGCGGAATGGCTATTGTTAAAGACGATTATCAGAACGATGTACTGATACGTTCCTCTCCTTACGAAAATGATTTGACAAAGGTGTTTCCTGCCCAAATTTTGGAAGCTACCTCTTTTTCGTTCAAAGAAGCCGAAAACATAGTCTTGCGAGATTCAATCCACGTGCCTTTCAAAAAAAAACTCAATGGCATAGCTTCTGTGCGTACTATTGATGGATTATTTGTGGTCGCATCGTCCTTTGATGTGGATGAAACCTTATTGCAACTTCCTATTTTAACGGAAGTCACTCAGAGTGATTTTGCCATGTATGAACTTACGGACGATTCCTCCTTGGATTTCTTCAAATCATTTGAACCAAACTTCAAACCTCGATTTGTGAGCGTGTATGATGACTATCTGCTATTCTCAAAATCCAAAGAATTGCTCATCGCAGTTATGGGGGATATCGACCGAAAAAACACACTTTCAACGAACAAATCCTATGAAGTTCTAGAAAAGAACACGGCTTCAACTGCTAACTTAACTTATATCGCTAACCTACGCGATAACAGTGAATTCAATAAAAAATACCCAAAAATTGCTGAAAACTATCGGTGGGCGGTCTTTCAACAAACATCTCAAAATGACTATTGCATACTAAATTTCGCTAGCAAAAAACAAACTCAAAAATCGCTCTCCGAAAAAATCAAAGAACGTTTTCAATTTTCTTTTGACGAAAACATGATTACCCCACCAACGATTTTACTAAATCACAGAACAAAACGTTTAGAAATTGCGGTACAGGATCAGAACTACGACCTTCATTTAATCGGTAATAACGGAAGTTTGTTATGGAAAAAACAATTGGACGGAAAAATCCAAAGCCCCATCTATCAAGTTGATTTGTTCAAAAACGGATTCCTACAGATGGCATTCACCACTGAACATTCCATTTGGGTAGTGGACAGAAATGGCAATAACGTAGCCCCATTTCCCAAAAAGTACAAAGGAAAGATCACCCCAATGGAAGTATTTGACTACGACCGAAATAGGGAATATCGTTTTCTTTTTGCTGAAGGAAAAAATCTACATATGCTCGACAAAAAAGGTGAGGTAGTAAGCGGATTTCTACGCAAAACCACCAACGCTACTCCACTATTCACACCAAAACACTATCGAGCCAACGATAAAGATTTTTTAGTATATCTGTCTGATGATGGAAAATGTAATATTTTGCATCGAAATGGAGAAATTCGCATCCCAATTCAGGGAAAATATAATTTTTCAAACAACCCTCCGTTGTTTTTTGATAATCGTTTCCTATTTTCAACTCAACGAGGTGAATTGATACGCATCGACCTTAACGGAAATACCATCGTAAATGATCGCGAATGGGTTCGAGAACACTATTTAATTGGAAATCAACACACAACATCTTTTCTTTCAGGAAATACAATTTCTATAGGAACCACGCGAATTGACATTCCTGATGGACGATATGAACGTCAACGATTATTCCGCATTCGAGGCGTGAACTACGTTTCTGTTACGGATTCTTATCAAAAGAAAGTATACCTTTGGAACGAAAAAGGAGAGTTGATACAGGATTTTCCCCTAATAGGAAATACCCCTATTGCTATTGATGTGGATTTGGATAAATCGATTTGGATTGTCGTTGGAAAAACCAACAAGCAATTGCACGTCTATGAAGTCCGAGATTTAAAATAAATGTAAAAATAAAAACATATGTATCGAATTTTAGCCATTGATTATGGAGTCAAACGTTGTGGCATTGCCGTTACCGACCCTATGCAAATCATAGCCTCAGGATTGACAACCGTTGCTACAAATGAGCTTTTACAATTCTTAAAAAAATACGTAAACGAAGAAAATGTAAGAGAAATAATTGTAGGCAAACCGAAACGGATGAACAACGAAGATTCTGATATTGAAGCTCTTATTCTAAATTTCATAAACAAATTAACCTCAGAATTCCCTGAACTGACTATTCTCCGTGAAGACGAACGCTTTACCTCAAAGATGGCTTTCCAAACGATGATTGACAGTGGTATGAAAAAAAAACAACGTCAAAATAAGGAACTTATTGATGAAATCAGTGCTACGATTATCTTACAAAGCTACCTAAACAGAAGAAGATAAAACAAAATCAACTATTTAGGATAATAAACATAATGTTTTACCACAGGTCTGGACAAGGCTTCCAAATTCAATTGGTCAGAAGCTTTAATTACGTCAGTAATCTTTCCTTTCTTGGTTAGTATTTGTATCCTTTGGCGTTCCGAATTGTATGCAGTATTACTAACTACTCCTGAGAAAACAAAAAAATCAGCCTCCTCTTTTGAGATATTATAGTGTTGCATTACCTTTTGACGTTGACTCTCCAATTTTTCAGTTTCAAAGGGATAATTTTGCATTTTCACCTTTGGTAAATCCCTATATAAAAGCATTTTACTTAATTTAGACAATACAAAATCTGAATGAAATTGCCATTGTTTCATCGCGGCAATAATGTCTGTATCATCCAGCATAGCAAAGGTATCTAAAATTTCTTTAGAAAAATAATCTTTGCTAACTCTACATTCTATAAAATATTTGAGCGGAGAGGACATGGACACGGACTCACCGCGTTGTATAAGCTGTTTGACACGCTGCAACACCTTGATTAGCAACTGTTCTGCCACAACACTCGTTTTATGCAAATAAACCTGCCAGTACATCAACCGTCGAGCTACCAAAAATTTTTCTACCGAATAAATCCCTTTTTCTTCAACCATCACTTCATCATTCCGTACATTAAGCATTGAGATGATACGCTCAGGATTGATGTTTCCTTCAGCAACTCCGGTGTAAAAACTATCGCGTTTCAAATAGTCCAATCTATCCATATCAAGCTGACTTGCAACAAGTTGATTCATAAACTTACGCGAGTACGTCCCTTGAAAAATTTCAATTGCAAGATCTAATTTTCCTTTAAACTCTCGATTTAATTCTTGCATAAAGAGCAAAGAAATTTCCTCATGTGAAATATTTTCAACAATACTGTGTTCCATGGCATGTGAAAAAGGGCCATGTCCAATGTCATGAAGTAAAATGGCTGCATACAACCCTTGTGCTTCTTTATCAGAAATCTCAACACCTTTATAGCGAAGAGTTTCCACGACTTTTTGCATCAAATGCATACACCCCAAAGCATGTTGAAAACGGGTATGTCTTGCTCCTGGATATACCAAATAAGACAACCCCATTTGTGTAATTCGACGCAACCGTTGGAAATAAGGATGTTCCATCAAATCAAATATAAAAGCATCCGGTATGTGAATAAATCCGTGAACGGGGTCGTTGACAATTTTTAGCTTGTTTCTTTTCACCTATTGAGTTTAAAAGGCAAATATAATGATTTTCAGTGATATTTTAAAAACTCCATACAATAACAACATGAACATATGCAAACCCTTGATATCAATGCTGTGATTTTTTCGTCAAAATAAATCAAGAAATGTGCAAAATTGGGAGTTTATATCAATTAACCAAAATACTGAATATCAAATACATACAAATATAAATTCAATTAATTCATTGAAAAATTGTTTTTTTAAGCATTCTGTATTAACTTTGTACCCACAGAATACGTTGAATGTCTGCAACAGAAAATATATATGATTTGGCTCGATTGCTCGAAGAAAAAGCAATGCAGTTGAAACGTAAGATAGAAGATTTAACATCTGAAAATCAACGATTAAAAGAGCAAACAATCTCTTTGTGCAATGAAAAAGAGATTTTAACAAAAGAAATTATTCTTTGGAAAGAAAAATACGAAGCCATAAAAGTTGCAAACGGTATTCTCGGCAGTAAGGAAGAAAAAACAAAAGCAAAACAACAGATAAACGCTTTAATCAGAGAGATTGACGCTTGTATTGTTCAACTTTCAAAATAGACCCAAACAAAAATGGATGAAATTTTGAAAATTAAAGTTTCAATTGGTGATAGGGTCTATCCGATGAACATCGAACCTCATCAAGAAGAAGGATATCGCAAGGCAGCTAAAGAAATCAACGAGTTGATTCAAAAATTCGAATCAACATATGAGTTGAAAGACAAACAAGATGCTTTGGCGTTGTGTGCCATTGTTTTAGCAACAAATATTGAACAAAAAAAACTCGACGAGAGTCAAATAGATTCTACGGTTAAAGATAAATTGACTTCCATCAACGAATTGATGGATGCCATGCTTTGATTCATATGTTCTTACAAATAGAAAGGAATTACTGCCTACATTGATCATGATTTTTTGGTAAACTCAACATTAAACAAAATAAAAAAGGTAAGTGGAGTTGTTAAAGCGTGCCGTCATCGAACGGATTCTTGACCAGCTCAGTAGCCTTAAACCTGTTCGCGGAGTTTACGCAAAACTCTCAAATCAATGTAGGTTTTTTTATACATAATTTTTTAAAACAAGCAAATGGAAACAGTAATATTAGGAATTGTGGTCGCAGGAATCGTAGGGATTGCCTTAGGATTTGCCATCGCAAAGGTATTGGAGAAAAAAAACGCTTCAAAAATTATCTCAGAAGCTAAAACAGAAGCAAATACTATTTTAAAAGAAGCTAAGAGCGAGGGTGAAAACATCAAAAAAGACAAAATCCTACAAGCAAAAGAAAAATTCCTAGAACTCAAAAGCGAACATGAAAAAGTCATTGCCAGTAAAGACAAAAAAATGGCAGAGACTGAAAAACGTATCCGTGACAAAGAATCGCAGGTTTCAAACGAATTAGCTCAAAACAAACGACTTAAGGACGAATTGGAAGAGAAAAACAAAGAAGCCGAACATCGTCTACAATCACTTAACAAAAAACAAGAAGAAATTGAACGTCTACACAAAAGTCAAGTAAAACAATTAGAGGTTATTTCGGGACTTTCTGCTGAGGAGGCAAAAACTCAATTGACAGATTCATTACGAAGTGAGGCTCAGGCTGATGCGATGGCATATATCCAAAGTACTATCGAGGAGGCAAAGTTAACTGCCCGTCAAGAAGCTAAAAAAATCGTCATCAACACCATTCAACGCATTGGAACTGAAGAAGCTATCGACAACTGTGTGTCGGTTTTTAACTTAGAATCGGACGATGTAAAGGGTCGTATAATCGGACGTGAAGGGAGAAACATTCGTGCTTTGGAAGCCGCCACTGGTGTAGAAATCATCGTGGACGACACTCCTGAAGCCATCATCCTATCTTGCTTCGACGCTGTACGAAGAGAAATCGCACGATTGTCACTACATAAATTAGTTACGGACGGACGCATTCACCCTGCTCGTATTGAAGAAGTTGTAGAAAAAACTACCAAACAGATTGAAGAAGAAATTATCGATATTGGTAAACGAACCATAATTGATTTGGGAATTCACGGTTTACATCCAGAGTTAGTAAAATGTGTAGGAAGAATGAAGTATCGTTCTTCTTATGGGCAAAACCTTTTACAACACTCTCGTGAGGTAGCAAAGCTATGTGGTGTAATGGCTGCCGAATTAGGACTAAATGTAAAGTTAGCAAAACGTGCAGGATTACTACACGATATAGGGAAGGTTCCTCAAGTAGAAACCGAGGTTCCTCACGCCATCTTAGGAATGGAATGGGCAGAAAAATACGGCGAAAAACCTGAAGTTTGCAACGCTATTGGGGCTCACCACGACGAAATTGAAATGACTTCCCTATTATCCCCTATCGTTCAGGTGTGTGATGCTATAAGTGGTGCTAGACCAGGGGCTCGTCGTCAGGTATTAGATTCTTACATTCAGCGCTTAAAAGACTTGGAGGATGCAGCGTTCTCTTTCAATGGTGTGAAAAAAGCATATGCTATTCAAGCAGGACGGGAGTTGCGTGTGATTGTAGAAAGTGAAAAAGTGAGTGATGATAAAGCTGCAGAATTATCGTTCAACTTATCTCAGAAAATTCAAACAGACATGACCTATCCGGGACAAGTAAAAATCACCGTTATTCGTGAAACTAGAGCTGTGAACATAGCTAAATAGGAATTGTTGAACGTAATGTTATAAACATATTTACCCGATTGGAGAAACCAATCTAAAAGTATACAGCCCCAAAAGTTAAATATTTTTGGGGCTGTACATTTTAAAAAATGAAAACGTATTGATGGTACTTCCTCATTTATTTTTAAGGTAGCTTTTTCAGTATTTCAAAACACTATAAACCTCGTGATTTCCTAATTTTTGAACACCTTTCAAGAACGTAAGTTCAATGAGGAAATTCAACTGGACAATATTTCCTCCGAGAGTTTCAACGAGTTTTACTGCTGCTTCGGCAGTACCTCCTGTGGCGAGTACGTCATCATGAATTAGAACGTTCTCTCCTTTTTTAATTGAATCTGAATGGATTTCGAGTTGATCCTGACCATACTCTAAATCATAGGTCTGTGCAATAGTTTCGAACGGGAGTTTGCCCGGTTTTCGTACTGGAACAAATCCTGCTCCTAAACGTTGAGCTAAGAGCGTTCCGAAGAAAAATCCACGACTTTCCATTCCGATTACTTTATCAATTTTCTTTCCATCAAGACGCTTCAAAAATAAGTCTAAAACCTGTTTGGTTGCTTGGACATCAGCCAACAGAGGTGTAATATCTTTAAATACGACACCTGGTTTTGGAAAATCGTAAATATCTCTTATTTTACTTTCTAAATACGTAATTTCATCCATCTTTCTTCATTAAAAAGTTTCACGTCCTGAGAAATGAAAGCTACTTTCAATAGCTGCGTTTTCATCACTATCTGATCCATGAATAGCATTTTCAGAAATAGACTTGGCAAATCGCTTACGAATAGTCCCTTCAGCAGCGTTTTCGGGGTTGGTAGCTCCAATAAGTTTTCGGAAGTCTTCCACAGCGTTATCTTTTTCTAAAATTGCTGCTACGATAGGGCCTCTCGACATAAATACTACCAAATCTTGAAAGAATGGACGCTCTTTATGAATTGCATAAAATAGCTCTGCATCTCGACGAGACAATTGTGTGAATTTCATTGCTTTGATTTTGAATCCCGCTTCTGTAATCTGATTTAAAATTGCTCCAATGTGTCCATTCTCCACAGCATCGGGCTTAATCATTGTAAATGTTCTGTTTGTAGGCATAACTAATTATATTTTAATATTTTAAAAACTATTTGTAAATCAGCAATATAGCATATTTACACACACTTTTTTATTTTCTTGTTCCACAAATATACACATTTTTTTCTAAAAAAAACTTGTTTAGTGCACAAAAGTATGTATATTTGCACCGGCAAGTCCTACACGACCAGCTCCTACAAAATCCTCCAGGGTGGGAACACAGCAAAGGTATGTGGTTGTAGCGGTGCGATGTAGGTAGCTTGCCATTTTTTATTGACTCAAAGTCCCCTTTCTTTTTGGATTTGCTCATAAGCTTGTTGCACCTGCTTAAACTTTTCCTCAGCTCCTTTTCTGATAGCTTCGTCTTGTGTAATCACCTTGTCTGGGTGATATTTTTTTGCCATTTCACGATAAGCCTTTTTCACCTCAGCATCAGTAGCATTTCGATTGATTTCAAGAATGGTATACGCATCACGAATACTTTCTTTCTGGCTGCGAACAAACATGGCTTTAATACTTTCAAAATCATGTTGTGAAATCGCAAAATATTGTGCAATCTCTTTAATCTGACGTTCTTCTGAGTCACTAACTATACCATCAGCTTTGGCAATTCCAAAAAGAAAATGTAGAATCTGCAAACGAGTTTCGTAGGGAGTACGAGCTCTTAGAAACATACTAACTCGCTGAGCAGATATTTCACGTCCTTTCACTAACTCGTTGAAGGTTCTGAAAACAGCATTAGCTCGATCTTTCCCATACATTTCAACAAAACGAAGCCTGACAAAATCGAGTTCTGATTGGCTGACCTGCCCATTAGCTTTAATAACTAATGAACATAAAGAAAGTAGGTTAACCTCAAAATCTGCTGGACTTACTGTTCGTTGTTGTCGATAATTTGATTGCGATCCATACTGCCCACTTCCGCCAGAGTTATTTGTAAAACTTTTCAACAAATACCCTAAAAAATATCCAATAATAGCCCCTGGCAATTTAAAAAGTAAGTATCCTAATAAAGAAAGTATCCACTGCATATCAATTATTACAAAAATATTAGTAAAAACAAAACTGCTCAAAAAATCAGTTTGACCCAATTTTTTGAACAGTCTCGTGCATTAAATAAAAAAACTGCTTATTTTTTAAATTTAGCATATTTGCTTTTAAACTTATCGATACGTCCTGCGGTGTCAATAAGTTTTGATTTTCCTGTATAGAAAGGGTGAGATGTTCTTGAAATCTCCAATTTCACTAATGGATACTCAGTTCCTTCAACTTCAATTGTTTCTTTAGTGTCGATAGTAGACTTCGTAATAAAGATTTCTTCATTTGACATATCTTTGAAAGCTACTAATCTGTAAGATTCTGGGTGTATTCCTTTTTTCATCGCAATGTATATTTTTTATCCACTTAATTTTTCAAAGGGCAAAGATAGGTATATTTATTTAATTAGCAATAGTTTCAGTTAAAAAATATTGAATTATTTTAGATTAACGTGTATTTTATCTCATTCAAAATGCCGCATCAATATCATCAAACAATTTAAAATCAGTCCTTTGTTCTGAAATGATATTTTTGAAGACACTACTTCACAAAATAATTTAAACTGATAACCACTCCCAAATGCATACTCTCATGTGTGTTATTAAATTGAATAGCATCCTCAATCGAATTCAATTCAAATCCATAACTTGTTGAATATGAATTAAAATTCTCAAAAAAACCATGTTGATAATCTTCCTGAAGTTGCTTTTGTGTTGATATAAGTAATTCCTTTAATTGCTGAACCTCTTCTTTTGTCGGCGTATGCCCATCGGGAGCCGTACCTTTTCGATAGGTTTCTATAAAACTCTCAGGCACTTTGGGTGTTAATCCACTAAGTTTATAGCACAATATTTGCTGAGTTGCAACGCAATGAGCTATATTCCATAAAACATTGTTATTGAATCCATTAGGAATTGTTGCTAAATCCTGCTCTGTCAAACTATCTAAATAGTTCAACAATTTAGCACGAGTAGCCTTATGCAGGTTGAATGTTTGTGATGTTAGTTTCATTTGGAATATTTTTTGATTTACAAAAGTACGGTTTTCTTACAAAAACAGGAAGGATTTATAGGAAAAACAAAATTGATTTAGCAAGTAAAACCACAAACGAGTTCGGCACAAATCACTGAATTAGGTTCTTGTGTTTTCCTTGAATTTTGTAACACGCTCGTTTGGCAGCGTTTTCTTCTGCTTTTTTCTTAGAAGTAGCTCTTGCTTTAGTCACAGAAAAACCTTCCACATAAATTTTTGACACAAAATACTTTGCTCCTGAGCGGTCTTCTTTATCTTCGTCTGTATCAAAGGAAAAAGTGAGTTTGTGTTTTTGACACCATTCAATGAGTAAACTTTTATGGCTAAGAATCTTATCTTCAAGGTTTTTAATATTTATGCAAGGTTTTATCAATTTCCTTTCAATAAATCTCATACACTCACCGTAACCTTTATCGAGATAGATTGCTCCTATAAGAGCTTCAAACAAATTTCCTGTTATATTGTTCCCTAATTGTTTTGGGGGCAATTTTGTGCGTAAAAAATCTAACAATCGCATTTCTTTGCCTAATTCATTCAAATAGCGACGTTCTACGATTTTTGATCGCATTTTTGTCAAATACCCTTCATCTTGTTCAGGAGCATTCTTAAAAATATAGTCTGCGATAACTGCTCCCAAAATAGCATCACCCAAAAACTCCAAACGTTCATAGCTTTTCCGTTTGGTTTTATCATATTGATAAGACGGATGCGTAAAAGCTTCGCTATAAAAGGACAACGTCTTTGGAGGATAGCCTAACAGTGCTTCCATTTTGGCATAAAAAACCCCGTCTTTTTTCTTTTTAAAACGGGTAAAACTTAATATTTTTTTTAGATTTATCAAAATGACTATATTTTTTTGAACAAGACACAAGCGTTATGACCTCCAAAACCAAATGTATTACTCATAGCGACTTTGACATCTCTTTTTTGAGCTTTATTAAATGTAAAGTTGAGTTTAGGATCAATACTTTCATCTGCAGTTTCAAAGTTAATTGTCGGAGGAATTATTCCGTGTTTCACAGCTAAAATAGAAGCGATAGCCTCTACAGCTCCTGCAGCCCCCAATAAGTGCCCTGTCATTGATTTTGTTGAATTTAGATTGATGTTATATGCATGTTCTCCAAAAACATCTAACACTGCCTTTGATTCTGCAACATCTCCAAGAGGAGTTGAAGTACCATGCAGATTTATAGCATCCACTTCTTCTGGTTTCACCCCAGCATCTCTCAAGCAGTTGAGCATAACGTTCTTAGCCCCTAAACCTTCTGGATGTGGAGCCGTCATGTGATTAGCATCTGCGGAAAGTCCTCCTCCTGCCAATTCACAATAGATGGTTGCCCCACGAGCGATAGCATGTTCATATTCTTCTAAAACGAGAGCTCCTGCACCTTCACCTAACACAAAACCATCTCGGGTTGCATCAAACGGACGAGAGGCTCTTGCATAATCATCATTACGTGTAGAAAGAGCGTGAAGAGCGTTAAACCCTCCGATTCCTGGTATAGTAACCGCAGCTTCCGAACCTCCAGAAATAATTACATCGGCGTATCCCAAACGAATATAGTTCAAAGCGTCTATAATCGCATTAGCCGATGATGCACAAGCAGATACGGTAGCGAAATTAGGTCCTCTAAATCCATACTTGATAGAAATCATCCCAGGAGCAATGTCTACAATCATCTTAGGAATAAAGAAAGGATTAAAGCGTGGACTTCCATCTCCTTTTCCAAAGTTAAGCATCTCATCCTGAAACGTTTCCAGCCCTCCAATACCTGAACCCCAGATAACTCCTACACGGTCTTTATCAATGGTTTCAAGATCAATTTTTGCATCTTTGATAGCCTCATCAGAAGCTACCATAGCGTATTGTGTAAATTTGTCTAATTTTCGTGCTTCTTTTCGGTCGATGAAGTCTTCCACCTTGAAGTTTTTTACCTCACAAGCAAATCTTGTTTTGAATTTTGAAGCGTCAAAATGCGTTATCATGCCAGCACCACTTGTACCCGCAATCAAATTCTCCCAATATTCTTGAGTGGTATTTCCTATTGGGGTCAAAGCTCCTAAGCCTGTTACTACAACACGTCTATTTCTCATACAATTAAACAAATTTAGTTCATTAATAAAAAAAAACAGTAAGCCATAAGACTAATACGCTGACTCTAAACTGATTCAGTTATTGGCTTACTGCTTACTGCTCATAGCTCACAACTTAAATTATTGTTTAGCCTCTTCAATATATTTGATAGCTTGACCAACTGTTGCGATGTTTTCTGCTTGGTCATCTGGAATTTGAATATCGAATTCTTTTTCGAATTCCATAATCAACTCCACTGTGTCCAATGAATCAGCTCCTAAATCGTTTGTGAAGCTCGCTTCCGTTACTACTTCGTTCTCGTCTACACCTAACTTATCAACGATAATGGCTTTTACTCTTGATGCAATGTCTGACATAATCTTTATATTTTTAAAATTAAATACCGATGGCAAAAGTAATAAACTTTTTTTAAAAACACTACTTTTATTGGTTAAATATCGATGTTTTTTGTTTTTTCAAATCATAACTCATTGTTAAACAGCATCTACACCTCACCTTTTAACAAAATGACTGTTAGACTTTTATTCCGGCTTAGTGATACTGAACCTCTCTGAGAACCATATAACGAGCTATACCGTCCACATATTCGACGCGTTCTATCCAATTCCCTCTTTTGTCATAAGTATAAACATAGGCTACTTCGTCCAACATCAAACCTAACCTATCGTATTTAGTTTGTGTGGTAATATTTCCTGAAGAGTCATACTCAAAGACAACCTTATAAATAAGTCTCTCTCCTTGGTAAAGAATCGCCTCGACCATTCTACCTTCTGCGTCATAGGAATAGGTCTCACAGTTATCTGGCTTTGATGAACGAGTACTAACATAACGACAGAGTTTTGAAACTCGCCCTGCATCATCGTACTCGTGTGTATATTTACCACATGTTGACTGTTCTGTTTGTACACAAACTTCTTCTATTTCTTGACCCTTATCGTTATTTTTATAAGCATACACTTCAAAAATAGCACCTTGAGAATTATACCCTCGGAATGCTATTTTATTTCCTTTTTGATCGTATAAATAAACGCTTCTTTTGGACATCTTACCATCTGAACCGTAGGTTTCGCGAGCCGTACGCTTCCTTGTATTACTATACCTATAAACCACCTTGTGATTCAACTTACCTTCTTTATCGTAATACAACGCATCCGTTTTGTACCCTTCTCTATCAAAATTGGTTACAACGTCCCCACGCCAATAATCTGCTTTTTTTCCTTTGTAAATAGTTCCGAAACTATCAACGGCCATGTGCGATGTAACTCGCAATGACCTGACGTTTCCAACTAAACCGATTTCCTTCAACTGACTGGTAGGTTTTCGGGGCGGCACCATCTGTGCAAATGTAAAATCACAGAAAAAACTAAATACAATAAATATGATAACTGCAAATTTTTTCATCTCTTTTTGTTTCTAAAAATTAATCTAAACGTACTGAATCTCATACAAAATTACATAAAACGATTCGTTCAGTAAAATTTTTCTGAATTATTTAACAAAAAAAATGTGATTTCCTTGAAAAAACACCTTTTTCCTTGTTTTCTATAAACCTTTCGTATCTTTTAAAAAATCCAAAAAAACACATCTTAATACTATAAATCAATGAGTTAAATAACACTCTCTAAAAAAACAAATGCTACGCAAGTAAAATTCACGTAGCTTTATATTCTTTAGAATGTTATAATGAAATGCAAAACTTGAATAGAACTTAAAGATGTAATGATTTGTTTAGAAATGATGATAATGCTGAGTAGCAAAAATCAAAAATATCCTCAATAGTATGTGATTTTTCTTTCTGTTAATACCTGCGACATACCGTAGATTTCTTCAATGCGTTCAATCCAATTACCTTGGTTATCATACTTGTACGTAAATTTTTTTTGTCCGTACAATTGCCCTCCATTTCCATAGTAATTCTCTTCAATTACATTATTTTTTTCATCATAGACATATTTCAAAACCACTTTTTTACCTTCCTTATCCTCAATGTAACGTTCTGATAGATTTGATTTTGAATCATATATAAATTCGGATTTCATCAAAAAGTTCTCTTTTGAGTCGAGTAACAATTCATTTATCTTAAGCCCTTTTTCATCGTAACAAGCGATTTGTTTTCCTGTAAAAACACCATTAGCATCGTATCCATTTACATCTTCTTTTTGAGTTTTGGAATTGTAGGTATGTTTCATAATCTCTTGCACTTGTTTCTTTTGATTGAACACATCTACTTGTCGCAAAAGGTTGTTGCCCTCGTAAATGTACACCCAACTTCCTATGATTTTTTCATCCGTTGAGAATTGTTCTCCGGAAACCTTGTATCCTTTGATGTTGTACGAAACCAGGGTGTTAAACCCTGTCATTGGACTACCTTTTTGCATCTTTCCGTTGTCATTAATATACTGATATGTAATGCTTTTTACAGATTTAACTTTCCCTTTTAAATTTTCTTTTTCCCAGTCGGTTATAGGAAACTGAGCATATCCCAATAGCGAAAATAGGAATAATAGAGTAACAATATTATATCTCATACCAAATTAATTACTAATTACTTTAATCGTTTCCTTAACTTCTTGTGCGATGCGACGTGCTTCAACCACATTTTCACTAATGATAGTTACGTGTCCCATTTTCCGAAATGGACGTGTTTCACGCTTTCCATAAATATGAGGCGTAACACCTTCCATTGCCATAATTTTTTCAATATTTTGGTAGACTACCTCTCCCGTATGCCCTTCGGCACCTACTAAATTCACCATAACTCCAGCGAGTTTGCTTTCCGTTTTCCCTAAAGGAAGGTTTAAAATAGCTCTCAAATGCTGCTCAAACTGACTTGTGTAGGCCGCTTCAATACTGTAATGTCCTGAATTGTGAGTTCGAGGAGCTACCTCGTTTACTAAAATATCATCTTCTTGTGTTTGAAACATCTCTACCGCCAACAAGCCAACAATTCCAAAGGCTTCAGCCGTTTTCAAGGCTACTTCACGAGCCTTTTGTGCCACAGTATCGGAAATACGTGCAGGACAAATGACATATTCCACCTGATTAGCTTCAGGATGAAATTCCATTTCAACCACAGGATAAGTTCGCACCTCTCCCTGTAAATTCCGAGCCACAATCACAGCTAATTCATTTTTGAAAGGAATCATGGTCTCAGCAATACACTCTCCCTTAGGCAAACTTTCTAAATCGGTGACCGAACGGACTATCTTTACTCCGTTGCCGTCGTATCCAAATCGAGTACTTTTCCATACAAACGGAAACTTTATGTGAGAATCTTCAATGGCTTTTTTTAACTCTTCAATTGATGGAAAACGAAAAAAATCGGCTGTAGGGATATTATTTTGAGCATAAAATTGTTTTTGAAAACCTTTATTTTGAATAATCTTTAAACTCCTTGCTGAGGGGTAAACCTTAACTCCTTCTTCTTCCAATTTTTCGAGTGCCTCTACATTTACGTTTTCAATTTCGATGGTAAGTACATCTACCTGTTTCCCGAAATTGTAAACTGTATCAAAATCTGATAAGCTTCCTTGAAAAAAACGATTACACGCCAGACGACTTGGAGCGTCCGAACTGGGGTCTAACACAAAGGTTTTGATATCATATTTTCGTGTTTCTGTGAGCAACATTTTACCCAATTGCCCTCCTCCTAAAATTCCTAAGGTAAAATCTGATGAAAAGTAGTTTGCCATACTGATTATTTATCTGTGAATAAGTTTGTCTCTGCACTCTATACATCTTTTGCTAAGAAAGAAGAGTAAGTTCTAATGAAGTATATATTTACCAAAAAGACTGTCTGAAAAGTTGACTTTGAGCAAATCAAACTCCATACAGCCTTTGATAATAGATATGAATATTTTTTTAAACCGTAATAAAGCTTCCAATAGCAGGTAAAAGCAATTCTTTTCCTTTAGCTTTGAAGCTACGTTTTGCTAACTCGTGATCGATTTTAATGAGATTGAACGTATCGTAATTCACTCCCATAATGGTATTACATTTCACGAAATCAGAAGCCATGATAGCATCTTCTACATCCATAGTAAAATTACCTCCAATTGGAAGAATTGCCAAATCTAATTTGTATCGAACAGGAATAAGTTGCATATCAAAATGTAGAGCTGTATTTCCTGCAATGTAAATGGTTTTATCCATTGTTTTGATAATGAATCCACCTGCACAACCTCCTGCTTTCCCGTTTTGGAAAGTAGATGAATGTAAGGCAGGAACAAATTTTAGCACCCCAAAAGGAAAATTATTTCCCCCTCCCAAATTCAACGGATGACCATCAATACCTCGATCGTAAAAATATTCAACAATCTCAAAATTTGAAATTATTTTTGCGTTAGTACGTTTGGCAATCGCCTCAACATCGGTAGTATGATCTTGATGAGCACTGGTTATCAAAATATAATCGGCCTTGATACTATTGATATCAATATGCTTTGCTAAAGGATTCTCTGAAATAAAAGGATCAACTAACAAATAAGTTTCACCAATTTTTATTCCAACGCATGAATGTCCGTAATATGTGATTTCCATTTTAAGTAATTATGAAATGTGTTTATAATTATAAATTAGTAAGTAAAAGAGTGGCTAAATTACAAAATTTGTCCGATAAAAAACAAAAGTGACATAAAAAAAGTACTCAAAGCGACCTTTTTTAACTCTTTGTCCAAGTTTTTTAACACTTTGTTGTTCTTAACAGTGATTAAATGCAACGCTAATGGAATGAATACCAACAAATAAACAAGCTGCCAACCTGTCTGCAAATGCAATACAGAAAATACTAACATGCTAAGCATCGCTACTACAACCAAATAATAGTGATAGAATTTAGCCAAGTTACTTCCCATTTTGACTACTAAGGTGTTTTTACCCATAGCTTTATCGTTTTCATAATCACGCATATTATTGATATTCAACACAGCTACACTGAGTAACCCAACAGATGTAGCTGGTAAAAAAATCTTCCAATCTAATTGGTGCAGATACAAAAAATATGTCCCAACTACGCTAACCAATCCAAAGAAAATGAAAACGAACAAATCACCGAAACCTCGATACCCATAGGCTGACTTTCCCACCGTATACTTAATGGCTGCCACAACACAAGAAACCCCTAACAAAAAGAAAATCAACACATAAACCCAGTTTTCTTTCCCAAAAGCCACATAAATCAAAGCCATTGCAACAAGCATTGACAACAACGCCGTAATGATGATTAGCCTTTTCATTTGACTTTGGGATATTTTCCCACTCTGTAGCGCTCGTTGTGGCCCTACACGATTGATATTATCAGTTCCTTTAACTCCATCTCCGTAATCATTAGCGAAATTAGAAAGTATCTGAAAGAGAATCGTAGTGAGAAGTGCCAACAAAAAAATATTCCATTGGAAGTACCCTACACGAAAAGCCAACGCACTACCCATAATAATCCCTGAAACAGAGAGCGGTAACGTTCGCAAACGAGCAGCTTTTAAAATCGTTTTTAGTTCCATCATAATGTAATAGGCCACAAAAGTAGGAATTATCAGACGAATAAAAAAATCACTTAGGTAATTCAGGCGCTCGTTCACGCGTAGGAGACGATGATAAAGTATGCAGAAAAGCGATCATGATTCCATGACCCTACGCGGTAATGCTTTTCAGCCGAAATTTGCATATTAGCATTAAAAGGTTCTCCTTTAGTGTGCATCACTCCCAAATACTGTGGAGGCGTATAAACCCCTGTATGCAAACTCGTTTCAGTTGCCGTGGGGACTACCAAACCTCCATTATTTAACCACGAAGAATTATAATCTTCAGTGTAGGAATATGAAAATCCACCTTGTAACGACAATCGGTCGATCCATATTCGATTCAGTTGCCATCGCGAACGGTTACTTAAAGTGATGGCATAATCTTTCTTTTCATTTTTTGCTTGAAAATTAACCTCATTTTCCTTGTCCTTTCTAACTCCATCTAAATTAGTTCGCAAGGTCATTGACAGCGAGTTATGAAAAAAATCATCACGCTCTGTAGTCCATATAGCACTCCCTGTCAATCTGTTAAAACCATTTAAATTATTGACCGGTTGGTTATTCGAGTTTAAGTAATCCAGTGAAAGACTTAGTTTGCCTATCTTGGGGGATAACTGAAAGCCTTTTCCTACCGAAATGGATTGCCCTCCTCCCTGTAATTTAGCATCTATCAAAAAAGGATGAATACCTGCTTTACGCTCAATAATAACCAAGCCCGTAGTGGCATTTCCATATTTAGCATCAGCAATTCCTGTAATAACTTCAATTTTTTCGATATTTGACGTGGGTATCGTTCTCAAATCCAACCCTGAATTAACATTTGATGAATAACTCGTAGTAGCCATTGTCCCTTTATAAGTTTGCATATTTTCATCATTAGAAAGAGGCATATCATCTAATATATAACCCACCCCGAAAGCATTGTTGCCAGTGTTAATTGCCGTTCGCATATTCAACACCTTCGGTGAAGTAAAATTAGAGGCAACTATCCTTTGCCCTGGAAGCTGCTGCAGTACATCAGCTAACGAAAAAGATTGGAATTGACTAATCGCGTATTTGTTGAGTACAATTTTCGAATTTGCTACCCCTTTTTCAGGGATACTTGCCGTTACTACCACATCATCCAATCGTAAGGTTTTATCCTTCAGAACAATTCGTATCAAAGAAGAAGGTGAAGAACCTACCAATGATTCCTCTTCTTTTCCTAACATCTTGAATCTTAATAAATATTCTTGATGAAAAGTAATCGAAAACTTACCTTCTTTATTTGAAGTTGTCCAACGTCCTGATTTTTCATCAACAATGACTACTCCATGTAAAGGCTCATCATGAGTATCAACCACAACCCCAGCAACTTGTTGTGAAAAAACCTGTATGGAAACAAATAGTAATATGTACAAAAACAAAAACTTCATTATTGAACTCTAAATTCGGAGCAAAAGTATTATTTTTATTTACTCTAAACAAACTTAAACATTTTATTTAAAAACAAAAACTCAAAAACAAAAATAAACAACTACATATCAACTAATTAGTAAACACCTTATTTCATACCATAAAAACCAAAATCTAATCTAATCACAAAACAATAAAGAAAACACATCAACTTTCAAATGTATTTCTTTTTATTTTTCACTTTTTTTTATACTTTTGTCGGATAAATACAGAGGATTATGTCTTGGTTTAAAAGAACAGCAAAAGGAATACAAACCTCTACTGAGGAAAAAAAAGATACACCAAAAGGATTATGGTACAAGTCTCCGAGCGGAAAAATCGTTGAAACTGAAGAACTTGCAACTAATTATTTCGTAAGTCCTGAGGATGAGTACCACGTACGTATCGGAAGTAAGGAATATTTCCAGATTCTTTTCGATAATAATGAATTCAAAGAATTAGATGCCAACCTATCTTCAAAAGACCCACTGGAATTCGTCGACACGAAATCCTATGCCACCCGCCTAAAAGAGGCTGAACAAAAAACAGGTTTAAAAGACGCTGTACGCACGGCTGTAGGAAATTCTAAAGGAGAGAAATTGGTGGTTGCGTGTATGGATTTTGCCTTTATTGGTGGTTCAATGGGAAGCGTAGTAGGTGAAAAAATTTCTCGTGCTATTGATTATGCCATCAGAAAGAAACTTCCTTTCCTAATGATTTCAAAATCAGGAGGTGCCAGAATGATGGAAGCTGCTCTTTCACTAATGCAGATGGCGAAAACTTCGGTGAAATTAGCTCAGTTAGACGAGGCTAAATTGCCCTACATATCGCTTTGTACCGACCCTACGACAGGGGGAACAACGGCTTCATATGCTATGCTTGGTGACATCAACATCGCTGAGCCTGGTGCTTTGATTGGATTCGCAGGGCCGCGCGTGGTAAAAGACACCACAGGTCAAGACCTCCCTGAAGGATTCCAAACCGCCGAATTTGTTTTAGAACACGGATTCTTAGACTTTATTGTAAATCGGAAAAATCTGAAAAACAAAGTAAATCTATACATCGATTTGGTGATGAATCGCCCGCTTCGATAAAAAAACATAACACAACGAGCGATTTTATCAGTCGCTCGTTTTTTTTGCAAAGATATGAAATACCAAACACAGAAAGGAACAGTTTCGGCAAAGGCTCCAAGCAACATTGCCTTAGTCAAATATTGGGGAAAACGCAAAAATCAACTCCCTGCAAACCCGTCGATTAGCTTAACGTTAAACAATAGTTATACGGAAACAACCATTCATTTTGAACAGCTAACCACCCCAACGGATGACTTTCAGTTTGAATTTTTCTTTGAGGACAAGCCTAAACCTACTTTTCACCCTAAAATCACTACGTTTCTTAAACGAATTTATGAATATATGCCTTTTTTAAAGGATTTCCATTTAGAAATTCATTCGAGAAATTCGTTTCCTCATAGTAGTGGCATCGCTTCATCAGCAAGTAGTATGGCAGCTCTTTCGTTATGTTTGATGCAAATGGAAAAATTGCTATACCCTCATTTGACAGAAGATGAAACCTACTGGCAAAAGGCCTCCGTATTAGCACGTTTAGGCTCTGGAAGTGCTTGTAGAAGCATACAAGGGAAAATCGTAGTATGGGGGAAACATACTGAAATACAGGGAAGTTCGGACAAATACGGGGTTGTGTACCCATATAAAGTTCACGAAATTTTCAATAATTTTCAAGACACTATACTATTGATTGATAAAGGACAAAAACAAGTAAGTAGCTCTATTGGTCATGACTTGATGCACGATCATCCTTTCGCAGAACGACGCTTTGAACAAGCTCACGAGAACATCAGCAAGTTAATCCCTGTTTTTGAAAATGGTGATTTGGACAAATTTATAGAAATCACAGAAAGTGAAGCTCTTACCCTACACGCTATGATGATGACCAGCACTCCTTACTTCATACTAATGAAACCTAATACGTTAGAAGTAATTCAACGCATATGGCGATTCCGAGAAGAGACGAAAACTCCTGTTTGCTTTACACTTGATGCTGGTGCAAACGTACATGTTTTGTATCCAAATTATTGTAAGAATGAAGTGATACAATTTATTCAAAAAGAATTAGTTGTGTATTGTGAAAATAAGCAGTATATTTGCGACCACAATTAAGTCAATGAATAATTAACAAATAGCAACGAAGTAATTACGAATTAGATTAATTTGCACCTTTAAATTCGTAATTAGCTTTGAACCCTAGGACAGCAATTTGAAATTGTTCGTTGTCAATTAAAAAATCATTAATTTAATGAAAAGACCTCTTTTTTACTCGAAAATATTGCTCTTTGGCGAGTATGGAATCATAAAAGATTCCAAAGGATTGGCTATACCGTATAATTTTTATAACGGAGCCTTGAAAACATTCGATGAGGCTGACCCTAACAAACTTGAAGAGGCAAGAAAATCAAACCGAGCGTTAGCTGATTTTTCGGTATATCTGGAACAACTTTCGACCGAAAACCCTGAAATTGTTACTTTTGACATCGCTCAACTGAAAAGCGACATCGCCGAGGGAATGTACTTCGACAGTAGCATCCCACAAGGATATGGCGTGGGAAGTAGTGGCGCGTTGGTAGCTGCTATTTATCATCAATATGCTCATGACAAAATCACTGTTTTAGAGAATTTGACTCGTGAAAAACTTTTGAAACTAAAGACTATTTTCGGTAAAATGGAATCCTTTTTCCACGGCACCTCGTCTGGATTAGATCCTTTGAACAGCTACCTTAGTTTACCGATTTTAATTAAATCAAAAGATCATATTGAACCGACAGGAATTCCCTCTCAAGCAATTAACGGCAAAGGGGCTGTCTTTTTGTTGGATAGTGGAGTTGTAGGAGAAACCGCTCCTATGGTGCGTATTTTCATGGAAAAAATGAAAAATGAAGGCTTTCAAAGTATGCTCAAAACCGAATTTATTGAATACACAAACGCCTGTATTGATGATTTTCTGAAAGGAAACATCAAATCACTATTTAGCAATGTCAAAAAACTTTCAAAAGTGGTGTTAAACAATTTTAAACCGATGATTCCTGCTGAATTTCACACTCTTTGGAAACAAGGTATCGACACTGGAGATTATTTCTTAAAACTTTGTGGATCAGGAGGAGGAGGTTATATGTTAGGTTTTACCGAAGATTTGGAAAAAGCTAAAAAGACCCTCGCTGGACACAAAATAGAGGTGGTCTATCAGTTTTAATAATAACTATCGGAATTCAATTGTAGCTAGATTTAAAGCATATTCTCTTCTCAGTAAGAAGCTACTTTTGGAAAATTATTAATTTACTGCATATCAGATAAACATATTTTAATATTCATTATCAAGAAACCCCGAAATTCGGCAAAAAAGCTGAAAATCGGGGTTTCTACTAAATTGAATGTTTTTTAAGTATCCACACCGCTAAAATACTTCAGATATTGGAAGAACTACTAAAAAAGTTTAAAACACAAGACTTAATCATTTTACAAAAAACATCTAAAAAGTAAAAATCCAACAGTTTTTTTATCTGAACTGCTTGGATTTTTTTGTGTCTAAATTTTAGGTAAAATGAACATTTTACAAGCATGCCTATTTATCAAATGTTGATAAGTTTGTGCATAAATATTCTAGATTTTAAGATTTATATATCTTTTATTTACATAGCTTCGTAGTGTGATAATTAAAAATATCATAAATCTATTAATCAAGTAGTTATAGATTTTTTTTGTTATCACAAAACTCAATCGTTTTTTTTCTGAAAATTTCAGAAATTGAATCACTTCCACTAACTATATTTTGCATCGACTTAACCTTTGAATAATCTCATCTGTAAAACGATTTATTATGTCAAAATTCACAAAATTAACGCCCGAACAACTAAAAACGAAATGTAATTTTATTGAGAATTACCTAACATCGCAAAATGCAGCGAGTGGTTCTTTGTTTGATTCTAATGCTAATGTTTCTAACAAAAACATAGCCACGATGGAAGCCGAACTGAATAAAGATATTAATATTCAGGTAAATAGAATGTTGGTTTCACGCAAGATTGCTCAGCTTTTTGGTCAGGATTTAGCCAATGAATACATCAGGCAAATTGAAGAACACGAAATTTATGTACACGACGAAACTAGTCTGAAACCTTATTGTGTGAGCGTTTCGATGTATCCTCTTTTGCTTGACGGATTGTTGAAACTTGGTGGCGAATCCAAAGCTCCGAAGCATTTAGCGAGTTTTTGTGGCTCGTTTGTAAATTTCTTATTTTCAGTATCTTCTCAGTTTGCTGGGGCAGTGGCAACGGTTGAATTTTTGATGTATTTTGACTATTTCGCTCGAAAAGACTACGGAAAAGACTACCTAAAAACGCACACAAAAATAGTAGAAAACGAAATGCAACACGTGGTGTATGCTATCAATCAACCTGCGGCGGCACGTGGTTATCAATCTGTTTTTTGGAATATTTCTTTGTACGACAAACCTTATTTCGATTCGATGTTTGGGAATTTTGTTTTCCCCGACGGCAGTAAACCAATTTATGAATCGTTGGATAAAATCCAAAAATATTTTATGAAATGGTTCAATAATGAACGAAAAAAAGCCATTCTGACTTTTCCTGTGGTTACGGCGGCGATGCTAACCAAGGACAAAAGAGTTCACGATGAAAATTTTGCCAACTTCTGTGCCGAAGAACTTAGTGAAGGAAATGCATTTTTCATCTATCAGTCCGACAATGCCGATTCACTGGCGAGTTGTTGTCGTTTGCGAAATGAAATTTCGGACAATACGTTCAGTTATTCGTTGGGTGCAGGTGGCGTTTCCACAGGAAGTATCAATGTGATTACCATCAATATGAACCGATTGTATCAAAAAGGGCTTTCTTTGGAAAAAATGATTGATAACATTCATAAATATCAAGTTGCGTATCGTGCTATTATTCAGGATTATAAAGATGCTAAAATGCTTCCTGTGTACGATGCAGGATTTATTTCGCTTGACAAACAATTTCTTACCATAGGAATCAACGGAATGGTGGAAGCCGCAGAATTCTTAGGATTAAAAATATCTGATAATGAGGAATATAAAACATTTGTCAATAAAAATTTAAAGCTGATTTATGAAAAGAACAAAGAAGCCAAAGCAAAATACGGCTATATGTTTAATACAGAGTTTGTTCCCGCTGAAAATTTGGGTGTGAAAAATGCCAATTGGGATAAATCTGATGGGCTTTTTGTTCCGAGAGATTGTTACAATTCATATTTTTATGTAGTTGAAGATGAATCTGTTAATATAATAGATAAATTCTTTATGCACGGACACGAATATATCCAATTTTTGGACGGAGGCTCGGCATATCACTGCAATTTGGAAGAATATCCAACCCAAGAAGGATTTTTGAAACTATTCAATGTAGCTGCGAAAACGGGTTGTAATTATTTCTGTTTCAATGTAAAAGTAACTTATTGTAATAGTTGTGGTTATATCAACAAACACACCACTGACCATTGTGTAAAATGCCATTCCAATGATGTTGATTATGCTACTCGTATCATCGGTTATTTGAAAAAAGTAAGTAATTTCTCGAAAGACAGACAAAAGGAGGCTCAAAAAAGATATTATGGCAATACTGCGATATAGCGAGTATAATATTGTTTTACAGGAAGTTCCTAATGAAATTTCGCTTTGTTTCACGATAACAGGTTGTCCGTTAGCTTGTGAGGGGTGCCACTCTGAGCATATCTGGAATCCGAATTTTGGACAACCTTTAACGCTTAGTTTATTGGAAAAACTCATTGAAAAGTATGAGGGAACTATCAGTTGTGTGCTTTTTATGGGAGGAGAATGGGATATTGATCAGTTGCTGAAATTTATTACGATTGCAAAAGAAAACAATTTAAAAACAGCACTTTACACGGGATTAAACATCAAGCAGGTAGCTCGAAAATATCCACAATTATTGGAGCGTTTGGATTACATCAAAACGGGCAAATGGATTCCCTCATTAGGCGGACTTGATAGCAAAACCACAAACCAACATCTGTTAGAAATCAAAACAGGAAAAATATTAAACCATTTCTTTTGGAAGGAATGATTATTAGGAAAAATATGAAATAACTTTTTAGATATATTACAGTTGAAACCACATAAGAATATTAGGAGAATTCAACTTGCTAGTTGTAAATAAAAAAGGGGCTATAACTATAAACACGGTTACTTCGGAAAGTCTACATTTTCAAATAAAAATCCTTTGTAAGAGAAATATACGCTTCCGTGTACTGACCTCGACCTTTTTCAATTACCAATAAATCAGAGGTATACTCCCCCTTGTTTTTGATAAAAGCAATCAAGCTACGTTTCAATTCGCTCTGTTCATTACCTTTGACACGAGTGATTTTCTGAGGAAATAATCCCTTACTTTGAGCTAAATTTATAAACCTTTCTTCTTCCTGAAATGGAATAATGACTGAAAAAACACCTTCATCGCTAAGTAATTGCACTACTCCATCCATAAGAGTCTCGAAAGGCAATGAGTCTTCAAAACGAGCTTTGTTCCTTGCCAACGAATTGGTTTTATAATTTTCAGTATAGAACGGCGGATTTGAAATAATTAGGTCATATGGCTCTTCTCCTTGCATTTCTTCAACAAATTCTTGAAAGGAAGCAAAATAACAAAAAAGCCTGTCACTCCATGGACTATTTTCAAAATTTTCAGTACATTCAATGAATGAACTTTCATCAATTTCAACAGCATCGATGGTCATTGCCTCGGAACGCTGTGCCAACATCAAGGACAAAACTCCTGTCCCTGCACCAATGTCTAATATACGATGTGGAAAATGATCAACAGACACCCATGCCCCTAAAAGTACATTATCTGTACCTATTTTCATGGCACTTTGGGATTGCAAAACTGAAAATTGTTTGAACTTGAAAATCATTTGAATAATGAGTCACGACAATTAAACAAACAAAAACGCCTCCTTATTGATTACTTTTTGAGAAAAGTAATCAATTGAGTTTTCCATTAATTCTGTGATAAGTCCTTTTTTGAAAGGTTGCATCGCATAGTGGATAGGACAAGGAAATTCTTCGGAACAAGCCTTAAGCCCCATAAAACAGTTTGAAAAATTTTCAACATCATCCAAATTTTCAATAATTGTGATCAAAGGAGCTTGTTTTTCATGATCTGCCAACCAAAATCCTCCTTTTGGCCCTTTAGTGGAGCTAATAACTTTCTTTTTAGCCAAAGTCTGCAAGATTTTAGCCAAAAAAGGCGATGGTATATTTAATTTTTTGGAGATTTCCTTAGTTCCTATCTTATTACTCTCTGAGCCATTAATCGCCAAATAAATAACAGCATTAATGGCATACTTACTAGGGTTGGAAAGCATATTTCTTTATCATCTACATTAGCGGACAAAGGTACTACTTTTTATTTGATTTGTAATTATTTTTCGTATTTTTGTCCAATAATAACCTAAAAACGCTTCTTACACATGACACACAAGGCAGGGTTTGTAAACATAATTGGAAATCCAAATGTAGGAAAATCAACTTTAATGAATGCTTTCGTTGGCGAGAAACTTTCCATCATAACCTCCAAAGCTCAAACCACCCGACACCGCATTTTCGGAATTGTTAGTGGCGACGATTTTCAGATAATTTTTTCTGACACTCCAGGAATTATCAAACCTGCTTATGAATTACAACATTCAATGATGGATTTTGTAAAAAGTGCTTTTGAAGATGCTGATGTGTTAATATATATGGTTGAAATTGGTGAAAAAGAACTGAAAGACGAGGCTTTTTTTGAAAAAATAAACCGTATGCAAGTACCCGTGTTGCTTTTGATCAACAAAATAGACAAATCATCACAAGAAACTTTGGAAAACCAAGTAGCTTATTGGAAAGAAAGAGTTCCTAAAGCCGAAATTTTCCCCATTTCTGCCTTGGAAGGCTTTCAAACTGCAGAAGTTTTTAATCGCATTATAGAATTATTACCCGAATCACCTGCGTTTTTCCCAAAAGATCAACTGACAGACAAACCCGAACGTTTTTTCGTTAATGAAATCATTCGAGAGAAAATATTGATAAACTACAAAAAGGAAATCCCTTATGCAGTAGAAGTAGAAACAGAGTCATTTGTCGATTCAGAACATATTATTCACATTCGAGCCGTGATTATGGTGGAGCGCGAAACCCAAAAAGGAATCATCATTGGACATAAAGGGGAAGCCTTAAAAAAAGTTGGCACACAAGCTCGAGCTGATCTGGAAAAATTTTTCGGCAAACAAATTCATATTCAAATATTTGTGAAAGTGAACAAGGATTGGCGTTCCAACTCTCGACAATTGCGACGCTTCGGATACAGCCAGTAGATTTATATGATATAAAAGAGTAAAAAGCTCCAGCAACTCAAATTATTCAACACTTTTTTACAAACCTTTTATAACATAAAATGTAGCTTACATCATTTTAAAAACTAGCGATTCTCTTTTTTTTGAAATAAATTTATATCTTTGCACAAAAAAAGAAACAGTATGTTAGCTAATAGTATATTTTTAGGAATTGCAGGGCCTTGGCAAATTGCAGTGGTTGTTATCCTTATTCTTCTTCTTTTTGGAGGTAAGAAAATACCTGAGTTGATGCGTGGATTAGGAAGTGGCATCAAAGAATTTAAAGATGCAACCAAGGAGCCAAACAAAGATGAAACTAATTCTTCAATAGAGAAAAAGCAGGAGTAATTAATTCTTTGAAGACAGTCTTTTCGCAAAGCATTTTTTGCATAAAATTATCGAAGATAACTATCCGGAAAAATCTTTTTCAGGCTAAATACAGATGCGAATACCGTAAAATCTTGTGATAAACTAAAACTAAGATGTTTGAGCTAAAGTTTTTCGGATAGTTTCTTTTCAACGATTTCCTACAAAACAATCCATTTTGAATTTATCGAATTCTTCATCGAAAGTCGAGGCTTTCGACCGTTTTTTTTCTCAACGACTTTTGCAGTGGTACAATAGCGAAAAAAGAGATTTGCCGTGGCGACAAACCACAGATCCTTATAAAATATGGCTATCCGAAATCATCCTACAACAGACCCGTGTTGCACAGGGATTGCCTTACTATGAGCGTTTTACAAACCATTTCCCCTCTGTTTTCGACTTAGCAAATGCATCCGAAGAACAGGTACTGAAGCTATGGCAAGGCTTAGGATATTATTCCCGTGCAAAAAACCTACATCACACCGCTAAAACGATTGCTTTTGACCTCAATGGAAATTTCCCTACAACACATAAGGAATTATTGAAACTCAAAGGCATAGGTGATTACACAGCAAGCGCCATTGCATCTATTTGTTTTTCAGAATCTTGCGCTGTTGTTGATGGAAATGTTTATCGAGTTTTAGCCCGTGTTTTTGGCATAGAAACTCCTATCGACACTACCTCAGGTATTATTCAGTTTAAAAAATTGGCTACCAAACTATTAGATCCAAAAAATGCGGGAGTTTACAACCAAGCTATTATGGAATTCGGAGCGATACACTGCAAACCACAACTGCCTATGTGCGAAAGTTGTGTCTTTTCAGACAAATGTGTTGCTAAAAATCAAAGTAAAGTAGAAAGGCTACCCGTAAAAATTGGGAAAACAAAAATACGAAAGCGTTATTTTAACTACATCGTACCTATTGATAATCAGAAGCATACAATATTGAATAAACGTAACAATAAAGATATCTGGCAAGGATTGTATGAATTTCCACTCATAGAAACTGAAAAACCTTACTCGGAAGCAGAAATAAAAGCCGAAATAGATAAGATATTCGACTGTATAACAGATATTTACCTACATAAATACGAAAAGATTCACAAATTATCACATCAGCATATTCACACTCAGTTTTGGATAATCTCCATGGAATATTCATTGAAAAATAGCATTGATAAAGAGGAAGTTAAAAACTATCCTGTATCGGTTTTAACAGCAAATTTCTTGAAAGAATTTTGGTTTTTTAGAAATTAATTGTACTTTTGTCGAAAGCCTCAACACATTTTTTATCTATTCGATTGGACAGAAGCTTGGATTCAAGTGTAGAAAGAAACAAAATAAAGCCCCATCAGCAAGACAAAAATAAAAAAATTATTATCCGTTTTGTGTGTATGAGAAAAAGGAAATAATTTATTGTCTAATTCTTCTAACCAAAAACGATTAGAAAATACAACATAAACCCTTAAAAATTGAATACTATGAGTGCAGGAACATTAAACAAAGTGATGCTTATTGGGCGTTTGGGAGATAAGATAAAATTGACCTATTTTGAAGGAGGTAATTGTGTTGGACGTTTTTCATTGGCAACCAATGAGGAATATACCAACAAAGCAACCAATGAGAAAGTGGTTGAAACAGAGTGGCATACGGTAGTGGTTCGCAACAAACAAGCTGAAATTATTGAAAAATATACCAACAAAGGTGATTTGATTTATGTTGAAGGACGGATAAAAACTCGTCAATGGCAAGCCGAAGACGGAACAACTCGTTATACAACCGAAATCTATGCCAACGAATTTACGCTTCTGCCGAACAGCCGAAAGGAAGAAAAATCAGAGAAGAAATCACCTGCGGATGACGTAAATAAAAGTCTGCCTTTTTAAAAACATTGTTTAACTAATATTAAAATTTTGGACTCAGAGCCTCCCCTTACCTTACTTTTGATGCCGTTAATGGCAGTGGAAACTATTGCGTTGCAATTTAGTATGCTTGATTGGAATATTATTTTGCAATTTGCTGTTTTTTTAATACTCTTAGGTTGTTCTGCCTTGATTTCAGGGTCTGAAGTGGCACTTTTTTCACTTTCACCAACCGAAGTGAATAGCCTCAACGATGGAAAATCGGCAGTGGGAGGCATTATCGCTCGCTTGGTCGAAAATCCAAAGAAATTGTTGGCTACAATATTGATTTCTAATAATTTAGTAAATATTTCCATTATCTTATTATTCGTTGATTTAGGAGATTTCCTCTTCGGAAATATTGAAAGCGAAATCCTGCGGATGATTTTAGATGTAGGAGTTGTTACATTTATGATTTTACTCTGTGGGGAAATCGTCCCGAAGATATATGCAAACCGGAATAACATCCTTTTTTCCAAAACTGTGGCATATCCAATTTATGTTTTGGATACGCTTTTCACTCCGTTGAGTGTTCCGATGAAAGGATTTATATCTGTGATTCATAGCAGATTCGGAAAGCAATCTACACATATTTCTGTTGGGCAATTGTCACAAGCCTTAGAGTTGGCATCGTCTGATGACACGACTAAGGAGGAAAAGAAAATTTTGGAGAGTATTGTTTCATTCGGAAATACAGAAACTCGCCAAGTGATGGTTCCTCGTATTGATATTTTTGCATTGAGTGAAACCCTGACTTTCAAGGAAGTAATCACCGAGATTGTGCGAATGGGCTATTCGCGTATTCCTGTTTACAACGAAAGTCTGGACGATATCACAGGGATTATCTACATCAAGGATTTACTTTCTCATTTGGAAAACGACGATTTCGACTGGCTAACTGTTAAGCGCAAGGCTTTTTTTGTCCCCGAGAACAAAAAATTAGACGATTTGCTCAGCGAATTTCAGGAGATGAAAATACATTTAGCGGTGGTAGTTGATGAGTATGGTGGCACTTGTGGGATTATTACTTTAGAAGATATCATAGAGGAAATTGTCGGAAACATAAACGATGAGTTTGACGATGAGGATGTTATCTACTCCCAAATTGACAAGGACACCTACGTTTTTGAAGGAAAAACAGTGCTAAAAGATTTCTATCGGATTATGCAACTAACAGATGAAGAGGAACTTATATTTGAGGAAAAAGAAGGAGAAGCAGAAACCTTAGCTGGTTTTTTGTTAGAAATTGCGGGGGATTTCCCTCAGAAAGGTGTTCCTATTGTATTTGAGAACTACCAATTTACTGTTCAGGAATTTGACAAAAAACGTATAAAACAAATCAAAATACACAGAGAGAACAATGCGTAGTTTATTATTTATCACATTGATTTTCACAATATTAAGCTGTGAAGAAACGGTGTTACCAAAACCAAAGGCTGCTCTTCGATTGGAATACCCACAGGCGGAATATAAAAGCTATGCTAAGGACTATTGCCCATTTGAATTTGAAACTAACACTTCTGCATTTGTGAGAACTAAGAAGGATGATTCATGCGACTTTGATATTGAATATCCCGCAATGAAGGCTACTATTTATATATCATATAAGAAAGTAAAAGACAATATTCGCCATTTGTTGCGCGATGCTCAAAAGTTTACATTTGAACACACCATCAAAGCAGACAATATTGCTTCCAATCAATTCGTAAACGATTCTACTCGCGTGTATGGAATGTTTTACCAAGTTTATGGCAATGCAGCTTCACAGGCTCAATTCTACGCCACTGATAGCACCACACATTTCATTTCGGGTTCGGTCTATTTCAAAGTAGTACCTAACTATGATTCAATTCAACCCGCAAGCCATTATTTGGAAAAAGATGTTCGCCGAATTATGGAAACCCTACGATGGAAATAAGACAATATACATGGAAAAATAATAGCATGTGAAAAACACTTCTTTTCAAAATATTTTCACAATTAATAGAAAACAACCTGAATACGCGAGAAAAACAAGATGATAGAGAAAAAAGATATTAGAGCATTAAGCAAAGTAGAGTTACGAGATTTCTTTGTAACCCATGGAGACAAGGCTTTTCGTGGAAATCAGGTATATGAATGGCTATGGAATAAAGGTGTGCACTCCTTTGAGGCTATGACCAATTTACCGAAACAAACTCGTGAAATGCTTGAAAATCATTTTTCGATAAACCATATTCAAGTGGACGTGATGCAACGAAGTGCTGATGGAACTATCAAAAATGCGGTTCGCCTTCACGACGGATTATTGGTAGAATCGGTATTGATTCCTACCGATACTAGAACCACAGCTTGTGTGTCAAGTCAGGTAGGATGTAGTTTGAACTGTAAATTTTGTGCTACAGCCAGACTAAAACGTATGCGTAATCTACAGCCTGACGAAATTTTCGATCAAGTAAAAGTCATTGACAATCAAAGTCGTATATTTTTCAACCGTCCCTTGTCAAATATTGTTTTTATGGGAATGGGCGAACCTCTAATGAACTACAACAACGTGCTATCGGCAATCGAAAAAATCACTTCCGATGAAGGATTAGGAATGTCGCCCAAAAGAATAACGCTTTCGACTTCAGGAATTCCGAAACTAATCCGAAAAATGGCAGACGACGAAGTCAAATTCAAATTAGCGGTATCATTACACTCCGCCATTGACGAAGTACGAACATCCATAATGCCATTTAACGAAAACTTTCCTTTATCAGAACTTCGTGAAGCTTTGGAATATTGGTACCGAAAAACTAAAAACAAAATCACCTACGAATATGTAGTATGGAAAGACATCAACGACAAGAAAAAAGACGTAGATGCTTTGATAAAATTTTGTCGTTTTGCTCCTTCCAAGGTAAATTTAATTGAGTACAACCCTATTGACGATGGTGACTATCAACAAGCGGACAGCTCCGCCATTGACATGTACCAAACTATGTTGGAAAATGCTGGGATTACGGTTACCGTTCGTCGCTCTCGAGGCAAAGATATTGATGCTGCCTGTGGTCAATTAGCTAACAAACGATGAAGTGGTATGGAAAGGTTTTAAATAGTTTGGTTCGAAATAGGCAATATCCTCAAAACAAGCATTTCTATATCTTTCCTCTGCATACGGAATCATATCTTTTGCCTGTGGATACTTATCACTAACAAAGACTGCATTAGGGTGATTACATATGGCAGAAAATTTCATTGCTCCATCTCCCAAAAAGGTAACTTTTCCTTTATTTAACCACTCTTGATAGCTGTTTTCATCAAGTATTTTTGCTTGAGTTGCTTCTAACTCATTGTTATTTTTATCAAAAACAGCACTATACACCTCCATACGTCGAGCATCCAACATAGGAATAACAAACTGACTGTCAGAAATTTGTTTAGCCAACACCTGTAATGTAGGTACAGAAATTAAAGGAACACCCAATGCAAAGCACAAACCTTTAGCAGCTGACACACCAATCCGCAATCCTGTGTAAGAACCTGGGCCTCCACTGATAGCAATAGCATCTATTTCTTTCATCGGAAGATTTGCATCAGCAAGTACTTTTTCAATAAAAAGATGTAATGTTTCGGCATGTGTAAACTTACCTTTATTTTCCGATTCTTCGGCAATTGATACCCCATCGCGAGCAACTACTACCGAACAATTAATTCCCGATGTTTCTATACAGAGAATGTTCATTTTTACATTTGATTTTGTATAACAAAAATATTTCCTATGTAACAATACTGTTTACAAAGAAATACACTTCGATTTGAATGAGACTGAGCGAAGAGCCTTTTTTTGGAATTTTTAGAAAAACATTAATATTCAACATTTTTACAAATACATTCTTCTTTAAAATAGACCTTTTCGGACAGTCTCTTCTACTATTTTGAATACCTTATGCCAATAGAATTTGTTCGAAATTAATCATTATAAGTTGAAACCTCGCTCAAAAAATCATACAACAAGCGAATACCAACACCTGTCCCACCAGCTTTGAAATAGCGGAAAGGAGCGTTCAAAAACGCAGTTCCTGCGATATCGATATGTACCCAAGGATAATTGGTAAAATGTTCTAAAAACTTCCCAGCTGATGAAGCTCCTCCTTCGGGATTTCCTAAGTTTTTGATATCGGCAATGGGAGATTTTAAATCTTCTCCGAACTCATCCCAAAAAGGAAGTTCTACCAAACGCTCAAATACCTTATCCCCAGATCGTTGTAAACGTTTTTTGATTTCATCGGAAGCATTCCCCATAAAAGCACTACCGTAGTGTCCCGTAACGCGAGCCGCAGCTCCTGTAAGTGTAGCTAAATCAATAACCAATTCTGGGTTCAAACGCTGTGCATAAGTCAAAGCATCCGCTAAAATAAGCCGTCCCTCAGCATCTGTATTCTTAATTTCAACAGTCATTCCGTTCATCATTGTCAACACATCATCGGATACGATAGCATTAGAGTTTATTCGGTTGTCGGTGGCAGGAATTAGCCCTACTACATGCAGTGGCAATTGATTTTTGGCTACGGCACACAACAAGCCTACTACAGCTGCCGCACCCGCCATGTCGGCCTTCATCGTATCCATGTAATTTCCAGGCTTGATGTTATAACCTCCCGTATCATATACTACACCTTTCCCTACAAACACATAAGGTTGTTGATTTTCAGCATTTTTAGGCTTCCATGTAAGAATATTAAAAGTAGGAGGCACTTCACTACCCGCATTCACACCCAATAATCCACCCATCTTCAAATCTTGGATTTCTTGCTTACGGAGTACACTAACCTCAAATCCAAAATGCTTACTGAGAACTTCGATCTCTTCGGATAAACGCGTGGTTGTCAATGCCAAAGGAGGTTCGTTTACCAAATCACGAGCAACTGCAACCGATGCCAACAAATTATTAAACTGAGTAAGTTCGGTTACTGGTAAATCAACGTATACAGATATTTCAGGTTGAGAATCTTCCTTAGTTTTATACTTATTAAACTGGTAGTCAGACAACTGCATCCCTTCCAAAACACACATTGTGAGGTCTTTATCTGCTGATGAATGAATATAAACTTCTGTATATTTTTCTTTTTTAAAAGTAGTAAGAAGTTCGTTTCCAAGTTGTCGAGCTTTTTCTCTTTCGGCATTAGTATCTTTCCCTTTTTCAAGTAGCAAAACAACCACTAAGGGTCGTTCTAATAAAGGGAATGCCACTACTACATTTTGCTGTTTTTCAGTATGTTTTTTCAAATATGTGTGTAAAAAATCAGGCGTTTGCTCTACTTCGGTAGCAATGTAAGCTGTTACATCACCTATTTGCTGATTTTGTGTAGGATATATTTTCATGTGATATTCTGTACAAAAAGAGCGTATCTAAAATACGCTCTGAATGATTATTTATTTTCTTCTGTTGCTTCTTCGCTAAGAGCTTCGGTTTCTGTTTCTTCTAAAAAGCCTTTTTCAAGCAGTAAGTTGTACCATTGGATTACCTTTTTGATATCACTTGCATACACACGATCTTCATCATAGTTCGGAAGTACACTGAAGAAATATTCCTCTAATTCTGCTCCACTTGACTTGTGGGTAACTGGAGTTTTTCCACTATTTTCTTTGTCTTTTATATTTTTAAAAACCTGTGAAAGAGGCACTTCTTCCTCCAATGTGTATATAGCTATTTCTGAAAGTAGGCTCACATTATCGCGGATTCCGATAGAAATTCTCTTCCCGTCCAAAAGTGAAGTTGCTAAAAATCCTGTACGCGTTTGGGACTCTAAGTGGTACAATCCTGGTTTGCCTGAAATAGCTAATATTTTGTTTAATTCCATTTTTTATATTTTTTTATTAATGATTATCTTCGTTATAGACAATAAAAATTTGAGAACTTATTTTGTGAAAATCCTAAGAACTCTGAACTATTTTCTTCTTACATCCGGAAATCGCATACGATAATCGACATTCACTTTACCTTTGCTGATGTCAGTCAATTTCCCTTGTAGGATTCGTTTTTTGAATGCCGACAGCTTATCGGTGAACAACACTCCTTGTATGTGGTCATATTCGTGCTGGATAATTCTCGCTGCCAACCCATCTACCGTAAGAACTTGAGGCTGAAAATTTTCATCTAAATATTCAATAGTTAATCGCTCATGTCGTGACACGTCTCCACGCACCCCTGGAATGCTCAAACAACCTTCGTTAAAACTCCATTTGTCACCTGTTTCCTCAATGATTTTAGCATTGATAAACACCTTACGAAAGTTTTCCAAAAAGGTTTGTTCTTCCTTTGTTAGTTCGTCATCATCAGCAAATGGAGCTGCATCAACCACAAACAAACGAATGGGCAATCCAATCTGTGGTGCCGCTAAACCAACACCCCTACTAGCTTCCATAGTTTGGAACATGTTGGATATCAAATCTTTAAGATTGGGATAGTCTGCAGAAATATCCGTACACATCTTTCGGAGCACAGGATCGCCATAAGCTACAATCGGTAAAACCATAATCTTTCAATGTTATAAGAATGCAAATGTAAACTTTTTCCGTAGAATGACAATTTGTTTGATAAAAAATCGTTATTTTCTGCTTCTATTTTTTTTCGTAATTTCTCTGCAATGGTTCCTATTTGGCAAAAATTAGAAACTCTTTAAACAAAATATCCACACCAAAAATAACACTAAAAGTAGAAATTTTTATAAATTCGACACATTCGATTCCTTATCCGATTCCACTTGATAAGTAAACTTAACCTTCTTATTTTCATTAGGTTTCAGCTGTATTCTCCATTGTAGCTTTCCTTTGGAAGCATCGAAAGTTGCATTATCTGACGACACCAAGTGGACTTTAATTTCTTTATTGGTGCTTAACGGAATCTGATCTTCAACTTCAATCTCTACCAACTCACGCTTGTTGTTCTGCATCGTAATTTCATAGGTAAAAGTCTGTACCTTTTTAGAGCTAAAAGATTTATTTTCTGTATTTTGGGACACCAACTTTCGGTCGATACGGATATTTCTATCTTTACCTAAGCTCAACGTTAGTTTTTTGGATGCGTTTTCTGGGTTAATAACTGTTTTCCCTACATACATACCTTCAAAAATCAAATTTGCCTCACCTCGCAACAGATTGTATTTACCATAATCTTGAATCTCTCCTACCAAATAAGCTCCTAAATCATATTTTGGAACCGTATAGTATTTATACGTCGCTGGGATTTCGATTGTTCGCAGTGCAACACTGTGCTTTTTTGCATTGGAAAGAATGGTGTAAGGCAAATCTATATCAAATACGGTATTGAATTGGGTTTCGTTTACCACTACCACATCTTGAAGTGATTTTTCTTCTAACATAATATCTTGTTCAACCACTTCATTTAACTGCTTTGTTTCCATATTTTTAGAAAAAGCAGCCCTTTGTCGAACCATGGGAGCTGGTTGTGCAGGTTTGTCATAATTAATAAACCATGGACTTAACACCGGAGCTGTAGTTTGTTGATTCACATAACCACTAGACAAACTCAACTTAACATTATTCCAATCCACTCCTGTGCTTTGCGACACTCCTGCGTTGTATTTTAGCGTTATCGGAGCATTAATTTTTTCAGAACGAACCTCATAAAAAGGACTCCAACGTGCTTGGTAAGAAATATAATTCAACTGAAAAGGCACTTTTCCTTCCGTTTCGTTCATTACCTGCAGAATGATTTTCCCTCTATTATTGACATTTTGCGAAGAAGCTGTTCCCATTCTAAATTTGAGTAACCCGAGTTTTTTTTGCAATCTGTCACTTTCTTCTGAAAGATCATTGAGTTGTTTTTCAAGTTCAAATCGTTTTGATTTGTGATAGTCCAACAACTTAGAAAGTTCGGCTGTAGTCATATTTTGATTTGTTAACTGTTGGTTCTTATCAAGTATTTCTAATGATTTTTGGACAGATTTTCTCAATAACGCATTTTTTTTGATTTCTTTCTCAGTATTTTGAATACTATCCCAAATGGGACGAGCTGTATCCGACACAAATTGCTGATCATAGCCCACCACAGGTTGATTTGAAAACTGAACAGACAAAATTGTAGCTGTTTTTGCAGATTTTATCTGTATTGAACTCTCATCCAATTGATTAGCAACATTCATAATCACCACTTCTGATGTCCCTTTTGGGAGTGCCAAATTTGCCGATTGCTGAATTTCAGCCCCATTAAAATAGAGTTGAACACGTTCTGCTTTAGCATGCGTAAACACCGTCTGTGCCTTTAACACACTGAATAACAAGGTTATAAAACCCAAAAAAACACTCAATATAACTCGTTTCATATTTTTATCTTTTTATGTTTGATATTTATATATGTATTTGGCAATACAATAAACGTGCCTTTTATTATTTTTAGCTCAATTATCTGTCAATCTCCAAAAAAATACTTTTATTTTCAACAAGAAGACGTATCTTTGTTTTTTGAATCAATAATGAATAATACAATGACAAAATTAAGTGTAAACATCAATAAAATCGCAACCCTTCGGAACTCACGTGGAGGAAACGTTCCCAATCTACTAAAAGTAGCTACAGATATTCAAAATTTTGGAGCTGAAGGAATTACGATTCACCCACGCCCTGACGAACGACACATTCGCTATCAGGATGCGATTGATTTATTGGATGTTGTAGTAACTGAATACAACATTGAAGGAAATCCGATTCGGAAGTTTATGGATTTGGTGTTAAAAGTAAAACCTACTCAAGTAACCCTTGTTCCAGATGCTGACGATGCCATTACCTCCAACGCAGGTTGGGATACTATCAAACACCGAGCTTATCTGACGGAAGTAATCACTGAATTTAAACGTAATGGAATTCGTACTTCCCTTTTTGTAGATCCTGTGGAAGCTATGGTAAACGCTGCTGCGGAAACAGGCACTGACCGAGTAGAACTTTACACAGAAGCATATGCTACTGAGTTCGAAAAAGGAAACAAAAATGGTATACAACCATACGTGAAAGCAGCCTTAGAAGCTCAAAAAGTAGGTTTAGGACTCAACGCTGGACATGATTTGAATCTTGAAAACATCCGTTTTTTTAAGGAAAACATTCCAAATCTGCTCGAAGTCTCAATAGGACATGCTCTCATTAGCGAATCTCTCTACTTGGGGTTGGAAAATGTGGTAAATTTATACCTAAATAAGTTAAGCAGATAGCATTCGGAAAAATTTATTTTCAATTAACAAAAAAAATGACATTCGACGACATTATCGGATACGAAACCATAAAAAAACACCTGAAAGACAGTGTAGAAGCACAACGTATTCCACACGCACAGCTTTTTGTGGGTAACGAAGGAACAGGAATGTTGCCTATGGCAATTGCCTACGCTTCCCATATTTTATGTAAGGGTGATACTTCCTGTATGACAAAGTGCAACCATCTTTCACATCCCGATATGCATTTTGTTTTTCCGACAGCTACTAACAACAGAGTAAAAAAAGACCCTATAAGTTCGTTATTCTTAGAAGATTGGCGTGTGTTTATAAAGGAGCAACCTTATGGCAGTTTGTTTGATTGGTATTCACAGTTGGGCATTGAAAATAAACAAGGGAACATCAGCGTAAATGAAGCCAAGGATATTACCTCAAAGTTAACTCTCAAAGCTTTTGAAGGTGGATTTAAGGTGATGATTATCTGGATGGCTGAAAAAATGAATGTAGAATCGGCCAACAAGTTGCTGAAACTTTTGGAAGAACCTCCACAAAAAACGATTTTTTTACTCATCACTGAAGATGAATCATCCATATTGGACACGATTCGCTCACGTTGCCAGATTCTGCGATTCCCTCCTTTGAGTGAAAACGCTATCAAACAAGCTCTTATACAGAAAGGGATTACTGAAAGCGATGCCACACGCTATGCTGTACAAGCTCAAGGAAATTTCAACAAAGCCCTACAACTATCGGAAGAAACCGAAGAGGAGGATGTCTTTGAACGCTGGTTTATCACATGGGTTCGATCGGCATACAGGGCTAAAGGCAACAAATCAGCCATTCACGGATTGCTTCAATGGAGCGAAGAAATTGCTACAAGCGGGCGTGAAAAACAAAAACAATTTTTGTTCTACTGTATTGAGATATTCCGTCAAGCAATGCTGTTGAATTACGGCTCAAAAGAATTAGTCTATGCCGTTTTCAAAGACCCTTCGTTTGAATTACAAAAATTTGCACCTTTCGTTCACGGAAACAACATCGAACAAATTCACCAACAGTTAGAAGAAGCTCTACTGCACGTAGAACGCAACGGTAATGCAAGGATTATCTTTACGGATTTATCCATAAAACTTACTCGATTGTTACATAAAAAACCTTGATTAGTCTAATATGTTTTGGAGTTTATTTTTCATATATCTGTTTTTGATAATCACTTTTGGATATAGTGCTTTTGAAAAAATCGTTAATTTTAAGACTTCGGTAAACTATTACAAAAATTATTTTAAAGGTATTTTCATCTCTGGATGGATATATCCTTTATTGTTAATAATAACTGTAATAGAATCTGTTACAACGTTGTTTCTGTGTATTGGAATATATGAACTTTGGACACTCCCCTATCCTCAATACGGATTTTATGGACTAGTACTAAGTAGCTCTACCCTACTCTGCTTTCTTCTGGGACAACGTCTGGCTAAGGACTATGACGGAGCAAGAGGGATTGCTATCTATTTCATTATTTGCTTAATAGGATTTATTTCTGCTTCATTGTAAGCAATCCTTTTTCCAAAGCCTTTTGTAATAATTGATTTTTTACATAAAGTTCAAAACAGGTTAATTGCCTTTTTATTTTCACAAAACAAGACCTTTAAAAATGATATTCCGATATATATTTTGGTTCATTTGGCGGACATGGTTCTATGTATTAGTAGGAACCTTAACCTTATTATTCGCTCCATTACTTTTGATACTGACTTCGCATCAAAAGTGGTATACTCAGTTCTATTGGGTAGCTCGAAATTTATGGGCAAAACCGATTCTATATGGCATGGGGTTTTACCCACAAATATCACGTTATGAAACACTTGAAAAAGGAAAGAGCTATATGTTGATAGCTAATCACACCAGTATGACTGATATTATGCTTATGTTCGTTTGCAGTAAAAATCCATTCGTTTTTGTCGGGAAGAAAGAATTAGCTAAGATGCCGTTATTTGGATTTTTTTACAAGCGAGTAGCTATTTTGGTCGACAGGTCAAACCTACAAAGCCGTAAACAAGTGTATGATTCGGCCATGGAGCGACTTAATGCAGGATTGAGTATTTGTATTTTTCCTGAAGGAGGAGTTCCTGACGAATCGGTTATGTTGGATAATTTTAAAGACGGAGCTTTTCGTTTAGCAATTGAGTATCAAATTCCCATTGTTCCAATGACTTTTTTCGATAATAAAAAACGATTCCCATTTCGCTTTTTTGCGGGAAGCATGGGGCGTATGCGTGTTAAAATACACCCCTTTGTACACACACAAGGAATGCAGTTTGAAGATAGACACGCCTTGAAAAATGAAATTAGAAGTTTGATTTTGAGTGATTTAGAGCAGGTTTATAATTCAAATTAGAAAATATTTAGTGTTGTTATATTTATAAAAAATTCATTTCTATGTACAATTTTTTTTTAACCTTAATTCTTGCTTCTGGGTTGATGGGAGGACATCAGGCGAGTAATGTGTTTTGCCAAAATAGGGCAGTGATCACCCAATCCAAACATCTCTATGACAGTGAGGTGCATAGCTTATCGCTTGCTCAACTACAAACTATTATGCTGGACTATATCAATAGCATCCGAAAAGAGCATAAATTACCTCCGTATCGTATGATAGACCTTCCTCTGGCACAGGAACATTCCAAGTACCTTTCGGAAAGTGGAGAGGATAAAGAGCTTGACTGGAATGATCATTTTGATGCAGAAGGGAAGTCTATTTTTTGGAGAATGAAAGCTACTAAGATACGTTTTAAGGATGTGGGGGAAAATATTGTCACTGTTCCTCCTGGAGCAACGGTCAGGCAACTTGTAGATGCTTGGATGGGAAGTACTATGGGACATAGAGAGGCATTGCTGTCTTCAATATATAAACAGGTTATGATTGGACATCATCCTGGTTCTAATAATGTTGTACTTGATTTTGTTACATTATATGAAAAAAAATAATTGCTTTGAGGTTGCTAATTGCTATTTTGCCTCATTGTCAAAATAAAAGTAGGTAAACTGTGAACTAACAAAAACCACATAGTAACATAGAGTTTATTCTATTTTCCTATGTGGTTTTAAGTTGTTGTTAATCAATAAATTATTTACGGTTGCGATTTCGCTTTTTCAATTCGTGCTGAAACTCATCAAATTGTAAAAGCAGATTATTATTAGCTCTAACTAACGCGTTGGTTTCCAACAGCAGACTGAAATAAAGTTTTGAGTTTTTCGGACTGGTTTCTGAAGTTCGGATACGGTCAATTTGTTTTTGAACCATGTTTGAAACGTGCTTCTTCAATTCCACTCCTTTTCCTAATACATTATGCAGATTTGTATAGTCTTCGCTACGGAAAACCGTTACCTCCCCTTTGAACAATTCTTCCATACTTTCTGAAACACCCTTCAAATCTCTCAATTGATTGAATTTAAGGTTTTTATGGTTATTATTCACATGCTCATAACTGTGTGAAGCAATCGTACTTAGCGAATATGCCATATCTTGGAGATTATCCATAATCATAATATAAAACTTACTCGAAACCACGGAACTATCGTCTAATGACTTTATGAAATAGTAGATATTTCCTTTCAGCTCGTCGATTTCCTTTTCTATTTTTTTTGCGTTTTTCTTATTTTTAGTCAGTTTACCTAAGTCTTGCGTACCTAAATTATTGATAATTTTACCGTAAAGTTCGTTCACACGCTCAATAGTTCCTGAAATATATTCTGAACTTTCTTTAGCAATAGCGTTGATGGTTACTAAGTCATTATATTCAAAATGACGCTTTTTGTTTTTCTCTTTCTCTTTATTTTTAAAAGCGATAGCACTTCGAAGCAATAAAAATCCAACTAAAAGCACCATACCAATAAGTCCAATCACATCACCATAGTACAGAACAAATGCTACTACGAACGCGGACAAAAAGGCTGCACCTGCCGTTAAGAACCAACCTCCTACAACATTGAACACACCTGCCACACGATATACTGCACTCTCGCGTCCCCATGCACGGTCAGCTAACGAGGAACCCATGGCTACCATAAAAGTAACATAGGTTGTCGAGAGTGGTAATTTTAACGATGTCCCTAAGGCTATCAAACTACTTGCAACCACCAAATTAGTAGAAGCACGTACCAAGTCGAATGCCGGAGCATCTTTGTCTTTGATTTTCGGGTCTTCTTCAGGTTTTTGGAAACGCTCGTCAATTTTTTGAGCTACTGCTCGAGGAATAACATATCCAATCACATTGGCTGTAAAAACCGATATTCGCACCACAAAACGAGAAAGCATATTGGACGAAAAACGCTCCTGCCCTTCACTTTGGCGAGAAAGATTGACACCTGTTTCAATCACATTACGTGCTTTTTTGGAAAACCAAAGAGTCAAAACCATAATCGTTCCAGCCAAAATCAATAAAAGTGTTGGAGTTTGAGCCTTCCCTGAAAGAGCTTCCATGGTGAATTGATCGGGTTCTAAACCAGAAGATTGCCACATCTCAAACGATTGCCATGCAGCAATAGGCACCCCTATAAAGTTCACCAAGTCATTTCCTGCGAAAGCCATCGATAAACCAAAAGTTCCAACGATGATAACTATCTTAAAGATATTGACACGCAATTGAATGAATATCTGGGAAAGTATGGTAAAGATTACCAAACACAAGATAAGAATCAGCTTGATATTCTCATCTAACCACTCAAGTGTGTCGGAAGAAATGAATGAAACACCTTTTAGTCCTTTAAAAATGATGAAGTAAGTCAATGCCGTAAGCGAAAGGCCTCCAAAAAGACCTCCCGTAATATGGATATTTCGCTCATATCGGAATGAAAATACTAACCTTGCCAAATACTGTACAATTGTTCCTACCGTAAAGGCAATTAGAACGGACAAGAAAATACTGTATATGATTTGCCCTGCCTTTTGAGTATTGATATATTCGAAAACGGCGGAGATACTTTGGTCGTTATTATAGGTTTTGATGATTCCCACACAGACAGCAGCTCCTAACAATTCAAATACAATGGAAACAGTAGTCGATGTAGGTAATCCCAAGGAGTTAAACAAATCCAAAAGGAGCACGTCAGCAAGCATTACAGTCATAAAAATAACCATAATTTCACTGAAATAGAACTCTGTCGGGTCAAAAATTCCACTCCGAGCTATTTCCATCATTCCACTGGAAAAAATCGCACCAATGGCAACCCCTAAACTTGCAACAATCATTATCGTACGCAAGGTTACAGCTCGTGAACCTACTGCCGAATTCAAGAAATTTACTGCATCGTTACTCACTCCAACTACCAAATCCAAGATAGCCAGTGAGAACAGTACAAACAACATGAAAATATACACTTGTTCCATATTCAAATACTATTTTTATGGAGCAAAATTCTGCATAATCTCAAAAAAATATGTTACCTAATTGTTAAGAAATCGGTAAGATTTTGGTTGTAACATAAGCTCTAAGAAAGTAAAAACAATCTACAGTTTCAAATAGAGTTTTTTCTTGGGATAATTAATCACAGCCTTACCTTTTTTAAGTATGTCTGCACCAATAATCCCATGAACAGGTTCAGCATTATGATGTATCAATGCGGCATTTACATGCGTAAGGTCAAACAAAACTAATGGCGTTCTTTTCATCTCCCATGTGCCAATTTTTAAGTGATTCCTAACGGAAAGTAAAATTTCTATATCACTTGAACCTGCTCCAGTGGCTTTGATTTCAGAAAGTTTCGTATCCAAATCAAAATATACGATATGTTCCATCCCTACACAAGTGTTCGATGCTCCTGTATCTAAAATGAAACGTCCTTCGATTCCATTAATCTTTGCTGACAACTGAAAATGTTGGGTGGGAGTAGTCAGCAAAGGGATAACGACATATCGCTGTGAAATAAGTAATTGTTGTAAGGTCATGCTATAAATTTTGGGCGAATTTACATTTTTTGAGCTCACTTTCCAAAAATATATACAGCCGACAACGATTGCTTATAGGAATAATTCGTACCTTTGCCTTATTGTTAAAATACACAAAAACTATGTATCCATTAAGAAGAAATAGAAGGTTACGCACCACCGAAGCTATTCGCAGTTTGGTTCGCGAAACCATTTTATCCCCCAATGATTTTATTGTTCCATTATTTGTTGTAGAAGGTAAAGGCATTAAAGAGGAGATTGCTTCCATGCCCAATTACTTCCGTTATAGCTTAGATTTGTTGGAGCAGGAAGTGAAAGAACTTTGGAACTTAGGGCTGAAATCCGTATTGTTATTTGTAAAAGTACCTGATAACATGAAGGATAACTCTGGAAAGGAAGCCGTAAATCCCAATGGATTGATGCAACGAGCCATTAAAACTGTAAAAAACATAGTGCCTGAGATGGTAGTTATGACGGATGTTGCTCTTGATCCATATTCAGTGTACGGACATGATGGCATCATCGAAAACGGACGCATTGCCAACGATTCTACGGTAGAAATTCTTTGTGGAATGAGCCTTTCACACGCAAAAGCGGGAGCTGATTTTGTTGCTCCAAGCGATATGATGGACGGACGTATCCTAAACATCCGTGAGACGCTCGAAAATGAAGGATTTACCGATGTGGGAATTATGTCATATTCAGCAAAATATGCTTCCTCTTTCTACGGGCCTTTTCGAGATGCTTTAGATAGTGCCCCTGTAGAAGCTCAAAACATACCGAAAGACAAAAAAACATATCAAATGGACTATCACAACCGATTGGAAGCCATTCGAGAAACTCGTATGGATATAGAAGAAGGAGCTGATATTGTGATGGTTAAGCCAGGGTTGTGTTATTTAGATATCGTCCGAGAGGTAAAAAACATGTCCGAAGTTCCTGTGGCTGTCTATCAAGTATCAGGGGAATATGCAATGATAAAAGCAGCTTCCGAAAAAGGGTGGCTGAATCATGACGCTGTAATGTTGGAACAAACCGTAGCTATCAAACGTGCGGGAGCAGACCTCATCGCATCTTATTTTGCAAAAGACGTGGCGAAACTGATAGGAAAGTAATTTCCTATCGGTTTATCATCTGCCAAAGAGTATCTTTCAGGTTTTGAATGCCTTTACCTGAAACAGAGGAAATAAACAAGAACGGAACCCCCTCTAAAGCAGATTTTATTTCATTTTCTATGGCCAAAGTCAATTCATCATCCAACATATCTGATTTTGAAATGGCTATCAGGCGGTCTTTATCCAACAACTCGGGGTTGTATTCTTTCAGTTCGTTGAGCAGAATATTGTATTCCTCTATGATATCCTTGCTATCGGCGGGGATTAAAAACAATAATGTAGAATTTCGTTCAATATGGCGTAAAAAATAATGACCTAACCCCTTTCCTTCGGCGGCTCCTTCAATGATTCCGGGAATATCAGCTACTACAAACGACTGAAAATCACGATGTTCAACAATCCCCAAATTAGGTTTTAGGGTCGTAAACGGATAGTCGCCGATTTTGGGTTTCGCCGAAGTTATAACCGAAAGTAAAGTTGATTTCCCTGCGTTAGGAAATCCTACAAAACCCACATCAGCCAACACTTTGAGTTCCAATAATAATTCTCGTTCCTCTCCTGGGATACCTGGTTGAGCATAACGAGGCGTTTGATTGGTAGCACTTCTGAAATGCCAATTTCCGAGACCGCCTTTACCTCCTCGTAGGGCGATAACTTCCTGTTTGTCTTCAGTAATTTCAAAAAGCATTTCTTCCGTAACGGCATCTTTGACGATAGTTCCCAACGGCACTTCTAAATAAACATCTTGTCCATCGGCTCCCGTACTACGACTCGCACCTCCACTTTCTCCGTGTCCTGCACGAAAATGTTTCTGGAATTTGAAGTGAATCAACGTCCAAAGGTTTTTGTTTCCACGAACGATAACATGTCCTCCTCTACCTCCATCGCCTCCATCAGGGCCTCCTTTAGCCACAAATTTCTCTCGGTGCAGATGCATAGACCCCTTGCCTCCGTTGCCAGATGTTGCAAATACTTTAACGTAATCCGTGAAATTTCCTTCGGTCATAATCGTATGAAATAAATTTAGGGAACAAAAATACAGTATTTTTTTTGATTTTTCGTTCTTGTGCTAAAGTTCTTGTGGTTATCTGCTTTCTACTACAAAAGTAATTAAATGCCACAAATATCTATAAAACAACAAAACATTACTTTTTTAAAATGCTAAAAATAAAGCATATATACATTTGGGTTTTCTATACAATTATTGCAAATATTTCTGTTGAATTCATCATTTGTTTTCATATTTGTACTTTTGTGTTGAAACATAGTAAACGAAAGCTTGATATGTGAAACCAAAAATTATCTCCACAAGTTCGGCGAACTTCATTCCAAGGCTATAGATACTTCACTAAAAATCAATTCTCACATACTCCGCTGTGCGGACTTTGTCTACAATGCCTATAGAAAACACAAAAAACATTGAAAATAGAAGTCTAATAAATAAAAAAGATATGTGGTTAAATGCTGAACTCGGTATTTCTCTTGCTTCCACACAGGTTAGTAATCACGAAAATCAACAAAGCTATTACGCTCAAAACACGAACATGCTATTTTAACCTCTCTACTACTTTCTGCTAAGTTTAGAATACATCCTCAAAACGAAACGTATTTTTGAGCCGTACACCAATTTCAGTACGCTGTACCGTACATAGCTGATGATGAGCATCATGTTCCAAAAATAAATAATATTCCTTCTCTGCAGCTTCTCGCAAAAACTTATCTTTTTCTTCGAGGGTAAGTAAGGGACGCGTGTCGTAGCCCATCACATAAGGCAAGGGAATATGCCCCACCGTAGGCAACAAATCTGCAACGAACACAATCGTTTTTCCCTTGTAGTGAATGTATGGCAACATTTGTTTTTCGGTATGTCCATCCACAAATAAGATTCCAAAACCTAATTCCGATTGTTCTAAAAACGTATTCCCTTTGGGATCAATGAAATACAACTGTCCGCTTTCCTGCATCGGTAAAATATTTTCTTTCAAGAAAGATGCTTTTTCACGTGGATTGGGTTGGGTTGCCCATCGCCAATGACTTTCGTTTGTCCAAAAACGTGCATTTTTGAATGCAGGTTCGTAGCCTGTACGCTCTTTATTCCATTGGATAGAACCTCCACAATGATCAAAATGCAAATGGGTCATAAACACATCGGTAATATCATCCCGATGAAAACCAGCTTTTTTTAGGGAATCATCCAAATTAGTATCTCCCCAAAGTGCGTAATAGCCAAAAAACTTGTCCGACTGCTTGTTCCCCATGCCTGTATCGATGAGAATCAATCGGTTATTATCTTCAATAAGCATACATCGAGCTGATAAATCAATTTGATTGTTTGCATCGGCAGGATTAGTTTTCTGCCAAATCGACTTGGGAACGACGCCAAACATCGCTCCACCATCCAGTTTAAAGTTCACTGTATCAATAGGATATATTTTCATAACAAGTGTGTTTCAATTTCGCTAATTATCGCCATTAGGTTCGTTAATAGTCTCTATGATGATTTCTTCTGCTTGAGAAGGCTCCTCCATAGGTTGAGTTATTATCTCAGGCTCTTCCTCAGAAGCATCGGTCGTAGCTCCTCTATATGTTTCTACAAAATCTTTGAGAGAAACACCTTCAACAAGGACGTCTTTCAAAACTACCTCTCCTTTGTAGATTGCTACTTGCGCATAGGCTTTGAGGTTCTCATCATTTAAAATTTGTTCTGCTCGTAGTGATTTCTCTTCGTTCATATAGTAACGATTGAAGGGGAAATCAACGGTAATTTGTCCATATTCATCAACATGTAAAACCTTTGTTTTGAAATAATTAGCTATTTCAGTTGGTTCTTGTTCTGAAATTTCGGACAAATAAGCAATACCTGCATAACGATCCACCGTAACAAACGCTTCCTGCCCTACCCTAAAAGAAGGAATACTATCAAAACCATATGCTTGTACTTTATTGTCCCTAAACCCTAAAACGACATATTTCCCTCGAAAAGCATCATGAGGATCAACAGGCTCTGTTTCAAACAAATACACCTGATTCTGACGGATAATATTTTCTCTGTTCCAAATCATTACCGATGGCACTAACCACTGAAAAAGAACCATAAGTCCAAAAACTATGAATAAGATATAGTTACGCATTTTTTCGTATTTTTCTAATAATTAAATAATTAACTACAAAGAAACTCATCCCTAAGATAACGAATACAATTCCTTTTAACAGGAAAGGAATGTAAGCATCAAAGAATCGCTGTCCGATAGCGTATGTGAGTACTATCAATCCAAAATTAATCAGTAAAAACCGATGTGATTTGACACCTTTAATCAAATACCAAATCCCGAAACCAAGCCCCAATAGATCAAACATATAGGGAATGGAAAGCCAATAAGCCTGTGCTACTATCAATATCGGAAACACCTCCAACCAATCAAATTCCTCTTTTTTGACCCAATACTTTTTGTAAGCATACAACAATTGTAAACCAAACAACAGAACAGCTATAAACTGAAAATCAGACCAGAAGCCGTAGGAGTAGTAAGGGAAAAACAATAAAAAAACAATTCCTAGAATGGCTGTGAGTTTATAAGCATTGTAATATATGCTGCTTTGAATATATTTACCCACATAAATAAACATCCATAAAAGAATGATTATCAAAGCAAACACATACTGTTCCCTAGCATTAGCAAATATGGAGATAAGTAAGGTTATCACAAAAAACCAGTGAAAAACAGCCGTATAGTTATTTTTAGCTTCAGCTTTAAAAAGACGATAGTAAAAAGGAATAATTGCAATTACCAACCCGGTTTGCATAAGGAGGTAGTAATTATCGGTTTGGTCATAGTTAAATGCGTTCTGTGTACTGATAGCATAAGCGGACACTCCAAACATGTAAAACAACGCTACCGATTTGGATTTCATCACATAGACCAAAGGAAGCCCCAGTAAAATCCAAGTGAATATAAAATTGCTGATATTATTTTCGGGCAGGTTATAAATTTGATGCACCATTGCTATACACAGTCCTACGGAAAGAGCCGTAAAAATCGCAAAACTCTCGTAAATCCATGTTTTTTGCGGTCTAAACAACACCCAAAAACAGGCTGACTGACCGACGATCAAAGGCGTAAAAGCTACAATGGTTTTGACTCCCCGCGAAAGATAATCCCAGTTATGAGCCAAGATTAGAATAAGTCCCAACCCAATGAGAACCGCTCCCAAGATACCGAAAATAACCAAAAAACTATTAGTGGTATTTGGTTTTCTTTGGTGTAAGTATGCACGTATATTTTGAGCTACTTCGGAGGTAATGACCCCCGCTTCTTGCAACTCGTCCAGTTCATTTAAGATTTTCATAAAGATTGTTTTTGACAAAAATAATAATTTTATTGGAAAATACACTTTTTTTACACAGAAGTTATCTTAATCAAACTCAATTCACACGATTTTTTTTGATTTTAACAAACATTTCACTATCTTCGCCTATCCAAAATAAATATTATGACTCAATACGCCATACAGACCAAAGCTCTAAACTTTGGGTTTTCAAAATCAAAGAAAATAATTGATAACCTGTCGATTAACGTTCCTAAGGGAAGTATTTACGGATTTTTAGGCCCTAACGGAGCAGGAAAATCAACAACAATGCGATTGCTTACAGGAATTCTCCCTGATGATACCAATAGCATCGAAATTTTTGGTCAATCACTTAAAAATCAAATACCTTACATATTTGATAATATAGGCTGTTTGGTGGAAAGCCCCGCCTTATACCTGCATCTTTCGGGATACGATAATATGCGTTACATCGCTTTGATGCGAAATGTGTCAGAAGAAAACATTGAGAAATACTTAGAAATTGTGGATTTACAACGAAGTAAACACATGAAAGCTAAAAAGTATTCTCTGGGAATGAAGCAAAGACTTGCTATTGCGATGGCACTGTTGAGCAATCCTTCGTTATTACTGTTGGACGAACCTGTAAACGGACTTGACCCTAACGGCATGCTCGAAATCAGAAATTTGTTGATAAAACTCAATAAAGAATTCGGCACAACAATCTTTGTTTCAAGTCATTTACTTTCTGAAATTGAGAAAATGTGCACACACGTGGGTATCATTTCGCATGGAAAATTACAATTTGAAGGCTCTATGAAGGAACTTTCAGACAGATACAGTGACTGCAAAGTACAAATCTTCTTACGAAATCTTCCAGAACTAGCTAATAAGATTAAAGAGCAATTCCCTGAGGCTACGTTCACTGACGGCAAAGCTACTTTCACCCTTGCTAACAAAGAGGCTATCCCTGAGTTGGTTAAACAATTAGTACAACTCGGAGCCGAAATTTACGAACTCAAATCTCAGGAAGGTTTGGAAGAATCTTTTATGCTATTAACCAAATAATTTTACAACTATGTCATTTCTAAGCGATTATAAGACAGCTTTCCGAGCTGAAAATATAAAAAGAAAAGGAACAGCCACTTTTTTGATGGCAACTATTTTCGGGGCATTTATCCCTGTGGTGATTTTTGTGTTTTTTCTTACGAGAAAGGAAAATCCCCCAGTTACTATCCCATATAATTATTTTGAAGACATCACCGCCGGAGCTTCGGAAGGGCTAACATCTTTATTTCTTCCACTACTCATTGTGTTGACTTGTGCTAAAATCACACAAATTGACCACCGAAACGGAGGATGGCAACTGATGGAAACTCTGCCTATTTCTAAAATAGCTACATATTCTTCAAAGTTGACAATTGTACTGATTAGCAATTTAATATGTATTCTATCCTTTGTAGTTTGCGCCATATTGTTTGCCTGGATTACTTATCTATTCGGAAAAATACCTGAGGGCGTGGAAATAAACATCCCGTGGGGATTCTTTTTTCAATTTACTGTAAGAATGTTTGTAGCAACTTTGTTTTTCACAATATTACAATTCGTCCTATCAACCTTGTTTTCAAGCTTTATAATTTCCATACTGATTGGAGTGGCATTAGTGATAGGAACAGGAATCCTACGAGGTTTTGATATTGAAAAAGTTTGGAATCCGATAACCATATTAGCAAAAACATCTAAAAATACCTACGGAAGTGACTTGAATCATTGGTTGCTTTACACCGAAAAATTGAGTTTGATAGCCTTTATCACTCTCTTTATTGTCGGATTTATCTGGTTCAAAAGCAAATCCTTAAAACGTGTTTTCACTAAAAGAATGAATGCGATAGCAACCATTTCGGCTTTGGTTGTAGGTTTTTTGTTAGTTTACTACCTATTGATTCCCAACCACTTACCTAAGCATCATCGCACTGTAATTGCAGGAGAATTTGACAGTGATGAAAACATTTCTAAACTGATTTTAAGTGAAAGTTTTATGCGAGATACCATAGTCGAAATCCCTGTAAAGGACAATAAATTTCACTATATAATTTCCGAAGATTTACCTTTGAAACAATATACACTATTGGTTCCGATGAAAGAGAATAATGCACAAATTCATTTCCCTTTCCAAACCAACGATAGTATTTTCTTTAAGCATAAAATTGCGAAGAACAATATTAAAATAATTTCAATAAAAGGAAACCAATTAGCTGATTTACAATACAACTCAGAAAAAGTTTACGATAAATTATGGACGTTGGAATATTGGGCCGAGCGAAATAATCAACCTTTAAATAAAATAGATCAATTTGTCGAAGAAGCATACAGTGTTTGGACAAACAGAATGAACACAACCAACAGCTTCCGAACAAAAGATAATTATGCCCTCAGCGAAGATTTATTGTTGATTCACAAGAAATTATTCACACTGAAAATTTTAAATTATTGGAGAGCCTTTGAGGAAAAAATAAAACATTCAAGACCTGATATTGTGGAAAATCTCCCTAAGGAAATTCAAGAAATCAAAGAATTTATTTCTTTTACGGATCATAGCCTATTGGATTTCCCTGAATATTTACAATATATTTTGAATGAACTCACTAAAAAAGACACCACAGAAATTGCTCTGCAAACCAAACAGTTAAATGCTATCGCAACGCTTAACGATCCTATTTTCAAAGACCAATTGTTATTCTATACGTTGAATGAATCATTACAAAGCTCATTCGATACTAACGAAAGAAGCGAATTGATACAAAACTATGCTTCACAGATTGAAAACACAAAAATCAGAAACCGAATTAAGACTATCTACCGTCAGGGAGAAAAAGTTTCTCGAGGCAGTCAGTCCTTTGACTTTGAAGCTGAAAACTCAGAAAAGGAAACCGTTCGTTTATCCGATTTCAAAGGGAAATACGTAGTCATAGACGTATGGACTACGTGGTGTGGTCCATGTAAATATGATTATCCATATTTTGAAAAGTACGCTCTAAAATACAAGAGCAACCCGAATTTTGTATTCGTTGGAATGAATGCCGACAGCAAACGTGAAGCCTGGTTGCAAGATGTTCAAAACAAATCAAAGTCCATTGTACAACTACGTCCGTTTGATTCTGAGATGAACGCATTTAAAGAGAATTATAATATTACCAAATATCCAACTTATATCCTCTTGGACAAAGATGGGAAATTCATTTCGGCACAAATGCCACGACCTACTGAAGACCATTTTGAGCAAATGCTAAAGGATTTAGAAAAACAAAATTAAGTTTTGTGTATCGGAAACTTAAACTCAAAAACTAAGTTTAACCTCCTTGTGTAGTAATTATTTGTTTTACAACACCATATTATAAAACCGAGCTATAGCAAGGAGGTTAATCGTTCTTGAAATTTTTCTGCATAATATGCAATCACATTCCGATCAAAATAGGGCTCTTCGTTAATGCGTCCGAGAAAAGAAAGTTGTGTTTTTTGGAGTATAACTTCCTCTGTTGGCATATTTTCCTCACCATTGAAAATAATCCCAAACACAGATAGCCCTCTGTTTTTCAGAGCTTCATAAGTTAAAAGAGTGTGATTAATACTTCCCAAATAGTGTCGAGAAACGATGATGATTTTATCGGTCGGAAGTATCAAATCGGCAATCGTTTGGGTATCATTCAAAGGAACTAACAGTCCTCCCGCTCCTTCAATAACAAGATGATTCTCAGTATTTGGGCGATTTATCTGTGTCAAATCAATAGAAACTCCATCTATTTCCGCTGCTAAATGCGGACTTGCAGGAGTGTTTAATCCATAAGCATTTTTATGAAAAACAGAGGTTTGATTGGTTACTAATCGTTGTACTTTATGGGTATCAGAATTGTCTAAATCCCCTGCTTGGATAGGTTTCCAATAATCCGCCTGTAATGCTTCTGTCAAAATAGCTGAAGCTATTGTTTTACCAACATCTGTAGAAATTCCTGTGATAAAAAAGGTCATACGATTGTTTTTTTTGCAAAAGTAATAAAATTTGATTTAACAATATGCAAGACATAATTTGGAATTAAATCACGAAAAATCCTGCCTTCGTAATTCGTAATTTATAATTCGTAATTTATAATTCGTAATTTATAATTCGTAATTTATAATTCGTAATTTATAATTCGTAATTAATTATTTAGGTCGTGTTGTAAAAAGTATGATGGAAGTTCTGATTGTCAGGCTGAGCGAAGTCGAAGCCTTATCATTACAGGGCTTCGACTTCGCTCAGCCTGACAGAAATGTCCTCTTTTTTTAAGGTATCATACTTTTTACATCACTTCCATTATTTATTTCTTGAAAGTAGGAAAAGTATTGTCATTTAAAGAGATAAACTTATATTTGCAGTTCATAAACAAATGAATTGGACACAATGAGAAAAATCATCATATTGCTGATAATCAACACACTTCCGATTATAGCACGAGGACAATATACGGATATTATCAATTCCAACCAACCTGGAAACTCACAAAGTGCGTACGCTGTTGGAAGAAAAGTACTCCAATTTGAAGGTGGGCTGTGGTTTGAACAGCGAAATCATAAGTATACCTACACGGACATGACTTTAGTAGGATTGAACTACTCGGCTCGTTACGGAGTATTAAGCGATAAGTTTGAAGCAGTACTAAACGGAACATTAGCATACGACCATACGCACTACCACTATCTGGGGAGCCAACGTTCCAACAACATCGGTTTCATCAACAACACCATAGGAGCTAAATACCTGATTTACAATCCTTATTTTGATGAGAAACCAAACTTATACAGCTGGAAAGCCAACAACAAATTCCAATGGAAACGCTTAATTCCCGCTGTAGGAGTGTATGCAGGAATGAACTTTTTCCCAAACAAAAGGTTTTATTATGACAACATCCCGACACTTTCGCCTAAAGCTGTGGTTTCGCTTCAGAGCCACCCGATGCCCAGAGTCGTATTAGTTGCAAACCTAATAGCCAATCGGTTTTTGGATAGCAACCGAGAATTGGGTTACATCGCTACTTTAACCCACAATATTGATAATGGCCGATTTAGCATCTTTTTAGAATCCGAAGGTATTCAAAGTCATTACTATAGCGACCATATCCTACGTTTGGGCGGAGCATATCTATTCACCAAAGACATCCAAGTGAATGTAGATTTGGGAGCAAGTTGGAAGGATACACCAAGTCGATACATGGGATTGATTGGTTTTTCATATCGAATTGACAAACATTTAGATGTCATCAAAAAAGAAATTTTAAAAGGCAATGAAGAGGAGTTTAAACCCACAAAAATAAAAAGAAAGAAAAAATGGCTACTATTCTAATTAAAGAGTTATCATCAAAAAAAGAACTTACGGATTTTGTTAAATTTCCTTTTTCCTTATACAAAAATAATCCTTATTGGGTTCCTCCTATCATCAATGATGAGGTAACGTCATTCGACAAAACTAAAAATCCAGTATTTGAAAACGCAGATGCGTTTTTCTATGCAGCGTACGACGCTCAACAAAAGATGGTCGGACGTGTAGTAGCTATTGTCAACAAACACGATTTGCGACAAGGAGTGCAAAAAATTCGTTTTGGATGGTTGGATATGATTGATAACATAGAGGTTACCAAAGCTCTGCTGAACAAAGTTGCCGAAAAAGGAAGAGAGTACAACCTCCAATATATGGAAGGGCCTATGGGATTTTCAAACATGGACAAGGTAGGGGTGTTAACAGAAGGTTATGACCATATTGCCAATATGATGACATGGTATGCCTATCCTTATTACAAACAACATCTGGAACAAATGGGCTTGGTAAAAGAAAAAGGATATATTGAAACCTACTTCACCTTAGACAGTGTAAACCCAGAGGTGTTCAATAAAACAGCAAATGCTATCAAGAAACGCTACGGAGTCCGGTTGGTTGAAGCCAATACGAAAAACGAAATCCTAAAATACGTTGATGCGATGTTCGATTTGTTTAATGAGAGCTACGCATCGCTGTCATCATTCGTACCTATCACTGAAAAACAACGAGAGCATTTCAAGAAGAAGTACATTCCATTTATCAATCCCGAATACATCCGTTTCATCGAGGACAACCAAGGAAAAATGGTATGTTTCGCTATCGTACTACCTTCATTTTCAAAAGGATTACAAAAGGCTCAAGGGAAACTTTTCCCTTTTGGATTTTGGCATCTACTTCAAGCAAAAAGAAAACACGACATGGTCGATTTCTACTTGATAGGAGTATCTCCAGAATATCAAAGCAAAGGAATTCCATCGTTGTTATTCGATTACTATTACCCTATTTTTAAGAAAAATGGCATTAAGAAATGCATTATCACTCCCGAATTAGAAGATAATATTGCTATCCAACAACTTTGGAAGAATTTTAACCCTGTAATTTTTGCAAAAAGAGCAACATATAAGAAAAATATCTAATCTTAAGTTATTAAAAGCTCACTACATAAGTGATTCACGAAAAAAATCATTAAATTATTGAATCTTTGAATCTTTGAATCTTTGAATAGTATAACAAATTTTATAAAAAAGAATGAACTATCTATTACCCTTTCTATCGATTGTATTAGGTTTTGCAATCGTACTTATTTTTAAACCTAAAAATCAACGCAATATCAAATTACTATTAGCTTTCAGTGGTGCTTTTCTGTTAGCTATGACCATATTTACCTTAATGCCCGAAGTATATCATTCATTGGCACACGACCACGACCATGATCATCACGGCGAAATAGGCAAACAGTTAGGCATTTGGATTGTTATAGGAATTTTACTGCAAATTGTATTAGAGTTTTTCTCCAAAGGAGCTGAACACGGACATACACATCACCCGCATAAGGATTTAAAGAACGCCTTCCCTTGGACGTTATTTATCAGCTTAAGCATTCACTCAATTTTAGAAGGATTCCCTTTGCACCATCATCATCATATGGCATACGGGATTTTTGTTCATCACTTGCCAATTGCGATGGTATTGACAATTTTCTTTCTAGATTCAGGTATTGGATTTAAACGTACGTTTGTTTTTCTAACCCTTTTTGCTCTGATGACTCCCTTCGGAACGTTCTTAGCAGAATACATACCTCAACTAGGTCATTACCATGTAGAAATATCAGCCATCGTTATAGGAATTTTCTTACACATTTCGTCTGTCATTCTATTTGAAGCATCTGAAAACCATAAGTTCAATCATATTAAATTGATTACCATAATCTTAGGTTTTGCAACTGCTTATTTTGTTTAGGCTTGATAACAGAACCTACTAAAACACAGCCACATTCTTTACATAAGAGATTTCCTTGTCCTGTGGCTGTTTTTGTTATTGTCCAACACCTAAGTGTAGTCAAAGAGATAGATATATAAAACATTCTTTCACAGGACTATAGCTCCATTTTAGAGGTTATTCATTCTTATTTATTGACACCCTTAAACTCAATTAAAAACACTCCACAAGAATAGACACAAAAAAAGAGGATTTTTAATCCCCTTTTATAAAAGCAACTAACTCATTGCCATTGATGTCATAAAACGTTAAATTAAGTCCGTCGAGTTTGTAGGAAGCTACCTTGCCAATGGCTTCGTTATACTGCCGAGCGATTTCCATTTCGGAACATAATTTGGCAGTCATACCGATATCTCCAAAAACGATTTTTTCTTCAGTAAGCTCCTCAATCTGACCAAAATAACTATTACAACTATCACTTCCACTGATGCTCATTTCTGTAAGATTAATTTCCAACATTGGAATGCCTTCTTTTTTCTCAATCGATTTTCCTCCAATGCGAACAGCTCCCCAAATATCGTGCAGACGCTCATTTACTTGTTGTTTAGGGCTGAAAATCAACTTTTCTTTACCTGAAGCATCGAACAAAACTAATTTTCCGTCGTTTATTTTGAAAGTACGTACTTCGGACAATGCAGTGAAATACGCCGTTTCGATATTGTCTTCCATACACATTTTTTTGGTCGCTCCCACTTTGCCAAACTGAATTTTATCTTGGCTAAGCTCAGTAATGGCTCCGAAATAATTGTTGCAACCACCAATTCCGTTTATTTTTTTCTCTTGCAAATGAAGTTCCAAATTGGGCTTTTATAAGGGGTATTTTAAAATGTACAATATAGAGTAATATAAAAAAGCCTGAAAAACCTTAAAAATTAAGGGATTACACCAAAAAAGCCTGAAAAAGGACAAAAAACAAAATGTACAAAACTGTACATTTATATGCAGAAATTGTCGCTTTTTTATGCGGGTTATTGTACAATATATAAGCCTTTTGTACAGCCCAACAAAGAAAACCCTGTAAAATGTACAAAACCCCTATAATACGCCCCTTTTGGGGCTTTTTTTATGCTTTGAAACTACTGCTTTGGGACCCGCCGAGCGACCATTTGCGTGAGCCCACGAAAATGGTACACCCCACCCCCAAAAGCCTATTTTTAGGATTAGGACTACACTTAGGACTACACTTAGGACTACAAAAAACACCCAAAAAACAGGTAGTAAAGGCATATATATACGGATTTGCATACAACCAAACCCCACTTTTTATATAGTAGAGGGGGGTGTATTGTAGGCTTTTTTGCGACTTGTTTCGAGTTTAAATTGTTGATTTTTATATGTTTACATATAAAATCAACTAAAAAGCATATATGTTGCATTGTACTTTTACTCTAAACGAACCACACCTACTACCAAGGCAACAGCATATATTTGAGACTTGTGCAACTCAAAAGGTTCGTATTTTGGGTTCTCGGAAACCAATGTAATATGTTCATCATCCGAGCTTTTACAAACACGCTTGATTAACGCACCTTGCTCTGTATCAAGTACATATACTTTGTTCCATTGAAAGAAAATATCTTGCAGGGATAATTTTTTACACGCTACCACATCGCCACTATTATATTTGGGATACATAGACGAGCCTTTTACAGGAATAAGATAATCTGCACCTTTGAACATTGGTATTACATAACGCTCACAATCAAGTTCTAATACGGATATTTCCCCACTGCCCACCCCTGCCATAGCGTCTAACGGAATAAGCGGAATACCCTCATTAAGACTCTCTGTATAGGTAGCAACAGGTAAGTTTTGCTCACTTTTGAGCATTGGTTCTTTACCAATTAATAGCCATTCGGGATTTAATTCGGGACATTTTGTATATAAAAGCTCCACGTCATAAGTATTCCTTGACTTCCATTTTGATAAATTTTGAGGTGGAATTTCTAAAAAACGAGCAAAATCTGCATCAGATTTAAATTTTTTATACTCTATTATCTTATTTAAAATCAATGTTTTATCCATAACGATAAAAATTTTATGTAAAAAATGTACTCAAAAATTTGTATTAATGTACAAAATGTACTTATCTTTGCCACATCAAAACATTGTAACAAATGACAAAAGTAATGGATTTTAATGAGATTGTTCGCATTTGCGAACAAAAAAAGCAAACGGGCGATATTCAAACGCTTTCGAGAATGTTCCGAGTAACTACGGACGCTATAAGAATGAGAATGTCAAGAAAGGACGAGAAAACTTACGAGGCTCTTTATCAAATTGTAGAGCAACGAGAAAATTTAATACAAAAATATCAAAATCAATAGATTATGACAAGTTTAATAAACACCATCGAACAAACAATGTCAAGCCGTGAGATTGCTCGGCTAACAGGAAAGAAACATCAGCACGTTATGCGTGATATTCGTGAAATTGCATCGCAATTAACTGAAAATCACCGACTGTCCAAATTTGGACAGTCCGATTACACTTTCAAACAGCAAAGTTACATTAACCAACAAGGAAAGGAGATGCCCGAGTACCAACTCAACCAAAAAGAGGTGTTACTCTTGGTTTCGGGTTATAATGTGGTGCTACGTGCGGCGGTTATCAATCGCTGGATTGAGTTAGAGAAGCAACAAGGTGTTATCAAAATGCCCCGCAGTCTCAACGTTTATGGCAAAGAAGCCTTGCCGTATGTGGAGTGGTTGCTCATCAACGGGTACAGCGTAACGAGTGGGCAATATCACCGCCGTATCAAAAAGCACCCCGAGCAGTTCTACAAAACCGCTGAGGGTAAATGGTACATCAACCGAGAGTTTGCCGAGCAACTGCTCAAAGTTAGAGACGGCTACAAGGCACTGAGCCAAGTGCAGGGACTTCCGCAAATAAAACAAGTAACCATTTTTGACGTGATTAATTAACAATTTATACAATGAAAACAAAAACCATTTACCATTTAGACGTAGATTGCAATTTAGTGAAAGTAGAAAAAAGAACCACGCTTTGGGGCGTGGTGGTAAAGAGAGTTATTTGGCTTGTAACTCCTGTTGTAAATAAGTCAGATTTTGTTGGATTTCCGCTTGTGCGTTTTGCAACTTGTCGGTAGCAACTACCCGAAAAACCAGTGAGTAACCAGCAACAAAAAACCAACAACGAATGAAAGCATACAAGCCCACTCGCAAAAAGACAGCAAGTTATCGTACTTTGAAAAAACTGCTAAACGCCTATCATAAACGGAATTTAGGAAAGATACTTTTATTAGTTCCTGCCAATCCTTGTCCATCCTGCGAAGCTGACTTAATGAAGTTTTTAGAAGAGATAAACCAAAAAGGATACACAATAGGAATGATAGAAACGCAATATCCACCAAAAGGTTGTTGTGGTGCTTTTCGCCGGACAAGGCAATTAGTATGGCAAGAATTGCGCAGGAAACGGAAACAAGATTTTTTGCTATATCTAAGCGTAAATTTTCGATGCGTATTTTGGTTTCTTTGAGTTGGTCAATGGCATCATCTATATTCATAAAACTAAATTTTTGATTAGACACCACAAATTTAGTGAAAATCCTGAAAAGCATACACCCCGAGGCAGGTACGAGGCAGGAACAAGACAAAGAAGGAAGAATAATAAGCCGTTATTTAAGTACGCTGACGGTGGCGACCGTGACGGTTCGGAAAGACGAGCTTTTTTAAAAATGTTTTAATAATCATTTAAAAAGTCCCTCCTTGGGAGGGATTTAGGGAGGAAAAAATGTACGCCTATCAAAATAACATATTATCCATACCGGCACGCCTACTGTACGAGGATTGGGGCTTGATGAGTTACAAAACATACAACGTATATTGTACTCGTGGCAAACTTATCCGAACCAAAGAAGGGCGTGGTCAAGGCAATGAAGCGTGGGTATCGTTCCACGAGTTGCCCGTGGTTAAAGGCGTGGATATTAAAGGATTTTGTATCAAAATGTTAGGTAAACCCGAAGATGCTAATATCGTGCAGAATGATTTAGAACCGCTATTAGTGCCTGACCTTGAAGCCATCAACTTCTTTGCAGGACACCGCAAACCCAACGGCAAACCGCTGACCATTGACCAACAACGTGAAAAAGCCACGTCGGCAATGATTTTAAATGCCATTGAAACGCTACTTAAAGGGCGCGGAAAAAGCCCTCATTACAAAGGAAAAAAAGTGCAGGTTTGGGAAAACATCAGCAAGGCGGTGAACGCCCTAAACCCCGAGCGTTGGCGGTTTGACTTGCCGAACAACCCCCGCGTGTTACAACGCAAATTCAATCAGTACAAAAAAGAGGGCTATTTTGCTTTTATCCACAGGGGCGAGGGCTCGGTAAATGCCAAAATCGTAACGCCCGTTATGGAAAGGCTTTTTATTTCGATTTGCTGTTTGCCTAATAAACCTTATATCAGTTCGGTATATACCATTTATCAGCAGTTTTTGCACGGACAGAAGGAGATTTTTGACCGAAGTACAGGCGAACTCTTTAACGTGGAAACTGATTTTTGCGATGCGTTCGGCAATCTGATTGAAGTTTCGGAAAGCACGGTTAAAAATTGGCTGAACAAACCCGAAAATCAGTTAGTTATCAAAAAAGCCCGTAACGGCGATTATGATTTCAGCCACAAGGAACGTCCGCATGTGAACCGCCACGCTCCGCTTTACTCAATGAGTAAAATATCATTGGACGACCGCGATATTTTGCATACCAAAATGCCCGACGGCTCAAAGGTGATGGCGTATTACGCTTACGATGTGATGAGTACGGCATTGATTGGGATTGCCCACAGCAAAAAGAAAAACACGGAGTTGTTTTTGGATTGCTTCCGCAATATGTTTCAATTTACTACAAGTTACGGACTTGGTACACCGATGCAAATTGAGGTGGAACGCCACCTAACGGGTGAATTTGTCGAAGGACTTTTAAAGGCAGATAACGTGTTTCCGTTCGTACGGTTCTGTAACCCGACCAACTCGCAGGAAAAATACGCTGAAACAGGTATCCGACTAAAAAAATACGGGGTGGAAAAAAACAACCACCAAATAGTGGGACGCCATTACGCACGATTAGACGCCAACCGCGTAACCCAACAAAAGATTTTTGACGAATATAACGATAATTATAAAGAAGCAAAAGCCTCGTATGAGCAAATCGTAGCGATGGACTTGCAGGAGCAAATCGAATACAACAACGAGTTGCACCCCGACCAAGAGCGTTTTAAAGACAAAACCCGTTTGCAGGTGTTTTTGGAAAACGTAAATCCGAACCTGCCGAAGCTCAACAAGGCACTTTTGGCACAATACATCGGATTTTCAACGCACACAACCATTCGCCGAAATCAGTACGTTACGGTGCAATATCAAAAGTACCAACTACCGAATCCGCAGATTATTTCACTATTGGAAAACTACGAAGTACAAGCGTTTTACTTCCCGTCAGGCGAAGGCATCAGCGAAGTGTATTTGTACCAAAACAACCAATTTTTGTGCGAGTGCAAACAGCTAAAAACGTTCAACCGAGCCAATGCCGAATGGACGGAAACCGACAAAGCCATTTATCAGGAGCAAATGAGCTACATCAAAGGCTTTGACCAATTTACGAAAGAAAAAACCGCCGAAAAACTATCGAAAATCGGCATTATTGAGGCACAACCTCAAATTGAAGTGGAATACAACACGGTGGATTATCAAGAGAATGAAACGCCTGTATATCAATATGAAAGTAACGAAAATACAAGAAGTTCAAACATAAACAAAGCTATTTTAGACCTATGATAACTAACGAATTAAAAGAAAAAATTGTTTTGGCAGTAGCCGAAAACCGCAAAAATTACACCAACGACAGAAAACACGCTACGGCGTTGGGCATTGACAAGGCTCAATATTCCCAAGTGTTTATCAAGGGTAAATTAGATAAGGTTTTAAGCGACGCCAATTGGATAAGCATTGCCCGTAAGTTGCAGGTACAACTCAAAGAACAAGCCCCTTGGGTAACGGTGGAAACGGAAACCTTTCAGTACATCACGGGTCAGCTTTCTGCTTGTCAGCAAAGAAGCATTTCGGCGATATTTTGTGATATTGCAGGTATCGGCAAAACCCACACCGCACGGGTGTATGTCAGCAAAAACAAAAACGCCGTGTATGTGGACTGCTCACAAGTGAAAACCAAGCAAAAGCTAATCCGCAAAATTGCACAGGAGTTCGGCGTAAACCATACGGGGCGTTATGCCGATGTGTACGAGGATTTGATTTTCTACATCAAGCAGTTAGAAAATCCGTTAGTGATTTTGGACGAAGCGGGTGATTTGGACTACCCTGCATTTTTGGAACTGAAAAGCATTTGGAATGCCTGTGAATATGTTTGCGGTTGGTATATGATGGGTGCCGATGGTTTGGAGGAGAAAATCAATCGAAACAAAAATATCAAAAAGGTAGGTTATACGGAGATTTTTGACCGCTACGGCAACAAATACAACCGCGTAAGTCCGCAGGCGGACAATGGGGCGATAAAAGCCTTTCACTTAGACCAAATCGCGAAGGTAAGCAAGGCAAATGGGGCGGATATTTCACCCGAAAAAATGTTCGCCAAAACGATGGGAAGCCTGCGGAAAGTACGTACTGAAATTGAGAAAATGCGAATTATACAAACAATGAATTAACACAATGGCAGATAATAACAACATTCCGAGAGCCTATACGTATGAGGATTTAAAGCGAAAAAAATATAAAACCTTACCGCTTTCTGACCAATGGACAAACCATTTGGGGAATGTGGAACGGGCGGGTAGTATTTTGATTTATGGCGAATCAGGACACGGAAAAACTACGTACGCCCTGCAACTGATGAAAGAATTATGCCAGCACGAAAAAGTGTTATACAACTCGTTGGAGGAATGCGGAAGCCTTTCGTTGGTTAAGAATTTGGAAATGAACGGACTAAAACCCTACAAAAACAAGTACATCATTCAGAAAGAGCCGATTGACAAGCTGATACTTCGGCTTTCTCGCCCGCAACAGCCTAAAATTGTGTTTATAGACAGCATACAAGAATGCTTTGACGGCAAAAAAGCCAACCTATACAACAAAATGGTAGAAATGTTTCCCACAACTTTATTCATAGGCGTTTCGCAGGTGGACGGCAAGGGTAAGCCCAAAGGGGCGGTGGCTAATAAATTCTATTGGCTCAGTCAAAATCGAATTGTAGTTCAAGACTTTGTCGCTTCCATTGAGAAAACCCGCACAGGAGCCAACGAAGTAGATCCTTACATCATTTCCAAAGAGAAAGCCGCCGAACGAGAATTTAAACTAACAAACCAATAACTATGCAACGTACACAACAAATCATAAACATTTTACAGACCGACTACATCGGTTATAGTAGCCTACGGCACGCCTATTTTATGCATTGGTGCCGAGAGCAATGTGAACGCCATTATCTGCCTTTAAAAACGTTGGCGATGCACGACAGCGTAGTGCAGTGGTACGAGACCGAATGGCATCACGTTATAGAACAACAAGTGTTTCAAGGTATTGAGGATTTAATTCCGCTGATGAGTCCAGACGACTTATTGGGGTTCATAGACATTCAGGCACGGCAAATACACAAAAATTACCCTGCCGTCCTTTTTCAAATGCTACGCAAAGAATTTAATAACAACGTAAAAACCAAAGCTATATGACAACAAAATACGTTAATAAAGACTGGCTCGAAGGCAAAGTAAATGAAATCAACCACGAACTAATCAATTTTCACCACCAAACCGCCGAACGCCAACGGTTGGAATCTGCCCGAAATTACTACGTGAGTAAGCTCATTGATATGGACGAGTATAAATTGAAATTCATTGAAATTGAAAACTATGAGCACAACGAATGAGTATATCAGGTATTTGGAGGTATTGGTGCTGGATAACTTCGTACGAGTGCTGAGTACTGGCGAACGAATTATGGTCAATCAATATCGAGCGGGTAGAACCGACCAAGTTCCTGAAAAAGCCCAACGCCTACGACAATGGCTCGACACTCACTCGTGGGATATTCCTACCCTGTATTATTCCAGTGAGGACGGCGAATTGAAGTATAGGGAAAAAGGCATTGAAAAGCAACTTAAAGAAAATGAATTGTATAACAAAAAAATTATATAAAAATTAACAATTATGAGCAACATAGATTTATCGCAACTATCGGCACAAGAGTTACAAGCCGAATTGCAAAAACGACAAGACGCACAGGCGGAAAACCGCCAAGCCTACAAGGACTTGGTAAACAATAATTTGAAAAATATTATTGACGTTTTGAAAGAGTTTTCCAGCGAAGTGAGTAGAACTAAATTATTTGTTTTTCAGTCGCTTAAAGTGTTTTTAGACCTCAAAAACGAAGTGTACGAACTAAAAGGCGAACAGCAGAGCCACACTTTTTCCGATGACCATGGAAATACCATTACCTACGGCTTCCGCACGGTGGATGGTTGGGATGACACAGTAAATGCAGGCGTAGAGAAAGTACGAGACTTTATCAGTTCACTTGCCAAGGACGACAATTCCGCCAAGTTGGTAGATGTAATCAACCGACTGCTTCGCAAGGACGCCAAAGGCAATCTCAAAGCCTCACGGGTGCTGGAACTAACCAAAATAGCCGAAGAATTTAACTCGCCCGAGTTTACCGATGCTGTGAAAATCATAGCACAGGCGTACAAACCGCAAAAGTCGGCGTTTTTTGTAGATGCGAGTTATACCGACCCGCAGGGCAAAAAAGTGAACATTCCGCTCAATATTTCGGCGGTGGATTTCCCCGAAGGCACCAACATAGCGGATTTGTTCCCCGTTCACGAGAAATATGATAACATTTAAAACGATTTAGAAATGGAAAAGGAAAAGGAAAACAAAGTAAAACTGCTTATCAGTGCCGAAGGCGAATTGAACAACGCAAAGGATTTCAAAGTTCATCTTGTAGCAGAAGGAGGAATGTTTGAAATATCGTGCGTACTCGCGGGGCTTCTACAAAGAGAAGATTGGCTTAAAAAGGTTGTAGAACAAGCCTTAGAGATGGCATATGAACAGTAGATAATACATTACTTTCCGCACAGGCAGGCATCGGGGTTCGAGCCCCCGAGCGGAGCGAATTTTAAAACGATTTAAAAATGAAACCGACACATTATTACTGCGACTTTCAGTCTGGAACACAGACAAAAAACAAACTGCAAAACGAGTTTTACGATTTCCTAAAAGGTTTTGACCACCGAATTTATAGAGCGGAAGACATTCCTAAGTTACAAGAAGTCGTACAAAATAAAGTGAAAGAATTGAACGCTAAACATCCAAGATGCAAGCCTCTGAACGCTTCACTTGACAATAGCTATCTGTACAACAACGATTACAGCGTGTGGACAGATTTTGCGATACTTAAATTTAAGGCAGGAAATATACACGAGGTTTAAAATGATAACCACAGACCAAATCAGAATAATTCAAACGCTGTTAAATAAACGTTTTAGTGAACGCCAAGAACGGCTGGAGTTTCTCTCCGATTTCTTTGGAATGCAAATTAAATCTACCAAAGATTTGAGCGAAAAACAAGCCTTTATTTTGATAAGACATTTAAAAAGTCCCTCTCCTTCGGGGAGGGATTTAGGGTGGGGATTTTATGCTCGATTTGACACTCAAAACCCGCAACACCGAGCCTTACTTGCCCGTTGCCACGAGTTAGGTTGGGTGCAAGACGACAAGCCTCATTTGGTGGATTTAAACCGCTTGGGTGGGTGGCTCATCTCAAAACGTTCGCCTGTAAAAAAGGCGCTTCAAGATATGAGTCATAAAGAAGTCAGCAAAGTGATTTATGCGATAGAAAATATGATAAAATCAAAATATAAGTAATTAACAACGAACAATTAACAAATGATACTACCTTTCAAAACCAAAATTAACGGAAAACCTACCTATTTTGTAGAGAAGATTTGGGCAGGACTTGAAAATCATTGTAAAGTTTCGGGGAAATACGAGTTTGAGGACAATTGGTCATTTGCTCCGAAAATCCACACCATACGAGAAGATAAACACAACCGTTGGCAAGTGGGCAAAATGATAGACTTCTACATCAACAATCGCACAAAAAAAGCCTTCTGTTTCGCCCCGAGAGTGCCTGTAACGAATATTCAAACCATCAAATTGGATTACGCACCTTCATTCGTATATCTGTATATTGATGATGAATGTTTGGAGGCAGCAAGGATAGATGATGGAGGGATTGAGTACTTATTCAGGAGCTTATCCACAGAAGGCGATTGCCCCATAATGCACAGCTTGGCAATCAATGACGGCTTTGGCTCCATCACTGAATTTTTAAATTATTTTTATCCCTACGAAAGGGACGGAACTACTTGCTTTGAGGGCAAAATCATTCATTGGACAAATCTAAAATATTAGCTATGACTCAAACCGAAATCAATGAAATTATGGTGGAGTATGAAGTGGTTTGTCCGCACGCCGACCACGAACTGCGAGTATTGGAGGCGTATTGCACCTGCGAACTGATTGCTCTTTACTGCAAAAAATGTGGGGAGCAACTCACAGAACCTTATTGGGATTGTTGAATTTAAAACTAATCGTATTATGATGATAATGACACGAAGTGCCTATGAGTTTTGGAGCGGAAAAAAAGCCCCTCCTGAGGTACATTCTTTTGAAAAAAATAATTTAGGACAATGGACAACCACCACGTGGAAAGATGTATTTAAAGAACGTAAAGAAAAGCAAGATAAAAGCCTATCCTTTAAACGTGATTTTTACGAAAAAACAATACCCTGTTATGTTTGGGTTTTTCATAATCAAAATCAGTTTCTTTTTGGAGGTTGGTACATTTATATTGTAACTAAAAACAAGGAGTTCGCATTGAATTTCAGACCTCAATCGAATTATAAGGATATTCTTTTAGATATTATGAAGTTATTTCCTTGTGGCGTACTTCCGATGCACGAAAATTTCGAGCTGTGGTGTGAGGCATTTTGTAGGCAGTTTCCTAAAAAATCAAAGAAACGCCCAACCGAAGGAGCTAAAATCTGTTACGCTGAATTAGATAAATATAATCGCCTTAAAAAAGTTATTACAAAATGAAAATCAGTATTAAAATCAGCAAATCGCAAGCAGAAGTTTTGGCAATATATTCCAGTGTAGGGGGCGTCACTGCCTTTGGCAGAAGGCAACGTGTATTACTTTCGTTAATGCGTGAAATTGCTGAAAAAATAAGGCGGTTTTATCACGGTTTTCGCTCGAATGTGAAATCAAAAAAAATAACGTTTAAATGGTACGAAGCCGATACTTTGGAATTATTCTTAAACGAAAGAATGCCGTATATTTCAGATGAATATGATAAGACTACTCTGCTTTATATCATTGGAGAAATCAACCAACAATTAGCATAATGGAACAACTAACCACCTACCGCGTAACGGGCAAACAAACGGCGATTTCATTTATTTTTAAATACAATTTAAACGGCGATTTAAAAGTATTTGAAATTGTGGGCGAGCCACTCAATGAAGCTCAGAAAGGTTGGCTTTTCGGGGCGTACCGCTTTCCCATTGATGAAGAAAAAATTGTTTTGTGGACAAAAATGCCCGAGTTTATCGCCAAATTTAAAGTAGAAAAAATCCCCGCAGATTTGAGCTTCGACCGACTATGGGAAGCTTACAATTATAAAATGGGCAAAAAGGATGCCCAGAAAATGTTTAACAAACTCAAAGAGGCGGAAGTAATCAAAGTGTTTTTATCGCTCAAAGGTTACGAGGCACATCTAAAACGCACCGGACAAGCCAAAGCCTATTTGGCAACATATATTAACAAGGAATATTATAACAACGAATATCAATTATGACGAAGTTACACTATTTACTGAATACTTTATTTTACCTTTTGGGTTGGTATTTGATAATTGCTATCATAACAGGAGTATATGATCCAACCTGCTGGCGAACGTTTAATCAGATTATTTTTCAAAGCATTATATTATATCAGATGATTAAAATATCTGGATTAGAAAGTGATAAAAGCAACTAAAAATTTCCCCAACCTGACTTTCAAAAGGTCAGGTTATTTTTTTTACTTTTGCTGAAAAAATGAATTATGGGACTTTTTGATTTTTTGAAACCAAAGAAAAAAGTTATACATTCAGAAACAATAAATGTTTTTGGGAATGAACTTGTTATACGACAGTATGAGGACAAAACAGTTAAAATGGAGTATAATGTAGATGAAGAGCAGCAGAAAAAAAAGTATTTAGAGGCTTTGGAGCGACAAAAACAAACTATTCACCAAAACCAAAAAAGTGAGCATTTTAGGGCTTTAAAAGAACTATATTACACATATAAATCTGCTATTTACAATCCCTTAACAGAAATAGAAAAGATAGTTATAGACTTTGAAAAACAGATTCAAAATAAGCATCACCCATTTGATACCGATATTTTCATAGAGGAATTACCCAAAATGGATGACGATATAAAACATACTACTTTGTATGCCTTTATAAAGCAACATCCAAATGCCTTTTTTGGTAATTTTCAAGATAACAAGGCTTTTTTCGTACTGATTCTTACCGATGAAAATCTGCATCGTTTTTTTGATGAGTTGAATAAATTAAAAACGGAAAGAGGAAAACGAGGACGAAAGGAAAAAAAGATAGTGGAGTTAGAGTTCGTAAAGAACTATGTAGAAACGCTAAAATCGGGGGATAAACTTTCAATAGAAATTGATAAACGGATACAAATGTTAATGAAATAGAAACACACAAACGCCAACTTGTAAAATTAGTTGGCGTTTTTTACTTTTGCGAAAAAGTTCTTTTCCGCTATGACACGAACCGAGCGTACACAGTTATTTTATGCCAAAATTCGCAAAGAATACGAGCGTTTGAACGCTATTTGCGAAAATGGGCGTGCCAAATACACCCAGAGCTACATTATTGGAAAAATCGCCCAAAAATACCTACGCTCGGAACGTACCATTGAAAACATTATCTATCACCGCGTTGGGTAATTATGCAATGAAAAAATCCGTGTTTTCGTTGCTTACTTTTACCTTCACATCTGTAGGTTCATAGTATTTCATTGCGCTGGTATCTTGTAACTTACATTCAAATGTAACCTGATACAGATTACCTGCTGTGCCGGTATCTACCGGAGTAAAGCCTAAACGCCTCATTGAGCTGTAATTTTTGCCTATACTGCCGTGAAAAATACCGAACAAGGCGTCTAACGATTTGGTAAATTCCAACGCCCCTGATTGGTTATACGCTCCCACAAAAGTATCTAAAAAAGTTTCGTAAAACAGATAAAAATCTACCTGTAAATCTACAATTTGCATCAGTTCGCCCGCGTCTTGCGTTTGATTGCTACGCAAGGCAATAAATACCGCAGGGGTTGAAAACGGATGCTCATCGGCTAAAAAGCCCACTTGGTTGTGCCACAAATCTACCCACTTGATTTCGGGCATTTTCTCGCTGATACGCTCGGCGAGTTCTACGTATAAATCTTGCCAGTTTTCCATTATTTAAAATCTAAATTACGTTCTGCTGTTTTAATTTCATTGATGATAATACTTGTCAGTTTTTCAGCCAAAAAGTTACTATTGCCGATAAATTGCCTTTTACCAATAGATATGGTAAACTGCTCTTTTTTGGTCAGTGCCAAATTTTTAAAATATTCATTACCTGTTTTTTTGTACATCGCCCAAAAATATTTTCGCATTTTTTCGGTAACCTTGACGGTGATAGTGCCGCCCTCGTTGTGAATGGCGGCGTAATTAAGCCCTTCGCCTGCCGAAATAATTGTTTTTTTCCAATCGGATTGTGCTATACGAATACTATTTTTTAGTGCTAATGACTGATTTAACAGTTTATGAGGTAACACGATTTCGCTTTTTCGTTTAACCCAAGGAATAAACGAAGTATCGGTGAAACCTTGCTTTACAAAGGACTGCACAAAGAAAGCCCGAGCCTCTTCGCCAATGCGTTGGGGCATATTTTGGAGTGCTTCACGGGCTAACTTTCTGAAATCGGGTACTTGTACTTCTGCCATTATAGAAATATGGTAAAAAGGTTTTGCAATTCATTTTCAACGGCTAAGCCATCGTAATAATGCCCTATACGAATAGGTAAATGACGTTGTACGTTATTACTATAACAGAATAAGCGGTAGCCGTTTTTTTCTTCATAAATACCCAATTCAATGTGATGTGATTTGTTTTGAATTTCAAGTCTATAAAACGGCAAATTATCTGTTTTTTCTTTGCAAGTAAAACCTCTTTGCCGAAACCCTTTGATGTAAGGTGCGAGGGTTTTTATCAGTTTTTGGGCGAAGCCTTTGGCATCGGAAAATTGCTGTTGTGCTTTGGCTTTTTCCATTTCCGATTGCGAATTATGCCCCTGCATACGGGCGTCTAACTGCGAAAAAAAGTCTTTTTTATTCATATTTAAATCGTTTTTATTTGTTGTTTAAAAAGTTTTTGTAATTTTGCAGTGTGTAACGAGCAATTGTTACACCGCGAAGCGGACAGTTCCAATTCGCTCCCAGAATAAGCCCTAATAGTAATATTGGGGCTTATTCCGTTTATAACTTCTTGAAAAGAATAAACACACTATCAAAGTCATTCATTAGTTGCTCTTTGGTAAAGTAAATCGCCTTGCTACCATTAACAAAAAAAATTTCTTTTAACCATTTTTTGTCGTTAAAGCTAATTATCTTACCTTTTAAATATCTAAGTATTTCACCTGCTTCCCAGCCTTTAAAGTTGGTAATATCATATACAATACTGCTATTTCCTTGTTTTTTTGCATTCCCCAAGTTACTTTTTATACTTGTGTAAGAACTAACCTCTTTTCTATCGGCAAGTTTATTATTAATTTCATATTCAGGATTTTTGTGTTTGTGTAAATCCAAATGCGGACGAATATTCACGCCCACCCCCAACTCATCGGCAATTACAACGGCAGTTTGTACGTTTTTTTGTAAGTCGCTTTCGTCAGCAAAAGGGCTTACTTTTATTTCCGCACCGTTTTTGGCTTCGTAAATTTTAGTATAAGGCGTGGCGAGTTTGCTATATTCAAAGGCTTTTTTGGTTTCACTGCCCCATTCTTTTGACAGGGCAAAATACGGGTGTGGTTTGCCTTTGTTTGCATCCGTTTCCTTAAAAACTTCGCCCGAAATCCCCACATTGCCCCGAAATTCTTTCGGAAATTCTTTATCCGTAAGCACGGGCAATTCGCCTTCCGTTGGTGGTTCTGCCGTCTGTACCACATAACAGCGACAACGCCAACCGTTGGGCGGGTAGTGCGTTTTCCAAAAGTCACTATCTATTGGGGCAATAATTCCTTGTAAGGCTTGATGTGCCTCGCGTACTTTATTGTCCTTTTGGGTTTGGTACTTTAAATTCGGATACAACGCTTTGTTTTCTTGGTACGCTTGCCAATTGGCAGCGTGATACCCTGCTTGTTTGGCGGTTTGCCACTCGGCTTGCAAATAGTTTTTGTTGTACTTGGGATTGAGTTTCAGTACTTCATTTTTAAAGGCATTCCAATTTTTGCCCTTGTCAGAGGTTAAAATTTGGTTGATATGCTCTAACACCGCGTAATTCTTTGCTCCGCTGAATTTAAACAAATTGCGTTGCATTTGTAAGGCTTCAATAGGTATTTTGCCTGTGGCTTTATTTACTTTGAAATTATCCGCTTTGAAGCCGTCAGACAACGCCCCGTTAAGTTCCTGATACGTTTTTAAGATGTAGGCATCGGAGAGCTCGCCTTTTTTGAGTTTACCCTCCCAACGGTCTTTGGCGATTTGCTCCATTACATTGAGCCAACCTTCTAAATCAATGGCCTCGGGGAAATGAACCGTGCAACCGCAGTTTATATTTTCATACAGAAAATCCGCCCTGTTAAGGGCTAATTTGAGTTGCCATCGGGCGTTGGCTTCATTTCCCCGACTTACTTTTTTTCGGGAAAAACAGGTGCTTGATTGTTTTTTACACCCAAAATTTTTACGCCCGTGATGTTTTCCACCTGTTCGGGGTCGAGTTCAAAATGATAGCCTAAGGTTTGTACCGATTGTAAAAATTTCTCGGTTGTCATTGGCTCGTCATCGTCCCATTCAAAACGCAATCCGCTGAGTTTGGAATATACGGGTGACAATTTTACCAACAACGGAAATAACTTTTTGTTAATGATGTGTTTCACTAACAATTTATCGCTTTGAAATCGGTAACTTGCCAGTTCAAATTGCACTTCCACCGAGCCTACAAAGCCTTTTTCGTCCGTTAGCCCCGTACCGCCTAAAAAACGCTTGGAAATTTCATTGTCGGCACGTTTTATTAGCCCGTCAAAAACGTCATTACTGCCGTGCGTGGTGATGTTTGGTACTTCAAATTTTTCCTGCCCACGTCCGACCATAAAGGCGTTGCGTCTGAAATGGGTTGCCATTTCAAAAAGCTCCATCAATCGGGTGTCGTCTTCTCGGTCGGTGGTAATAAACAAAGGCGGTACGCCGTATTTTTCAATAAAATCCAACCACGACCCCAAGCCTAATTTTTTCGCAAGCACGATGGGAGCGACCAAGGCGTACAGCCCCAAATCGTTGTAATCCTTACCGATTTGAATGTAATAATTGGCTAAATTACCTTCTTTGTAAGGCGTTCCGGTGGTATCGCCTGCCTCTTTTAAAATGATGCCTTTCACGGGATTAAAATACGCCTGCCCAATTTCGGTAACTTCGGAAAGTTCGCCATTTTCGTCCAAATGAAAAAGTTCTACCAAAGTAGTTCCTTGAAATTTGCTCATCAGTACGTATTTGATAAAATCTTGAAACCAAACGCCCTCAAAAAGTGCCTTTAACTCGTCGACGCGTTCGCCCTTTTGGTTGACGATTTTAAAGGGCGACTGCTGGGTTTTGGCAATACGAGTTTCAATGGTTGAGCCCAAATGGTTGTCTTGCTCCAAGCTGTCATACAAGGCACGAAGTTTGGCTTTTTCGGGGTTTTCGGGATTGGTAGCGAGCATCACGCCCATTTTCCAATCTTTAAGGGTTTCCACCCGTAATATTTTCGCTTGATGGTTGATAATATCAGAGGGTGCGGACGTGCCTCGCCCTTTGGCGATTGCCAATACCAAATCCGTATAAGGTACTTTGTTAATGAAGTAATTGCCGATGCTTCGGTAGATGTTTTTTATTGGGTTTTTCATATGTAAAAGTCGTTATTTGTCAAGTTTCCGTATAAAAATCGGGACTGCCCCGTGCCGTTCTGTGGTTCGGGTTTGGGTAAATCTTCCAAAATGATGATGCCTTTTGCAAGTTTGTCCAATTCCTTTTCTGCCCATTCCTTTTGTTTTTCGAGGTTGCTATGCTGATTGTACTTGCGATAGGGGTTTCGTGAACATACATCAGATAAAACCAAAAATGTCAGTATTCTCCCCAACACGGGGTTGTAAACAGGCTTGGTTTCATCAAAAATTGTATCTACGTTATAAAAACGTTTTAAAAGACTTTTAAAAATGGCGATATGCTCGGCTTCGCTTTGGTCAAGTGCCACCTCAAAATCTTTACTGCTTTCGTCAATCGCACGTTCGTACGCCTTGGCGATTAGGTTGTCTTTTTTTAGGTATATCATTTTTTTAGTAATTAGTGGTTAGTGATTAGCAATCAGTATATTATTTGCCTGTGGTGCTACTACTGCCCGTCGTGCTATGACTGCCTGCGGGTGCTACCCGCTACCAGCGGTGTGTACCTAACATTTTGCCCATTAGTGCTTTGAAAGAGCGGTTAGGCATATAGGCTTCAAGGTCGGTAGTGCAGATTTGATGGGCATCGGGAAAGTCATCATTTACTTTGTAATTGGGTTCAATTCCCTTCAATTGTCCGAGCCCTGTTTGCATATCCACCGAGCCTTTTAGCCTTTGATTGTAAAAAATACGACCGTTTTGGTAGTACGGTTGCATACTCATTATGCGGTCTATTTTTTTTGCTCTGTCGAGCGTTCTTTTTATGATGCTTAAATACACGCCTTTTTCGGCTTGAACTTCCTGCAATACGCGTTGTACTTCGTCGTTCCAAAATTGGCTTTCATACTGCCAATGCACTACTACATTGGCGGGTAGCGTTTTTTGAAAGTCGCACATCCATTCCACGGCGGCACGCATTTTGGTCTGTCTGCAAAAGCAATCTACTACGTAAAAATGTTTGTCTTTTAAGCCCTGCACCACTACGGCGTTGTAATCGCTTCGGGAATTACCCGCATAGGCAATATCCCAATGCCCGATGATGTACTCCATAGTGTGCAGGGCGGGCAGTTCCACCCACTGAAATTGCTCATCTTTAAATACAACCCCTTCAATGTGTGGGGAGTTGTTGTATTCGGCATTGGCGGCAAGTTCCCCGATACCATTATCGCCATAAACCAACTCGTAGAAATAGGTATCATCATACTTTCCGCTCCACGTAGGGGCAAAAGTTACAGGGTCGAAAGCGTTTACTTGATGCACCTTCCATTTGGGGTGCTTTTCCTGCAAAATGGTTTGTATCATCACGGGGGCAAATCGGTTGTTGGCTTGAATGAACCGCTTACGCTTACCGTCCATCGTAGGGATTAAATCCTGCTCAATCCAAGTGGCATATTCGTTTTGGCGACGGGGATTTTTGATGAGTTCCTTGCTCTCCAAATCATCGCCAACAATGTGTGTAGGGCGCAAATTTTTGATACGTAGTCCCCTTACGTTTTGCCCCATACCGAGTGCTTGACCGATAAAACCGCCTTTAGTGATAAAAAAACCATCCTCCCACGTACCAAGCTGTTTTTGTTCCCCAAAATCTCCAATAATGCGGGGGTTGGCTTCAAATTCTGCCTTTAAATCCTCCAATAGTTGAACAGCTCGGTCAAAGCTGTTACCGATGATTACCAAATAGACGGGTTCGCCCCGAAGCCACAGCCAAAAGGGAATAAAAATGTCGTTCCAAACGGATTTGGCTAAGGCTCGCCCCCATTGGCAAAAACCCCTGAAATTAGGGGCTTTTTCCACCAACCACGCCCATTCGATTTGGAAATCGGCACAAGGAGCATCGGCATAATGTGGAAAATACCGCTCCACCATTTTACGCGGATCGTTCTTACAAAGTTCAATCGCCGCCTTACGCTCCTCAGGCGTTTCGTGAGCGTATTTTGCTCCTGCCGATTTGGCAAAGGCAATTTTCTGTAAGTACCTCTCTTTGGCTATTTTGTCGTCTATTTTCATTTTGCACGTGGTTGTCTAAAATATTTGGGTGTCGAGCCTCTCGACCTAAAATTTACGGCTGGCAATTTCATTGAGGTGTTCCTCTTGAAAGTCTAAGGTTTGAATGTACAGGCTTTCGTTTTTGATGCGCAGGGCTTCAAAAACCATTTCCATCACTTCAATGTACATTGATAGTGTTACTTTGGTCTCCTTATTTAGGTTCTCCACACGCTTGTTCCATTTGGCGATGGAATCGTCAATAGAGGCACATTGCTTACGGTAGTTTAAAAGCTCATTTTGCAAATCCTTACGGACTTGCTCATCGGATTCGTCCGCTAAAACGCTTTGTACTTGTTTGATTTCGGCAATGATACGCAGACGTTCATCGGTAAGGGAGTCCACCACCAACTGCGTACGTTCGATGCGTTGCTTACCACTATTGGCTTTGGCGTCGCGTATCTTTTTCCAATCGTTTTCTTTTGCCCAACGCTCTACCGTGCGGGGGTTTACGCCTACCTGTGAGGCGATTTCCTCGTATGATTTGCCTTGCTCTACAAACAAAATTCGAGCTGTTTTTTTCTCTATTTCCTTTGCCATATCCTTTGATTTCTCAGGCAAAATTCCCTCTTATTATAACGAGTAAAAAATTAACGTTCCGATTCGGGCAAAAAATACTGCCTAATTTGGGCAAAAAATACTGCCTGAATTGGAATGCCAATTTTTTTAAGCCTTATAAACTATTGAATTTTGCCTTGTCGAAAATGATAAAAGCAACAATGAAAAAAGGATTAGAAGCCGTTATTAACGCATCGCAAAACACCTTAGAGCTCCGCATTACGGGGCGTATTTATCACGGTTGGTCGGCGAGTGATTTTCGCTATGAAATAGACCAAGCCCTGCGACAAGGTATTAAAAAAGGCGTGTTATACCTCAATACGGAGGGCGGTTCGGTTTTCGAGGCTTCGGAAATCGTCAATCAGCTTCGCCGACTGCAAAGCGTGGAAATCCAAACGGGAGCACTCGTAGCTTCGGCAGGTACATATATAATGAGCCATTTTACTTGTAAGGCATTCGCTACGTCTCAATTTATGATACACAAACCACTGACGTATTTTGAGGGCAACATCGACCAAATGCGTTCGGATATGAAATTGCTTGAAAACTTGACCAATCAGTATAAAAAAGTATATGCCAAGCGTTTTAATCGTACCGAGGACGAGATTGACGAGTTATGGAAACAAGATTATTGGCTTACCGCCGATGAGGCACTTTCGCTGGGGCTTATCAACGAAATTGTGGACGGCGAACCCATAATTACCGAAGATACCATCGCCGCCTTTAAGGCTTGCGGGGGTGAGCCACCCAAAGCATTTAAGGAGAAAGTAGCGCAAATACAGGCTAAAAATCAAAATAGTAATAAATCAGATAACAATACAAAAATGGATAGAAATGTACTTATTGCATCGCTGGGAATGTCCGCCGATGCTACCGATGAGCAAATTCAAGCACGTATAAGTGAGTTGAAGCAACACGAACAAGAAAGCAAAGCCACGACACAGGCACGGGCTGAAAAGTTGGTCAATCAGGCGATTTTTGACAAAAAAATAACTGCCGACAAAAAAGAAGCCTATGTGAAGTTGGCGATTGCCGACTACGACAGCACCCAAACGTTGCTAAGCGAGATGGAAGCCCCTAAAGCCGCATCACAGGGTATTACCCCAAAAGTAAATGCCGAAGCTGACCGAAGCGGCTGGACGATGGAGGACTATTTAGATAGAGACCCCGAAGCATTGGAAACACTTATCGCGGAAAATCCCGAAAAAGTGAAAGAGCTAAACGCCTTGTACGCTAAGAGTAAATAGTGAATAGAAAAACAAGAATTAAAACAAGAGAAAAATGCCAAAGAAATCAGAAAGTTTACCGCTAAAAAATGAATTGGCGGTAGTAGAATTGATAAAGCAGTTCCGCCACGAGCATAGCTGGCTCGGAGCGGTAAAGAGCAAAAACGAGTGGGTGGGCAACGATGTTATTAAAGTTCCCGTACGTGGCGCCGTGCCTAAGGTACTTATTGATAACAAGGTGTACCCTATCAACTCTAAAAAACGTGATGACGGGCGTATAGCCATTTCGTTACACAAATACGAAACGGAAAACACCGATGTAACCACCGATGAGTTGTACGCACTTCCGTATGACAAAGTGAATGACGTGCAAATGCAACATCGTGAAGAATTGGAGGATAAAACGGCAATGCACGCCTTGCATTCCATTGCCCCACAACAAAACACGGCTCAAACCCCCATTATCAGCACCACAGGAGAAGATGACGGAACAGGTAGAAAACGCCTCACCGCTAAGGATTTAATCAGCTTGAAAAACAAGTTGGATAAATTGTTAGTACCAAAAAAAGGGCGTGTGTTGGTGCTTTGCAATGATCACGTTTCGGATTTGCTTTTGGAGGACTTAGCCTTCAAAACGCGTTACCAAAACACCACCACAGGACAAATTGCCGCTAACTATTATGGTTTTGAGGTATATGAGTCCACGTACGCGCCTACCTACAATAGCGGGGAAAAAGAAGCCTTTGACGGGGTAGCACAAGGAAAAGAAGCCTCTATCGTATTCCATAAGAACTATACGGTAAAAGCCGTAGGTTCAGCAGTACGTTATGCGATTGAAAAAGAGAAAAATCCACAATACCGTCAGCATCAAATCGGATTTGAAATGCACTTCGTGTGTGTATCTATCAAAGACGAAGGAACGGCGGCTATTATTAACGGATAGTGTGAATCACACAGGCGATTTATTTGTCGCCTGTGTTTTTAAACAACATTTAAAAAATATTTAAAAAATGGATAAAACATACACCAGAGAGGAATTAGCCGAAAAAGCACACCGCACAATGGCGGGGCAAGGCCTAACAGAAATCTACGCTACCGAAGATGGACAACTGTTTTATGAGCAGAACCGCGCGGAATTACACGCCAACAACGACAAAGACAACGTAATGAAGGTGTTTACATTCGTGGAAAGTAAAAAAAGTAAAACCAAAACCAAAGAGTAATGGGGCAATTAGAAGGATTTAAGTTTAAAAAGTCAGACGGTGGGCTGGGCAGAACCGAAGGCACCAACGACAGTGTGTTTTTATTGGTGGGGGCAATGGCTATTGCCGGAGCCACATTAACCCACGCCAAAGCCGAGACCTTTATTCAGCTGAAAGATGCCGAAGCCTTAGGCATTACCGAAAGTTTTGACGCCAATCAAAATACCTTGGCACATTACCACATTTCGGAAGTGTTTCGATTAGCCCCCAATTGCACGTTGATATTTTTGCCTGTTGCTCCCAACGGAAAGGCACAGGAACACACCACCGAAATCGTGAAAACCATTCGGGCGAACAAACAAATCAAAGGCGTGGCACTCTTTGGCTTTACCAATGATTTGTCCACAGTAGGTGACGATGTGGAGCAGTTGCAAACGCAAATTGTGGAGGCTGTAAAACCTGACGGGATTCTGATTGATTTTGTGCTGTTGGAGGGCAAGGGCAAAGAAAGTTTGCAAGTGAACGCCTTTGCCGATTTGAAAGCCAAAAACGCTCCACAGATGTCGGTTATCATCGCACAGGATAAAGATATAGCCAAAATAAGTGAGCATTACAAGTATCACGCTTCCGTAGGTTCGGCACTCGGAATGTTAGGTGTTCGCAATGTCAGTGAAAACATCGGCTCGGTGGACATTGAGAAAAAACCCGAATTTGCCAAAGGCGGTAATACTTATCCGCTCACGGATGCGGGCAAAAAACGCTTTATCAGTGCCGGAATCTCTACAGGGCAAAGCGTGGAAGAACTCAGTAACGAGCAAATGAAACTGCTCAACTCTCGAGGCTATATTTTAGCAGGGCAATATGCCGATACGGCAGGATTTTATTTTTCCAATTCGCCTACTTGCGTGAGCAAAGCCTCTGATTATTCGTATATTGAGAATAACCGAGTGTGGAACAAAGCGGCTCGTTTGGTGCGTAAGGCACTCACGCCACGCATAAAATCAAAATTGCCGAAAAATCCCGACACGGGCTATTTGAAGGACACCATTGTAACCGCTTTGCAGGAAGTTGCCGGAAAAGCCATTGAAAGGCAGATGCTGGTAACGGGTGAAATTAGCGGGTTTGATGTCTATATCAATCCGAAACAAGTAGTTACGGAAGATAGTCCGCTGAAAGTAAAAATCAGAATCGTACCCGATGATATCCTTCACGCCATTGAAGGGGAAATCGGATTAACCACTAATTTGTAAGAAAAATGGGAAAAACAACCGTTGTAAATCATTTCGGAAAACTGCAAGGCTGGAATAACGTAACCTTTAATTTATTGGGACGTGATGTGGTGGGGATTACGGAAATCAATTATTCCGACACCACCAAGAAAACCAACGTAATGGGAGCGGGTAATATGCCCGTAGGGCGTGCCGAAGAAAACTACGAGGCAAAGGCTTCTATTACGCTTTTGAAAGAGGAATTGGACGCTATCAAAAATGCCCTGCCAAAGGGCAAACGCCTACAAGATATTGAACCCTTTGACCCCGTTGTCGTTTACGAACGAGGCGGAATAATACAAAAGGACGTTATACGCAATGCGGAATTTTTGGGAACGGAAATGGCTATCAAACAAGGCGATGGCTCTATTGCCGTAAAATTGGAATTGATTGTAAGTCATATTGATTGGAATATTTAATCCTCCCCCGTCCCCTCCGAAGGAGGGGCGTTGTAGAACAAGTTGAAAAATAATTTAAAACACGCACACCTCCCTGCGTTTAATAGCCCTCCCCTTGGGGGAGGGTTGGGAGGAGATTATATGAGAAATTACACACAGCAAGATATTGACGTTTTTAAAGCCAAGTACCCACGGGTGGTACGAGAAGTTTCGGTTTATCCTTCGGATGTGGAAAAGGACGAAAACGGCAAGCCTACCGAAGAACCTGTGCATTTTTTGATTAAAAAACCGAATCAAAATTTCATTCGGCTCATTCAATCCAAAGAGTATAGTGGAGATGCCGACAAAATCGCCGATGCGGCAATTAAAAACTGCGTATTGGCAGGTGATATGGAGGCGTTGGAAAATGACGGCTCGGTCTATATGGGGCTGGTGGAGCAACTAATGTCGTTAATTCAAAGCTCGAAGGTTGAGTTAAAAAAAGTATAGAAGCCTCTTTGCTTGACATTGAGGCGTACGACTTTATCGAAGGAATTGACGCACTCATTTTAGCCTACTTTGGTAAGAACCCCAAAGGAATGGAAACGCAAGAATACATCGACCATTTTCGGGCGATAGATTTTAAGATGAAATGTGAAAGCCGACTTGCGTACAATGCTCACAAAAGAGCATTGGTTGAAGTGCTTAACGAGTTTTTTTCACAAACAAGCCAAACAAATCCTGAGTAACGGCACCGATAACGGCGCCCGTTACACTGATAACGGCTAAGGCACACCAAAGCATTAGAAGGATGCCAACAATAATGAAAACACCTAAAAGTATGTAACTGAAAACGTCTAACATAGCTTTGTTTTTTAACAAAAGTAACTCAAAAAAATGAATTATACAACTACTTGGACATTTACCGCTACGGATAACATCACCGAGCCGGTGCGTAGAGCACAAGAACGTGTGGAACAGGCTACGGAAAAGGTACGCAAATTCGGCGATTGCCTTCGTGCGGTACGTGCCATTGACTGGCAGGCGGCAAGTCAGGGGTTGAATAGTTTTTTGGGTATTTTTTCCGATGCCGCACAGGTGGGCGAAGATTACGAACGTGCATTATTGGATGTGTCAGCCATTACAGGTGTAACAGGTGAAGATTTAGACCGTTTGGGAGGGAAAGCCCGAAGCCTTGCCAAAGAGTTCGGCGGGTCGGCAACTGATAATTTGGGAACATTCCAAACCATTTTATCAAGGCTGGGACCGCAAATTGGCAATAGTGAGCGGGCAATGGAAAGTATGGGCAAATACGCCAACACCCTTGCCAAGACAATGGGCGGTGATGTGGTTGGTGCTACCGATGCACTCACTACCTCAATGCTGCAGTTTAAAGTGGACTTGAATGATCCTATTGCGGCAGCTTCCGAAATGGAACGAATGATGAACGTAATGGCGGCGGGGGCGAAAGAAGGAGCGGCAGAAGTGCCACAAATTGCCCAAGCATTAGTACAAGCAGGTGGTGCGGCGAAGCTATCCAACGTATCATTTGAAGAAACCAACGCCGCTTTGCAATCGTTAGCTCAATCGGGTAAATACGGAGCGGAAGCGGGCGTGGGACTTCGTAACGTGCTTATCAAAATGAACGCCCCGTCCGCACTTTCAAAAGAAGCCACGACGATGCTTGCCCAGTACGGAGTAAATATGCAAAAGGTGTCAGACACTACCGTGCCATTTGCCGAGCGTTTGAAAGAATTGCAAAAAATCGGACAAAATACCGATGCTCTTGCCGCCGTTTTTGGTGCGGAAAATATTCAAGCCGCGCAAGGGCTTATCAATACTGCCGATGCACAGGCAGAACTTACCCAGCAAATCACAGGGACAAACGTAGCTGTGGAACAAGCCAATACGGTGATGTCGGGTTGGGGTGAGAAAATGAGCCGTGTTAAGGCGTGGTTTCAAGATTTGCAAATTGCAGGATTTGATGTGTTTAAAGTGTTGGGAGCTGTGGGTAGTGGATTAGGAAGCACCATATCGGTTGTAGGTGATTTGGGTGCGGCATATTCAGGGTTAGCTCCTGTAATGAAGTCATTTGGTAAGTGGATTGCACAGACCACATTGGGACAAAAAACAATGGCACTTTGGACGAAAATCGTTACCGCCGCTCAATGGCTTTGGAACGCTGCCCTTTCAGCAAACCCTATTGGACTTATTATCGTTGCTATCGGTGCATTGGTGGCGGGTATCGTTTGGTTGGCATCAAAAGTAACAGGTTGGGGCGAAGCGTGGAAACATACGTGGGAAGGGGCTAAACTACTCTTTGAGGCGTGGGTTTCCGCTGTCAAAGCCAATTGGAACACACTCATTAACGGGCTGATGATTGGACTTAACAAAATTCAAGAGGGTTGGTACAAATTTAAAAATGCAACAGGATTAGGCGATGAGGAGGAGAATAATAAGATGTTGGCTCAAATTCAAGCTGATACCGAAGCTCGTAAAAAGGCAATCGTTGATGGATATAAAGAAGCGGGCGAAAAAGCTCTACAAGCCAAAGATGAATTTGTCAAAGCTGCCAGTTCACTATCCTGGAAAAAAGACAAAGAAGCACCCGAAGACGAAGAAACTCAGAAAACAGCCTCCACACTTTCGCCCAACGCCGCTATTGGTGGAGCAGAAGAAAGCTGGAAAAACCTAAACAAAAACGGAAAAGGGGGTAAAGGTGACAAGGAAAAAACAATGAACGTGGGCGGTTCGGGCGGTGGCTCAAAAACTGTAAATATTAAAATAGAGCAAAAAAACTATTTCACCATTGACCGAAGTGTGGGCAGTAAAGATGCCGCCGCCAATGGTGTAATTACCAAGCTCAACGACCGAATGCGTGATGCTTTGGTTACCATTTAAAAACGAACATTATGAAGGACATTTTACTAAATGAAAACAACGATTTGGCTATTATTAATGGGGATTTTTCCGTAGGGGAAAGTGAAATGCAAGAGGTTGCCCTCATTTTGCAGTATCAGCAGGGAAGCCTCAAATCCGACCCACTCGTTGGGGCAAATATGACGGAGCTCATTAAAGGTAAATATGACCGTACCGCCATTGAAAAACGGGTAAAAATTCAATTGGAACGAGACGGCAAGAATTATGACGAAATCAAAAAACGATTACATCTAAATGGACAATCGCTATAACATAGGGCAATTATTTCAGGCGGCTTTCGGCACAAACCTACCTGTTTATCTGACGGTACCAACAGGCAAACAACCGCCTACCGAGATAAATTACGGTTCGGTGCAAGTAGTGGAAAAAGCAGAAGCCGTGCGACTTAGCCGATTGGGAACGCCCATTGTTTTTCCTGTGAAATTCGTAGGCGGTTCGTACAAGTTTTACAATTCGCAAAGTCAAATCGTGGAGAAAACGCTGCCCGATTTATGGCTTCCGCCTGCTACGATGGTTGATTTTTCAAGATATAAAAACATCAGTCGCACCGATGTTATTGGCGGCAATGGCACGGTAAAAGAGATTTACGGATTTGATGATTGGAGCATCCGCATTCGTGCCTTGTGCATCAATGATGAGCTTTCGGCACGGGAATATGAAAAACGCATTATTGAATGGTCGGAAACGGTGCAATCCATTTCTGTCGAGGGCGATTTGTTCGGTTGGAAAAACATACACAACCTCGTGATTGAAGGGATAGATATTCGTTCGTTAGAGGGCGTTCCGAATGTGATACCCATAGAGCTGAATTGCATTAGTGATGAACCTTTTGAACTGATTTACAAGCTATGACGTTGGCAATTAATGTAGAGATAACCTTTTATCCGAAAATCGGAAAGCCTTTTCAAGTGCATAAGATTTCAGCGGTTGAAATTGAAAGCAGTTGGAAAATGCTCACCGATACGGCAAGCGTGATTTTGCCCCGTAACGTGGGTGATTTTGACAAGCAAAAGGTACGTGAGCTGTTTTCCGTTGGCGACAAAGCCGTTATCAAAATGGGCTATAATGGACAGTTGGTGAAAGAGTTTGAGGGCTATATCACGCAGGTTTCGGCAGATTTTCCCATTCGTTTGGAGCTTTCCGATGCGATGTGGAAACTGCGACAAATCCCCGTGAATTATGTTTCAGCAAATATGGATGTAAAGCAGTTTTTGACAAAATTTATTACTGATTTTCCAATAGATGCCGATGCAATTTCACTCGGTGCGGTGCGGTTCAGTCAAACCACATTGGGGGCGGTATTAGACGAATGGCAAAAAAACTATTCTATATATAGTTTTATCCGCAACGGAAAATTAACCGTAGCAAAACCTTATTCAGAAGTAAAAAACGAAAGTGATACGTATGTGTTTGATTTGGAGCGAAATTGTACGGATAACAATTTGAAGTATTTATCAAGGGAAGAACGCACGGTTAAGATTATCGGAACATCAAGCTACGGTAAAGGCAAACGCCTAAAAGCCGAATTTGGAGACGAAAACCCCAAGACTACAATAAATATGAGTTGGCGGGTCAGCTCACAAAAAGAGTTGGAAAAGGAAGTAAAACGCCTATATGAACTTTCTAAACGTGAGGGCTTTGAGGGGAGTTTTACCACTTATGGAACACCCAGCATTCAGCACGGCGAAAAAGTGAAAATAACATCCTCACTTTACCCCGACAGGCACGGAACGTATTATGTGGACAGGGTTCGCAAAACTCTTGAAAACGCCCAATATCGGCAGGAAATTGAAATTAACTCCTCCCTCTAATCCCTCCGAAGGAGGGAGGTTGTTTGAATATTAAAAAATTAAAAATATGGCAGATGTAATTGATGAATTTGACAAGCTGATGGCACAGCGGATAAAAAAAGCCGTTCCCCAGCAAGTGCAGTGGGCGAAGGTTGCATCGGTCAATTGGGATGAAAAAACCTGCGAGGCAACGGATTTAGATACGGATTTACCTTTTTTAGGTGTGTCGCTCGGTATCGGAAGTATGCACGTAAAGCCCAAAGTGGGAAGTCTCATTTTGGTAGGATTGATTGAAAACAGCGAAACCAAGCCGTTTTTACTCCAAGCCGAAGCAATTGAAGAATACGAAATCAAAGTCACGAAAATTGATTTAAAAAATGATGAAATCAATTTTAAAACGCTTTTAAATGAGCTTTTAACGGAGTTGAAAACAGCTATCGTACAAACCCCTTCAGGGCCGGGCAATTTTGCCCCGAATAATGTTGCCAAATTTGATGAAATAAACGGAAAAATTAACCAATTATTCAAATAGTTATGCCACTAAATAAAGAAGAATTAAAGGAAGGAATTATCGCCCTGCAACAAGAAATGAAAACTAAAACCGAACCTGACGAGGAATATTATGCTGAGCAGTTGGCAACGCTCATCGATACCTTCGTTAAAAGCGGTGAGGTAACTATCCCGCAGGGCATACCCGTAACTACGGCAGGTACGGCGGTGTCACAGGCAGGAGCTACCACCGCACCGGCAAAGGGAACGATAAGTTAAAAAAGCATACCAAAATGGAACTATTGAAAGAAATATTATTGCCAATTATCACCACTTTCGTGGGAGCGTTAGTGGGTTGGTTTTTTGGGCGACCCAAAGAAAAAGCAGAGCTACAAACTTCGGAACTTGACAATGTAGATAAGGCGGTCAAGATTTATCGGGAGATGATTGAGGATTTGGGCGAAAAATATGCAAAAGCGATTTCAGATTTGGAAAAAGCCAACCACCGAGTTAAGGAGTTGGAAAACTCTGTTGAAGAACTTTTGGCTGAACTCAAAAAATACAAGCAGTTAAACGGAAAATCAAAATAATGAAAGTCATTGTCTTACATAATCAATCCCTTTTAGATACCTGTCTGCAGCATACAGGCACTATCGAAAGCCTTTTTGATTTGGCGTTAGCGAATGATTTAAGTGTTACCGATGATTTGACCGCAGGGCAAGTCCTTTCCCTACCCCTCTCGGAAGGAGAGGGAACAAAGGATAAGGATATATTAGGTTATTACACTGCCAAAAATATTCAACCCGCCACAGGTTTTACTCAAACTGATTTGCAAGTGTTAGAACGTTTAGAAGGCATCAGCATTTGGGCGATAAATTTAGATTTTAAAGTAAGTTAAAAAATGGAGAATAAAGAATATCAAGATTTTGTGGATAAATTCAAACCTAAGAAGACAACCGACGATTGTTACACGCCTCCATCAATATACGATGTGATTCTTAACTACGTCAAAGAGAGATGCAATATTGAAGGAATGAAGGTTTTGCGACCATTTTACCCCGGTGGAGATTATGAGAACGAAACTTACACGAAGGACTGCGTGGTCATAGATAACCCGCCGTTTTCTATCATCTCGCAAATTATCAGGTTTTACAATCAGCGAAATATTAAGTACTTTTTATTCGCCCCGCATTTAACCTTATTTAGCTCTGACCAAGATTATACGGGCATTGTGGTTGGCAGTGATATAATCTATGAGAATGGGGCAAAAGTCAAAACTTCTTTCGTTTCAAATCTTTTTGGAGATGTTAAAATATTGGGTGATTCCTATCTGTACGAGCGATTAAAACAAACGCAAGGAGAAAATAAAAAATGTTTGCCTCGCTACATATATCCTGACAACTTGATAACGGTTGCCGATGTTACTAAAATAGTAGCCCAAGGCGGGTCTATTACGATAAATAAAAAAGAGGTAGCCCATTGCAGAGCCTTAGAAAGTCAAAAACCATTTAAAAAAACCATCTTCGGAAGTGGCTTTATTATGAGTGATGAAGCTACCGAACGAATGAAAACCGAACGAATAAAGGCTAAAAAAGAAATAATAACTTGGACTTTATCAGACCGAGAAAAAGAACTTGTAAAAACATTAGGCTAATGGCACGAAGCATACAAGACATACAAGAACAAATCTACCAAGCCAAAGCGAGTGAACCCGCTTTGAACGAGCTAAATTCCACGAGCAAAACCGCCATTTGGCGACTGATGATATACATCGTTTCGGTGGCGATTTGGACGTTGGAGAAACTTTTTGACCTTCATAAAAAAGAAGTGGACGAAATGCTCTCCGAGCTAAAACCCCACACCGCTCGTTGGTATCGTAACAAGGCGTTGGCGTTTCAATATGGATTTGATTTACTGCCTGATAGCGACCATTTCGACAATAGGGGCAGTAGCGAAGACGCCATTGCGAGTAGCAAGATTATTACCTACTCCGCAGTGGTTGAGAGCAAGAACGAGGGCAGACTTATTGTGAAAATCGCCACCGAGCAAGGAGGCGAATTACAGCCTATTAGCGACGAGCAAAAAAACGCCTTTGAAACCTATCTATCAGAAATTAAAGACGCAGGCGTACGCCTCTCAGTGGTCAATCACCCACCTGATGTTTTGCGTTTGAAAATGAAAATCGTCTATGACCCGCTGGTATTAGATGCTAATGGTCAAAGCATTTTAGACGCTACCAAACCCGTTGAAGACGCCATAAAAACCTATCTGAAAAACTTACCCTTTGACGGGGAGTTAGTACTGGCACATTTGGTGGACGCTCTCCAACAGGTTAAAGGCGTTAAAGTGCCACATTTGATACTTGCGGAAAGTAAAAATGTAAAAAGTAACGGAGAATACGGAGATTTTGAAGTGATTGAGATTTCACAAATCCCAACGGCGGGTTACTTTGCTATTGAAAATTTTGAACATATCAGCTATGTACAATAAAATATTTAACATAAACATTGACAAGTTAGGCATTTTGTTGTTGCCTTCGTTACTGCGTAGGTATAAGCTCGTGGCTTGGATAAGGGCGTTGTTATCCCCTTTGAAAAGTAAGCTGTACGATTTCCAAAAAAATCGGGAGGCAAACCTAAATAACTTACAGCACAACAGCCAAGTCTGTTATTTACGTAAGATTTTGAACGACAATTTTGATAAGGAGTTAAGACGTATAAAAATCCTTGATGGTAGACAAAAAGGTAGAATATACCTTTATCCAAGAGCCTATAACAAGCCTGTTTATTTAGGAAAAATATACCTCCATCAGCGGGGTAATTACATTGACGGAGGCGTTGATTTCATAGTTCTGTTACCACAGGGATTGGAGTATGACGTACACAGACTTCAAGCAACGATTGACTTTTATAAATTAGCAGGAAAACGCTACACTATAACTTATAACTAAATAGTAATGAATACGTTAAATTTTACACACGACGCAGGATTCCCCTTAGATGTAGCCACATTGAGCTATATGCAAGAGGCGTATCGCATCTTTAATAACTTGGGCTACTTGGCTGGAAACTTTGTGATTATTTCAGGCTGTGAGAAAACGGGGAACTCAGTAAGCAACGGAATTGTCTTTGTCAATGGCGAAGTATTGCCGTTCAAAGGAGGTACGGAAGGGGCGTCCGTTTTTATTAAAGAAGACGCCACCGAAGGCACGTTTGAAGATGGTTTTTTACGAGAAATGGAGCAAACCCGTTACGTTACTTTCGGAATTTCCTCACCCGAAAAAACGTTTGAGTGGGCGAATTTTAAAAAAGTAAAAAACAACGCTCAATTAGACGATGATAAAACCGAAAAAACAACCACCAATGAGCTGTTAAAACGGATTGAAAAGTTGGAAAAACAAAAGTCTGCCATACCGATTGGTATGATTGCCCTATGGGGAAAACCCGCGAGCGAACCTCTTCCTACGGGCTGGAAAGAGTACGTAAACTTGCGAGGACGTATGCCCGTAGGATACGACCCTGATTACAATAAAACCGCCAATGAACCTGAGGATTACAAGTTAAACCGAATGTTAGAAAAAGGAGGGGAGCGGTCGCATCAATTGACGATAGCAGAGATGCCAAGTCATAATCACGGAACATCTAATCACACATCAGGGGATGATTCAGATAGCAACGGAAACGGCTCTGCATTTACAATGGCAGACCGTGAGATAACGTATAACCGAAGTGATTTGATGACAATCAAGAGTACGGGAGGCGACAAACATCATAACAATATGCCTCCTTATAGAGTAATTCAATTTATTGAGTACGTAGGGTTTGATTAGTAGTTAGTGATTAGATTTTTTTAATCTTTTAATCCTTTAATTTTTTAATCTCTAAAAACAATGGCAACAGCAAGAGAAATAATTAAGCAATGGTTTGAAAATTTCAAAAAACCTACGCAGGAGCATTTTTGGGCGTGGATAGATTCGTTTTGGCATAAGAATGAGAAAATTCCGATGTCGTCCGTGCAGAATTTGGAACAGTCTTTACAAAATGTGGTAACCTCTGATCAGTTCAACAACCACATCAATGACGGGAATGCACACCAAGCGTTGTTTGACAGCAAGTTAGATAAGGGTACTTATACAGGAAATGCCAAAGACTTGGAAAGTGCTATCAATCACAAGGTGGATAAAGTTGACGGCAAAGGTTTGAGTACCAATGATTTTACTAATTCTGACAAGCAAAAGCTGGACGATACCGCCGATAAAGTGATAGTTAGTGGTGCGGTTACGGGCGAAGTAAATAAAATACTAACGCTAACGTATTCCGATGGAACTGCCCTACATATTTCATTCCAAGATTTGGGCATTGACAACATAGCCGACATAATGCTGAACTCGTTGAATTTTAACTTTGAAACGGGGGTTTTGACAGGTTTACGTTCTGACGGGCAACAGCTAACAGTGAATTTGGACGGCAGATACTCACTACTTGATCACCACCACGATGATTTGTATGCTAAAAAAACACACACGCACTCGGAATTTGCCCTGCGTACGCATCAACACAATTGGGATGATATTCAGAATAAACCCGACTTGTCGCAATTGGGGGCGAAGTCTGTGATTAAAGTTACTGTGGATACTGCAAGAACCATAAGTGTTAAAGTAGGAACAACTACAGCGGGGAACTACGTCCCAAAAGAGGGAGATGAGCTATCAGTAGAATTTAAAAAAGGTCAAACAGCTAATAATGTAACATTAAATATTGATAATAGTGGCGAAAAAAAAATAGTTATTGGAGGTGCTATTGCTAATTCAAGAACATTGTTAGTTACTGACCATAAATTAGAGTATAAGAAAATGGTCCGTTTGTGGTATGATGGTGAAAATTATCAACTAACTGGCTCAACGTATAATTCTACTTATGAAATAATACATACCGCACGTTTAGAAGATGTACAAAATCAACAACCACATTTAGTAAGTGGAAAAATATTAGCATGGGTCAGAAACTGGGCGAACATCATCGGCAAACCCGATATTGAGACTGTTCTGTTAAAGATTACAAACAATACCAATACCGAAGATTTGATTAACAATGTGCCTCAGAAAGGCAAAACCATTGTCACGCAAGGAACGGCTAATATTGTGGTGACAGTAAACAGTGCCGATGGTTTTGTAGCGAGTTACCAAAAGGCTGGGACAGGAAATATCACGTTCCAAGCAGGAAATGGTAAAACGTTAGTTCAAGTGGATGGCACCAACGTTATCAATGGAGTAAAAGGAAGCACGGCAACGGTCACTGTTGTAGGGAATGAAGTGCTGTTAAGAGTGAGCAATGTGTAATTATTAATTATTAATTGTTAATTGAAAATGAATGCAACGCAATTTTGGCAGTGGGGAGGCAAACAGCAACGATACGCAGATAACGAGACTGTTATTGAGATAACCACTACATCGTCTAATGAAACTTTTGAATGGGGAATTGTTACAGGAACAGTTCAGTACTATGACTGGGGAAATGGAATAAAAAATAACAACAAATCACATACGTTTGCGAACGCGGGAGTATATACGATTAAGATTGTTGGAGACATTGACTATTTTAGAATAAAAAAAAGCTCTAATTATGAATTAAATCCTTTGGTTACTAAGATTTTACAAGTGGCGGGCTCTATAAATAATTTTTATGAAAGTTTTTATGGTTGCATAAATATAACATCAATTCCACAAGGACTATTTGATAAAAATGTAAATGTAGGCTCCTTTGTTAGTTGCTTTTGGGGATGTGCGGGTTTAACATCAATTCCACAAGGACTATTTGACAAAAATATTAATGTTACAAGGTTTGATGGCTGTTTTTTTCTTTGTACTAACCTAACTTCAATACCACAAGGTTTATTTGACAAAAACGTGAATGTGATATATTTTACATCATCTTTTGCTGAATGTAAAAATCTAACAACAGTGCCAATTGATTTATTTGACAAAAATATAAAAACATGGCAATTTATAGATTGTTTTCACTCATGTATTTCTTTGAAAAACAGACCCAAACCTCATGGCTTAGAGATGTGGCAAATAGCGGGTACAAACGGTAGGCCAGCGGTTATTCACATAGGGCGTATGTTTACCAACTGCCATGCCATGCCCGACTATAATTCACTACCAGCCAGTGTTAATAATCAATAAATCAAAAATATGCAATTAACAAAAAACTTTACAAAACAGGAATTTGAATGCCGAGACGGTTCGGCTATGCCTCCGCAGGCATTGGAAAACGTAAAACAATTGGCTCAACAGCTACAAGTTTTGCGGGATTATTTAGGCAAAAAGATAACCATTAACAGCGGTTATCGGAGTAAAAAGTACAACGCTACTTTAAAAGGAGCATCGCCCAAATCACAGCATTTGTTGGGCAAAGCCGCCGATATTGTTATTGAGGGGATGACTCCTAAGCAAGTCGCCGAGACCATTGAAAGCCTTATCAAGGCAGGCAAAATGAAACAAGGTGGCATCGGAATTTACAAAACTTTTACGCACTATGATATTCGTGGGGCGAAAGCAAGGTGGGATTTTTCTAATAAATAATTTAAAAATGATTGATAATGAAGTTACTATTAAATTTGTTGTTTCTCCTTTTGTTCGTTACAGGTTGCAAAATCAAGCACGTCCAAATAGAGCGGAAAGAAGAAAAGCACAAAGAAATCAAAAAAAGCCAAAAAGACAGCGTTTTTGAGCAAGTTGCCGAGAGTAGAAATCAGTTTTTTTTGCGAGAAAATGAGATAATCTCGCAATTTGAACTTGAAACAGAAAAAGACAACACAGGACAAAGTAAAGTACTTGAATTTGAGCGTATCCGAAGCCCCGCAGGTGAGAAAATCATCGTGCGAGGTGGTAAGGTTAAGATAAAGACTTCCGCCAATACTTCGGAAAAAATCACGAAAAAAGACACATTACAAGTAAATAATACAAGTGTCCGCACGAGTGAAAATACGCAAAAAATTACTGAAAACAAGTCGTTTAAAAAACAAAAAGAAGTGAAAACGCAAGGGTTTACATTCGGAGGTTATCTATCTTTAATCCTTTGGATTTTGGTACTTGGAATTTTGGTATTCCTTGCTTGGCGGTTGAAGTTATTTCGGAAAATTACAGCCATAATAACGAAATTTAAACGGCTTTTAAAAAACATTTAAAAGGTTGGGAAACGAGCCTTAAATCGCCCTTGTCCCGTTAAGCATTTGCCTTATCGCTGCAAGTAAAAAAAACATAGGAGGAAAAAAAATGTCCTCCGCTTTAAAAAAGTTACCACACATTTTTAAACATAAGCACACCGGCTACGGAGGACAAATATGTCTTCTGTACCGGTGTGTTTTTTATGTTTATTGATGTGTGGTGATGCAAAAATACTAAAAAATATGAAATACTACTACAACTGGAAATTATCAAAAACAAAATTCGCTAAAAACAAGGGAAAGGTATTTAGTTGCTTTGCCTGTGGCGGGGGCTCAACACAACCGAAAGCTGGGTGACCGAACTTATGCAGATGTACTGAAACGTATCGAAAACCGAGACAGCAACTTCAATGCTCAATTTATTTATGAGGATAAAACATCGCCTACATTGGCGGCTTCGAGTGGGTCAAAAATGGTTTTGTTTGATGAACCAAGAAAAATGAATCATAGAGAGTTGATTAGTTGTCAGTCGTTTCCGCAGGATTATGATTTTGGAACTTCAGCATATTCATTCGTGCAATACGTACTGGGAATGAGCGTTCCGCCCGTGATGATGGCGAATTTGGTCGATGAGATTTATAGACAATGGAGAAAAATATTTGAAAATGAATGAAATAAAGAGAATAGTTGTACAAAGTAGCAGAATGGGAAATTTGGTTATCAAACGAATTTCCAAAGAAAAAGCAAAAAGTTTAATCATTAAAAATCATTATAGTAAGAAGTTAGGAGCAAATCACGGATTGTTCAATTATGGCATTTTCCAAGAAAATAAAGAATCTGAAAATGATTGTTTAGGCGTGGCAGTGTACGGCTATATGATGCATCCGAAGGCTCGGCATTTTACGCACCCTAATCCGCAAGCGATGATGTTGGAACTCAACAGAATGTGGATAAGTGATGAGCTGGGTAAGAACGCCGAAACGATACTTATTAGTCGCTCGTTGAGACTGTTACGTGAGGATTGTCCGAACTGTGTAGCCGTACAAAGTTTTGCCGATGGTCGGTTAGGTTGCGGAACGATTTACAAGGCGGCGAACTTCAAGTATTACGGGCATCACAAAACAACTTTCTTGAAAAACAAACGCACGGGTGAAATTAACCACGAAATGAACTTTACCCGAATGGACAGTAAAGGAATGTATTTGCGTAATAATTTAGCGTTTTTGCTGGGCGATGTAGCTGTTTTTCAGGTGGACACCTATCGGTATATTTTTCCGCTGTGCAAATGTTTTAGGTATAATAAGCCCGCACAGCCTTACCCTGCATATAACAGAGGCACAACGCCTTTTGAGTGGCAACGCAACCGCAAGCTAATCAAGGAGCGGTTAATAAAATTTATCAGCGAATTGGAATAAAAAACACGGCTAAAATGCCGTGTTTTTGTGTTTTTTGGATATATTTGCAGTGGCGATGAAATTCCGAAAAAATGTACATTTCATTTTGAATTTTGGTACATTTCGTTTTGCGGATTATACTTTAATGATTGCGTAACTTGGTTTCCGTTAAGTTTTTCCAACATCCAATTTCCGTTAAGTTCAAAAGACATATCTTTCTGTTTTTCAATTTCTTTTATCATCGTGTATTTTACCGAAGAAGCATCGGCAGGGACATTTTTGCTATCTAATTGTGTTTCTTTGACTTGTATCTTCTTAAAAAATCCTTCCTCGAAAACAAAATTTTCTATTGGAGCATAAAAATATTCCCATTGAGCTTTATCAAGGTCTTCATTTTTAGAAACTTGCAAACATTCGGCTTTTCCTGCTCCTGCATCACAATCTACTTTTACAGAATTTACCCAATAAATTTGTTCTTTTGAAGTGGAACACGCCGAAATGGCACCTCCAATTATCAAAAAAAGAATATATTTTAATTTCATATCTTAATAATTTAAAAATTTGCTAAGCATTACTACAAAAAGCATTCCATTTTCGCACAAAATCTGAATTTTTTATTTCTACTTAGGAAGTAAATTCGAAGCTTTTTTCTACCTTTAATCATAAAAAAAGACACATTACATTGTGTCTTCGTGTATTTTAGGTTCTGTTATTCTGTCGTGATAAAAATAGTAAATTGAGTTCATTATTTATTTTCATACATTGTTCTTTTCCTTAGATGAAAAGAACCAAAAATCAAGGCTTTGGATATTTGTCTAAAAATCAGACTCATGTCGCTAAAATTTTCCAAACTTGCTTCCTACGGTCGCTTCGAACAATGGAAAATTTTGACGCTTTATTCGTTGATTTTCTTAACGCCAAATCTCCAATGCCGATGAAAAGTGGTCAAAATACTGAAAAATCAGTGTTTAATCATTAAAAAATATATGCAATTAAGAACTAAACTCAAAATAGTAATTCCAAATAATTTTTGGAGCTTCGACTCCGCTCAGCAAGACAAACTCCGTGTCAGTCTGAGCGAAGTCGAAGACTTTTATCTTCGTAATTTTAAATTTAAAATTGTGTAAGTGTCTTCGTTACTTCTTCGTTGTTTCTTCGTTCATTTATGATGATTTTTTTGTAGAAATCAATCACACTTCGACTTCGCTCAGTGTGACATTTAAAATTAAAAATCAATTACTTTAAAATTTCTGTTTTTTCTGTGACATTAGCAGGAATATCGGAAGCCTGAATGATTATTTTATCTCCTGAGAGGTCGGGATTTTGTGCGGTGGCGATATAAATCCAATCGATACCTTGTAAAACGGCTTCGCCCTCCTCAACCAACGAACCATCTGCATTTTGGATAATTACCTTTACAGAAACGACCTTAAAATCATCTGTGGCTCGAATAACAATCGTGTCTCCTGCATTGCCTTTGTAGTTTGAGACATTGATACTTTCGATTTTAGGCGCATTGAGCAGGTCGGCAACAGCTACGTTATAGGCTTTTTTGCCTGTGGTTTCGTAAAGTGCCTTTTGATTGTCGTCTGCAAGGACAGCCTTTCCGTAGAGTACCGCCTGTTGGAACTTGGCTTGTTGTTGTTTTTGCTTTTCGGAATCTTCTCCTTTGCGTTTTTTGGGAGCTTTGGAAACAATGGTTTTCCCGTTTCGTTGGGAGAAGACTAAAATATCTCCCACTTTTCCACTTAATCCGTGGGTTACGATGTTGTTCTTTGATTGTGCCATTTTTTTATGATTTCAAATAATTACTTTTTCTTGGTTTTTTTGTTGAAATCCAAGCAGAGATTAAGCCAAAAAGCAAAATCTTTTGCTGATTTGTAGCCTATTTCTTCCACATAGCAGTAGCCTTTCAAATCCTTATTTTTCATTATGCAAGGTAAATAACCCTGCCTTTCGGTAAGCCCTTCGGTATATTGGGGGTCGAAACGACACATCAAACGGTCATCACTAACATTAATACACATCTTTTCGTTTACCAAAAATGCTAACCCCCCAAACATTTTCTTCTCTTCAACCTCAATTTCAGGAATTTTTGCTAAAAATTCACGCACCCGATTGGCTAAAGCTTCATTGTAAGCCATTTTTATACTATATCGATTATCATTAAAGCCTGTTTTCTACTTATGAAAATAGATTTTCAGCTCTTTCAAAAGTCCGTTTTCTGCTTTCCATATCTCGGCAACATTACCATTTTGTATAGTTCCGTTGGGCAAAATCCAATCGTAATTTGCCAACACAAAGGCATTATCTCCTTCTATTATCGTTTGGATTACTCGCATTGTTTGGTAGCTTTTACAAAAATTTCTGTACATTTCTATATAAGCCTGTTTTCCCAAAAGAGGCTCTCCGTCGTTCATTATAAAAACAAAATCTTCGTCTAAAGTTTGTTCCCAGTTTGCTTTCTGTGCAAACCCCTTGTAATAAGTTGCTAAAAGTTCTTTCATTTTATTCTGATTTTTGGGGCAAAAGTAGTGTCTTTAAAATAAAAAAATGTTGCCATAAGGCAACATTTTCAACTTATAGTGAAACTTCCTTTCTAATCCGACTTAAGGAAGTATGTGTAATTCCTAAGTAACTAGCAATTTGCCTTAAAGGTACATTCTGAATCACTTGCGGTTTATCTTTTAGAAATTGTAGATAACGCTCTTTTGCAGGAAGTGTAATCATTTCAAGCGAGCGTTTTTTTATTTGAAATAACTTTTGGGTCATAAAGAGTCGCCCCCACTCAGCATAGCCCGGAAGAGAATGATACAATTTCTGAAACTCCTTAAAATCAATCTTCCAAGCTATACAATCGGTTAAAGCGACAATACTTTCAGCACTTGGTAGATGGTTGAATAACGATAGTTCTTGCACTATAATTTCATTTTTGCAAAAGAAATCTGTCGTAATTTTATTTCCTTTGTAATCATATACAAAACTTTGAACAATACCACTTTCCAAAATCATATAATCTCGAGCCGTTTGCCCTTCTCGTAAGATATATTCTCCTTTTTTGATTTCAATCCTATAATGAGCCTGTGTAATCTTTTTAAGGTCATTTCCAAAAATCAATGGATGTGCATATATTTTAGAAAAATCAAGAGTGTTTGACATTATCAACATTTTTCCACAAAAGTACAATGTTTTTCAAAATACAATTAAAATTATTTACAAAACACCCCAATTAGGACGTTTTCTACTGCGTATGTTTTAAGTTAATCTATAGATTATGATGTTGTTCTTTGATTGTGCTATTTATATATATTTTTAACATTATTGTAAATTCTCCTTAAAAAACGTTTCCAATTTATCAAACGGAATCACTCCTGCCTGATTGTCGTAAAAGTCGGTGTGCTTGGCGTTGGGAACAATAAACAACTCCTTGTTTTTGCTTCCTACGGATTGGTAGGCATCTTCGCTCATATAGCGGGAATGAGCGTTTTCTCCCGCAACGATAAGGGTCGGGACATCTATTTCGTGAGCATACGACAGCAATGGAAAATTTAGAAACGAAAGCAGTGTAGTGGCTGTCCAAACCTGATTGGAAACCGAACGCTCGTGGAAACCTCTCGGAGTTTTATAAAACTCGATATAATCGTTCAGGAACTGAGGAACTTTATCGGAAGGAGCGTCTGGCATCGGATAGCCCGGAGCAGGTGTTCCTCTTTCGGCATCCGTCCAACGAAGGGCATTGAGCGAACGCTTCATTTCCAGACGCATTTCGGGTGTGTTACTGTCGAAATATCCTTTGCTAAAGACGCGAGACATATCGTACATTACCATCGTCGCCACCGCCTTTATTCGCGTGTCTATAGCCGTAGCGTTCAGGGCAAATCCGCCCCAACCGCAGATGCCAATAAGCCCTATTTTTTCTCTGTCCACAAAGGGTTGAAGCCCCAAGCAATCGACCGCAGCCGAAAAGTCTTCGGTATTGATGTCGGGTGAGGCTACATTGCGAGGTTCGCCACCGCTTTCGCCCGTATAAGAAGGGTCAAAAGCCAAGGTTACAAAGCCTTTTTCCGCCATCGTTTGGGCGTAAAATCCGGAGGCTTGTTCCTTTACCGCTCCGAATCCTCCACAAACGGCAAGAGCTGCAAGTTTCTTGCCTTCGCTGTTTTTCGGAAAATACAAATCGCCGACAAGGGTTATGCCGTAGCGGTTTCTGAACGTTACTTTTTGATGTTCTACTTTATCGCTTTTCGGGAAAATTTTGTCCCAACAGTCAGCACCGGAGTGCATTTTTTTGTTTGTGTTCATATTGTTGAAAAATTAATACCTTTTATTTATGTATTATATTCTTTTGTAATACAATTGCACAAGTCCTGTGTCGTAAGGGGTTACGCTGATGAGTTTTAGTGGCTGTTCGGGTCTGTTGTCGTTAAACAATTTTGTGCCGTTGCCCACCAATATCGGAATGACGGAAATGATGAGTTCGTCCAATAAATCGCCCTTCAAAAGTTCATTCACGATTTGAGCCCCGCCATCGCAATAGATGTTTTGGCGACTTTCTTTTTTCAATTTTCCGATGAGCAGTGATATATCTCCCGTATAAAAATGAATGTTCCCTGCGGAAGGTCTTTCGGTTTTCGTCAGTACATAAACCGTTTTTTCCTTATGCGGAAATTCCCCTACCGCATTCATTACCCAATCGTATGTTTTTCGTCCGATAATCAGCGTATCTACCGTTGATATAAAACGCTCAAAACCATAATCTTCTCCTTCTTTTTCCACGATGGATAAGAAACTTAAATCGTCATTGGGCTTGGCGATATACCCGTCCAAACTCATTGAGATATACAGAATTACTTTACTCATATATTATATTGTATATTGGTTATTTCTGTTTTTGATGTAACCATAAAATCAATCGGTTTGACAGAATTTCGCTTTTCGTATTTTTCTTAAATACAAGCCTATTGCCAAATACATCATCAGCGGAATAATACCGAAAGTTGGCGAAATCAATAATGTTTTATCAGGCGAGACAACGGCAAAACCTTCGGAAATCAGCGGATTGAGAGCGTCTTCCATCGTGTGCATCAAAACCACCACCCAAAGCGAACGCGACAAGAAAAAGACTTCGGTGTACATAATCGTCCAAACGCCCACCACCACAAAGCCGTAGACGAAAAGCCACACTCCGCCGTAAGGGAAAAATTGAGCCAAATAGTCTTCTTCCAAAAACACCATATAATAAGGGGCGTGCCAAGTCTGCCACACCAGTGCCACCACTAAATAAATCAACCATTCGTTTTTGGTAAGTTGCTCCATTTTTAGGGTGAGATAGCCTCGCCAAACCGATTCTTCAAAGATATTTTTGATAAATTCGGGCAGAAAAGCGGTTGCCAATATCGGTAAATAGGTTGCAAAACTAAACTTGCTCATATCTATCCACCCCAGCGATTTGCCCACAAATAGCGTTATACCAATTACCAACGGATAAACCGCAAAAGCGAACAAATACCAACGGGCGTTTTGTTTGAAATTCGGTTTTAGCGGAAGGTCTTTCCAGCCATCTCCGCCGAAAAGGCGAAGCAAAAGCATACACAAAAGTGGCGTAGCGATAAAAATCAACGCTCCGAGCGATTCCAAATTCGAGGGCTGACCGAGTAACTTATCCACCCCAACGCCTACCCAACCGCAAGCGATAGCCACCAAGCTGAATAGGGCAACGTTTCTGAAAGTTTTTGATTTGGTGTTCATATTGTTAAAGGTTTACATTGTTTTTTGAATGAAATTTCGTTTTAGACATAGAAATGATATTATTTTAAAATATCCAAAATTTTCTCCTCATCATAAACAAACATTCCAACTGCGACCAGTGAAGCTATACCGTGAGCCAACATCCACGATTTAGCGATAATGTTCTTTACGCCTTCGTCGGATAATTGTCGGTATTCTTCTGAATTTTTCATTATGTTTACTATTTGCTGACTTTCCGGAAAAATATCTGTAAGTTTTATATTCATAATATTATCCATATAGAAAGCCTTAAATAAAGCAGGTTCTGTATGAGCCATTTGCACATACCCCAATCCTAAATCAAGGAAAGAGTTTCCTGTTTTTGAATAGCCCAACATTGTGTTTTGTAAGTGAATAAGAGCTTTTTGGTAGACTTCGGCTTTGAGGTCGTCCATATTTTTGTATGTCCAATAAATGGGCTGTGTTGAACAACCGATTTTTTTGGCAATGTTTCGGGCAGAAAGCACAGCAAACCCTTCTTTTCGAACCATTTCAAAGGCAGTTTCAATGATAATTTCTTTCGTTATTGTCGTTGTTTTAGGCATAATATTATTTTATAACATACATTATATAACTATTGTTATATTTTATTGCAAAGGTAATATGTTTTTTTGAACAGACAAATTTTAAAAGAAAAAGGAACGAAAATTTCGTTCCTTTAACCTTGAAATCTTATAAGTTATGTTATCTCTAAACCAAAAAACGCCCCGATTGGAGCGTTTTTATATCTTTTTTGATTATCATTCAGGTTCTGTGTAGGTTACTATATCAATACCGATGTCGTTGGGGTCTTTGATAGCGAAATGGCGGTCGCCCCAAGGCTCATTTCGTGGCTCAATTTCAATAGGAACGGTTTTGATTTTTTGTTCATAAACGAAGTCGAACAGTTTTAATTTTCTACTGTCAATTGGCTTTAAAAGTTTTATGGAGGTCTCTAAATTATTCGAGATTTCGGAAGCAAATTTTTCAAATTCATCAGTTTTATATTTGTCAATGCTCCAAAATGAAAAAGGCAAATTTACGATTGAGTCTAAAATTGATTTAATCTCTTTTCGGAAGATATATTCAATGGCTAAAAGTTTAAACCTAATGGCGAAGAATTTAGCGTTTTTAGAGATTTGTATGTCTTTCGGTTTTGTCCAAATTCCTGTGAGTTTGACAGTTGTCAATGTTTCGTTTTCAAACTCTGCAATTAAGTCAAAGTAACCGTCCGGTAAAATGGTATGCTGGATTTCTGTGTCAGTAGTTTCGTAATACCAAAAGCACTGTACAAAGTTGTTCAAAAATCCATTCGGTTTAATTTCTCTGTATTTCATTGTAGTGGCGTTATAAAGGGCATATAACTTGAAAAACGCTGTTTTATGTCTTGTTGTGCGTCATAGGTGTTACTTCGTAAGGACAAAAATACTAATTCCTTTGAAACGAATACGATAATCACATAAAAAACAGAAAGTGCATAACCCACAAACCTATCCTTTTTGGGGAATAATGTAAACCATATCTTTGCTCTGTTTTCTTTTTGCAAAGACAGTAAAAACATTCGGAAATACAAATGTTTCTAGTTGTTGTATCTTGTTGATTTATTGATATATAAAAGAATTATGGATAAAAAAATAAAACGATATACGAATATTATATATGTAGAATAAACGAAATTGCGTATATTTGCGTGTTACCTGCAAGCGTAAAGACAGACCGTGCAACCCTGACAGTAACGGTCAGACAAACAAGAGAAGCGTAAACCATTTTGACAGATAAACAAAGACATACAGACCATATTACAAACGGACAAGAACTAAGCCGACACACCTTGCCGACCCTTCTGTATTTTTTCTTTTCCCTACCGCACATTTTTTTATTCAATTTTTTGCCACCGCACAATGGCACATTGGCTTTTGCCCCGACACACAAAAGCCCACGCTTCGGCAAAATCCAAAGAGCCATTTTTTCCCAACGCTTTTTTAACTTTGCATTTATAAACATCTATATAGAGAACACTATGCTATCAACAGAGAAAACATTATCAGAAGTAATAGAAATACTAAGACAACGTGGTTATACAGAAGACTTTAACTTGTTGGAAGAAAACATATCTTACAAAAAAGGAGGCGAAAAAGTTGATTTGAACGACATCGTTATTGACAAAATATATCGTTTTACAGGACAAAACGACTTGGAAGACGAAGCCATTTTATACGCAATGACAAATCAAAAAGACGGAGCTAAAGGCGTATTTGTCAATGGGTATGGAACTTACACAGACTCAGGGGCAAACGCTGTTATCAGTAAGATAACCGTTAATGAAAATGATAATGACGATTGGACAATAAAATAATGAATTATACTAACTTTGCAGCGTGAAATATTTCTCCTTCATATTAGCCCTTTATGTTTTGTTGCTGACAGCAGCACCAAACTTGGTGGAGGACAATTGTTTTCAGGAGCAAACAACCGAACAATCACAAGACAATCAAAGTGACAAAGATTGTAGCGATTGTTGTTCACCATTTATGAGTTGCAGTACCTGTTTGGGTTTTACTTTTCCAATAGCAAAATTTTCAATACACTCTATCCTCACTTATTCAGACAAAAAAGTTTCTATTTACAAGGAAAATACAACGTCTGACTTTTTCTCTTCCATTTGGAAACCGCCCAAGATTAGTTAATGTTTCCGTGCCTTCGGCACAATAACAAATTGCGGTGCTACGCACCGCCAATTCTTATTTTTCAAACATTAATAATCATTTAGGCAATGAAGTTTAAAATCATTTTGCTACTAATGGTAGCATTCAACATAAATACCGTATTCGGACAGAATACATTTAAAGCGGTCATAAAAGACAGCGAAACAAAAGAACCGTTAATCGGTGCGACAGCTATTTTATCAGAAACGGCAACAGGAGCAACCGCAGACATTAACGGAATGATAACCTTAACCAATATCCCAAACGGAAAGCAGATAATTGAATTTCGTTACATCGGTTATGAAACAAGAAAAGACACGTTTGATTTTCCGTTGACAACATCAAACCTGATAGAGATTTTTCTCAAATCAAATGCAAACGAATTGGACGAAATTGTGATTTCATCTACCCGAAGTTCCAGAACCATAAAGGACATTCCGACAAGAATTGAATTTATTGGAGGGGAAGAATTAGAAGAAAAAGGCAATATGAAAGCAGGGGATATTCGTATGCTTTTAAGTGAAAGCACAGGCATACAAACGCAGCAAACTTCCGCAACATCTGCCAATGCTTCTATTCGTATTCAGGGACTTGACGGACGATATACTCAAATTCTTAAAGACGGATTTCCACTATATGCAGGAGCAGCAAGCGGTTTAGGACTTTTGCAAACGCCACCGCTTGACTTAAAGCAAGTAGAAATTATTAAAGGTTCTTCATCTACACTTTACGGAGGAGGAGCGATAGCAGGATTGGTAAACCTTATTTCCAAAACACCGACAGATGAAAAAGAATTACGTTTTCATTTAAACGGAAGTTCGGGCAGAGGTTTTGACATTAACGGTTTTTACGGACAGCGATTTAACAAAATTGGAACAACAATATTTGCAGCACACAACCGCAATTGGGCTTACAACCCTGCCAATATTGATTTTACAGCAATTCCAAAATTTGACAGGTATGTTTTCAATCCCAAGTTATTTGTTTATTTCAGCGACAAAACAAAACTGAATGTTGGAATAAACACAGCTATTGAAAACCGTATCGGTGGCGACATACATTTTATACAAGGAAAAGGAGACACTATCCACAGCTATTTTGAAGAAAACAAAACACAACGCTATTCCACGCAATTGTCTTTTGACCATAAATTTAATGACAAAAGTTTCTTCAATTTTAAAAACAGCGTAAGTTATTTTAACAGGATAATCAATATTCCGAATTATAGCTTTGACGGCACACAAACAGCCACATTCAGCGAAGCAAGCTATACCAATGTTCGGGAAAAAACAGAATGGGTTGCAGGTGTAAATCTTTGGTCGGATAACTTTCAGGAAAAGCAGACAGACACTTTTCCGTTGAGAAATTACGACCAAATTACTTTTGGTGCATTTGCTCAAAATTCGTGGAAAGCAACCAAGTGGCTCAATCTTGAAACAGGTTTCAGAGCCGACTATGTTATTGATTATGGTATTGCCTTGCTGCCAAGAGTTTCAGCATTATTCAAAATAACCGACAAATTTTCTTCACGGCTTGGCGGTGGCTTTGGCTATAAAACGCCAACCATATTTACAGAGGAAAGCGAACGCATACAATACCAAAATGTAATGCCCATTGATAAAAACATCAACAAATTGGAACGCAGTTACGGAGGAAATTTTGATTTTAATTATCGCACCGTATTTGGCGAAAAAGTAACGTTCAGTATCAACCAACTTTTTTTCTATACCTATTTGAATAACCCTTTGTTGCTTGAATCTCAAACAGGCGGATTATACCAATTTATCAATTCGACAGGACACATTGATACAAGAGGAACGGAAACCAATATCAAAATCGGGTATGATGATTTTAAATTGTTTTTGGGTTATACATTTACCGATACCCGCTTGCATCAAAACGGAATTTTGACAAATACACCGCTTACGCCAAAGCACAGGATAAATTCAGTTTTAATGTATGAAGTAGAGGACAAATGGAAAGTAGGTTTGGAAGCGTATTATTTCAGTCCTCAAAAATTGAGTGACGGTGCAACAGGAAAACAATATGTGCTTTGTGGTTTTATGGTTGAAAAGCTATGGGAGAAATTTTCGGTTTACATCAACTTTGAAAATTTCCTTGACGCAAGGCAAACCCGATTTGACACTATTTATACAGGCACAGTAACTAATCCTGTTTTCAGGGACATTTACGCACCGCTTGACGGATTTTTAATCAATGGTGGTATCAAACTAAAATTGTAGCAATTATGCAAAAGACAATATTTAACATTACAAAAATGGATTGCCCAAGCGAGGAGCAATTAATACGGATGAAACTGCAAAAATTTGATGAAATAAAATCATTGGACTTTGACATTCCGAACCGAAAATTAGCAGTTCATCATAACGGAAAACCAGAGCCAATACACTTAGCATTAAATACACTGAACCTTGATACTTCTTTGGTTTCAACAGAAGAAAGCAGAGTAGAAATTGAAACGGACACAAGCAATAAACAACGGAAATTGTTGTGGACGGTTCTTATCATCAATTTTCTGTTTTTCGGATTGGAAATGCTGTTAGGAATTTTTTCCAACTCAATGGGATTAGTGGCAGACAGTTTGGATATGCTCGCAGACAGTATTGTTTACGGATTGGCATTATTTGCGGTGGGTGGAACAATAACGAGAAAAAACAATATCGCAAAATTTGCAGGATATTTTCAAATACTTCTTGCTGTAATTGGTTTTGTAGAAGTAGTCAGACGATTTATAGGAGTTGAGAAAATGCCTGATTTTCAAACAATGATTATCGTTTCTGTTTTGGCTCTTATCGCTAATGTGATTTGTCTTTACTTATTACAAAAAGGTAAAAGCAAAGAGGCTCATATGCAAGCAAGTATGATTTTCACTTCCAATGACGTAATTATTAATTCGGGTGTTATCGTTGCAGGACTTTTGGTTAATTGGCTTAGTTCAGGTTATCCCGACTTGATTATTGGAGCAATCGTTTTTATAATTGTTGCAAGAGGAGCATACAGAATATTACAATTAGCGAAGTAAAAAGCCAACGCACACAAGCACACACATTTTGCAGCCGCTACAAGCCGACACGCAAACCAAAGCTGTAAAAAGAGTGTGCTTGTTCCCTAAAAAAATTGAATAAAAAATTTCCTGCCCTTCTGAAAAGAAAAAATACCCGAACGCACAACCCGACAGCGACACTTGGACGACATACAGACAAATGGTTTACTAAGACGGTGGACAGAACGCCAGCAGCTAACAGCGGTTTGGCGTAATGGGGGCGGACGTTCTTCGTATGACAGTTTTTCGTAAATTTGAACTTTCGGCTTCGTATGAAGTTTTGTGCTGAAAAGCCCCCACTACGCCAAGCCGCGAACCGTTATGTGTAATTTCACCAAAACACCGTCCAAATGAAGGAAAAGTTAAACGAATTATTTGAGTACAACTATCATTTTAATAAAAAAATGGATTGAGTTTCTGACGGAAAATTTCCAAGAAGTTCCTGAAAAATCTTTGAGACTTATAAATCATCTGATTAAAGCTCAACAAATATGGAACATCAGAATTGACAATGAAATTGAATTTGGAGTTTGGCAAATTAACGAATGGAATAAAATCTCGAAGATAAATGATGAAAATTATACAAAAACCTTGAAAATAATTCGTGAAAATAATCTTGAAAATATAATTGAATATCAAAATTCAAAAGGACAAAAATTTACAAATAAAATTGAAGATGTTTTATTCCATATCATAAACCATTCGACTTATCACCGTGCTCAAATTGCGGTCGACATTAAAAATTATGGAATAGAACCGATTAACACAGATTATATTTTTTATAAAAGAAAGATTGAAGAATAAAGAAACTGCCCACTAACATCGTATTGGCGAAATGGCTGTTTAAGGGAAAAATTGAAAGTTTACCTTCGGGGAGACTTCGTATTCTCCTTTTTTGTTGTAGCAACCATCCAATTGAAACAAATACGATAATCACATAAAAAACAGAAAGTTCGTTAAAAAAATCCCCGTCTAAAAACATAAAACGACTTATCCAATAATCTTCAAATTTTACTGATATAATTCAGCAAATCAAAAGGGAATTTTTACATCTCCCCCTTGAAAGGGTCATTAGATAAGACATACAAAATCTATAAAATACAAATGATGAAATATCATAAAATAATTTCATTTCTCAAACATCAAAGAAATCCATCTCATACTGAAAAACTTCGAACGGAACTTCCTCATTATATGCCTTATAGACTTCTGACTTCAGAATTTTTCCATTGGAGTCAAAGATGTTTTTTTGTATGGTAGCATCGTCTTGATTGACTGCCGATTTCCATCGGTATAGACAACAAAAGCCGTACTTGTCATATTCATAAAACACCGAACCGTGATGAGTTTTATCCGAATAAAAATATTTTATCGAGATGAGCCTGCCACTTTCATCGTAAAAGGACTCCGAATATCCGCTCAGGCGGTCGTTTTGGTGTTCGTGATAGCAAAAAATTTCTTGTCCTTTTTCGTTGAACTTTCGTGTGACTTTGGCATAAAATTCTTCATTTTGCAAAGTTAAAATTTCAGAATTATTGTTGTTTTCATCATAAGTAAAAATTTGTTTTAGTTCTAAATTTCCGTCTGAATCATAATAAAGAGCCTGTATTTTTTTGCCATACGCATCAAATGTTACTTTTTTGTATTCGTAAGGTTCAAAATATTGATAATGAAAAATCCACTCCACAACTCCATTTCTATTTAGAAAAAACTCCTTTATGGAATATAAATTTTCTCTTCCTTCAATCACTGAATAACAATTGATTTTCAAATATTTGACATTTTGATGTGTCATTATTTGATAATATTCTGGGCTAAAAAAAGCACTTTCTTCCAGTATGATAAGCAACGTTTGATTTTGTTTTTTCATCGTGTTTTTTTAGGAAAGACAAACTTAATAATAAATTTTATTATTGTTTTGGACTTGGACAATATACCTTTGGTGGTGTTAAGCTGTGAAGCGTATCTACCAAACGTTATTTTACTTCATCAATAGTAATACCTCCTTTTTGACGACTGACCTTTAAACTTTCTTGAAAAATGCAAAATCTTATCAAATGCCTCACTTCATCTTTCGGATTAAACTCAAATCAAAAAGAGCTAAAAAGCTGAAATACAGAGTTCCCAATGCAATCGCTGTATGAGGAAAATCTAAAAAAAGTCCACCGTGTTTTTTGGCATCTAAGTAACTTTGGGATTTGCGAAATCCTTCATCTAAGGCAAATTCTGGGACAATATTTTGCCCAAAAGCGACAAACATCGCAAGAAAAAAATACAGCATTACTGCGACGACAGATTGAGCCATTACTCTTTGTTGTACAGCTTCACTGGTGTTAAAAAATGCAAAACGCATTCGGTTAAACACGGTAACGCAATAAAGCGTAGTAATCGTCCAATCCGAAAACCCCATAATACTCTGAAAAGAATAGGCAAACAAGCCATATACAGGGAAAAATATAAACAAACTGATGCGTGCAGAAAACGCCACCATAAACACACCTGAATGTACCATTATAAACTCAAATGCCATTAAAAGACTGAATTTAAACACTTTATCAGCGTCCAAAGGCGTGGCGGAAAACCACAAACTTCCGTAATAAAATGCCATCAGCACCAAATTCAAAAATCCAAAATACTCAAAAGGCTTGTCCCAACGCTCTATCACACTGATTTTTGAGTTTTCTTTTTTGGTTCTTTTTCGTGTCATTTTTTATTTTTTTGGCAAAAATAGGAGATTTTATTTATTTTTCACAAATTACGAAAAACAAGGAAGAATTATACCTCCTTATATTAACCATTTAGCATTGAGAATTATCCCTCCCATTCTTCCGGTTCGTGTTCGTTTACCCACCAACGGAAACCGCTAATATCTTTTATTTTCAATCGCTCAATGATTTCTGCTGTATGGTGTTGGGTATGCCGGATGCAGTTCAGATGCAATTCAAAACGCGAAACTGGATACCATTCATATCCCGAATCCGCTTCAAAAGGCAGAGCTTCAATCCGTTGTAGCAAGTTTTCATTCAGCTCATCAATAAACGAAAACAATTCTTCTTTGGTATGAAATCCCTCTACCACCACACCTGCATCAGGATTTTCCCATTCTTGCGAACCTCCAAGACTCTCTGCCCCTCTGATGGCTTTTTCAAAGGGTACAAAACTGGCGTCATTTGCCCCTAAATAATATTGTATTGCGGCAATGCAATGATAGGCAATTTGCCAATTCGGATTGTTGTACTCATCCGTATTCCATTGGTCTTCAGGAACTTTTTCCAAAGTTTTACGTAGCATTCCAAGGCTTGCTTTATACTGCGAAGCCAAAATCTCTGCGATTTTTTTGTTGTTCATTTTATTCTGATTTTTAGGTTGTTACTATTTTGTTGTGGGCTACATATCAAGACCGTAGCCTTTTGAAAAAGGAATTTTTACTGTTTCGTTGGCAAAAATACGATGGTGTTGAACAACCAATTTGCTTGGCAATGTTTCGGGCAGAAAGCACAGCAAACCCTTCTTTTCGAACCATTTCAAAGGCATTTTCAATAATAATTTCTTTTGTTATTGTCGTTGTTTTAGGCATAATATTATTTTATAACACACATTATATAACTATTGTTATATTTTATTGCAAGGGTAATATGTTTTTTTGAATGAACAATATTTTAAATGAAAAAAGAGCGAAATTTTCTTCCTTTAATCACAAAAAAAGAAGCCGTCTTTTTCGGACAGCTTCTCTCCTCTTTTTTATCAGTCATCCAGTAGTACTAGAAAGTCCTACTGAACTAAAAAACTATGAAAGTCCTGTAATGATTCCATTGTCGTCTATGTCCATACCTTCTGCCGCAGGAACGCTTGGTAGCCCTGGCATACGCATTGTATCGCCCAAAATAGGAATCACAAATCCTGCCCCTGAAGCAAATTCAAACTCCCGAACCGTAACCTCGAAATCCGTTGGACGTGCTAATTTCTTATCATTATCACTCAATGATTTCGGAGTTTTTACCATACAAACAGGCATTTTGTCGAAGCCTAATTTGTTAATATTATTGAGTTGCGTACGTGCCTTTGAAGTAAAATTCACGCTTTTAGCTCCATAAATTTCGGTTGCAATTTTAACAATTTTATCTTCAATGGAAATCGCATGGTCGTAAAGCGGTTTAAATTTACTTTCACCACTTTCTACAATCTCCACTACCGCTTGTGCCAGTTCTTTTGCCCCATTACCTCCTTCAGCAAATCCTTTACAAACAATTGCTTTCACTCCTTTTTGTTCACACACTTGTTTGATGAATTGAATTTCTTCATCACTGTCATTAGGGAAGAAATTAATTGCTACAACAGCTTTCAATCCAAATTTTTGCACGTTTTCAATGTGCTTTTCTAAGTTTCCGATACCTTTTTTTACTTTTTCAAGACTTGCTGTGGTATATTCTTCTTTCATTGCTCCTCCATGATGGCGTAACGCCCTAACAGTTGCAACAATAACAGCTGCATCAGGAGCAAGTCCAGCAGACACACATTTGATATTCATGAATTTCTCTGCTCCTAAATCAGCTCCAAAACCAGCTTCCGTTATAGTATATTCAGCTAAGGACATTCCCATTTTGGTAGCTAATACTGTATTGGTTCCTTGAGCAATACTTGCGAAAGGTCCTCCATGCAAAATGGCAGGATTATTTTCTAAAGTTTGCACTAAATTAGGTTTTATCGCATCTTTCAACAGTAATGCCATAGCTCCTACTACTTTCAAATCACGAGCAAAAACAGGTGTGCCATCGAATTTTTTACCGATGTAGATGTTTCCAATACGCTTCTTTAAATCCGAAAAACTTTCTGACAAACAAAGGATTGCCATTATTTCAGAGGCAGGAGTGATGTTAAACCCATCTTCACGAGGCACTCCGTTGGCACTACCTCCCAAGCCGATGACAACCTGACGTAATGCACGGTCGTTCATATCCATCACACGCTTCCAAACAACTGTACGTGGATCAATACCAATGGAATGTGTTTTACTTTGTATATTATTATCAATCACTGCTGAAAGCAAATTATTTGCTTTTTCAATTGCTGAAAAGTCGCCTGTGAAATGCAGATTGATATCCTCCATTGGCACTACTTGTGAATACCCTCCTCCTGCGGCACCTCCTTTAATTCCAAAAACAGGCCCTAAAGAAGGTTCACGAAGCACTGCAATGGCTTTTTTACCGATTTTGTTCAACCCTTCAGTAAGACCGATGCTAGTAGTAGTTTTCCCTTCACCTGCAGGGGTTGGAGTGATAGCCGTTACTAACACTAATTTATTCTTCTTAAGTTTTTCATTATCAATTAGATGTAGAGGCAACTTAGCCTTGTACTTTCCGTACAGTTCCAAGTCATCTTCACTAACATTTAATTTTTTGGCAACTTCTTTAATAGGAAGCATTTTTGCATTTTGTGCAATTTCTAAATCCGTTGGAAAACTCATAATATATAGCTATTTATTTGGTTAAAAATAATATGAAATTAATGAGTTCCAAAGGTACGAAATTATTTTTGATAATCAAGAATACAAATAGCAGATGATTTTCTTAAGGAAAAGATTTTAGTTTTTATATGGGATTCATGAGTATTTTTTTATCTTTGTCGCCAATTTTACATCTATAATAAAATCAATACATTCTATGGAAATTTTGTTGATTGCTGTGTTTTTTATCGGCTATTTTTTTATCACTATTGAGCATCAGGTGAAGATTGACAAAACCATCTCAGCTCTAGGGATGGCATCGATTTGTTGGGCTATTTTAAAAATGGGAGGACTCACTGTCTATGAAATCGAAGATCAAGCCCTTCACGCTATTAACCCTACAAACAACGACTTAGCTATTGACAACATTTTGTTACATCATTTGGGAAAAATAGCTGAAATTCTCTTTTTTCTTATCGGAGCAATGACTATCGTTGAGGTAATTGATATGCACCGAGGCTTTGAAATTATAAAAAAAATCATCAAAACACGTAGAAAAAAACGCTTACTTTGGATTGTCGGGATTATCGCTTTTTTCCTTTCCGCATTGATTGATAATTTGACAACAGTCATCGTTTTGGTTACAATTATGCGTAAATTAGTACCATTCAAAACTGAACGCATTTGGTACATTTCACTCATTGTGATTGCTGCTAATGCAGGAGGAGCATGGTCACCTATAGGAGATGTAACTACGACGATGCTTTGGATGGCAAATAAAGTGACTGCAGCTAAACTCACAGAATATGTGTTACTTCCCTCTATTATATGCTTTGTTGTCCCTTTTGCTATCGCATCATTCTTACCCGTTTTCCAAGGGCGATTGGACATTCCGCGGTCTGACAAGACACAGGCTTTTAAAAGTAGTACTCCAGTGTTGATTATTGGTTTTGCGTCCATTATTTTTGTACCTGTATTCAAATCCGTTACGGGTCTACCTCCTTACATCGGGATGCTTTTTGCTTTAGCAACCATGTGGTTTTTCTCCGAGCTGTTGAAACCTATTAAAGAATTAAATGAAGATGCAGCTGTTTCATTTTCGACACACAGAGCTTTGTCGCGTATTGAAATATCAAGTATTTTATTTTTCTTAGGTATTTTATTGGGAGTTGCCGCTTTGGAATCCGTGGGTATTTTATTCAACTTTGCAAATGTATTAAACGAAGCGGTTCCAAATCAGAATATTGTAGTGGCTCTTCTTGGAATGGGATCATCAGTAATTGACAACGTACCGTTAGTAGCAGCAAGTATTGGGATGTTCCAAGAGCCTGTGGATAGTGCTTTGTGGCATTTTATTGCTTTTGCAGCTGGAACTGGAGGAAGTTTACTCATAATCGGATCGGCGGCAGGGGTGGCTGCTATGGGAATGGAAAAAATAGACTTTTTTTGGTACTTGAAAAACATTCTGTGGTTGGCTTTCTTAGGTTTTATTGCTGGGTTTTTATCCCTCATCATGTTAGAGAGTTTTCATGTGTTCGAATAAAATCCGACTAAAGAAGTAAATATACACCATCCGAAAAGTTTTGTTTGTTCATCACGATTAGTGTGTCACTTTCGAAGAATACCAAGTATTTCAGTGCCGAATCTGTCTAAAACAAAACTTTTCGGATTTTTATCACAAAACTAATAAATTACACCCCCTAATATCTGAATTATCGAACCTTCCCAACACTTCAAAATCTGTGTCAGAAAGGCGTCTGCCTAAATCCTGTGTAGCAATAAAACTACACGATTGTAAATTTGCTAAATCAATTACATTAATCCCACCCGTTTTTTTATTAGGTTGAAAAGAAAGAGCATCGTTAGTATCTCGAATTAAAATCTTCATCCAAGGTACGGTTTTAAAAATGCCATTCCCGCAGGAATAACCTTGTGAAAGTAATTCCGTCATACCATATTCTGAATGAATAGCTTGAACACCAAATCCATTACATAAAATATGATGTAATTCCTCCCTTATCAACTCTTTACGACGCCCTTTCATGCCTCCCGTTTCCATAATGATGGTATTTTTTAATGAAAAGGAATGTTTTTCGACCATATCCAGTAGCGCAAAGGATACTCCGATGAGTAATATTTTTTTTCCTGCCTCATCCAATGCTTTTAGCAGGTTAGCTAAAGATTGTAACTCATTCAAATAGAAACCACTGTTAGGATTGTTTGATTGCTGAATTAAATCTTCTACCATGTAAATGAGAGAAGAACCAGTTCGTTCTAAGTACGAAGGAAGCAAAGCCAAAATCACATACTCGGATGGATTACCATAAAACAACTCAAACCCCTTTCGGAAACTTTTTTCGTAAACGCTCATTTTTTTTACATAGTGTTTTGATGTTAGCATCCCTGTGGTGCCGCTACTTGTAAAAATCTGTTGTTCAGAATCTTGTCCGCAAAAAACACGATGTGATTTAAAAAACTCTATCGGCAAGAAAGGAATTTCAAATAGAGAGCGTACATTTTTAGGTGTTTTTTTTAAATAGGTGCAAAAATCTTGATATACTAAGTTGTGATTAAACTGATATTCAAAGACTTCCAAGCTTATATTTTCGAAATCTATCTCGTTATTGATAGAAAAAATACGATCTTCTAAGGACATTTTGTGATGCACGATTGTTTTACAAAACGCGAAGTTACGAAAAAAAATGTAGAAAATAATGGATAAACATTTTTGTATTCTTTATGTTTTTTTGCTAACTTTGATACCATAAAACTCAAAACTTTAAAGACATGGCTAAAACGTATCAAACAATGGGTGAATTCATCATCCAAAATCAAAAAGATTTTCAATATTCCACAGGAGAGTTGACTCGACTTTTGAGTTCCATTCGCTTGGCTTCAAAAGTTGTGAATCGTGAGGTGAACAAAGCAGGTTTGGTGGAGGATATTTTGGGCGACATGGGTGAGGAAAATATACAAGGCGAAGTACAAAAAAAACTAGATGTATTTGCCAACGAAATTTTTATCAAAGCCTTAACACAGCGTGAAGTAGTTTGTGGAATTGCTTCGGAAGAAAACGAATTTTTTATTTCAGTAGAACCCTCTCAAAACAGCCATTTGAGTAAATATGTGGTGCTGATTGACCCTCTTGATGGCTCCAGTAACTCTGATGTGAACGTAACTGTAGGAACGATATTTTCTATTTATCGTCGTGTGACTCCTGAAGGTACACCTGTGCAGTTGGAAGATTTTTTGCAACCTGGAAATAGACAAGTAGCCGCAGGTTATATCATTTATGGACTTTCTACAATGATGGTGTACACAACTGGTAGAGGAGTTAATGGTTTTACACTCGATCCTTCCATCGGAACGTACTATCTTTCGCATCCAAATATGCAATTTCCTAAAGATGGATCTATTTATTCCATCAATGAAGGGAACTATGTACATTTTCCTCAGGGAGTTAAAGACTATATAAAATATTGTCAAGAATTGGAAGGTGACCGACCTTATACCTCTCGTTACATAGGTTCGTTAGTTTCTGACTTTCACAGAAACATGCTTAAAGGTGGAATCTATATCTATCCGTCGGGAACACGTACTCCTCACGGAAAATTGCGATTACTTTACGAATGTAACCCTATCGCTTTCCTTACCGAACAAGCAGGAGGCAAAGCTTCCGATGGGTATCGACGCATTATGGACATTCAAGCAGACCACTTACATCAGCGAGTGCCATTTTTTTGTGGTTCAGTGAATATGGTTGAAAAAGCCGAAGAATTTATGGCGAAATATCCGAGAGAATGATTTAATTTTGAGGTTAATAAGTTAGATATTTCTTTCAAACAGAACTTATTCGGAGAAAATCCGTACTTTTGCTCCTCAAAATATATCAAAAATGGACGCTACAACCTTATTTTATCTAATACTGGCTATATTTATTGCCGAACATTTGTTAGACGAATGGATTTCAACACTAAATGCTCGAAAATTTAGAGATCCGATTCCAGAGGTGTTAGCGGATGTTTATGACACTGAATCATACGAAAAATCGCAAAACTACAAGTTTGAGGGACATCGTTTTTCAACCTTTTCCTCGTGGTTGTCGTTCGCTCTGACTTTGGTGGTTTTGAGTCTTGATGGTTTTGCCTTTTTAGATGGTTTTCTACGTCAATATTTTGAAAATGAAATAGTTATTTCTTTATTGTTTTTCGGAATACTGATGCTGATTAGCAACTTAATAGCTTTGCCATTTGAGTATTATGCTACCTTTGTTATTGAAGAAAAGTATGGCTTTAATAAAAGCACACGTACCTTATTTTTTACGGACTTTTTGAAGGGACAGGCTCTGACTCTATTTATTGGCGGAGGGATATTGGCTTTAGTGGTGTGGTTTTACCTTTGGGTGGGTACATATTTTTGGATTTATACTTGGTTGTTAGTCAGTGGTTTTTCGGTAGCGATGGCGTTTCTATATACTCGATTGATTGTCCCATTGTTCAACAAACAGACCCCCTTGGAGGCAGGTGAATTGCGTGATGCCATTGAAGAATATGCAAAAAAGGTTGGTTTTCAGCTGAAAAACATCTATGTGATTGACGGTTCAAAACGTTCGACCAAAGCAAATGCTTATTTCTCAGGGTTCGGAAAGACAAAACAAATCACTCTTTACGACACTCTCATCAAAGACCTTACTACAGATGAAATTGTTGCTGTTTTAGCTCATGAAGTTGGACATTACAAACATAAACACATTCTTTTCAATATATTAGAATCGACAATTCTAACAGGGATAACGCTCTACGTGTTGTCTTTAGCTATTGAAAATTCTATTTTTTCGGAAGCTTTAGGAGTGCAAACGCATAGTTTCCATATCGGTTTGTTAGCTTTTGGATTGCTTTACAGTCCTATTTCAACGGTTACGAGTTTGATTTCTAACTACATATCTCGAAAATTCGAATATCAAGCAGATGAATACGCCAAAACGACTATGGGTACGGCAGAGCACTTGGTCACTGCTTTGAAAAAATTGTCTCGTAACAGCCTTAGTAATCTGACTCCACATTCATGGAACGTGTTTTTAAATTATTCACATCCAACACTTTATCAACGCGTAATTCATTTACAAAAAGAAATGTAAAGACACTATATACTTTTCAATGATTCCCAAAACTGCATTTGATTGCTTGAACGGATGCTGAATTGATATTACATTTTACAGCAGATTTGATTGTATATCGCTAAAACTTGCGTATTTTTGCGTACTAAAATTAATCAAATAATGGCAAAAATACGAATCACCAAAAAGTTTGACTTTGAAGCTGGACATGCTCTTTATGGCTATGATGGCAAATGTAAAAACCTGCATGGACATAGCTACAAACTCCACGTTACTGTTATTGGAGAACCTATTACTAATCCATCCGATGTGAAATTTGGAATGGTTATTGACTTTGGCGATTTGAAAAAAATTGTAAAACGAGAGATTATCGATGTATTTGATCACGCCATGGTTTTTAATGGAAATTCTCCTCATTTAACTCTTGCTCAAGAACTTATAGATAAAGAACACCATATAATAACTGTAGATTATCAACCTACAAGTGAAAATTTGGTTGTCGATTTTGCAGAACGTATCAAAAAACATTTGCCAAGTAATGTTACGCTGTTTTCGTTGCGTTTACAGGAAACGGAGAGTTCGTATGCTGAATGGTTTGCTAACGACAATTTGTAAAATTTCTTCGCTATGGAAATCTCATTAGCAGGTGATAAAAAAATATACTTTGCATCGGATAATCACTTAGGAGCACCTAATTTTGTAGCAAGTCGTCCACGTGAAAAACGTTTCGTCCAATGGCTTGACCGAATCAAAACCGATGCAGGAGCTATCTTTCTCTTGGGAGACCTTTTTGATTTTTGGTTTGAATATGAAACAGTGGTCCCAAAGGGATTCGTCCGTACTTTAGGGAAATTAGCCGAGTTAAGTGATAGTGGCATTCCTATTTATTTTTTCGTGGGCAATCATGACCTTTGGATGGAGGATTATTTTCAAAATGAATTAGGAATACCTGTCTTTCACAAACCTTTAAGTTTTACCGCCAATGGGAAACGTTTTTTTGTAGGACATGGTGATGGATTGGGACCTGGAGACAAGGGATTCAAACGTATGAAAAAAGTGTTCACGAATCCTGTTGCCAAGTGGTTTTTCCGATGGTTACACCCTGATTTTGGAGTGCGATTAGCTCAGCATATGTCTGTTAAAAATAAATTAATTTCGGGGAATGAAGATGTCAAATTTTTAGGAGAAGACAGAGAATGGCTGGTGTTATACTGCAAACGTAAATTAGAAACCCAACACTACGACTATTTTCTTTTCGGACATCGCCACTTACCTATGCAAATTCATCTTAATGATAAAGCAACTTACGTCAACACAGGTGATTGGATTCATCACTTCACTTATGCTGTATTTGATGGAAATAGTTTGCGTTTGGAAAAATGGGATAAGTAATTCTCGCTAAGATTGATTCTGGACTGAAGAACGATTTATCTGATTTGTTTGATTCTTGAGTTTTCAATATTTCGTAGAATCACACATCTGAGCGTCTTACGATATAATCAGATTCAACTTTTCCTTTTTATGTTGATAACTAATCTTTGTGCTAATTTACTTTAATCAAGTATTTATTTAAACTCATCTTTTGACTGCGGGAACAGGAATCCTGTTGACACATAGATTTTTACTCAAAAAACTTAAGCTGTCCAAAAAGTCAAATTTTAGCAATTTCACAAAACTTAATCCATTGAAAATAAGTATTTTATTTTTAATATTTTGCTAAAAACAACCCTTTTCGGACAGCTTCAAGTCTTATATGTGAGAAATTATTTCTTTCGGAGTTCTCGTTCTTGTGCATCAACCACGGCCAAAGTTGCTAAATTGACCATTTCATCAACGCTTGAGCCCAAAGTAGTTACGTGAATCGGTTTACTAAGACCTAAAACGATAGGCCCAACGGTATCCAACTGTTGTATTTCTTTCAGCATTTTATAAACAATATTAGCTGACTCCAAGTTTGGGAATATCAATACGTTAGCTCCTTTTCCATTGTTTAGTTTTGAAAAGGGGAACGATTTAGCTAACTTCTCTGGATTGATAGCAAAATCGGCCTGAATTTCTCCATCAACAACTAAATCGGGGTGATTTTTATGTAAATAAGCTACTGCCTCACGTACTTTTTGTGTACTTTTTGAACTGGCAGATCCGAAATTTGAATAAGAAAGCATAGCGATTGAAGGCTCTATACCAAACATTTTCACAGCCTTTGCAGTCATTAAAGTGATATTGGCCAAGTCTTCAGCGGAAGGATCAACATTAATAGTTGCATCAGAAATAAACAAAGGCCCTTGTTGAGTCATCATAATACTGGTTGCAGCAATGCGTTTCACTCCTTCCTCTTTCTCCACAAGTTCTAAAATTGGACGAATAGCCGATGGATACGATCGAGAATAGCCCGTTATCATTGCGTCGGCCTCCCCTGTATTGACCATCATTGCACCAAAGTAGTTGCGTTCACGCATTAATCGTTCTGCACTAACCAAAGTAACGCCACGTCGCTGATGTTTTTGCCAATAGACTTCTGAAAAGGCTTCTCTCCTTGATTTTTCAGTATCTGTTTTAGGGTCAATAATCATTACATCAGCAGTAAAGCCAACTTCTTCTTTGAGTTCGGTAATGATTTCTTTTCTTCCTAAAAGAATCGGAATTCCAATACCGTCTTCATACAACCGTTGGGCAGTTTTCAACACCTCAATATGGTCGGCTTCAGGAAATACCACTCGTTTTGGATTTCGTTTGGCTCGGTCTTGTAATAATCTGATTTCCTTACTACCTTTACCTGAACGTTCGATAAGTTCCTCACGATAAGCATCCCAGTCCGTAATTGGTTTTAGTGCCACTCCTGATTCGATTGCTGCTTTAGCCACCGCTGGTGGAATTTCGTAAATCAATCGATAATCGAAAGGCTTAGGAATGATATAATTACGTCCAAAAGAAAGGTTTTCATTGCCATAAACTAGCGACACTTGATCGGGAACCGTTTTCTTTGCCATATCTGCCAGAGCATGAACAGCCGCTAATTTCATTTCCTCGTTGATTTTGGTGGCACGTACGTCCAAAGCCCCTCTGAAAATAAACGGAAATCCTAACACATTATTCACTTGGTTGGGAAAGTCAGAGCGTCCCGTTGCCATCAGAATGTCTTGACGCGTATTCACTGCTAATTGATAGTCAATTTCAGGAACAGGATTCGCCATGGCAAATACAATAGGATCTTTTGCCATTGACAACAACATTTCTGGACTCACTACATTTCCTTTTGATAATCCGATAAATACGTCTGAATCCTTCATTGCTTCTTCCAAGGTGTGGATATTTCTATCCGTAGCAAATTCTGCCTTTTGCTCTGTCAGATTAGGACTATCCTTACGGATAACACCTTTACTGTCACACATCACAATGTTTTTAGGATTTGCTCCTAAAGCAATGTAAAGTCTGGTACACGAAATGGCTGCTGCTCCCGCTCCATTGACTACAATCTTTACTTGATGAATATCTTTTTTAACAATTTCTAAAGCGTTTTTTAAGGCTGCTGCAGATATGATAGCTGTTCCATGTTGGTCGTCGTGCATTACCGGAATATCAAGTTCCTCTTTCAGTCGGCGTTCAATTTCGAAAGCCTCAGGAGCTTTAATATCCTCCAAATTAATACCTCCAAACGTAGGGGCAATGGCTTTGACCGTTTCCACGAATTTGTCAATATCAGTAGCATCTACTTCTATGTCAAATACATCAATGTCAGCAAAAATCTTGAATAACAAACCTTTACCTTCCATTACAGGTTTGGAGGCCTCAGGGCCAATGTCCCCCAGACCTAACACAGCAGTTCCATTGGAAATCACGGCAACTAAATTACTTTTTGAAGTATATTTATATACGTTTTGTTTATCCTTAGCAATTTCCAAACAAGGTTCTGCTACACCTGGGGAATATGCTAATGACAAATCGTGTTGCGAAGCATATTTTTTAGTAGGTACAATGGCTATTTTTCCAGGTTTGGGGAACTGATGATAGTCCAACGCCTCTTGTTTTTTTCTGTTATCTTTCATGTTTATGTTATAATAATAAATCAATAAAACTATCCGCAAAAGTAGAATGTTTTCAAATAATAAGCAATAATTTTTAGGAAAATATGAATTAGACGGTAAAATTCAACTTTTTTTAATTTTAAAAAATGTATCTTTGTAATCAAATAATAAAGTACCTGTAAAATCCATGTTATGAAGTTTATGTTTACATCCCTGATTTGCTTATTAACTTTTTATTCCTATGCTATTTCGGGTGTTAACCACTTACTACCTAAGCCTCAGCTAATAGAGATTAACAATTCATCTTTTTCTTTACATAAAGTACGACTTTCTACACCCGTTTTGCAAACACAGTGGCAAAATTTCATCAAACAAATGGGAGGAACTACATCCGATAAGGCTAACAAACTCATTGAAGTAAAGCTTGTCAATGATATCCCTCAAGCTAGAGTCAACAAAGAAGAGGCTTATACATTATCTATCTCCAAAGACAAAATACTAATCGAATCGACCACGGAAAAAGGGGTGTACTGGGCTATGCAAACTCTACGACAACTGGCAACAAATAAAGGAGATATAACTGAATTTCAAGGTTGCTATATACTAGATTTCCCTGCTTTTCGTTTTCGTGGATTTATGCAAGACGTAGGGCGAACTTTTATCTCTTTGGAAGAATTAAAAAAAAAAAATTTCCATACTTTCACAATACAAAATTAACGTTTTCCACTGGCACCTAACTGAGAACCAAGGGTGGCGATTAGAAAGTAAAAAACACCCCATTCTAAACCATCTTTCCAGCTATGAGCGTTCGCACGGGCAGTTTTACACTCTTGATGAAGCGAAAGAATTGGTTGAATTTTGCAAACAACACAATATGATACTGATTCCTGAAATTGACATGCCTGGGCATAGTTTGGCCTTTCGTAAAGCATTTAACCACGATATGCAATCAGAAGAAGGTATGAAAATTTTGAAAGAACTTTTGGATGAAATGCTACCTTATTTCGATGTGCCGTACTTTCACATTGGCACAGATGAGGTGGAATTCACAAATCCAAACTTTGTTCCCAACATGGTGCAATTCATTCGTGAGCGAGGTAAAAAAGTAATCTCATGGAATCCTGGTTGGAACTACAAAGTAGGCAATATTGACATGACTCAATTGTGGAGCTACCGTGGAAAAGTACAAAAAGACATCCCTGCGATTGACTCTCGATTTCACTATCTCAATCACTTCGATGCTTTTGGTGATATAATCGCTTTGTACAACAGCCGTATTCTAAACGTTACCCAAGGAAGTGACAACTACGCAGGATGTATACTTGCTGTATGGAACGATCACTTTATTCCTAATGAACAGGAAATACTGATTCAAAACAATTTTTACCCATCAATGTTAGCCTTGGCAGAACGCTCCTGGTTAGGCGGTGGCACAGAATATTTTGACAACAAAGGTACAATCCTATCATCAAAAAACGATCTCAATTTCATCGCCTTTGCAGATTTCGAACGCCGAATGCTGTGGCATAAAAATAACTATTTTAACAACCTACCCTTTGCTTACGTAAAACAAACCCACATGGAATGGACCATCACAGATCCTTTCCCAAACGAAGGTGATTTAACAAGGTCTTTTCCTCCTGAAAAAGAACTGTCGAATAGCTATACCCATCAAGGCAAAACCTATTACACACAAAAAACAATCGGCGGAGGCATCTACTTAAGACATGTTTGGGGAAAAATCGTAAAGTCATTGTACGAAAATCCTCTACCCAATCATACGGCATATGCCTATACGCACGTATACTCTCCTAAAAGACAAAAAGTGGGACTTTGGATAAGCACTCAGAATTACAGTAGGTCAGAAAAAGATTTACCTCCACCACAAGGAAAATGGGACTACAAAGAAAGTCGTGTTTGGATAAACAATTCTGAAATACACCCACCTAATTGGCAGTCATCACACACCCAAAAATCTAATGAAACACCATTGACAAACGAGAATTTTGAGGTACGCCCTCCTATTCCCGTAATCCTTAAGAAAGGTTGGAACAAGATACTATTGAAACTCCCTATCGGGCATTTCTCAACTCCAGAAGTTCGTTTAGTGAAATGGCATTTTAATTTTGCTTTCGTGAGCTTGGACGGTAAAAACGAAATACAACAGCTCAGGTTCGACGCTGACAGAAAAACGCAATAACTATAATAATAAACAGAGCATACAAAACTAAAAAAACAGACACACAGAGTCGGAAATATGAAATACCTTTTAACAACAAGTCCCTTAATGTAAAAAATCAGCGATAAGATTAAAAACGATTGTTTTTTTGAGAAAAATTCGTACTTTTGTTTTTTATTTATTTTCTATGGAAATCATAAAAATACACGACAAATCATTTGAACCTTACATTGATGCGGCTCAAATACAGCAAATTATTCAACGAATGACTTCAGAAGTAGCTCGAGACATGGAAGATACAACTCCTGTATTTGTCTCTGTGCTTAACGGGGCATTTATGTTTGCATCCGATTTTGTACGTAACTACAAAGCAGATTGCGAAATAACGTTTGTAAAACTATCGTCCTACGAGGGAATGCACTCTACTGAGAAAGTACGTGAACTCATCGGTTTGGATATTTCAGTCGAAGGACGCGATGTGGTAGTATTGGAAGATATTATCGACACAGGAAATACACTCGAAGAAATCTATCGTATTTTCCACAATAAAGGCGTGAAATCTTTACGCATTGCAACACTTTTCTTCAAACCTGATGCCTACAAAAAGAACTTGAAAATAGACTACGTTGGTATGCCTATTCCCAACCGATTTATCGTTGGCTACGGACTTGACTATGACGAATTAGGACGAAATTTACCTCATGTATATCAATTAAACACATCTTTGACAATGACAAATTTAGTTTTATTTGGAAAACCAGGAGCAGGAAAAGGTACACAAGCTACTTTCCTGAAAGAAAAATACAATTTGGTACACATCTCTACTGGAGACTTGTTCCGATACAACATCAAAAACGAAACTCCACTGGGCAAACTAGCACAATCGTATATGGACAAGGGAGATTTAGTACCCGACGAGGTAACCATACAGATGTTACAACAAGAAATTGATAGCAATCCAGATGCGAAAGGTTTTATTTTTGACGGATTTCCGCGTACTATTGCACAAGCAGAGGCTTTGGATGCATTCTTAACTTCCAAAGGAATTAAAATTCATGGAACATTAGCATTAGAAGCAGATGACGAAATTCTTATCCAACGCCTTGTTGAGCGAGGAAAGGTGAGCGGACGTACCGATGATCAAGATGAAAGTAAAATCAGAAATCGATTTGTAGAGTACAATCAAAAAACGGCTCCCCTGATTGAATTCTACAAAAAGCAAGGTAAATACCACGCTATCAATGGAATAGGAAGTATCGAAGAAATCACGAATCGACTTTCCGAAGCTATTGAAAATCTGGAAAAATAAAAACGAAAAGGCTGTCTGATTAGTTCTCGGACAGCCTTTTCTGATTAACAATTAAAATTCTACTTTTTATTTATAGAAACCACACAATCAATCAATTCTGGTTTGTCTTTGGTGTAGTTATCTAACCACACTTTCAACTCCTCTTGTTCGTAAGGTAGTAATTTGTCTAAGGCTTTGTTGAGTTCCTTACAGAAGAGTTCTGAATTAAAACTTACTTTTGACAGAATTAACTTAGCATACTCAACCATCGGTCTTTTCATAGTATTAATGTTTTGACGTTTTCTTTTCACAAAGATACGAAAGAAAACAGAAACAAAACAAAATAAAAAGTTAAAGTTTTGGTAAAACTTAGAATCAATCTAAGCTAACATCAAAAAGCATACGTGCTTGAATTCCTTCTTGTTGCGATAACAATTTGATTTTCTCGTACATTTGATATGCCTCTTTACCTAACTCTTCTTGTAACGAATGAGATTTTAAGGACATCGCATAAGTGCCGAACATTTCTTTCAAACTGGTCTTAAACAATGGGTAAGACACTACACTGTACGACTCCAAACCTTTTTCATTAGCTACAAATTCCAATACATTATCCAATGTCCCAATTTGATCCACCAAACCCAACCTCAATGCGTCTTTACCGCTCCACACTCTCCCTTGTGCAATTTCATTGACTTGTTCAGTTGTCATGCCACGACCTTCTGCCACGCGTTCCAAAAAGAGTTCATAAATCTGTTCAACAGATTCCATATTCTCATCAATGAAACTTTTAGACGGCTTTTCAAAAAGACTGTATTCCAACGCGTTAGAATGAGTTGTCACCTGTTCAGCATTGACACCCCATTTTTCTGCTAATTTGCTAACATTTGGCACAGCTCCAAAAACACCTATCGAACCTGTAATAGTTCCGGCTTCGGCAAAAATCTTATCAGCATGACAAGCAATGTAGTATCCACCTGAAGCTGCGTAATTTCCCATTGAAACGTATACATTTTTATGCTGTTTTGTAACAGCTATTTCTCTGTGAATCAATTCCGAAGCTAACACACTTCCCCCTGGAGAATTAACGCGTAACACAATGGCTTTTACATCGTTATTTTTCACAGCTTTTCGCAAAGATTCTACAATGGTTTTATCTCCCACAATTTTGGAACTGCCGCTACCATACATGATTTCACCTTCGGCATAGATAACTGCAATTTTATCCTTTGCTTTTTTAGAATATTTTTTAGAAACACTTTCGGTATACTCTTCTATGTTTATGTAATTAACATCTTCAATTTTAGAGACATTCATTGCCTCACAAAGTATGTTCTCAAATTCATCTTGGAAAAGCACTCCGTCTACCATTTTGTTTTTCAAGGCCAACTGTGGAGTTCTTGCTTCTAAATTTGTAGCAATAGCGTTCAGATCTTCTACTGTAATGGCTCTACTTTCGGCAATATCTTGAACAATAATATCCCAAACTGAGCTCAATAACTCTTTGATTTGTAGTCGATTTTCATCACTCATTTTATTGTCTAAGAACGGTTCTACAGCACTTTTGTATTTTCCATGGCGAATTACTTCCATTGACACTCCTGTGTTATCCTGTAAATCTTTAAAAAATAGCACTTCAGATGACAATCCTCTGAAATTCAATTTTCCTAACGGACTTACATAAATCTTATCCGCTACCGTTTGCAAGTAGTAATCTGACTGTGGAATTACATCATTGTAGGCATAGATGAATTTACCTGAAGTTTTAAAATCCTCCAAAGCAACACGTAATTCCCGAACTAAAGCCAATCCCGATAGATTACCTGAACTTTTCAAAAGAATACCTTTTATTTTACTGTCAGTTGAGGCATGTTTAATTGCTTTAAGAATGCTGTTCAAGCCGTTGTATTCTTCAATGGTATAATCAAAATCTTCAAGATAAACCTTTTCACCATAATCTCTTAAAGGCATTTTGAACTCCAATTCTAACACTGAATTGTCTTTCACAATCACCGCGGCACTGTCTGTCGACCCTATCGATGACATCATTACTGACATAAATATGAGAAAAATAATGAAAAATATCCCCAAGGATATAAAAAAACCGAGAATGGTCGCTAATACATTTTTTAAAAAAGTCATTTGTTTTATCTGTTTATCCTTTGTTATTCGTTAAAAATATTATATTCGTCGTAATTTTTGTTCTGTATGATTATTTTAAGTATCCTATTTAGAACTTGTTTGCATTATTTTTTTGTATTCAAAGGCTTTCTATCCAATTCAAATCGTATGTTTTTAGCTTTTTTTAGCTCTTCATGAGTTATAAAATACGATTTGTAAGGTTTCCCATCAATAAGAATACGTTTTATATACACATTTTCAGGAGAAGCGTTTGATTCGATAATCAATTCACCATTTGGATAATATTTTTTATCCAATGAAAGGATGATTTTATTAAATTTTGGAGCTGTAAAAGTGTATATTGGCTCTGCAGGGCTTACTGGATAGAATCCCATCATTCCGTAAATCAACCAAGCTGACATTACCCCTGTGTCTTCATTACCTGGTAATCCTGCGGGTTTATTCTGAAAGTACTCTTCAATGAGGTCGTGTACTCTTTTTTGAGTTTTCCATTCGCTTCCTCGAACGTAGTTATACAAGTAAGGATAAGCAATATCAGGTTCATTTGCCATGTCATATTGCTTGGAATCAAAGATATGATCCAGCTGTTTTTCAAAAGCTTTCTCACCCCCCATCATTTTTATCATTCCTTTCACATCGTGAGTTACCATGTATACATATTGCCACGCATTTCCTTCAATGTAGCCTACATTTTTCTCAAAATTTGCTCCACTTGCAGGATTAAAAGGTTCATACCATTTGCCATTGCTATACTTGGGTCGAAGTAATTTAGTTTGACTATCAAACAACTTTCTGTAAGAATACGCTTGTTTATTAAAACGCTCATAATCAGATTTTTTACCTATTTTTTTCGCCAATTGAGCAATTGCAAAATCTGCAATGTTATATTCCTGTGTGGTAGAAACAGGTCCTGCTACACCGCCATCCACACTCAGATAGCCTAATTTCCAGTATTCGGCTACACCCGGACGTATTGGATTTTTCTCTAAGGTATTTGCTCCCTTCAGCATTGCTTGAAACGCTTTTTCGACATCAAAATTTGTCAATCCTCGTAAGTATGTGTCCGCCAGAACGATACTTGCAGGATCTCCAACCATAGTAAACGTTTCCGTGGAATTAAGTTCCCATTTGGGTAACCAACCGCTCTCGTCATAAATATCTAACATTGACTTTATCATGCCTAATTGCTGTTCAGGATAGAGTAAGGTCATCAATTGGTGATAGTTACGATAAGTATCCCATAAAGAAAAAACGGTGTATCGGTTGTTAGACTTTCCTATTTTGTTAGTTTTGCTCTGAGGATAATCACCATTCACATCATTTAATACGTTGGGATGTATTGAAGCATGATACAACCCTGTATAAAAAATTGTTTTTTGGTCGTCTGTACCTCCTTCAACACGTGCGTGAAGTTGTTTATTCCATTCGTTTTTAGTTTGTTGATAGACATCCGCAAAGGTTTTTACGCCAATTTCTTTCTCTAAATTTTCACGAGCATTAGCAATACTTACGTAGGAAATACCTACTTTCACCTCCACTATTTCTTCCTTATCAAACTTATATCGGAAATACGCTCCAATGCTATCCCCCACTACTTCTCTGGAAAAACCCTCTTTCAAACGCACATCGCCATTGTACCACATCCACTCGGCTTCCACTCCCTTGTACGTTTCTGGTTTATGCCAAACGCCGTAGTTCATTGCAGGTTTTGAGAGTTTTGCAACAAAATAAACGGGATAAGCCAACTCCGGACTATTGTAGCAGAATGACCCCACCATCCGCATTCCCTCCACCTCGGTTGGCGAAACGATTTTGACCATCGCTCCTTGCTCATTGGTTAGTCCTAAACCCAAATTGAGCAAAATGTTTGCTTCCCCTTTCGGAAAATGATAACGACTCACCCCGGCTCTTGTTGAAGCTGTCATCTCGGCTTTCACGTTATACTTTGTCAAATGCGTACTGTAATATCCTGCCGAAGCCTTTTCGTTCGAATAAGTAGTTCCATAGTCCAAATGATTCGTTTTTAACTCCCCCGTAGTCGGCATGGTGATGATAACCCCCAACTCTGGACAACCTACACCACTCAAGTTAACGTGCGTAAAACCTGTTAAAAATCTATTTTCATTTACGTAAGGATTCGATAGCCAACGACTGTCTTTTTCCAATGGATCTTTGATTCCCTTAGTGTCAAATGCAACGTTAAAGGGTGAAATACTCAACATTCCGCGGGGAGCAATTGCCCCTGGATGAGTCGCCCCATAGTTAGAGGTTCCGATAAACGGATTTACATAGTCCGCTGGGGTTTGTGCTGTTAACACAGTTGCCGACAGACACAATGCTGACAAAACAATCTTGTGTAGTTTCATAAATTATTATTTTAGTATATTATTCTCAGTAAACAACATAGTGGCAAAGGTAAGAAAAATAATCTTATTTCTGGGAAATATGTCGATGTGAATGTGCAAAATAGAATTTAAATTCCCCTTCTTAGCATCGCATCAAAAAAACATTTTTCTTAGTCTTATCAAAATAGAATTAATATAAATAAGAATATTTTATTGAAAATATTACATTCTCAAAAAAGCAATTTATTTGCAATTTATATATGACAATGATTATTTTTAAATAAATAATTTACTATTTTATAAATATTTCTCGCTTATAGCAATCAAAAAAACATATTTATAATAAAACAACAAAAAAATGTTTTATTAGATATATTTTATCAATTAAAAAAAAGACCATATATTTGCGTATTAGGAAATGAATATAAAAACACATAATTATGGCTTTCGATATTGAAATGATTAAGGCGGTGTACGAAAATATACCTTCGCGTGTGGACAAAGCACGTGAATTGGTTGGGCGTCCGCTGACACTTTCTGAAAAAATTCTATATGCTCACCTGTGGGACGGGCAACCTTCACAGGCTTACACGCGAGGAAAAGACTATGTTGATTTTGCACCCGATCGTGTGGCATGTCAAGACGCAACTGCTCAAATGGCATTGTTACAATTTATGCACGCAGGAAAATCAAAAGTTGCAGTGCCTACAACGGTGCACTGCGACCACCTCATCCAAGCCAAAGTAGGAGCTGAAAAGGATCTTTCTGTGGCAAACGAGCAATCAAAAGAAGTCTTTGATTTTCTTTCATCTGTTTCAAATAAATACGGCATCGGATTCTGGAAGCCAGGTGCTGGAATTATCCACCAAATAGTATTGGAAAATTACGCATTTCCTGGAGGTATGATGATTGGGACAGACTCACACACTGTGAACGCTGGTGGACTTGGAATGCTTGCCATCGGTGTGGGAGGTGCTGATGCTGTGGATGTAATGGCAGGAATGGCATGGGAATTAAAATTCCCCAAGCTAATCGGGGTAAAACTCACGGGGAAACTAAACGGATGGACTGCTCCGAAAGACATCATCCTACGCGTGGCGGATATCTTAACTGTAAAAGGCGGAACGGGAGCTATCGTAGAGTATTTTGGTGAAGGAGCAGAGTCTATTTCTTGTACAGGTAAGGGAACTATCTGCAATATGGGAGCTGAAATCGGAGCTACAACCTCAACTTTTGGATATGACGATTCAATGCGTAGATATTTAAAGGCAACAGGTCGTCAGGATGTGGTGGAAGCTGCCGACAAGGTCGCAAAATATTTAACAGCTGACCCAGAAGTATATGCTAATCCAGAAAAATATTTCGACCAACTTATTGAAATAAACCTTTCAGAATTAGAACCTTATATTAACGGACCTTTCACTCCTGACCGAGGAACTCCAGTCTCAAAAATGAAAGAAGTAGCTAGAGAAAACGGATGGCCTCTAAAAGTAGAGTGGGGGCTAATAGGTTCTTGTACAAACTCTTCCTATGAGGATATGTCAAGAGCTGTATCCATTGTAAAACAAGCATTGGATTTAGGCATTACCCCTAAAGCTGAATTTGGAATCAACCCTGGTTCTCAGCAGATTAAGTACACTATAGAACGCGATGGAATGATTGAAGTTTTTGAAAAACTAGGAACAAAAGTATTTACTAATGCTTGTGGACCTTGTATCGGTCAATGGGATAGAGAGGGTGCTGACAAACAAGAAAAAAACACCATTATTCACTCTTTCAACCGTAACTTTTCAAAACGTGCCGATGGAAATCCAAATACACACGCTTTCGTAACTTCGCCTGAAATGGTCGCTGCTCTAGCTATCTCAGGTCGTTTAGATTTCAACCCAATAACGGATAAGCTACTAAATGATAAAGGCGAAGAGGTTATGTTCAAACCTCCATATGGCGACGAACTTCCCGTAAAAGGATTTGATGTAGACGACCCTGGCTACCAAGCTCCTGCGGCAGACGGATCGGGCGTAGAAGTGGTTGTACGTCCGGACTCACAACGTTTACAATTATTAGCCCCGTTTGAACCATGGGACGGTAAAAATATTACGGGAGCGAAATTACTTATTAAAGCAGAAGGAAAATGTACTACTGACCATATTTCGATGGCGGGCCCTTGGTTGCGTTACCGCGGACATTTGGACAATATTTCAAACAATATGCTCATAGGAGCTGTGAATGCTTTCAATGGGAAAACCAATGCGGTAAAAAACCAATTTACAGGAGCTTATGAGGAAGTCCCTGCAGTACAACGTCAGTACAAAGCTGAAGGAGTACCGTCAATCGTAGTGGGCGATCAGAACTATGGAGAAGGATCTTCACGTGAACATGCTGCCATGGAACCTCGCCATTTAGGAGTAAAAGCAGTTTTAGTTAAATCATTTGCTCGTATTCACGAAACAAACCTAAAAAAACAAGGTATGTTGGCACTTACATTCGCTAACGAAGCTGACTACGACAAGATTAAAGAAGACGACACTGTAAATTTCTTAGACTTAGTTAACTTCGCTCCTAACAAACCGTTGCAGTTGGAGTTTGTTCATGCCGACGGCTCAAAAGATATCATAGTAGCAAACCATACCTATAACGAAAGTCAAATTGAGTGGTTTAAAGCCGGAAGTGCCTTGAACTTGATTGCTTCAAATGCTAAAAAATAGATTCTGTTGATATGAATGAAAGAGGCGTTATTTGAAAAGGAATACGCCTCTTTCGTCTTTTAAATTAAGAGCTGAGTGCTATTGAATCTGAATGCTTTCCTGATTTTGAGTCTTAAAGAGAATACAACATATGTTTATAAAACCTCTTTTGCTATATAATATAAGGATATAAACTGAAGTTTTTTCGATGGAAAAATGCTTTTAGAGAGTTTGAGATAAGCAACGTATTGCATTCCTTAGAGACATAAAATATTAGAAATGAGTGCATATGGAATTCTTAAAAAACGATGAAACACCTGTAATTTTTTACTTTAATATCATACTTCTTGCAATCCTCTTTGAACATACGAAATTACTACAAACCCATTCAGCCAACGATTATTCAATCGGCTGAAAATGTGTTTTATACAGAAATCTTTCCTGATAAAAAATTATTGCCTTTCATCTATTGCTATTGGCAACTTAAAACAAAAACACAACTTGCTGAAAACTATGTATATAGAGTGATTTCCGATGGTTGTATTGATGTGTTTTTTGAGTTGGAAAATCCTGATGAAAGTTACCTTATGGGGTTTTGTAAAAACTACACAGAATTTCCTTTAGGAAAAGAGTTTAACTATGTGGGAATACGATTTTTGCCTTCTGCTTTTCCGTTGATTTTCAAACAAGACGCCAAAGAATTGAACAATAATGATATTCTTTTGAATTTAGTTTCTTCCGATTTGGCGATATTCATTGCTCATAAATTCAGTAATCCGCAGAGTTTACAACAGATTAAAAATGAATTAGATACATTTTTTAGTAAATACTTGGAAAAGACTGATTTTAGTATAGACAACAGATTCTATAAAGCTTTGGAAATCATCTTAAAATCAAAAGGAAATGCACGGATAGTGAGCGATTTAGATACGGGAATTAGTCCTCGTCATCTCCGCCGATTATTTGAATTTTACATTGGCGATACCGCAAAAACTTTTAGTAAAGTAGTTCGTTTTCAGTCTTTTTTGAATGCTAAAATTTCCAATCAAAACACTGATAATCCATCATTTTACGATATGGGCTATTACGACCAATCGCATTTCATTAAAGAGTTTAAAACTTTTTGTGGAGTAACGCCGAGGGAGGTTTATTACAAATAATTTGTCCCCTTTTTCCTATTTTATCATTAAAAAACATTTCTATTTTTGCCTAAAATTCACGAAGATGGGAACGAATTACAGCATTACCGAAAAATTTGGGGCAAATCTTGCCGAATTGTTAGCTGAAAAAATTAATAGGGTTTATCCTGATTTTAACAGCAAAAATTTCATAAAAGACACAGAAAATAAGGTTATTGGGCAAACTTACACACAGAGAATAATCACCATCGCAGATTTGTTAAAAAACTATCTTTCAGCAGACTACAAAGAAGCTCTGCGTGTGTTACTCTCTATTTTGGGCGAAGAAAATCCCAATCAAACAGGAATGTTCACACATTATTATTGGATTTTGCCTATTGGAAAATTTGTAGAACGTTATGGTATTAATCATTTTACGCTTTCGATGAACGCTATAGAGGAGATAACTAAGAGAAATACAGGCGAATACGCCGTACGTCCATTTATCAGAAAATACCCTGAAAAATCACTAGAAATCATTGAAAAATGGGCAAAATCTCCTAATTTTCATTTACGTAGGTTGGCAAGTGAGGGACTGAGACCCAAGCTCCCTTGGGCGAGTAAATTAGATACTTTTGTAGAAAATCCTGCTCCTGTTTTTCAAATTTTGGAACTTCTAAAAGATGATGAAATTATGTTTGTAAAGAAATCCGTTGCCAATCACCTAACTGACTGGTTTAAAGTGAATAAAGAAGCTGTTTTGCCTCTCATCCACCGCTGGAAAACTTTCGAAAATCCGCATACCCAATGGATTATAAAACGAGCCACAAGAAAATTTGATGTATAAATAATTCTGTCCCTTTTTTCCTATTTTGGTTTCATCACTCTTGATAATTTTGCCAAAAATTAAAATTCAGAAAAAATGAAATTGAATGCAGGAATTATCACCGAGAAATTAGCAGAGACCAAAGCCTTTTATACCGAAATTTTAAACTTTGGCGTGAGCTTCGAAAACGAATTTTACCTTCTGCTCCATACTCCCAATCGAGAAGCAGAAATCAGTTTTTTGCTTCCCAATCACCCGAGCCAACAACCTATTTTTCAGAAACCTTTTCAAAATCAAGGTGTTTACCTGACTATTGAAGTCGAAAATGTAGATGAAGTTTATAAAGAATTGAAAAACAAAAACATTCCCATTGAAATTGAGCTACGAAACGAACCTTGGGGCGACCGCCATTTCGCTATCAAAGACCCCAACGGCATCGGTATTGATATAGTAACCTACACAGAACCTGAATAATAGTCAATTTTTGCATAAAAACGGGAATTGTAATCCATAAATTGATTGTATACACCGTAAAAGACACAAAAACGCTCCTTAATTGGGGCGTTTTTGGTTTAGAAAGAACATAACTTATACGATTTCAAAGTTAAAAGGATTAAAATCTGGACAAATCTCCAATAACTTCACCTATTTTCGGACTTATTCCTTTACTAATGTACTTAGGAATAGGATTGTATTTAAGAAAGATACGAAAAAAGAGCGTTATATTCAAACTGCGAAATGTATGAAAATAATTCAATAGATTAGAAATTGGAATTATTTTAGTATTTTTGCTCTTGAAAAAAACATATGATTATGAGACTCTTTTTCCAATTTCTATTCACTGTATTCGTATTCAGTATGACGACATTGTCAGCTCAATCAAAGCCTGATCCAAAAACATATATTGCCTACCGCGTAACCGAAAAAATAGAAATCGATGGTAAGGACAGTGAATTATCATGGCAAAAATCGGAATACACCGATGATTTTATTGATATTGAGGGAGTTAAAATTCCACATTTCAAAACCAACGTGAAAATGCTCTATGATGATGATTATTTTTATTTCTTCGCAAAGATGGAAGAGCCTCATATTTGGGCAACTCTCAAAGAGCGTGATACAGTTATTTTTCATAATAATGATTTTGAAATTTTCTTAGATCCTGATAATGATTCACATAACTACTATGAATTTGAAGTTAACGCACTTAATACTGTTTGGGATTTATTCCTTACCAAACCGTATCGCGAAACTAATAAAGTACTGGATGGCTGGGATATCAATGGATTAAAATCCGCTGTGTACGTGAATGGTACACTCAATAACGCCTCAGATATAGATACTTTCTGGAGTGTAGAAATCGCCATCCCGTGGGCAGCAATGCGAGAAGCTCACAAGCAAAACAATATCCCTACAAACAAGTTTTGGAGAGTGAATTTTTCTCGTGTACAATGGGATTTTGACCTTACGAATGGACGATATGATAAAAAGAAAGACGCCTACGGAAAATATTTACCTGAGTACAACTGGGTATGGTCTCCACAATGGAAAATTAGTATGCATGAACCTGAATTGTGGGGCTATGTCTATTTTTCGGATAAAATAATAGGTCAAAAAGATAGTTTTGAACTACCAAAAGATGAATCTATAAAAAGATATTTATATGATTTATATCATTTTAGCAAAAAAAACTCATCTCAAAAACTCATAACCGAAACCAAAAAAGGAACGACGATTGCAAACAAAAAAATCATTCCGAAGTTCAATACAAATCCGCATTTTTGGAACATTTCCGTGGTAAGTCCATTTTCTGGAGAAACCATCGTGATTTTCCAAGATGGTAAAGTAGAGGTATTAAAAAAATAATACCTCTGAATAGATGTAGAAAATTTTATAAAAAACTGCATCCTTTTTTAGTAGCAATTTTCTACAAACAGTCACGTTTTTTTCCTTGAAGAATACGCCTTACTTGCTCCATATGTCTCTGATTGTGGTAAACCACAAACTGCAAAGTATCTCCCAAGCGAAGACGCAGGAATCTGGAAATGGAAATTTTGGTTTTTAGTTGAGTCAAATCCGTAGTGTGGGCTTTTTGTAGTAAATCAAGGAGTTGGTTTTGCTGACGGATAAAAACTTGCAAACAATTCTTTGTAAGCCTACGCCCTTTGGGATTCATTTTAGTGGCGGTTTTCATTTTGTTGAGCCGAGGTTTGGGCCGAATAAGTTTCACAAAATAATTGCCTAAAAATCCGCTTTTGAACAGATTACGGTTGCTTTCATCAGCTTTTGCTATACACGAAGCTATTTCGGGCAGATAAAAATTTCCGTACAAGTTCAGGTGTTCGATACATTCCAAAATACTCCAAGTATCATCATTGGGGCTATGGCTGAGTTCTATTTCGGATTTTAGTAGCAGCACTTCTGCAAAGGTTTTATTTTCAAGCGTTATCTGCGTAAGCGTGTCTAACAATTGTTTTCTGTCCATCTTTTTTTGAGGGCAAAGGTCAGCAAAATGGAGGTGCTAAATCTTGATTGACGTCAATGTTTTTTTGAGTCTGGAAAGCGTCTCTTCGGTCATTCCCAAATACACGGCGATATGTCTGTGCGGAATTTGCTGAAAAAGTTTCGGATTTCGTTTCAAAATTCGCTGGTAGCGTTCTCTGGGCGAGGATAAGAGCAAATCTTGTTCGCGTTCCAATTGGTCAACAAGTAGTTTTTCTAAAATTTTGGTATAAATCCACAAGTTTTCGGAAGATTTTTGTACAAATGCCATAAAATCAGACTTAGAAACCACCGCCAAACGACACTTTTTGATTGCCTGAATATACAATTTGGATTTCTGTTCCGTGATAAAAGAATCCAATGCCGTGATTACATCATTCTCGTACCCGAACCTTAGTATTTTGTCTTCATTTTCGGTAAAAAATCCGATTTTCAAACTTCCCTCTTTCACAAGATAAATATGCGTGTCTTTCGTATCGGGCGTTTTTAAAAACGCTCCTCTTGGGATAACGATTTCCTTTCCCAAGGAAAAGTTTTCCGTAAAAATCGTATCGAGATTCATTGTAAGATGTGTTTTTTAAAGTAATTTGAAATTGAAAATAACAAAACGTTTGTCAATAAATCTCAGTTTCTCTTTACAACAAAAGTTTTTCACTTTTGGTAATGACTACTTTTCGCTGTTTCTTTCTTTTTTAATGTGTTTTTTTTCGGCTGTGCGATTCCATTGTGGTTTTTGTCGTAGCCTTTGTCGTGGTCTTTGAAAAAAAACGGCACCAAAATCAATAGTAAAACCGATACCGCTCCTACAATCATCACCGTAACCGCTCCTTTTTTAAGCTCTTGGGGCGTGATTAAGGTATCGTATTCCCACAAATCGGCTAAAAAATAAGTACTAACTGATAAAATAATCAGCACAACGATAATTCCTATAATGTATTTCATCTTTCAGGTTTTTTTAATGTTTTGTTTGAAAATGGCTATAAAGTTAAGCGTTCTGTCTGTCAGGCTTCGACTTCGCTCAGCCTGACAAAAATGAAACATCATACTTTTTAACTTACATCTTCCTTAAAATTTCTTGTTTTTTAAGCTCAAAATCTTCTGCCGTGATGATGTTTTCATCGAGCAAGATTTTCAGTTTGCGAAGCTGTTCGGCGGCATCGGCATTTCCTTTGGCAAGCATCGAATCGGTTTGTTCGTTAAACTTCTTACCGATTTCCATACCCACGCCAAATTGCAGCCCCGCTCCGGCAAGTCCGCCCTCGTTACGCGCCGCATCGCGTAAAGCACGCAGTTTCTCTAATTCCACATAATCCAATCCTGCTTCTTTGGCAGCTTGTACATCGGCACTGATATCGGCAACACGACCGATACGCTCCTGCGTAGCCTCGTCAAATTGCGTTCCTACGATACGAAAATCGGTAAGTTCGAGCCCCAAATTTCCATATTCGCTATTGATTTCACGCTTGATTTCTTGGGCGATGTCGTGAATTTTACCGTCTATTTCAATGTAGGAATATTTTTTTTCGTGAATGTTTTGGGCAATAAGCTGTGGAATACGCTCGGCAACCGTTTTGCTCATCGCTTCTGCTTCAAATTCATCGGTTTCGCCAATAATTTCGGTATAAAAATACTTGGGATTGGCAATTCTGTACGAAAAATTTCCGTTTAGCCCCAATTCCACAGGGATTTTATAAGTGGCATCAATGAATTTGATGGGATTTGGCGTTCCCCAACGCTGATTGAGAATCTGTGCCTTACGGAAAAAATAAATTTTGAGTTTATGCTCACTGTCAAAATTCTGACGCAGATTGACAAGCGTGGTGATAAACGGATGGTTGTCGGTTTTAAGGTTATAAATCCCCTCTTCTTCGATGATTTCCACCAACGTCCCTTCATACACCAACGCACAGCCCTGCGAGGGAGCAACAATGAGTTTAGAAGCGTTGATAATTTCATCGCGTTTTGACGGATATTTCCACCAAATGACACTCGGTTTCGGATTTTTCCACTCGATGACGGCGGAAAGTTGATTGCTAAAAATGTTGAGTATGCTCATCTTTTTTTGATTTTATCGTTGGGTTAATTTTTCTCTAAGTTCAAGTTTCTCTAATTTACCTTCTTTGGTATTGAGAATAAAAGAATCATAGTTGCTTATTAAATAACCGTCTTTTATTTTAGCAACAAAGTCATCGCTTAGATAGTGCATATCTTTATGACTTTGTAAGCTAAGTTTTATCTCGCCTGTTTGGGCATCAAGCACTTGAAAAAAGTAGGGACTGCTTTCTGCCCATTCGTGTTTGAAATGGATAAGCACCTCATTGTCATCATAATGCAACACTTCGGGCTTAAAATAAAATCGTTCAGGGGTAAAATTCTCATAAGATAAAACTTGAGACTCTTTGTCTATATATAACTCACCTTTGAACCAGCGAAAAAAATACCTCTTATATGGATACCCCGCTTGTCCTTGTCTTTTTACTTTAAAAAGCTCAGGTAGTTTATCTTTATCTTTTCTTGAAAAAACAAATCGAGTTACTCCTTGTGGAGCAATCGGATTTTGGGCAATCAGCTGATCCATTTCTTTACGATTTCCATATAAAATCGCCTGATTAAGCTTGGGAAAATAATAATACTCTTTGCCTAAATTATTGGTTATTTCAAGTGAATTTTCATAGGCACTGTTTGTGTCTATTTCGGCAAAGCCTTTTTCAAATTCAGGCAGTCCGATGGTTTGCGGTGTTACTTCACTGATGCTCAATGTGTTCTCGTCTAATAAAAACAGGCGATTTTTATTGATGACGATATAGGTTTTGCCTTCGTCCATTTTTTTCCATTTAATAATAGGGTAAAAACCTTCTACATTAATTGGTACCGCAGCGATTTCTTCAAACGTTTGGGCGTGAAAAAAGCCAAAAGTGGGTTTGTAAGTTTGGTTAGGATGATTTCCAGAAACAATAGAGCCCACCACGATGGCAATGGGTTCGCCGTCTTTATCGGCTGTGGGTATAATTTCTTGAATATTCCAATAGGGCTTGTTTTCTTGAACCGCAGCCGTGGTGGGGGTGTAGGTTGATTTGGACGGCAGCAACGAAATTACCACCATCATCATCACAAACACCGCCATCGCAAGCCCTAAAAATTTGAGTGCTTTTAGATGTTTTGCCGAAAACTGAGGCGTATCATAACTGTGCCGATGATTGATGTTAATATCATCATTATCAATAAAAAACTCTGATTTACAGCTCTTACAGCGGTAATAATCGGTTTTGGTTTCGGTCGCTTGTGTGCTGCCACACTGCGGACATTTGATGGGTTTGATTCGTTTTGCCATTTTTGAAATTGATTTACGAACCACAAATATAGTTTTTTTATAATAAGCTACAAATGAAAGAAATAAAATTTGATTAGATAGATGATTAAAAAAATAGGAAGAAACAAATGATTTGGTTCTATTAAAAACTTCTTAGCCTTTCCTTTTAGCACTTCGAATTTTATGTTCACTCTATCAATGACAATCATCACACTTACATTTCATTTTTGAAAGTTCCACTTCAAATGTAGTATGGTGAATATGTTCATGTTGGAGAGTATGTCTTATTTCTTTTTTAAGTTGGTCAATTTCTTCAAAAGTGCTACTGTCTTCTATTACCAAATGAGCTGTAAGTGCGTTTTCCTGGCTGCTCAATGCCCAAATATGAATGTGATGCACCGAACAAACCTTGGGATGCGACTCCATAATTTGCCTTATTTTATCCACTTTTATACTTTGAGGCACACCATCAAGGATGAGTTTTACGCTTTCGGTAAGCAGATTCCAGGTGGAAACCAAAATCACCACTGCAACCACCAAACTGGTCAGCACGTCGGCAGTGTACCATCCCGTAAAATGGATAATTACTCCCGATACAATCACCCCTACGGATACCAGAGCGTCTACCAACAAATGCAGAAAAGCCCCTTTTACATTGATATCCTGTTTTTGCCCTTTGTAGAAAAGAAAAGCAGATAAAGCATTGATAATAACTCCAATAGTCGCCGTTATGATGATCATACTACCCGCCATTTCGGGGGGAGCGTCAAAACGTTCGATAGCCTCAAGGATAATTTTCACGGCAATATACACCAACAGTACCGCATTGATAAACGAAGCTAAAATAGAAGCTTTTTTGTAACCGTAAGTAAATGAATACGTAGCTGCTTTCTGAGTAAGTTTCAGTCCGAGAAGTGAAATGACCAAACTGGCAACATCGCTCAGGTTATGACTTGCGTCCGAAATAAGCGCCAAGGAATTGATTCGGAACCCCACGACGAATTCAATAATCGTGTACACTAAATTCAACCCGATACCTATATAAAAAGCTCGGTTGATGCTCTCCAAACTCGCCACGCTATGGCTGTGTCCTTCATGTAAATGTTCCATTGCGATTTCTTTTTGTTATTTTTAATTGGTTTAATCTCTCGCTACAAAGATACTGCTTTTTTTAGGGGAAAAACTCATAAAATGAACCTTTGTAAGTTGAATGTAGCAATAGTTTTTTAACTCGTTGCGAATTTGTATTTAGGAATCACCAAAAATACAACATTATTTTACATAGAATTCTTTCATTTTTTACTATTTTTGTATTCTAAGAATCAGGATAATGGCGTGTTATATTTTTTAACATTCAATAAAGTTATAACTTTATCCTGATTGCTATTTTTATATTCAGAAATCTGACATATTTTGATAACAAAGCATCTTTTAAATAAAGACATGAAAATAACACTCATCTTGATAATAATATGCTCTTGGACTAAAGTACAAGCACAGTTCTTTGATAAATTAGCAGTAAGTGCCGAATATCGATATTTAGGACGAAATATAGCAGGATTAGGTCTAGAATATCGTGCTTCGAATAAAGATGAAGCGGTATTGAATATAGGAGCGAAAGCTTTTTATACCACAGTAAAAAGAAAAGCTAAAATATTACCTCAAATCAACATCGAATGTGGAAATTTCCTTAACGGAGGAGTTTCTATTACCCCCTATGCTATTGAACCTCAATTTATAATAAACGTATTAAACTTAATAAAATTGAATACAGGTTACGCTATCCCAATACACCAAGAAAAATATTTTAAAGGAATAACTTTTGGGTTACAAATCAACATCGCAGTTGGAAAATACTCGCGCTTTTACGATGATCTAAAGGTAGGCTTTTAGTGGGCTGTGGAAGTAGATAGATTGGAGGAATGACTAAATTCCAAACAAATACTATTATTGAATTCCTTTCACATCTAATTTCATATCTTTGTAAGCCTAAAAACAGTGTTATGTGATACCAAAAATCTAGGTAAGTATATGTGTTTAAATAAGGTACTATAGCAATTTTTTGACAATGAAAACATGGATTCTTTTTTTAATAACTCTAAAAGCTACAATAACTATGGGACAAAATACTAATCCACTACTATGCGACCCAAAAACAGGTATCTGTGAGACTTCACAATCCAACCAAAAATCAGAGAGAAACCTACAAAATCACTCAAAGAAAATAGAAATCATCTATTATACCGACCCGATTTGCTCTTCCTGCTGGGGGATTGAACCCCAATTAAGAAAACTAAAACTCGAATACGGAAATGAAATAGTTATAAATTACCATATGGGTGGTTTACTCCCAGATTGGAGTTATAACAGTGGCGGTATAAGCAAACCTTCTGACGTAGCCCATCACTGGGATGAAGTAAGCCCATACTACGATATGCCTATAGACGGTGATATTTGGCTTGAAAATCCATTAGATTCTTCTTATCCTCCTTCCATTGCTTTCAAGGCTGCTCAATTACAAGATAATGACAAAGCTGTAATTTTTCTGCGTGAATTGCGTGAAATGGTTTTCTTAGAAAAGAAAAATATCACTCAATGGGAACATATTGCCACAGCAGCTCAACAAGCAGGACTTGATATTTCAAAGCTGAAATCAGATTATGAAAATCAAGGGCGGAAAGAGTTTCAAAAAGATTTAGAATTAGCAAAAAAAATAGGCATTCGCGGATTTCCTACTGTAATTTTCATAAGTGGAAACAAGCAAGAAATCGTCTACGGAGCGAGACCCTATGCTTTATTTGAAATGGCCGTGCTTAAACTCCTTCCTGATGCTACAAAACAAGAATATCACAAAGATTGGAAGTCCCTTTTTAATTATTACCCTAGTTTGACCGCTCGTGAATTTACAGAATTATCAGGTATGCCTCGTAAAGACAGTGAACAGTTACTAAATGACCTTACTCAACAGGGCATTCTAAGTAAATTAGAAACGAAAAATGGAGCCATCTGGAAAATAAAGTAGTTAGTATTTGAAATTTCTATTCGTGTTTTAAAAAGTATGATGATATAAAAAATTGACAATCAGGGAGTAAAGTTGTATTTTTGTTGAATGCTAATAACAATTACACTCCATTGCCCCAATTGTCAAAGCGCAAAGATAGTCAAAAATGGGTTTCAAAGCTACACCGACCTAATTAGCAAAATCACGAATATTATAGAGGTTTGTCGTACTTGCTGATGGTTTGCCAATTTCCTAAAAACGAAAAATCGTACGTATTTACGCGGTTGTTTTGTACATTTTCGGCGAAAGCCTTAAAATCATTAAATCCGATGTAGCGACAAAAAATATCTTTGGTTTGGGGCGAAATGTTACTTCCGTTTTGGATTAATTTCCAAAATCGCCTGATGGTTTGGGAGCTAATCTGCTCTCGGATTTCCTCGCTAATTCTATCGGAAAGCAACTCACTATCGCGTTTGTCTTTGACGGATTTTCCAAATATTTTCTCTACTTCTTTGCGTAAAATGAGGTCTAAATCTGCGTTTGGCATTGGCTTGTTGGTTTTATTTTGCAAAAGTATTCAATTTGTGGTATTGTACCGAATTGAACCTGAAAAAGATAACGCCTCTACTTATTTTTGCACATAATTTTTAAAAACAAACAAAAATGAAGAAATTTTTTATGTTGGCTTTGGTAGCCGTAGCTTCGTTGGTAGCTTCTTGTGAGAAAAATAGTGATGACACTCAAACGGAAAATGTTCGTCTTGTAGGTACTTGGAAATGTGTTAAAAAAGAAAATGTAAAAGACGGAATACGAATTAACCCACAAAATGTAATAGACGATGGTTGTACAAAATATGTTTTTACCGACAAGGTATTGACTTATTTTTTCGTAAATCCAGAACCAGAAGTAAATGGAGAAGGCGAATGTATTAATCAGGAGCTATTATACAGAATAGAAAATGGTAGAATTTATAATGGATATTATGAAGAAGGTGAGTATATAGAGAATGATTTTGGATTCAAATTTATAGATGATGATACTTTTGAGGAATTTGAGGATACAACTGATGGAAAAAATGGTGTAATATCTACCTACAAACGCGTTAAGTAATTGGGTATTATCATTTCAGTTGTTTTTATTATACTCTTTATCATATTCATACACTATCAAAGGGCGAGGTAAGTAGGTAAAATCTATATCGTTTTTTAGGAATATTCATACTTTAAACAATATGACACTATGGAATCTGAAAAATATTTTAAAAATTTATCTAATAAAGAATTAGACTCTTTGTATGCTGTATTAGTTCGTCATCCAGAAAGTGCAGAGAATATGCGTCAAGCAAAAGAGATTGAAAAAATTATGCTTGATAGATATGAAACTTGTCATAACATTAAAATTGGCTTTAAAAACAATAATAAACTAAAACCTACCGAATTGAACCCCAAAAATACCTGATTATTCCCTACCTTTGCACAGAATTTCAAACCGATACGCTTCCGACCCCAAACGGGAGCGTTCGCGTTGGCTAACGAGAGCATACCTATTGACCAACGGAAGCGTACGCATTGAGAGGCATTAGCCAAGTCGCAGCAGTGTTGGGCAAATGTAAGGGCGACCCGAGCATAGCGAATAGGCAAAGCAATTGCAATACGCCCCTACAACAACAATAAAATATTTTAACTAACTTTAAATAATACTTACTTATGAACGAAATTAAGCTAAATGACATTTTACAAATTCCTATCGAAGATTTAAAAAGAACAAAAATTCGTCTTATCATAATGGTTGATAAAAATTGGAATCCGATAGAAATGTTTCAAGATAAGAAAACAGAATCTTTATTAGAAGGTCAATATTGGAATTATTCAAAAAATGTTTATCAAGAAGGCGAAATCACCATCGGGCTTGTGCGAATAAAAGATGATAAATGGCTGTTGTTCCACATTGGAAAGGTTACTAAAAAATTAGATATTTACGATGGTGTCGGATACGAGTACGAGGATTTAAAAGAATATCAAAAATATGTAGGACGATTAATTGTAGAATACAAAAACACAAGTCAAACATTGGTTCGCTGGGCGGAATCTATCATTAATGATTGTAAAGTTTCTCAAATATTGCCCGATATTTTTAATGAAGAAATTTTCCCAGGTTACGACAAGGTAAATCTTTCTTGGAAAGAATTATCAAAAGTTGTGGAAAAAGAGGTTTGGAAAACGGCTCTGGAAAATCAAAAAGGCGTGTATCTCATCACCGATGTTTCCAACAATAAACGCTATGTTGGCAGTGCCTACGGAGATAAAATGCTTTTGGGGCGTTGGAAAAATTATGTAGAAAATGGACACGGAGGAAATAAAGGTTTATTAAATTTGGATTTTGACCATATCAAACAAAATTTCCGTTATTCTATTTTGGATATTTTCAAATCGACCATTGATGACGAGGTTATTATTCAAAGAGAGCAATGGTGGAAAAGGGTTTTACTATCGCAACAAGAAGAATTTGGTTATAATAAAAATTAATGACTCCTATGAAAAAAGTGGTTTTTAGCTTGGGCGGAGAGGGTTTTGGTGTCGATATTGTGCGTGTAACCGATGGCAAACGAAGCAGTTATGGGGTTGAATCAAGTTCTTGCTTTGGCGAATTTACAGGCGATATGAACGACAGCGGAACATTGAGCCATCTCGACAATGATACCATTGAAGAAGCCTTTAAGAAGTTGGACAAAATCTGCCCCGAATGGTATATCTTTTCTCCCTTAATGGTGTCTTTTGAATACCGCGAATATGTTGCCAAACAATATGTGGAAGGACTCAATACGAGTCGTAAAGATTTAAAAGATTGGATTACAAATAGTGAATGGGAAAAAATTTTGGGAATTGAACTGACCTATCACGACAACCCCATCACGCCGAAAGCACAGAAATCGGCATACCCACAACATTGGTCGTACAAGCTCAAAAAACTGAAAATAGTAGCCATCACAGGGGCTGGAATCAGTGCCGAGAGTGGCGTAAAAACCTTTCGCGATGCAGACGGACTTTGGGAAGGGCATAATATTATGGAGGTGGCAAGTCCAGAAGGTTTTGCCAAAAATCCTGCTTTGGTATTGGAATTTTACAACCAACGCAGACGACAACTCAAAGAGGTCGTTCCCAACCCAGCTCATTTATTATTAGCCCAATTGGGGAAATATCATCAGGTAGTGGTGGTTACCCAAAATGTAGACGACCTCCACGAAAGAGCAGGAAGCACGGATATTATTCACCTACACGGAGAACTTTTAAAGATGCGTGGGGTGGACAATTCGGAAGTGGTTTATCCTTGCGAAGGCGATATTTTGGTGGGCGATTTGAGTCCGTCCAAAGCCCAGTTGCGCCCACATATTGTTTGGTTTGGCGAGAGCGTTCCGATGATTGAAAAGGCAATTGAAGAAGTCAAAACCGCTGATGTACTGCTAGTTATCGGAACCTCTTTGCAAGTGTATCCTGCCGCAGGACTCATCGACTATGCTCCGAACACCGCCCAAATATATTACATCGACCCCAATCCTGCCCCTGTGGGCAATACTAAAATAAAAGTCGTTAAAGACAAGGCTTCCACAGGCTTGGAAAAAATCCTCGGATACCTGCATTCACATTTTGATTATTATCCGATTCCACAACGACCCCGTTAAGAAAAACAAACAAAGAGATATTCAACCAGAGAAGATGTTTTTCAATGATTTTAGATACTTGGTTTCCAGTCGAATGGCATCACTTGTGCGTAAAAAGACACTTTTCGGGTGCGTCTTTCCACATCGTAAGAAGCAAATGACATTGATGATATGTTTTTTGTGCGTTTCACAGGGCAATTCACTAAATAATCAACTAATAATCAAAAGAATAGACGAATTATATAAAATATTTATAAG